>NZ_WKCB01000035.1 GCF_021606685.1 Pseudomonas syringae
CTGCACACCCAGGTCCAGTTCACCGGTGAGTTTGACCTCGAGAATGCGCGTCTCGATCTGCACTTGCAGCGGTGGGTTGTCGAGGCGTTTGATCGCCGATTCGATCTCTTTCCATTGCACCGGACGGGTGCGTACCAGCAGTTGGTTACTGCTTTTTTGCGCGGTGATGCGGGTGCCGGCGTCGAGGCTTTTGGTGGGGGCGCCTTCGGGGGTGTCCTGCTCGGCGCTGTCCTCTTCGGCCTGGGGTTCTTGGTCCTCGTCCTCGGCAACGGGCTGGCTGTTGCCCAGGTTGTTGCTCAGGCCACCCGGCGTGCTGCCCGAGGTGCTGTTGGTGCCGGGCGAGGACAGGGTCGCGGTGCGCAGGCCCGGGGCGACCTTGGCCGGGGTGTCGTCCTTGATCGCGCCGCTGCCGTAGATCTGCCGCAGGTACTTGGCCAGGTCGGTGGCCTTCATGTTGCGCACATCGTACACATACATTTGCGGCTCGTTGCCGCCGCCTTCGTCGATGGTGTGGATCCAGTCGCCGACTTCACTGAGGTACTGCGGCTGCGACGAGATCGCCACCACCGAGTTGGTCCGCTCGATCGGCAAAAAGCGCACCATGCCTGCCAGCGGCATGCCGCTATCGGGGCCGAACATTTTTTGCAGCTCGGGCATCAATTCCGCGACCGACGCGCGTTGCAGGCCGAACACGCCCACCGACATGCCCTTGAGCCAATCCACATCGAACGTGTCGATGGTGTCTTGGTAGTTGGCCAGTTCCTCGGGCGTACCGGCCAGGCTCAGCACATTGCGCGCCGGGTCCACCAGCAGGAAGGCATTCTCGCGGGCGAACGGCTTGAGCAGTTTCTGCATCTCGGTGGCCGAGATAAAGCGCAGCGGAAACAGTCGCGCCGAGAGGCCGTTGGACGGTTGCGACACGCGCATCTCCGGCACAAGCTTGCCCGCCACCGCCTGGTTGGCCGGCAGGATCACATAGCGGTTGCCCTGTTTGATCATCGCGTTGTCGGTCCACGACAGCAGGGTTTCCAGAATCGACAGCGCCTGCTGCTTGTTCACCGGTTTGGAGGTGGAGAAGCTGACGTTACCTTTCACACCCTGGGCGATGCTGTAGTTCTCATGCAGCAGGTCGCCCATCACGCTGTTGATCACCGCCTCGATCGGCTGGTCGGCAAAGTTGAACACGATGTCGCCACTGCCCTCCTCCTTGGCAGCCGACGCCGCTACCGGTTGACGCACGAACTGCTGGTTGCCGCGAATCAATTGGCGTTGGGGCGGCGTCTTCGCCAGCGGTTGGCCGCTGTCGAGCGGGGCTTGCTCGCTGGCCGGGTCTACGGGCGGGCGTTGCGAGCCGGTGCCCTGCATCGCCTCGTGCAGCAGGGCTTCGTCCGGGTCCAGGTGCTCGGGGAATGTTGCGCAGCCACCGAGGGAAACAGCGGTGGCCAGGCAGAACACGGTGGTGCGCAAAGCGCCGGGGAATGTATCGATCAAGGGGCGGACTCGTGAGGAAGGGTAATCGGGGGTGTAGTCGACGGCGCAGGCAAACGCAGGGCGCGCAGGCTCAGGGTCTGCGTACGGCCGTCGAGGACAAAGCGGGCTTCGCGGGGTGTCAGCTGTTCCAAGCGCCAGCCATTGGGCAGGGTCTGGTCCTGGCGGACTTTGAGCGGCGGACCGTCCGCACGTTTGAGCAGCGCCACGCGCAGGTCGCCGTCGAGGACGATCCCGGTCAGCGTCAGGCTCGACAGGCTGGAAACGGCGGCGGTGCCGACCGCACGATCAGGGCTGCGGTCAGGGCTGAACAGGGGCGCTTGCCAGGTGCCGGCGAGGCTTTCCAGGCTGGCAGTCGGGGCCACCAATATTTTCGCCGAGGCGTCGGCTCGGGCATCCGGCGCAGGTGCGGGCAACCAGTGCGGAGCATCGCCGATGCTGCTGAGGATGCCGACCATCAGCAGGCCCAACAGCCCGGCCACGCCGAGCAATACCCACTCCAGGGGGCGCAATGCATTGATCATCGGCGCACCTTCTGCGCAGCCGCCGGCTGCAGGTAACCGCGCACCAACAGATGCACCACCAGCTTGCCGGCGCCGCCACTGGCGGGCGCGTTCGGCGGGCGGCGGATGCTCATTTCATCCACGAACAGAAACGGGCGCTGGTACTCCAGCTCATGCAGGATCGCGGTCAGGGGTTCGATGGCGCACTCGAGGGTCAGGCTGACCTTGACCTGGCGATACGGCTCGGCATCGTCCTGTTCCGGGGTGATCGGCATGCGCTGGGTCAGGCTGCAACCGCCGCCGAGGCTGGCGCGGCTGTTGATCAGGTCGGCGATGCGTTGCATCAGGTCGGCCGCCACGGCGCTGGGGTCATCGCCGGGCAACAGGCTGGTGCTGCTGGCCGGGTCCTGTCGCGCCTGCTCGAGCTGTTGGCGCAGGCTGTCGCCCTGGCGCAACACGCCAGCGTAGCGTTGCTGTTGCTCGCGTAACTGCTCGGCCTGCTCGCCGATGGCACGCAGCGGGCCGGCGAACCAGCTGTCGATCAACAACCAGTAACCGGCGCCAAGCACCAGCGCCAGTGCGATCAAGGCCGCGCCACGGCGTTCACGGGGTGTCAGTGGTCGGCGCATCGGTGGCCTCCTGGTGCAGGTGGGCGCGCAAGGAGAATTGATCCTTGCCAGTTTGCGCATCGGGTTGGATCACCCCTTCGAATTGGGCGTTTTCCAGGCTGTGGCAGCCCTTGATCCGCGTAATCAGGGCACTCGCCTTGGCGCTTTGCCCGGAGAACGACACGTCGGCGCCGTCGTTGACTTCCAGTTGGTCGATCCAGGTATCGGGCGGCAGGCAGGCGGTCAGTTCACTCAGCAGCGCAGCCAGGGGCGGCTGGGCCGCCTTGCGGCGGATCAGGTACTGCGCGGCGCCACGGGTATTGAGCAGTTGCTGGCGCAGCGCCTGGACCTGCGCAACCTGGGCTTTTTGCGCGCGCACGCTTTGGTGCATGGCGTCGAGCACGCGCTGGCGGTCGTTGAGCCACAGCAGCATGGCGGCAATCAGCAAGGCGCCACACAGCCACGGCAGGCTGCGTTGCAAGCCTTTGCCCGCCGGGCGCTGACGCGGGCGCAGCGGCGTCGGCAACAGGTCGACGCCCATGGGTACGCCTGCCCCATCCGCCACATCCACGGCATGGGGCTGCAAACCCAGGGCCGCGCAGTCGCTGAGCATCTGGTCCAGGCGCTCACGCAGGATCGCCACCAGCGTCACCTGCACGTGCGTGGGCGTGCGCCGCTCCTGACGCGCGACGAAATACAGCTGGGCGGCGTCGAACGGGGTAAAGCGGTCCAGTTCATAACCGACCACCGTCGACAGGTTGCGCGCGGCGGCCGGCGGCAATTGCAGGGTTTGCACCAGCACCGCCGAGGGAGCCAGCACCAGCACCTGGCGTGCCTCGCCCGCGATCGGTTCAACGGGCACAGTCAACGGCCAGCGGTAGGTATGCACGGGGATGTCTTGCAGCGACAACCACCGCGGCAGGCAGCCACGCAACTCCTTGAGCCACAGGCGCCAGCCCAGTTGCAGCAGGCTGCCGCGCCAGCGTTGCGCAATGGGTTCGGCCAGCACCTGTAAGCGTGCGGATAAGGGTTCGTTCATTCTTGCCAACGTAAGACTCGATAAGGTTGTGCGCTGCCTTGCGCGGGGCTCAATAAGACCGTGGCTTGCAACCGGGCGTGATAGCCGCCGGGGCGCTGGGCGCGACTGTCGATCACCAGCACCTCACCGGCATCCGCCCCCACTGCGCTCTGGTGCGGCAGGTTGAGTGCGCGGCGCATCAAGGCACTGGCGAAGGCCGGATCGGGCCGGTCCAGGCCGCTCCACAGGCTGATCTCGGGCACCAGCGCGCTGTACAGCGCCTGGGTCATGCCGGGCAGTTGGCGCACTTCTTCCACCACTCGAAACGGCGCCAGGCCCTGGTTGCGGCGCACTTCCAGGTCCCGCGCGAGTTGGTTGGCCTGGGCCTGGGTGGCGCCGCAGGCCAGGGCCAGACGGGCAAAATCGCCCGGCTCTGCGCTGTTCAAGTACAACTTGCCGCGCTCACTGCGCAGGCTGACGTGCAGTTGCGCGTCGTCGAACACCAGCGGCACCTCCCGCCCAACGGCAACCCACTGCTTGCGCTGCAGCGGGTCGGCCAGCCCCTGCACGGCCAGCGCCACGCCAGCCTCGGCGGCCAGCAGCGCCTGGGTGTGCTGGCGATGCCAAGCGGCCTGGCGTGTTTCCAGTTGCACCCAACCGGCCAGGCCACCGAGCAGCAGGCTGAGCAACGCCAGCACCCACAGCACCAGCAACAGCGCGACGCCGCGCTGATGCCTGATCATTCCGGGCCCCCGCTCGACAGGTTCAAGCGCAGGGCGACCACTTGGGTCACCCACGGCACCGGGCCGTTGAGGCGCGCGGCAATCCGCACTGCCGAGGGCAAGCGTTTGGTCCACGGCCACTCGCTGATCCAGCCGGTGGCCTGGCCCTTGGGCGATACACCGCGATAGCTGAATTGCAGGTCGTCGATATTTTTCAACAACACTTGCGGCTCACTGCGCGACGCCGGGACACTGACCTGGGCCTGAGGCTCGAACCGCGCAAACGCCACCTGCAAGTCGCGCTGCGTGCCGGGACCGGCCAACTGCAAGGTGAAGCGCTGAATCCCGCCGCCGAGCACGCCCGGCAGCGTCGCGACAAACTGCATGCGCTGCGGCCCACCGGCAAAAAAGCCGTCGGTCTGGCTGTCATCCTCGGTCACGTCCAAGGGCAACGCCTCGCTGATGGAGGTGCGCAAAAATTGCTGCGCGGCACGCATTTCATCCAGGCTGACCGTGTAGCGCTGGGCCTTGAGCACCGCGCGATTGGCACCCAGCAGCGCGCCGCCGACCAGGATCAGCAACACGCCAAGCAGGCTGAGCACAATCATGATTTCGAGCAAGGTGAAGCCCTGCTGACGCGCCTTCACAAGCCAGCCCCGACGCTGGCCGCGCGCAGTTTCAAGGTGCTGAAACTGGCTTGGCGCGGGCCTTCGCTGACGGTGAGGTCAAGGCGAAACAGCTGCGCCTGGCCAATCCGGCTGGGCTGTTGGGCGATGCGCAGTTGCCAGCCAATGCCCTCCAGCTCGCCCTGGCGCGTGCCGCTCGCCAAGGGGCCTGCGCCCTCCTGATCCATCACACTCAAGGCGGCATGGGTCAGGCGGTCGCTATGGGCGACCTGCAACAACGAGCGCGCGCTCTGGCCGAACGCGACCAGCAGCACCGTGCTACAGATCGCCATCAACGTCAGCGCGGCGAGCATTTCCAAGAGGGTGAACCCGCGTTGGTGTTTCATGGCAAGGCCTTGGACTGCACGCTGCCGGTCAACCAGCCAATATCGATGCGCCAGCGCCGGCTGCCATTGGCCAATAACAGGTTGCCGCCGGTGGAGCTGCCATCGGGGTAGAACGCCACTGCCGCACCGGCCTGTTCGGCAGTGTGCAGGGTCACTTGCAACTCGGCCGGCCAATGTTTTTTCGGGCGGCCCGGGGCCTGAAAGCTGAGGCTGCGCAGATCGAACAGCGTGCTTTGCGTGGTGCCGCTGACAATCGCCCGCGCCCGCGTGCTGCGCAACGCCTCGACGATCTGCCCGACCGCCTGGCGCTCTTTGGCGGCGCGCAGGCCTTGTTGCAGGCCAACACCCACCAAGCCGGCTGCGATGCTGATCAAGACGATCACCACGAGCATTTCCAGCAGGGTAAAGCCACGTTGGGCGTTGGCCATGGTCAGGGGTTATTCCCAGTTGCCCAGGTCGGCGCTGTAGCCTTCGCCGCCGAGTTGGCCGTCCTGACCGTAGAAGATCAGGTCAAATGCGCCGTGCTCGCCCGGGAAGCGATAGCCGAACGCGTGGCCGAACGGGTCCTTGAGGTCTGACGGTTTGGCGTATGGCCCAGCCCAGCCGGCGCTGTTGGCCGGTTTGTCGACCAGTTGCTGGAGGGTCTTGGGCGGCGAACCGACGTCCAGGCCATAGCTCTCGATTTTCATGCTCAGGCTGGCCAGTTGGGCCTTGCCTGCGCCGTATTTGCCCTTGTCGACATTGCCGCCGACCTGGCGTACCACGATGGTCGCGACGATGCCTAACAGCACGATCACGGCGAGCATTTCCAGCAGGGTAAAACCGCCCTGACGGCGGGCGGACTTGAATCGGGTATGGCGCATCAGCTTGCTTCCTAGAGGGTTCATATATTGCTGGTCAGGCTCATCAGCGGCAGCATGATCGCGAGCATGATCACCGCCACCAGCACCGCCATGACCACGGTCAGCGACGGCACCAGCGCGGCAAGCAGGCGATCAATGCCGCGCTTGGCCTCGACGTCGAACACCTCGGCGACCTTGAGCAGCATGCTGTCGAGTTCGCCGGCCTGTTCGCCGACTTCAATCATTTGCAGCGCCAGATCCGGCAGCAGCGGTTGCGCGCCGAAGGCGCTGGCCAGGGTGCCGCCGCCCTTGACGGATTCGGCGGCCTGGGCGACTTGCGCTTGCAGGGCGCGGTTGGTGCAGACCTGCCGCGCGATCACCAGCGCTTGCAACAGCGCCACGCCGTTGCTCAGCAAGGTGCCCAGGGTGCGCGTCAACCGCGCTGCTTCGACACGCTGCAGCAACGGGCCGATGACCCGAATGCCCAGCACGCGGCGGTCATACCGTTCACGGCGCTGCGGATCACGCAGGCGTGCGGCCAGTGCCCAGATCATCACGATCAACCCGGCCAACACCGCCAGGCCGTAGGCGCCGAGGAATTGGCCAAGGCCCAGAATCACCTCGGTGATCAACGGAATCGGCACGCCCAGGTCCTTGAAGATCGGCACGAACTGCGGCACCACATAGGCCAGCAGCAGCGCCAGCGAGCCAAGCACGCCAACCACCAGAAAGGCCGGATAGATCAGCGCGTTGATCACTTCGCCTCTCAGTAACTGGCTGCGCTCCAGGTAATCGCTGAGCTGGCGCAGGGTGTTTTCCAGCGCCCCGCCCGCCTCGCCGGCGCGCACCATGCTCAGGTACAGCGGCGAGAACTGGCTGCCCTCTTCTTCCAGCGCTTTGGATAACGGCTGGCCGGCTTTTACCTGTTCGCGGATGCGCTCGATCAACGCGCGGGTCTGCGGCTGACCAGGCTGCTTGAGCAGGATGCCCAGCGAGCGTTCCAGCGGTTGCCCGGCGCCCAATAACGTCGCCAGTTGCTGGGTAAAACTCACCAGCGCCGCGCCGTTCAACTGGCCACGGCCAAACGCCTTGCGCAGCCCCTGGGCGCCGGCCAGATCAATCTGCAATAACAACAAACCGCGCTTGTGCAGCGCGGCGACGGCGGCGTCCTGGTCCTTGGCCTCAAGGGTGCCGTTTTGCGCCTTACCGTGGCTGTCGAGCGCGCGGTATTTGAACAGGCTCACGTGCCTTCTCCACGGGTTACGCGCAACACTTCTTCCAGTGACGTCACACCGGCCACCGCCTGGCGCAGCCCCTCTTCATGCAAGGTACGCAGGCCGCCACGGCGGGCGGCGGCTTCCAGGGTGGCAGCGTCGGCCTGGCGCATCAGCAGGCTGCGCAATTCCTCATTCATCACCAACAGTTCGGTGATTGCACTGCGGCCGTGGTAGCCGCCACCCGAGGCATCGGCACGCGGGCGATAGAGCATGATCGGGCGCTGATCGGTAAAGCGATCCAGGCCATGTTCGGCGATCAACTCGGGCGGTGCTTCGAAGGCTTCGCGCGTGGCCGGGTCGAGGCGGCGCACCAGGCGCTGCGCCAGGATCCCGTTAACGGTGGAAGCGATCAGGTAGCTCTCCACCCCCATGTCGAGCAGCCGCGTGATACTCGCCGCCGCGCTGTTGGTGTGCAGGGTCGACAGCACCAGGTGGCCGGTGAGGGAGGACTGGATGGCGATGCGGCAGGTTTCCAGGTCACGGATCTCACCGATCATGATCACGTCCGGGTCCTGACGCACGATGGAGCGCAGCGCCCCGGCAAAGTCCAGGCCGATGGCCGGCTTGACCTGGATCTGATTGATGCCTTCCAACTGGTATTCCACCGGGTCTTCGACGGTGATGATCTTGCGCTCGGCGGTGTTGAGCCGAGACAGCGCGGTGTACAGCGTGGTGGTCTTGCCCGAGCCGGTCGGGCCGGTGACCAGCAGGATGCCGTGGGGTCGTTCGAGCACTTCCAGGAAGGTTTCCAGGCGCTGGCCGTCGAACCCCAGGCTCTGGAAATCGAACTGCACGGTCTGCCGATCCAGCAAGCGCATCACCACCGACTCGCCAAAACTGGTGGGCACCGTGGACACCCGCAGGTCCAGCTCCTTGCCCTGGATGCGCAGCATGATGCGGCCGTCCTGGGGCAGGCGCCGTTCGGCAATGTCCAGGCGCGCCATGATTTTCACGCGCGAGATCACCGCTGCTGATGAACTCGACGGTGGCGCCTCGGCCTCATGCAACACGCCGTCGATGCGGTAGCGCACCTTGAGCTGGTTTTCGAACGGTTCGATATGGATATCCGAGGCGCGATGTTCCACCGCGCGCTGCAGGATCAGGTTGACCAGGCGAATCACTGGCGCTTCGGAGGCCATGTCCTTGAGGTGTTCGATGTCTTCCAGCGCACCGCCCTGCTCGTCGAGATTTTCGATCAGCGTGCCCATGGCGGAACGACCCTGGCCGTAGTAGCGCTCGATCAGCGTTTCGACTTCATTGCGCGGGCCCACGGCCAACCACACCGGTACGCCGCAGGCATAGGCCATGGCCTGGAACGGATACACCAGCGACGGGTTGGCCGCCAGCACCCGCAGGCCACCCTGGCTCCAGCCAACGGGCACCACTTGATAGTGGCGCATGAAGCGCTCGGTCAATGCCGGCAGGGGGTCGAGCAACGGCGGCGCGGCATCGGCCAACAGCAGCGGCGCCCCGAGCAGGTCAGCCCAGGCGCGGGCCAGTTCAACTTCCGACACCAGCCCAAGACGGGTGAGCAGGCCGAGTAATTCTGTGTCGCCACCCTCCTGGGACAGGCGCCGGGCGCGTTCCAGGTCCACGGTTTTCAACCCGGCGTTTTGCATCAGCCACGCGCACACCTGTTCGGTATCCGGGACGTGCATCTGGCAAGCATCGATGGGGGTTGAGGGACTGGGCATGGGTAGCTATCTGAGGGGCACTGTTCTGCAGGACTGTGGGAACCCCTTGTGGGAGGGGGCTTGCCCCCGATAGCAGTGGACCAGTTTGCGCATGTGCTGACTGATACACCGCTATCGGGGGCAAGCCCCCTCCCACAGGGGACCGCGTTTCCAAATTAGTTCGAGGTCTTCGGCGCGGCCTGGTTGCCATTCAACGGTCGGCCACCCTTGGTGGTTTCGGCTTTCTGCTTTTTCGCTGCCTTGGCGTCGTGGGTCTGGGTCAACACGGTGGAATCGGCGGCACCGGACTTGGCATCAGTGTCGGTGGCTTCAGCCGCCAGGGCGGTGCCACTCACTGCAACGCTCAACGCAAAACCAGCAGCCAACAGGGACATTTTCATAAACATTCTCCAGATAAAAAACAGCGGACAGCTCAGGTTGCACCTTGAATGCGTTCAAGACCCTACACCAAAGCGTTGTGTATGACAGCGTGTATAAAACATGGCCTTTTAGAACTACCGAGCAACGCCACTAGTTCGCCATGCCTTCACATATTTTCTTAAACCAATCGACTGGTAGGTTTAGTCTTAGTTCAAAATCGCAACGAAATATTTCTTATTTCACGCAAAAATTAGCTTTCGTTTGACTTATAACCGCAAGAATTGCCTTAATTATGCCGCTTTAGCGGTTCAAAACGCCATCGCGTGATATCGATTAGACATTACTTACAACAACAATCAATACAATTATTACACTTTTAAAACTGCGAAACCCGCCAAGTAGTTGCAATTAGCCATCGGTTAAACATTGCGATCAAGGCGAACTATTGCCCGTAAAAAAGTGACGAGCGTGCGGTGTGACGCGTGCGTTTTGGCGCCTTATTTTCAATAAACAGTTGTCGGAGAAACTCCATGAACAAACGCAAGATGATCGGCGCGCAGTCGGCATTCGCCCTGCTGGCGCTGGCCGTGTCCCAGGTGCACGCGGCCACCAGCCCGGCCCTCGATGAAGGCCGGGTGAGCCGCGCGGAAATGGCCGCGGACAAAACCCTGGCGAAAATGACCATGGAAGAAAAACTTGCCTACATCGGCGGCACCGGTGGCTGGGACGTCAAGCCGCTGACCCAGTACGGCATCCCGCAGATCCACGGTGCCGACGGCGGCGTGGGCGTGCGTTACACCAGCGAAGGCAACGCCCAGGGCGTGGTGTACCCCTCTGGTCCAAACCTGGCAGCCAGCTGGAACCCGCGCCGCGCCATCGACCTGGGCCGTGCCCTGGGCTATGACACCGCCAGCGGCGGTTATCAGTTCGTCACCGGGCCCGGCGTGAACCTGTACCGCATGCCGTACAGCGGCCGCGCATTCGAGTATTTGTCCGGTGAAGACCCGTTCCTCGGCGCTAGCCTGGGGCCAGCGGTCATCAACGGCATCCAGTCGCGCGGCGTGTGGGCCAACGCCAAGCATTTCGCGGCCAACGACCAGGAAAGCAACCGCTTCCACCTCGATGAAATTATCAGCGAACGCGTGCTGCGCGAGATGACCTTGCCGCCCTTCGAGTCAGCCTCGAAGAACAGCAAAGTGGCGATGATGATGTGCGCGTTCCAAAAGGTGAACGGCGAGTTCGCCTGCCAGAACAAGCACCTGATGCGCGACATCCTGAAAACCGAATGGGGCTACCCAGGCTTCGTCCAGAGCGACTACAACGCCGTGGTCGACGGCTTGCCGGCGGCACAGGCGGGCACCGACCTGGACATGATGGGCTACCAGATGAACAGCACGGTGCTCAAGCCGTACCTGGACAGTGGCGAGCTGAGCAGCGCAACCATCGATGACAAGGTGCGCCGCATCCTCAAGCAGATCTACCTGTACAAGTTCGACAGCAAGGCCCCGCTGACCAGCCACAACATGAACAGCGCCACCAGTAACCGCGTCGCGCTGAATGCCGCGCGCGAAGGCATCGTGCTGCTCAAGAACCAGAACAGCCTGCTGCCGCTGGACGCGAAGAAGGTCAAGCGCATCGCCGTGGTCGGTACCCTGGCCAAGTACGCGCCGCCTACCGGTTTCGGCAGCGCCAACGTGATGGCCGCCAACTACATCAGTGAGCTGAGCGGCCTGCAGCAACTGGCGCCGGGGGCCAAGGTCGAGTTCATCGACGGGCTGTCACTTGACCCAGCCACCTCCGTGTGGACCCACGCCGACAGCAATGGCAACAGCGTTAAAGGCCTGAAGACCGAGTTCTTCAGCAACACCAACTGGTCCGGTGACCCGGCTGCCAGCCGCACCGATACGCATGTCGACCTCGACTGGTCCACCGACAGCCTGCCGGTAAACGGCGACACCGCCGCCACGTCGATCCGCTACAGCGGCCAGATCACCCCGACCGTCAGCGGCGAACAGGTGTTCAAGATCCGCGCCGACGGTGCGGTGCGCCTCTACGTCAACGGCAAGAAAGTCCTCGACAACGGCGACGGCAAGCCGCTGCCGAACAACAGCATTCCGCCGACCATTCCGGTGTTTGCCAAGGTCAATCTTGAAGCCGGTAAACCGGTCGACATCAAGCTTGAATACTCGCGCCGCAATGGCTACCTCTCGACCATGGGCGGCCTGGTGGGCGTGCAGATGAGCTGGGCGTCGTTGGTGGCCCCGCAGGACCTGGCCCAGTACGACGCCGTGCTGGTGGCAGCCGGCAACAGCAACGAATACGAAGGCGAAGGCTTCGACCACAGCTTCGATCTGCCGGAGTACCAGAACCTGCTGATCCAGAGCATCGCCAAGGTCAACCCGAACACCGTGGTCACCCTGCACGGCGGCACGGGCTTGAAGATGAGCGACTGGATCGACCAGGTGCCGGCCGCGCTGCATGCGTTCTACCCTGGGCAGAACGGCGGCCAGGCCCTGGCGGAGATCCTGCTGGGCAAGGTCAACCCGTCGGCCAAGCTGCCGATCAGCATCGAGCGCAACATCGAAGACAACCCGATCTACGCGACTTTCCCCAAGTTCGACAATCAGGAAACCCTGAGCGAGATGAGCTACAAGGACGACCTGTTCCTGGGCTATCGCGGCTACGAGAAGAAGGGCATCAAGCCGCTGTATCCGTTCGGCTATGGCTTGTCGTACACCACCTTCGGCTACAGCAACATCAGCGTCAGCCCGGGCGTGGCCGTGGCCGGTGCGCCGATCAAGGTATCGTTCGACCTGTCCAACACCGGCAAGGTGGCCGGGGCTGAAGTTGCCGAGTTGTACGTGGGCCAGAACAACCCGAAAGTCGAACGCGCGATCAAGGAACTCAAGGGCTACAAGAAGGTGTTCTTGAAACCCGGCGAGAGCAAGCGCGTGACCATCGAGCTGAACGACCGCTCGCTGGCCTACTACGACGTGGCCAGCAAGCAATGGGTGGTGGATGCCGATAGCTTCAACCTGTCGGTGGGCGCGTCCTCCCAGGACATCCGCCTGAACGCCAAGCTGGTCAACCCGTTCCGCCAGGAACTGTCGACCACCACCAGCAACCCGTTGCCGCGCTCGGCGCTGAACTCGACGCTGCGTGAGCTGCCACAGGTGAAGACCGGTGGCGTGCTGCACCAGAACGAAGGGGACAGCGGCACCAGCGACGGTGATGGCTATGACATGAGCGATGACACCACCCAAGGCAGCGCTGCCGGTAACTGACGGGTAAAAGAGGGGCTTTGTGTGGGAGCGGGCTTGCTCGCGAAAGCGGTAGATCAGTTAAAGATGCATCACTGACACACCGCATTCGCGAGCAAGCCCGCTCCCACATTTGACCGTGTCAGGCCTTAGACCCTGATCGCCGCATCGACCCGCGCAATGTAGGTATCGAAGCGCGCCACCAGGTCCACCTGCTCCGGAAAACGCAGCCACTGGATCTGCAGGCCATCCATCATGGCCAGGATTTCTTCCACCAGCCCGGCGATGTCGACGTCGCTGCGCACCTCCCCCGCCGCCACCAGGTCGGCAAACTGCCCCTGCATACGTCGGTGGATACCCGCATAGCGCGCCTGGAACCAGGCCCACGCCGGTTGCGTATCGAGCAGGCTTTCGGCATTCAGAATGGTAAACGCGCGCACCACCCCAGGCGCGGTGGCGTTCGAACGGTTGATCGCGCGCAGGCTGCCGAGCAAGCCGGACAGCGACTTTTCCGCACGCACTTCATCGGCAATCCGTTGGTTGACCTCATCGCGACGTTGCAGCACGCCCATCAGCAATGAAATCTTGCTGGGGAAGTGGTGCAGCAACCCGGCCACGGAAATCCCCACAATCGCTGCCACCTGCGCCATTGAGGCGCCGCTGTAGCCCTCCAGGGAGAACACCTGCAAGGCCGCGTCCAGCAGCTCTTCGCGGCGTTTTTCACCTTTGGGGGCGCGACGGGTCTTGGGGGCAGGTTCGGTCATGGGAACATCCTTGTGGTCAGGCTTGCACCGTATCCAAATTGCCCCTGAGCCGCAAATAAAGCTCAGGCGCTTTCCCGTTCGATCAAGCGGCAGCCCAACAGGTTCAAGCGTTGTACCTCGTCAGTCACCGGCAGCACTCCGAGGCTTTCCAGCACCCGCGTTGCCGCCAGCACACCAATCTCCAACGCCGGCGGCTTGATGGTACTGAGGCTCGGCAACAGCATTTCGGCAAACGGGTAATCGCCAAACCCGAGCACGGCGCAGTCCTGGGGGATCTTCAGCCCGGCACGCTGCCCGGCCAGCAGGCCACCGGCCGCCAGGTTGTCGTTGGCGAAGAAGATCGCGTCGGGCGGCGTGGCGTGGTTCATCAGGGTGTCCATGGCCTGCTTGCCCGCTTCGAACGGCGCGCGATCGGCGTCGGGGGCGAAGCGCCAGGGTGCCAGGCCCAGTTCGCTCAAGGTCGCGACAAAACCGTCACCCCGCTCCTGCGCGCTGAAGTCCCCAGGGGCGCTGTTCTGCACAAATGCGATGCGCCGATAGCCCTGGCCGTGCAGGTAGCGAGCGGCTGTGACGCCGACTTCGTAGTGGGAAAAGCCGATCTGCAACGGCTCGCGTTCGGGCACGTAATCCCAGGTTTCCACCACCGGGATATCAGCGTCGGCAATCATCTTTTCGGTGCCCGCGCTGTGGAAGCGGCTGGTCAACACCAGCGCCGCCGGCGACCAGCCGAGGAACGCACGCACCGCGCTTTCTTCCTGCTCGGCGCTGAAGTAACTCGACGCCAGCAACAGCTGATAACCATGACGGCTGAGGGTGTCGCTGAAGCCCTGGATGGTGTTGGCGAAGATCGGCCCGGAGATGTTCGGGATCACCATCGCCACGATCCTGCCTCGCGCTGACGCAAGCCCGCCGGCCACCAAGTTGGGCACGTAACCCAGCTCGGCCACCACCTCGGCAATCCGCTCGCGACGCTCGGGCGAAACCTGCTCCGGCTGATTGAAATAGCGCGACACAGTGATCGCCGACACCCCGGCCTGGCGGGCCACGGTGTTCAGGGTGACGCGCCCGGCGCCACGGCGTTTGCGCGGTTTGTCTTCGCTCACGGGATGATCCTGTTAAAAACCAAAAAGAATATAGGGCTAATTTTTTAGTATTTGACGCTCTAAACCACACCTACCAATAATGCCGATGTTAGCGCTAACAAAGCGCGTTGTCTGCTACTCGCTCGAGCGAATGCCCAAGACAGTTTCACAGGCGCTGACGGTCGCAAGAACCGCAGCGGTTCAGGGCATTCTTTTCGAGCGAACACAGCATGCACAAGCACACTCACGTATTTCTCCTGGCCGGTTTGACCGCCCTCCCCCTGCCCGCCGCCTTTGCCGCCGACGAGCCGGAGGCGACCCTCAAAGCGGTGACGGTCACCGCCACCCGCCGCGAAGAGTCGCTGCAAAAAGTGCCGGTGGCCGTCTCGGTGCTGGATGGCGAACAGCTCGAACGCGACAACCGCAACGGCGTGGCAAGCATCGCACAGCAAGTGCCGTCGCTGAACTTCCGCACCGGCGCGTCGAACAAGGACACCTCGCTGTTCGTGCGCGGCGTGGGCACCATCTCCACCTCCCCCGGCGTCGAGCCGACGGTGGCCACAGTGATCGACGGCGTGGTCTACGCCCGCCCCGGCCAGGCGACCCTCGACCTGCTGGACCTGGAGCGCATCGAAGTGCTGCGCGGTCCGCAAGGCACGCTGTTCGGCAAGAACGCCTCGGCCGGCGTGCTGAATATCACCAGCAAGGCGCCCACCGCCGAGACCCATGGCTATATCGACCAGTCGTACTACAGCGGCAATGAAAGCCGCACCCGTTTCGGCATCGGCGGCAGCCTGGTGCCGGATGTACTCAAGGGCTCGGTGAGCACGCTGTTTGGCAGCTACGACGGCAACGTGGATAACAAGCAAAATGGCCAGGAGGTCAATGGCTACAACCACAAAGGTATTCGCGGCAAGCTGGAGTTCACCCCCAACGACGACGTGACACTGACCCTGATCGCCGACTACATGCAGTCCCATGACGACGCGCCAAATGGCGTGGTCAGCAAAGCCCTGACCCCGGCGTTCGCCAATGCACTGAACCCGGTACGCGGCGCCAGCGACAACCGCGACATCAACACCGACACCCGCAGCCATGTGGAAGACACCAACAAAGGCTTGTCTGCGCAACTGGACTGGAACCTCGGCGACTACACCCTGACCTCGATCACCGCCTGGCGCGGTTGGGACAACACCCAATACCAGGACGGCGACCGCCTCGGCACGGTAACCGCCGCCTTCCCCGGTACCGCCGACAAGGGCGAGCTGGCCTTCGACCAATACTCCCAGGAACTGCGCCTGGCCTCGCCCAAGGGCGAGTTCCTGGAATACGTCGGCGGCCTGTTCTACATGCATGGCAAGGACGAAGAAACCTACCAGCGCACACTGACGACGACCGCGCGTACCGACCGTGGCATCGCCGACTACAGCACCACCAGCGACAGCTATGCGGTGTTCGGTGAAACCACGCTGAATTTCACCTCGCGCTTTCGCGGCATCGCCGGCCTGCGCTACACCCACGATGACCTGAAATACGATCACCGCCGCGTTTCCACCTCGGCCACCACGGTCAGCGGCATTCAGCCGGCCACCTCGAGTTCCGGGTCGGTGGATGAGGACGGCTGGTCCGGCCGCCTCGGTGTGCAGTACGACATCACTGACAACGTCACCAGCTACCTCACCTATTCGCGCGGCTACAAGGGCCCGGCGTACAACGTCTTCTTCAACATGCAGCCGCGCGACACCGACGCGCTCAAGCCGGAAACCTCCAACACCTGGGAAGCCGGGATCAAGGCCACCGCCTGGAACAACCGCCTGACCACCAACCTGGCGATATTCCACAGCGACTACGACAACTACCAGGCCAACTTTTTCGATTCGGTCGCCGGCCAGGTCGTAACGCGCTTGATCAACGCCGGCAGCGTCAGCACCCAAGGCGTCGAGCTGGATTACGCCTTGCAGGCCACGCAGCAGCTGAAACTCTCCGGCGCCCTGGCCTACACCCGTGCGCGCATCGATGAGTTCGCCTGCCCAGCGGGCGCTGCCGCCACCTGCAATGTGAATGGCAAGCCGCTGCCCTACAGCCCGGACTGGAAAAGCTACGTGCGCGCCGACTACAGTATCCCGCTGGATAACGGCCTGGACATCGAGCTGGGCACCGATTACAGCTGGCAGAGCGAAGTGCAGTACGACATCAGCCAGAACGTCGACACCAAACAAGGCGCCTACGGCATCTGGAATGCCAGCGTGGCCCTGGCTGACTACAGCAACGGCTGGCGCGTGGCGTTGTTGGCCAAGAACCTCGCCGACAAGTCTTACTCACCGCTGCTGGCCAGCGGTGGCAACTACATCTACCGTGCCGTGCCCCGTGACGATGAACGTTACTTTGGCGTGCAGCTGCGCAAGGATTTCTAACATGAGCCGTCAACTGACACTCGGCGCCTTCCTGATGGCCACCGGGCACCACGTGGCCGCCTGGCGCCACCCGGATGTGCCGGCGAATGCCGGGCTGGATTTTGCCCAGTACAAACACCTGGCGCGCGTGGCCGAAGCGGCGAAGTTTGACGCGCTGTTCGTGGCCGACAGCATCGCCGCACCTACGGGTGAAATCGCCAGCCACATGGCGCGTTCGGATCATTTCGAACCGCTGACCTTGCTCTCGGCGCTGAGCGCAGTGACGGAGCACATCGGCCTGATTGCCACGGCGACCACCACCTACAACGAGCCCTACCATGTGGCGCGCAAGTTTGCCTCGCTGGACCACCTGTCCGGCGGGCGCGCGGGCTGGAACCTGGTGACCTCGGATGCCGCCGCCGAAGCGCAGAATTTCGGCCGCGATGAACACCTCGGCCACGCCGAGCGCTATCGCCGCGCCAAGGAGTTTCATCAGGTGGTGACCGGCCTCTGGGACAGCTGGGAGGACGATGCCTTCACGCGGGACAAGGCCAGCGGCAACTACTATGACCCCGCCAAGCTGCACGTGCTGGACCACGTTGGCGAGCACTTCCAGGTGAAGGGCCCGCTGAACGTGGCGCGTTCGCCCCAGGGCCAGCCGGTGATCGTGCAGGCCGGTTCCTCGGAGACAGGCCGCGAGTTGGCCGCGCAAACCGCCGACGTGGTGTTTACCGCACAGACATCGTTGGCCAACGCCCAGGCGTTTTATGCCGACCTCAAGGGACGCCTGGGCCGGTATGGCCGTGACGCGGATGCGCTGAAAATCATGCCCGGCGTGTTTGTGGTGGTCGGTCAGACCGAGGCTGAAGCCCAGGCGAAATTCGAGGCGTTCCAGGACCTGGTCGAGCCGGAGGTCGGCGTGGCGTTGCTGGGGCGCATGCTGGGTAATTTCGACTTGTCCGGCTACCCGCTGGACGGTCCATTGCCAGAGTTGCCGTTGACTGACAGCGGGCAACGCAGCCGCCAGCAATTGCTGAGTGATTTGGCCCACCGCGAGCAACTGACGCTCGCGCAATTGGGTCGTCGGATTGCCGGGGGGCGCGGACATTACAGCCTGATCGGCACGCCCACGCAGATCGTCGACGAACTGCAACACTGGTTCGAACAGGGCGCGGCCGACGGTTTCAATATCCTCGTGCCACATTTGCCCGGAGGGCTGGAAGACGTCGCTCAGTGGGTGGTGCCAGAACTACAACGCCGTGGCCTGTTCCGTACCGAATACAGCGGCTCCACCCTGCGTGAAAACCTCGGGTTGGCGCGCCCCTCGCACCGTTTTAAAAAGGACACCGTATGAAGATTCGAGCACTGCTGCTGGCGCTGTTGGCCGTCACGCAAACCGCCCTGGCCGCCGACCCCGCCACTCTGCGCATTGGCTACCAGAAAGGCTCCATCGCCCTGGTGCTGGCCAAGGAACATGGCCTGCTGGAAAAGCGTTTCGCGCAGACTTCAGTCAAATGGATCGAGTTCCCCGCTGGCCCGCAGATGCTCGAAGCCTTGAACGTGGGTGCGCTGGACGTGGGCGCCACCGGCGATATCCCACCGCTGTTCGCCCAAGCGGCCGGCGCCGACCTGGTCTACATCGGCGCCGAACCGCCCAAGCCTACGGCTGAAACCATCCTGGTGCGCAACGACAGCCCGCTGCATTCGGTGGCCGATTTGAAAGGCAAGAAAGTCGCCTTCCAGAAAGGCTCCAGCTCCCACAACCTGATCCTGCGCGCGCTGAACAAAGCCGGCCTGAGCTACAAGGACATCCAGCCGGTGTACCTGCCACCCGCCGACGCCCGCGCGGCGTTCGAGCAAGGCAGCGTGGATGCCTGGGCGATTTGGGAACCCTACTCATCCCTCGCCCTGAGCCAGAGCCCCAGCCATGTGCTGGCCAACGGTGAAGGGTTGGGGCTGTCGGGGCCGGTGTACACGGCACGGCGTGAGTATGCCCGGGACAATGGCGCGTTTATCCATGACGTGCTCGGCGAACTCAGCGCCGCCGAAGCGCTCACCCGCAGCCAGCGTGACGACAGCCTGAACGTGCTGACCACCTTCATGGGCCTGCCCGCCGACGTGGTCGCGCGCTACATGGACAACCGCCCGCCTTCGCCGATTTTGCCGATTGACGACAACATCATCACGGCGCAGCAGGCCACGGCAGACCTGTTCTATCAGAACCGCTTGTTGCCCAAGGCCATCGATGTGAAGCAGGCTGTGTGGAAATCTGAAGCCAACTGAGATGCACATGTGGGAGGGGGCTTGCTCCCGATAGCGGAGTGTCAGTCACCTCCTGCATGGACTGACCCCTTGCTATCGGGAGCAAGCCCCCTCCCACATTTTTTGAGCGCGTCAGGCGTGATGGCGGGTGCTTTTTTCCACCACGCACATCGGCGTGCCGGACACCGGCTCATTGATGATCTGCACCTGCACCTCAAACACCTGGCGCATCAACTCGGCACTGATTACCTCCCGCGGCGCACCGTCCGCCACCAGCTTGCCGCCGTGCATCACCGTCAAATGGTCGGCATAACGGCAGGCCTGGTTGATGTCGTGGAGCACGGTGATCACGGTCTTGCCGTCGGCGGCCAGTTCGCGCATCAGGTCGAGCAGTTCGACCTGATGGCTGATGTCGAGGTAGGTGGTGGGTTCGTCGAGCAGCACCACCGGCGCGTTCTGCGCCAACACCATGGCCAGCCACGCGCGTTGGCGCTGGCCGCCGGACAGGTCCGCCAGGGCGCGGTCGGCCAGGCTGTCCAGTTCCAGGCGCTGCATGGCCTGGGTGACATGGGCCTGGTCGCTGCCGCTCAGGCGCCCCCACAGCGAGTTATGCGGGCTGCGGCCGTAGGCGACCAGTTGGCGCACGCTGACGCCTTCGGGCACCGGCAGCACCTGCGGCAAAAACGCGATCTGGCGTGCCAGTTGGCGGGCGGACAGGCTGGCGTAGGCCTGGCCGTCCAGGGTCAGTTCGCCCTGGCTCGGCTTGAGGATACGCGCGAAGGTCTTGAGCAAGGTCGACTTGCCACAGCCGTTGGGGCCGATCAGCGCGGTGACTTTGCCCGCCGGCGGCGCACACGAAAGACCCTGCACGATGCGTGTGCCGCCATAGCCGATATCGAGCTGGCGGGCCTGGAGAATACTCATGTCATCACCCCTTGAACCGTGCCAGTAACCAAAGAAAATACGGCGCACCAATCACCGCCGTGAGCACCCCCGCCGGGATTTCGCTGGGCGCGATCAAGGTGCGCCCAAGGGTATCGGCCAGCACCAGCAACAGCGCGCCGATCAGCATCGCCGCCGGCAGCAGATACTGGTGATGCCCGCCCACCAGGCGCCGGGCCATGTGCGGTGCGACCAGGCCGATAAAGCCAATCGGCCCGATCACGCCCACGCCCAGGCTGGTCAGCAATACCGCGCACGCCATCGCCAGCCAACGCGTGCGATTCAACGCAGTGCCGAGGCTGTGGGCCGCTTCGTCGCCCAACGCGATCAGGTTCAGCGGCTTGGCCAGGCACAGCCCCAGCGGGATCAACAGCAGAAATGGCAGCACCAGTACCACATGGTGCCAGTTGCGGCTCCACAGGCTACCGGTCAGCGCGAGCAAGGCGGTGTTGATATCCAGCGGGTGCGACAGGATCAGAAACTCGGTGACGCTGGACAAGGTCACCGCAATCGCCACCCCGGACAGCGCAAAACGCACCCCGGAAAAACTCACGCCGGTGTTGTACAGCGCCAGCAGCAGCGCGCCGCCGGCTCCGCCCAGGCACGCCACCAACGGCAACCAGGCAACCGGCAGTTGTGGCCAGCCGATGATCGCCACGGTCAGCGCCAGCCCCGCGCCCTGGGTGACGCCGAGAATTTCCGGCGAGGCCAGCGGGTTGCGAATCACGCCCTGGACAATCGCCCCGGCCAGGCCGAATGCGCAACCTGCGAGGATCGCGATCAGGCTGCGTGGCAGGCGATGGTTCCACACCTCGAAGTCGAGGGCGTCATGGGCCAGCAGGCGCTCGAGTACAGTTGCGGGCTTGAGCCACAAGGTGCCAGCGCTGAGGCTGATAAACGTCGCCAGCAGCAACAGGCCGAGCAGCAACCCCAGGCGAAAACGTGGGCGGATCATAGGGCGCGCCTGGCAAGAAACAGAAAGAACGGTGCGCCGATCAAGGCGGTAACAACCCCCGCCGGGGTCTCCACCGGGAAGGCCACCGCGCGGCTAAGCAGGTCGGCGCCCAGCACGATCACCGCGCCCAGGGCCGCGCTCAGCGGGATCAGCCAGCGGTAGTCGTTGCCGAGGAACTGGCGCAGGATATTCGGCGCGATCAGCCCGACAAACCCAATCGGCCCCACCGCGCAAACACTCGCCCCCACCAGCAACAGGCTGGCGATAAACACCTGCAGGCGCAGACTGGCGATGCCCACGCCCAACGAGCGCGCGGCGTCTTCACCGAGGTTGATCAGGTTCAAGCGCGGCGCGCACCACAACGCCCAGAGGCCGCCGATCAAGGTGCACGGCCAGAGCAATTGCACCTGCGCCGCGCCGACGTTGGCCAGGGAGCCGGCCAACCAGTTCAACACGCTTTGCGCCTGGGCCTCGACCAGAATCACCGTGAGCCGGGTCAACGCGGCACACAACGCTGCCACTGCCACACCGGCCAATACCAGGCGCCCCTGGGAGGTGGTCGGCGACCAGGCGCCGCCGAGGCTGAACACCGTGATCCAGGCCAGCGCGCCGCCCAGGCAGGTCATCAACAAGGCGCCGCCGGCAAACGGCGGCGCGACCAACCCGGTGGAAAACAACGCGAGCCCCAACGCCGCCCCCGCCGTGACGCCAAACAACGAAGGCGAGGCCAGGCGGTTGCGCGTGATGCCTTGCATCAGCGCGCCGGCCAGACCCAGGCAAGCACCCACCAATGCCGCGCACACGGCGCGGGGCACGCGTAACTGGGCGACGATATAGGCCATATTGCCGCCCACACTGCCTTGGTGCATCAGGCCATTCCAGGCGTCCGCCGCCGTGAGGGTAAACGGCGACCAGCTGTACAACGAGAGCCAGAACAACAAGGCGCCCAGCAGCACAATGCCTGCCGCTGCGAAACTACGCGGCATACTTATTGGCTCAGTACGGCGTTGCCGCCCTTGAGAATCGCCAGGGCGTCCTCGGCGATCTGCTCCGACGCCAGCACGCCACGGTTGCGCGCCCAGCTGTCGCCGTCCACTTCAGCCACATGCTTGTTGCGTACAGCGCCGAGCACTTGCCACAGCGGTTGCTTGCTCCACGCATCGACAATGCTCGGGCGACGGTAATGGCCGACCAGCAACCACCCCGGGTCGAGGGCCAGCAGTTGCTCCAGGCTGACGAACTCGGTGGGGGCGGCGTTGGCGCGTACCGACGGCACTTTCAAGCCAATGGCGGTCAACACGCTACCGGCATAGGAATGCGGGCCGTGCACAGAGAAGCTGTCTTCGCGGGCGACACCGAACAACACGCTGGCGCCAGCAGGGATCTGCGCGGCAATCTTTTTCAGGTTCTCGCGGTTCTGCGCGATGCGTGCCGCCATCTGCGGGCTTTTGCCCAGGGCCTTGCCGATCAGCTCGGCGGATTTGAGGCTGCCCTCATAGTCCTCGCCGCGCGAGGGCAGCAACAGGGTCGGCGCAATACTCGCCAGGTCGCTGTACAGCGCCTGGTGACGGTTGAGGTCGGCGACGATCAGGTCCGGCTTGAGCCGTGCGATTTCCTCGATACTCGGCTGCGAGCGCAGGCCCACAGATTGCCACTGGCCGATGGCCTGGCGCACACGCGGCAACACACGATTGGCGTCGCCATCATCGGCCGCGCCCACCGGGGTCACGTCAACGGCGGCCAGGCTGTCCAGAAAGGAGAACTCCAGCACCACCACACGCTTGGGCGCGTCCGGCAGATGCACCGTGTGCTGGCCGTCGTTGAGGTCGATGGGTGCAGCGCTTAATACGCTTGAAGAAAACGCCAGGAGGCAGGCGGCAAGGGTCGGGATGGAGCGCAGCATTCGCATGACAAGTACCTCGGCGTTAAAACACCCCAGCGAGACAGGCTGGGGAAAACGGCGGGTACTATTCCATATCGGGGCGGCGTGATCAAAAAACATTCTCATTAAGATGATGAGTCAGGCCCAGACACCACAAATCAAATGTGGGAGGGGGCTTGCTCCCTCCCACATTTTTAATCGGCGTCTAGAAATCGACGGTGGCCGACAGCAAGTAGGTACGCGGCGTCGACAAGGTCAGCCCCGGCTCGCTGTCATCCGACGCACCGGCCGAACTCCAGTAGCGCTTGTCGGCGACGTTCTCGACGTTGGCGCGCAGGGTGATGTGCTTGTCATCCACCTTGAACGCATAGCGCGCGCCGACGTCGATGCGGTTCCAAGCGTCTATCTCCTTGACGTTGGACGCGTCCAGGTACTGCGAGCTGGAGTAGATGCCACGGCTGGTCAGGGTCAGGCCTTCCAGCGTCGGCACGTCCCATTCGGCGCCGAGGTTGACGTTGTACTTGGGCGTCGCCGGCGCGCGGTTGCCGTCGTTGGTGCCGTCGGTGGTTTTTTGCAGCTCGCTGTCGATATACATCACACCGCCGAGCAGGCGCACGCCCTTGAGCGGCTCGCCGAACACACTCAGTTCCGCCCCGGTGTTCTGACGTTTGCCGTTGGGGCCGAACCGGTTCGTGGTGCTATTGGTTTCATAGGCGGGCTGCTTGATGCGGAACACCGCAGCGGTGACGGCCAAGGCGCCGGCGTCGTATTTGGCGCCGACTTCCACCTGGCGGCTGATAAAGGGCGGGAAGATTTCATCGTCGTTATCCGACGTCGACGGCGCGACCTTGCCCTGGCTCAGGCCTTCCATGTAGTTGGCATACAGCGACAGTTTGTCGGTGGCCTTGAACAGCAGGCCGCCGGACGGTGAAATTTTTTCTTCGTCGTATCCGGTCTTGCCTTTGACTCCATTGTTCCAGTCATCCACCTTGACCCGCTGCCAGCGCGCGCCGAGGGTCAGCAACAGGCGATCGTCGAAGAAGCCCAGGGTGTCGGACAACGCCACGCCGCTGAAGCGGTTCTCGGTGTAAACCTTGGGATCGGGGCGGGTCTGCACCGAAGGCGTCGGCGTTTGCACCGGGTCATAGATATTGCTCGCCCCCGGCGCATAGCGCGCGCCGCCGTTGGTAAAGTCCATGTAGAAGTAGCTGGCCGCCAGGTTGACCTCATGGCTGACCGAGCCGGTATGGAACCAATTGCGCACGCCGGCGTTGTAGGTGCGCACATTTTCATCGCGGGTGAAGTCCCGTGGGGCCACGCTGAAATCGCCGTCGGCATTGGCGACGGACACGGCGTGGCGCAGGAAGTCGTGGTTACTTTTGCGCGCGCCCATGCCCCCGTAGAGCATCACTGAATCGCTCAGGTCATATTCCGCATTCACCGTACCAAACGTGTCGTTGGTGCTGGCCTTGCTCCAGGACTGAGCGTAGTTGCGGCGCACGTCGTTGGCGCTCGGCACTGGCGCGGCGGCCACGACCTGCACACGCTCTTGAGGGGCGTCGGTGTCACGCTCGGTGTGGCCGATATCGGTGGAAAGGCGCAGGCGCTCGCCGCGAAAATCCAGGCCCAGCACGGCCATTTCGCGATCCACGCTCTGGTGGTCCCATTCCGTGTCGCCGGACTGCTTCACGCCGTTGAAGCGGATGCCGAACTTGTTGTCCTCGCCAAAGCGTCGCCCTATATCCACCGCGCCGCCGGCCTGGCTGTCGGAAGCCCAGTTGCCGGTGAACGAGTTGATGTCCTTGTCGGTGGCGCGCTTGGGCACCACGTTGATCCCGCCGCCCACGCTGCCGCGCGGCGAGATGCCGTTGATCAACTGAGTGGGGCCTTTGAAGATGTCGACGCGGTCGGCCATTTCCATATCAATGGTGTAGGTCGGCAGCACGCCATAGAGGCCGTTGTAGGACACATCACTGTTGAACAGGCTGAAACCGCGGATGGTGAACTGTTCATAGCGCCCACCGGCCGGGTTGGTGGCGCGTACCGAGGGGTCACTGGCGATCAGGTCGCCGAGGGTGCGGGCCTGCTGGTTTTTCACCGCGTCCTGGGTGTAGGTGGTCATGCTGAACGGCGTTTCCATGAAGTCCCGCGTGCCCAGCATGCCCTGCGAGCCACGCCGCGCTACCTGGCCGCCGGCGTAGGTGTCACCGTCGTACAGGCCGGTGGTGCCCAGAATCGACGTCGGCGCCAGTTCCAGGCTGCTGCCCTCGGGCGCGGGCACCAGCATGTAGGCCTGCTCACCCATCGGCTGCAACTGCAGGCCCGAACCCTGCAGCAAGCGCGCAAAGCCCTCTTGCACCCCATACTCGCCGGACAAACCGGCGCTGCTGCGCCCGCTGACCAGCGCCGGGTCGACCGACAGGTTAACCCCCGACAACCCGGCAAAACGGGTCAGCGCCGCACTCAGGCTACCGGCCGGCACCTGATAGCTACGGCGAGCGTCGGCGTCCTGGGCATAGCCGACAGCGGCGAATAACGGGCTGGCACTGAGGCTCAGCATCAGGCTCAGTTTGAGCAACGGGCGCAAGCGAAAGGGTAGAACTGCGGGCATGGGAGGAAGCTCTCGATTTTGTTCACTTACCTGGAATGACAGGCGAAGTGAAAAAAGGGGACAGGCTTCGACGAATCTTTTTTAGAACGCCTCAACCGACCGGTACTTGCAGCCCCACCTTGACCCGATCCAGCGCCACTAAGGTCTTGAACCACTTCACATTGGCATTCTCGGCAAACAGCCGCCCGGCGAGCTTCTGGTACTCCTGCATACTCGCGACATTCAGTATCAGCACGAAATCCACTTCGCCAGTGACGTAATAGCACTGCTGCACCTGGGGCACGCAGAAGCTGGCTTTGGTGGCGTTGAGCGCTTCAATGCTGGTGCGCTCCACCGACACCTCGGCAATGATCGTGATCGGCTTGCCGGCCTTGGCCGGGTCGACCACGGCCACATTCGCGACAATCACCCCGCCCTCCTCCAAACGCTTGAGGCGGCGCTGCACGGCGGCGGTGGAGAGGTTGACCTTCTCGGCCAGTGTCCGCAGGGGCACGGCGTTGTCACGCTGTACCAGGGCCAGGATCGACCAGTCGAAACCATCCAGGTCCAGCAGGGAAGAAGCGGGTTTGGCCATTCGGGGCGCTCTCGACGGGGTGAGAAAATTTATCGAAAACAGCCTCGATTCAGAGACCAATGACGACCGGGGGTCCAATACTATCCCAACTCCCCACGCAGGCAGAAACGGAGTGTCCCATGGCTTTTTTGATCCACCTGTCACCGGTGTTGCTGGTGATGTCGATGCTGATGGTACTGCGCCGCCCGCCGGTGCAAGCGGCCATCGCCGGCGCGGGCCTGGTGGCGCTGTTGTGGTTGATCGAAGGGTGGCAGGCCAGCGCGGCCATGGCGGCCGCCAAGGACACCGCCGTGTTGTTTGCCAGCACCGCATTCGTGATCGTGCCGGGCCTGGCGTTCGTGATCTTGATCGAACGCATGGGCGTCAACCAGGCGCTGAGCGAGTGGGTGCAAGCGCTGGGCCTGAAGCGCGCCGAGCTGGTGATGTTTATCGTACTGGGGCTGGCCCCGCTGCTGGAGGCCATGACCGGCTTCGGCGTGTCGCTGATCGCCACGGTGCCGTTGCTGCTCAGCCTGTTCGAGCGACGTATCGCACTGCGCGTGGCGTTGACCGGCATGGCGATCATGCCGTGGGGCACCCTGGGCCTGGCGACGGTCATCGGGGCCGCACTGGCCCACGTGGACGCAACGACGCTGGCGTCCACCTCGGCGCTGACCAGCGCGCCCGTGTTTATAGCGCTCGCGGCGCTGGCCTCGTACCTGTGCGGCGTGGGCATTTCCCGTGCCCTGTTCGGCTCGGGGCTGCTGTTTCTGACCGTGCTCTACTCCTTGAGCCGTTGGCTGGGCCCGGAAGTGGCCGGCGTGGGCGCGGGGCTCAGCGTCGCGTGCGCCACCTTGCTGCTGGCCCTGCATCGACGTCAGGGTACGGCGCCCCTGGCGTGGCCGCGCGCTGCGTGGCCGTACCTGGCGTTGATCCTGTGCATCGTGCTGCTCAAGGGCCTCAATGCCCTCACCCATCTTGAGGAGGCCTGGGTGGTGCGCGGCATGCACGTGGCCTGGAAGCCCCTGGCGTCACCGGGCATCGCTTTGCTGCTGGTGCTGATGTGGGTGCGCGCAGCGTCCAGCGAGCGCCTGCTCGGCGCACTGGTGACACGGGCACGGCGGCCGTTGCTGACGATTTTTTTCTTCCTGGGCATGTCACAGATGATGGTCAAGGCAGGCTTCCTCGACGGCCTGGTGCAGATGCTGAGCGATTTGCCGCAGGTCGCCGTCGTACCGCTGGTGGCGTTGCTGGGCGGGCTGTCCGGCTACATGACCGGCTCGAATGTGGGCGGCAACGCGATCTTCATGCCAGCCGTGGCCTTGCTGCCCGAGTCATCGCGCTGGCTGCTGGCAGCCCTGCAAAACAGCGCCGCCGGGCATGCGGCGCTCGGCTCGCTGTCCATCGTAATGCTGATACTCGGCCTGGCCAGCACCAGCCCCGAAGAAGAAGGCCAACTGGTGCGCTTCGGGTTTGCGCTGGCGTGCTTGAACACAGTGCTGGTGGCGCTGGCGGGATGGGTGTTGTTTGGGTTTCAAGGCTGAGCGTGCACTGCCGGAACGCCGTATGCGTTACTGGCAATTTGATCAGGGCTGCCGCCAGGCCCTAGCGTCTTCTGTTCGTATCGGGAATCAAGCCACCCAAGAAAAAGACCGTCGCAGGCCCTATGAGCCAAGCGACGGTCATTCCGGGGCTGACCATGGGTATGGCCAAAGCCATTGCAAAAAGGCCTATCCCTGTCCATAGCCGCTTACGCGGGGTGAACCACTGGCGAAACTCTTCGAGTTTTTTACCGGCCATTACCACCTCCTTGCTGGATAAGCAGCAAAGCATATCACCCACTTAAACGAATCACGCCGACCGGCGAAAATCCCGTATGCAGACGGGCAACCAGATCAGTTCGGGTCGGCGGCAATTTATCGAATGAGTGATTCGGCCTGCAGGAAAGCCAGCGGGGCGCAGCGGGCAAGTGGGAGAAGGCCCTCCAATCACCAGCACACTCAGGATTATCAGCGCGCCCGCTACGGGTGGCCGGTTGGCCTGGCTGCCGAACTCTCCGCTGAGCTCAAGACAGAAACCGGGGTGACGCCATGATCGCCACCCCCTGGTTCGCCTACGTCTTCATCTACAAGAGGCCAAGGTCGAGAACGCACAAGGCCGTGACCCATGTAGCGCTAGCCGCATGATGCGGTTCGACAAGGTCCGGGCAAATTCCGGGCCTGAGATCAGCGAAATCATCGGGTAGTTTTACGCGGGTTTTGCGCAGGCACAAAAAAGCCGATCTGGCTGATCGGCTCAAGTGTCTGATTTTACTCAGGAATAATGGTCGGGACGGAGTGATTCGAACACTCGACCCCTAGCACCCCATGCACGCAGTAACACCGTAAGCCTTTGTGAAATGGCTGTTTTTACTGGCGCTCGCTGCAATCGAATGCCTACAAGAGCTTATAGTTGCGTGAGAATGTCACGCAAAACTCACGCACCCTCCCCGGCGTCCTGCCGACGAACACCACTCCCAAATCTGACGCACCTCGATTACTGTACGCACATACAGTATTTGAGCTAACTCCCCATGGACATCGATTACGACACCTCTGATTGGCTTGGCTGCCCAACGCCCGAGGAAATGTACAAGCACCAATGCGCCCTTCTCGAAGACGAGTTCGCCGAGGTTCAAGCACAACTGACCAAGGCAAGAAAGAACATCGCTGGCCTTATCAAAATGAATGATGCGCTGGTCGCGGGCAAAGCCTCTGCCGAGAAAGCTCTCGCGGTAGCACTAGCCGACGTGTGCCGGCTCAACCGGGAAAACTCAGAAATGGGCGCGCGGATAGTGGGGCTGATTTCCGTGGTGGATCAGCGGGACCACCTGTTCAGGGAGAACCAGCGGCTGCTGAGTGAGATTCCTCAAACCCAAGCTCTCAGCAGTACCAGATAGAAAATAGAGACTATGCACTAAAGTGTTTCCCAGGAGGGTCGCGTTACACAGCAATCAGATATTTTCGTGAGGTACTCCGATCATCCACCTCGACGACGCCACCGCCGATGTAGGTATCCAGGTATTCCAGAACGCCTCCATTAACAGATGAAAGCGCAGCCCCCGAGTTCCCTGTCGCGATGCAGCTGTGAAGCCACATATGGGACGTAGGCGTTTCATCATTTCTTTTGCCGCTAATTTGGAATCCATGGCCGAAGCGGTCGCGGTTACCGTTTTCATTGCTGGTGCACCTAGCATTGAACGTCCGCGCGTCATTGATATCAGCCACGCCGGGGCCGCGGTTCTTGAAGTAAAGCCCTCCTAACCTAAATCCGTGCACGGCCTCATGACACGTTGAGCCGTTACCAGTGCGAGCTTTTAGATTTTCGGCGCCTACGCAATTGATCTCTAAGAAGTGGGGCGAGATACCATTGTGCTCGTGGTAGTTAAAGCCGTCGTTCACATTTCTTGAAGATGAGCATTTGACTGATATGGAAACCCCAATATCCAGAACTTGATATCCGTCGCGAGTTGAGCCGCAGGTGTTGATTCTCTCTGCATAAACAACAGTATCGAGGTCGCCATCTCGAGCAGTGAAAGCTCCGCCCTTACCGCCTATGTAGGTGATGCCGCTGTGATGAAACTTTACTGACTTCGAATATACCCCCATATTCCTTGAGTGATATGGAAGAACACGTGAGGGTTCACTTTTTGAATCAGGCCAGGAGATGAACCCTTTATTCCCGTCAGAAAACCATAGCCCAGTGCGGTCTTTTAACTCATCAAGGCTCTCGGCTCGCTCAAAGGCAAATGGATTACCGGCAGAATCAAGATGATCAAGTGAGACGAAACCTCTGACTTTCTTGTCCTTGAAAGCGCAAACGTATACCGTATTGTCGCTAGTTTTAGAGAATTTCAAGAAGTCTGTTTTTGGCACGGTGATAAAGTACACAGGGCCATCAACGCCTTGAATAGAAACATCCCTATTACGTTTGTACTCACCCAAATTAAAGCCATGAAAGTAAACGCCAGACTTAACATAAACCACGTCAACGTCAGGCTTGCTAAGCGCGTCACTCACGCTTGATAACGCGCTACCCCATGAACGTCCAGAGTTCCAGGAGCTTCCTTCATTGGATACGTAATAGCGCCCAGCTTTATCCTGGTTTGATTCTTCAGCAGAGATTGATGCTCCGATCGGCAAATACTTGGATAGGTCATTCAGTAATCGGGATGAACCATCGCTGAACAACTCGTAATTAAATTCTTTGAAAATCCTAGACTCGAACCCATCTGGAGTAGCGAAAACACCAGCGCAGTCACTTTTGACGCTATACCGCTGGCCGTCTGAAGCTGAGGATTCCGCAGCCACACGACTGAGAGGAGCACCCAGGGCGGCTAACGAAATAGATCCTGCAAGAAAGGTCCTTCGAGATAACATCCTGTCTCCTGACAAGTAATTTAAATCACGCAAATGAGATCATTTTCAGATCGAAAGCATATCTAGGCGAATTAATTAAAAAGCCCTGGGTTATCCCTGAGCAGCAGTTCGCCAACATAGTTTGAGCCTGAAACGTTCAGATGATTTTTATCACGAAACAAAAGTCTTCCATTTAAGGTCATACTGCAGCGCTTGCTATCGCAGAAATATTGATTGATAGGTACGTATTTTATCCGTGGCTCTCTGCGAAGGACGTTAAGAAGCGTCCCCTCATAAGCATCAAATTCTCTCTTAGCCTCAGATATGGGTACAGAGCAGGCATGTTTTTGAACTCGGGCTTTAATCAAGCACTTCTTAGGCTCAACAGGAAACCTAGGAGTATCATCGACTAAATAGACATCTTTGCCATTGGCTAGCAATTTCTGTACGGACGCAAGAACCTCTTTCTCCAAACTAGAGTTTTTAGAGATTTGATCCATTCGCTTAATCCAATGCACAGCGATCATAACCTTTTTCGGAGACCCCGGACGCTCAAGAAACTCGTAAATCTCTTTGAAGTCGGTATTGCCTACGAATGGCGCGCTGGCCTTGATATAATAAGCAACGTTAAGATCTGGGAGTGAATTTGCTATACCATTAAACAAATGCTCAGCGTGACTATCGCCAATTATGGCGAGATCGACATTTGGACCTGGCTTAGACTGCATACACCGTATGCGCCCATCGTAAGTGAGCGCTGTCTCTCTAATGCTCGCCTCAGAGCACACCTGATAGTTGCCTGCGAGATAGTCGAAAAACTTCTTTTGACCGTACTCAGCAGCAATTTCGTTCGGGCCTTTTATCTCTACAGCGGCGCCCTTATAGACAAGGTAGCCGCTGCATCCGATAACCAATACAAGCGCGGCAAGACCTTTAGGTACAATGCTACGCTGTGAAAACCTTATAGGTTTTTCAACGAACTTATACGTTAACCACGCAAGGAGAATGGCTGCGAGCACAGCATAACGGCGGTACTCTGCGCTAGGAAACTCCCCCTTCAGAATTGTGGCAAGCGAAATCAGAGGCCAATGCCAAAGATATAATGGAAAGCTAATCAGACCAATCCATACAGCAAACCGGTTCGCAAGCACCAAACGCGTAACCATGGAACCTTCAGCCGGACCGATCAACAACAACGACGCTGCCACGGGCACCGCTGCCAACATACCGGGAAACGGTTTACTCGCATCGATTATCGCAAATCCACCCGCCAGTAGCATAAGAGCGCCAATCGCGCTTATTTCCGAAATCCATTGAGGCCGTGCCGCTCGGCTGACCCTACGGTGAATATGCAAATAGGAAAGAATACCGCCGAAAGCCAGCTCCCAAAAACGTGTCAGCGGCGAGTAAAACGCCTCAACGGGATCACTGGAAACTTTAGTCACGCACAAATAAAACGAAGCGATTGCCAGTGCCGGGATGACAATCAAAGAGGTTTTGCGAAACTTCCACCCCAACCACAGCACCAGCGGCCAGGCCAGATAAAACTGTTCTTCTACCCCCAAGCTCCACAAATGAAGAAGAGGCTTCAGCTCTGCAGCAGCGTCGAAATAGCCTGACTCGCTCCACAGCGTCAGGTTCGCCACGAACCCCGCTCCAGAGGCTACGTGCTTGCCGAGTTTCCGATATTCAGAATCGAATAAAAAGAACCAGCCAAACACTACACAAAACAATAATACAAGGGACAGGGCCGGGAAAATCCTCTTGGCCCGTCGCGCATAGAAGTCAAAAATATCAAGCCTTCCGCTGGCTAAATTCTTTAGCAGGATGCCCGTTATTAAATAACCAGAGATCACAAAAAAAACGTCAACCCCAATAAAACCACCGGGAATTAACGTGGGAAACGCGTGGTAGATCACAACAGCCATAACGGCCAGCGCCCGCATCCCGTCGATGTCAGGCCTATATTGTGGGTGTGAACTCATATCGCGCTAGTGCCTTCCATAGTGTTAAGCCAATCAAGGGACGGCCCCTGATCTGCATTCCGAGGGCGCGGAGTTTAACCTTGTGGGTTTTTCACATCAATCGGGCACGTCCATAGCAGCGAATTCCAGGAATGATTATGCTCATAGCGTGAATGGAGGAGACGTCCGCCCCTACAGTCGAACCAAGACCTGGAGGCTAGTCAAGACATTCCCCCGCCTGCCATACGGTACTGTTTCAGCAGATCCTCCAGGCGATGTTCGCGCTGCCCATAACCAGCGCCAGGCAGGCTAGCCCAGATGTTCCGACACTTCGTGATGGCCGTCTCGATACGGCCCGCAAGCACCTCAGGCAATGCCCGGCACTCACGAACGTGCTGCAGCGCCACAAGGTCCTGACTGATCGGACTGAAGTCCGGCAGCTTGAGCAGCGCCTTGTAATGCGGCCAGTCCTTCAGCATCTGCTGATAGCGGCCGGATGCGTTGGACGTGAGCCCCTTGCTATTGATGACCTTCGACGCGCGGCCCTTGGCGAACGGGTGATCCGTGAAGTCCTTGAACACCTCCGGCTTGCGGTCGATGCCGGTCACGATCACATCGTAGCCATCCATGGCCGTGACCGGGGACGTGCTGGTTCCCTCGCCCCAGGCGAGCATGTCGAGGAAGGCCAACGCGTTGCGACCGCCGGCTTGCGATTCGGAAATTCGGGCCATTGCTTTTCTCCGCGCTAAAAAAAACCGCTCAATGGCGGCTGATGCTTTCTTTTGATTTTCAAATGGGCTCAACCGGCCATTCGATGCTGGAAGGGTACCCGGACTGGTCCTGAATTCGGTTTACAGCAATGCGGTATTGCTTCCACTTTTTCAGAAGTGCAACTTCGGCAGATGTTGCCTCTTCAAGATCCACCGCATCCTGCAGCGGAGCGATCCTGATGGCTGCCACCTGGACATCTGGTTGTAGGCAATGGCGACGTTGGCTTGGCCTCCGTTGAGGCTGGATGAAGGCAGGTCAACGTAGCTGTCACCGTACGATCCGATGACCTTGTTGACCGGCGTGAAGATCGTGCTGAATGGCACCGTCTCACCAATGTCGAAGCCATCAATCTTGAATCCGACGTCTGCCGGGATCAGGTCGCCGGCGGCGTATTCCATCATCGCCTCCTTTATAAGCTGGTCAGCGTTGGGAGGAAGTGAACCGTCATTGACGACATGGATGACCGCGATCATGTCCACGTAGATTGGCCGACTTGCTCTGATCAGTTTCTTGTTGGTCGGGTACTTGGGCGATGTGACCTCTACCTCGAACGGCGTGCCGGCTTGGTACAGCGAGGCGCCCGGGTTCTTCTTCAGGTAAATCGCCATAGCCACGTCATCATCAGTGCCGCCGTCGATGATTGGTGCGATGGAGTGCCGTGGCAGTCCATATGGGTTGTCCGCAGAAACCGCGCTGACGTTGGTGTCGTTTTCATACACCTTGACCCGGCGCACGCCATCCACGCCGAACAGCTCGCCGATCATAGAGTCGATCTGGTTGTTCCCTGGCTTGCCCACCGCCGTCGCGCGGGTGACGCGTAGCTGTTCATCGCGCTGACCGTCAGTGCCTGGTGTTGCCGGAGTGGCGTTTGTAACGCTTGCCAGGCCTGCCACCACGTCCACGATGCGGGTAATAGTGCCGGCGTCAGCCTGGGTAGGCCCGACGACTGTGCAAGTCGCATTGACGGTCGCCGACCCCAGGGAGTCAGCTGTCACGGTTTGGTCAGTCGTCCAGCGGCTGCCGGTGGTGACCGACTCGAAACGGTTGCCTGCCTGAATTGGCGTGCCTGGAGTCGCGGTGAGGGTCAGCTGAACGCTCGAACGCGAACCGCCTGAACGAATGGTGCCAGTCAGCGAGCAAACAATGTCCAGGTCGTTGCCCTTTGCTGGCGTAGCCGTAGGACGTTCCGCCTGGGTGCTTGATGTCGGCGCCGAACTCGTTGATCGCGCCCAGGCTGGCCATGGTCAGGTCGCCCGATTCAACGTCGCCGGCCTCTTCATGAATGCCGACGGTGACGACCTTGTTCGACTTCAGCGCGTTCAGCTCTTTCGCCAGCTCGTCCTGCAGATCCTGAAAGCCCTGGATGTCGAGAGTGATCATCTAAACCGCCTTGGCACCCATTCCGGCGCGCTTCTTGAGCTTGTAGAACTGCTGGCCGTAGTTGGTGTAGGTCAGCCAGTCGGTGCCCGCATCCATCATCTGCGGCACTCGGTAGGCGATCGATTCATCGCCGACCGACTTCTGGGCCACGTTGAGGCGGGCCTCGGAGTTGGGCGTGCCGTTGGCGCCGAGCGTGGCAAAGTTGGTCGCCAGCCAATGCGCCGCGAAGTACTGCATGCCGCGCCACTTGAAGTTGTCGCAGGTCAGCTCGAGGGCGCCCCAACGGGTTGAGCCTGTCTCGGTGCCGGCCTCGCAAAGGGCCTCAACGATGTATTCGTCGGGCCACTTAACTGGGTCTTCGAATACCTTAAACACTGGATTGCTGCGGAAAGCCGCAATCATCTCGGGGGTGATTAACATGGGCTCTCCAGCTATGAATGATTGGGCGCTAGCAAAGTACTGAAGTCATTCCTGATCGGCATCGGCTATGACACGAAGGCGCTGGAGGCGGGTGACAAGAAGATTGGCGCCAGCCTCAATGGGATCAAGTCTAACGCCTTGGGCATCTCGGCGGCCCTCGTCGGGGCCTTCGGCGCGGGCGCCAGCGCCATCGTTGGCGTGGCCAACCGCGTAGACAAGCTGGCAATGTCCACGCAGAACCTGCGAACCTCACAGGCGGCCGTGTACAACTACGGCAATGCCCTGAAGCTGATGGGTGGGGATGCGGCGGATGCTGTCGAGACCCTCGCGCACTTCGAAGAGATCCAGAACAACCTGCGCCTGAAGGGGGATGCCGGACCAATCAGTGACCTGGCCACCGCCGGCATTGATGTCAGTTCGTTGTACCAGACGAATACTGGCGAGGAATTCATGCGCGCGCTCGCAGACATGATCCCCAAGCTGGATGAGGGTCAGCGCGCCCAGGTTCAAAGCTCGCTTGGCCTCTCGGACGGTGTGTTCCGGTCTTTGGCGGGCGGCGTGGAGCAGCTAGACGAAACCATGAAGCGCGCCAATGCGCTGACTGGCAGTGTCGACCAACTCACCGAGAACAGCCGAAAGCTTGCCGACAAAGCGCGAGAAAACGCACTGGATAACCTTCATGAAGCAACCCTAACCCACCTTCTGCCGCCCAGCGCGGCAAGGAAACCAAATGACGAACAATTCAGCGCGGCCCGGAATGGGCTGCGGGAGATAGCCATGGGTGCTCAACAGCTGATCCCTCGATTCATCAGAGCAAAGGAAGCACCTGGATACCTGGGCATGTGCCGGGCAATTTTCGAGGAGACAGTCAGGCCCTTCGTCAGCGAATTCCCCATTGGGGGCCGCGGCGTCGGCTTCGATCGGCAGGAGCTGGACGACTGGGCCACGGCATACGTCGAGGCAAAGGCGATTGATAAAAAAGGCGCAACGGAGCAACAATCGCCCCGCAGCGAGCGCCAGGAAGGAGATAAATCATGGCGCGAAAATCGATCACAGGCCTATCCCAAAGGAAAGGTATCTGGCATATCGACAAGAAAATCAACGGAGAACGACTTTACGAAAGCACTGGAACTGGTGACCGGGAAGAAGCGGAACGCTACCTGATCTACAGGCTGGAGCAGATCCGGCAACAGAAGGTGTATGGAGTAAAGAAGGTGAGGATCTGGCGGGAGGCGGCAACTCGTTTCCTACTGGAGTTCAAAGACCAGCCGTCAATCAAGCTTTCTGCCCACCACCTTTCACAGCTGGACCCATTCATTGGCGACATGCCGCTGACCCACATTGATGACCAGGCCTTGGTGCCATTCATCAAAGACAGGTTGGCGACCAAGAAGCTGGAAGGCGGGAAGGTAAAGAAGGGTGTCAGCAACAGAACGGTGAATATCTCGATCGAGCGTGTGGTTCGGGTTTTGTCTTTGTGTGCCAGGAAGTGGCGAGACGATGAGCGCAGGCCGTGGCTGGATAGCGTGCCGATGCTCACAAAGCTGGAAGAGAAGAAGTCGAGCCGCAAGCCGTACCCGATGTCATGGCCGGAGCAGTCGATTCTTTTCGGGGAGTTGCCGGCTCACCTGCAAACGATGGCGCTGTTCAAGGTGAACACCGGCACACGGGAGCAGGAAGTCTGCAAGCTGAGGTGGGATTGGGAGATCGTTGTGCCAGAACTGGGCACGAGCGTGTTTCTGATACCAGCCGACTTTGGCGGTCGGCATGAGCGCTCAGGCGTGAAGAACGGTGACGAGCGGCTGGTGGTGCTGAACAGCGTGGCCAGGTCGATCATCGAGAAGCAGCGCGGCATCAGTAAGGAATGGGTTTTCCCATACAACGGCACCGCGATGCACCGCATGAACGACTCGGCCTGGAAGAAGGCGCGGGTGAGAGCGGCGAAACTCTGGCAGGAGGAAAACCTTCGCCCCGCTCACCCTGGGTATGCATCCATCAGGATCCATGACCTAAAGCACACGTTTGGCCGTCGGCTGCGCGCAGCAGGCGTAACCGAGGAAGACCGCAAGGCCCTTTTGGGGCACAAGAACGGCAGCATCACCAGTCACTACTCGGGCGCTGAGCTCGGGCATCTGATTGAAGCTGCGAACATGGTATCAGCAACCGATTCTCGCGGACCGGTCCTGACAATTTTGAAGAGGAAGCAGGCGTGAGAAAACGACAAGTCACGCAAATGTCACGCACATGAAAAAGGCCAATGCTGTGAACATTGGCCTAAGTCATTGAGATATATGGTCGGGACGGAGTGATTCGAACACTCGACCCCTAGCACCCCATGCTAGTGCGCTACCGGACTGCGCTACGCCCCGACTAGGCGTGTTACTGGGTTTGCTTCGCAACGAAGCGATCAGGAATATACCGCAAGCTTTTGAAATGTGGAAGTATTTTAAAAGCCTGTATCACTTCTTCAAAACCACCAGCACATCTTCGAGTTCGGAGATCATTTGGCGGATCAGTTGCTTGTATTGGGTGGTGTCGTCTTTGGCTTCATCACCCGACATGCGCTGACGCGCACCGCTGATGGTGAACCCCTGGTCGTACAGCAACGCGCGGATCTGTCGGATCATCAGCACATCCTGGCGCTGATAATACCGACGGTTCCCGGTGCGTTTGACGGGGTTGAGTTGAGGAAACTCCTGCTCCCAATAGCGCAGCACGTGCGGCTTTACCGCACAGAGCTCGCTGACTTCACCAATGGTGAAGTAGCGTTTGCCTGGGATAGTGCGCTACCGGACTGCGCTACGCCCCGACTAGGCGTGTTACTGGGTTTGCTTCGCAACGAAGCGATCAGGAATATACCGCAAGCTTTTGAAATGTGGAAGTATTTTAAAAGCCTGTATCACTTCTTCAAAACCACCAGCACATCTTCGAGTTCGGAGATCATTTGGCGGATCAGTTGCTTGTATTGGGTGGTGTCGTCTTTGGCTTCATCACCCGACATGCGCTGACGCGCACCGCTGATGGTGAACCCCTGGTCGTACAGCAACGCGCGGATCTGTCGGATCATCAGCACATCCTGGCGCTGATAATACCGACGGTTCCCGGTGCGTTTGACGGGGTTGAGTTGAGGAAACTCCTGCTCCCAATAGCGCAGCACGTGCGGCTTTACCGCACAGAGCTCGCTGACTTCACCAATGGTGAAGTAGCGTTTGCCTGGGATGACGGGTAGCTCGTCGTTATGACTTGGTTCCAGCATAAGCCTCAACTCGGGCCTTCAACTTCTGCCCTGGACGAAAGGTGACCACACGGCGAGCCGTGATCGGGATTTCTTCTCCCGTTTTTGGATTGCGGCCAGGCCGCTGGCGTTTGTCCCGCAGGTCAAAATTGCCGAAACCGGACAATTTGACCTGTTCGTTGTCTTCCAGAGCGTGTCTGATCTCTTCAAAAAAAAGCTCGACCAATTCCTTGGCCTCGCGCTTGTTCAGACCCAGCTCTTCGTACAGACGTTCCGCCATCTCAGCTTTCGTCAAAGCCCCCATACGTCACTTCCTTAACGTGGCGTTCAACCTTTGTTCGAGCGAGGTGAGGATATTTTGTGTCGTGGTATTCACCTCATCGTCATTAAGAGTGCGCGATGGATGCTGCCAGGTCAAGCCAACTGCAAGGCTTTTTCTATGCGGATCAATGCCTTTACCCTGATAAACGTCAAATAGCCTGAGGTCTGTCAGCCATTCCCCTGCATTTTCACGGATTACATCCAGAACGGCAGTGGCAGCGACGTCACGATCGGCAATCAGTGCCAAGTCACGACGCACTTCAGGGAAGCGCGACAACTCGCTGAATTTAGGCATCTTGCCCGAAGCGACTTCAGCCAGGACCAGCTCAAACACGAAGACCGGACGGTCAAGACCGAGGGTTTTCGACAGCTCCGGGTGGATCGCGCCGACGAAGCCCACCAGGCGACCTTCGCGCTCGATACGCGCGGTTTGGCCCGGGTGCAACGCAGGGTGGCTGCCGGGCACGAAGGTGAAGTCGTCCAGTGCGCCAGCGAAGCCCAGTACTGCTTCCACGTCGGCTTTGACGTCGAAGAAGTCCACTGCATCACGGCCCTGCGCCCAGCCTTCCGGCAGGCGGCTACCGCAGACCACACCAGCCAGCATCGGCTCTTGCTTGAGGCCATCCAGCTGACCGACAAAACGCAGGCCGCTTTCGAACATGCGCACGCGGTCTTGCTGACGGTTCAGGTTGTGGGACAGCGCTTTCACCAAACCTGGCCACAGAGACGAACGCATGGCCGCCATGTCGTTGGAGATAGGATTGGCCAACAGCAGCGGCTCGACGCCCGGGTTGAATAGTTCGAACTGCTTGGGATCGATGAAGCTGTAGGTCACCGCTTCCTGGTAACCACGCGCAACCAGCAGGCGACGCAGCTCAGGCAGGTGCGCACGCGCCTCAGCCTTGGGTTGCGGTGCCAGGCGCGCTTGCGGGTAACGAACCGGCAAGCGGTTGTAGCCGTACAAGCGAGCCAATTCTTCGATCAGGTCGACTTCCAGGCTGATATCGAAGCGATGGCTTGGCACTTCAACTTGCCACTGCCCTTCCCCACCCGCAGAAATGCCGAGGCCCAGGGCTGACAACAATTGCTCGATTTCTGCCGGCGCAATCACCAGGCCGAGCATTTGCTCAACGCTTTTGGCGCGCAAGGTAATCGGTGCAACCGACGGCAGGTACTGCTCGCTGACGACTTCAGTGATCGGGCCAGCCTCGCCACCGGTGATTTCCAGCAGCAGGCCAGTGGCGCGCTCCATGGCTTCACGGGCGAGCTGCCAGTCCACACCACGCTCGTAGCGATGCGATGCATCGGTGTGCAGGCCATAGGAACGGGCCTTGCCGGCGATAGCGATCTGGTCGAAGAACGCGCTTTCAAGGAACACGTCACGCGTGGTTGCGGACACGCCGCTGTGCTCGCCACCCATCACGCCGGCAATCGCCAGGGCGCGGGAGTGGTCGGCGATGACCAGGGTGTCGGCACGCAGGCTGACTTCCTGGCCATCGAGCAGCACCAGCTTCTCGCCTGCTTCGGCCATACGCACGCGGATACCGCCATTGATTTCGGCGAGATCGAACGCGTGCAGCGGTTGGCCCAGCTCCAGCATCACGTAGTTGGTGATGTCGACAGCCGCGTCGATGCTGCGCACGTCGGCGCGACGCAGGCGCTCGACCATCCACAGCGGGGTCGGCTTGGACAGGTCTACGTGACGGATGACACGGCCCAGGTAACGTGGGCAAGCGTTTGGCGCGAGCACGTCGATAGAGCGCACTTCATCATGCACCGCCGGCACAGTGGCAACCACTGGACGGGTGACGGGGGCGTTGTACAACGCGCCCACTTCACGGGCCAGGCCGGCCAGGGACAGGCAGTCGCCACGGTTCGGGGTCAGGTCGACCTCGATGCTGGCATCTTCGAGTTCCAGGTAGACACGGATGTCCTGACCCACGGGCGCGTCGGCCGGCAGTTCCATCAGGCCATCATTGCCTTCACCCACCTGCAGCTCAGCCTGGGAGCACAGCATGCCGTTGGACTCAACGCCACGCAGCTTGGCCTTCTTGATCTTGAAGTCGCCCGGCAGCTCGGCGCCGATCATGGCGAACGGAATCTTCAGGCCCGGGCGCACGTTTGGCGCTCCGCACACGACCTGGAAGGTTTCCGTACCACTACTGACCTGGCACACACGCAATTTGTCGGCGTCCGGGTGCTGCTCGGTGCTCAGCACCTCGCCCACCACTACACCGCTGAAAACACCGGCGGCCGGCGTAACGCTATCGACCTCAAGACCGGCCATCGACAGACGAGCAACCAGCTCGTCACGACCTACCTGCGGGCTAACCCAGCCACGCAGCCATTGTTCACTGAATTTCATCCTGCTCTCCTAAAGATTCGTTACGACTAGCGAAATTGCGCGAGGAACCGCAAGTCGTTGTCGAAGAACAGACGCAAGTCATTTACGCCGTAACGCAGCATGGCCAGACGCTCGACGCCCATGCCGAAGGCAAAGCCGGAGAACTCTTCCGGGTCGATCCCGGACATGCGCAGCACGTTAGGGTGAACCATGCCGCAGCCCATCACTTCCAGCCAACCGGTCTGCTTGCAGACGCGACAGCCTTTGCCGCTGCACATCACGCATTCCATGTCGACTTCAGCGGATGGCTCGGTGAACGGGAAGAACGATGGACGGAACCGCACCGCCAGCTCTTTCTCGAAGAACACGCGAAGGAACTCTTCGATGGTGCCCTTGAGGTCGGCGAAGTTGATATCGCGATCAACCAGCAGGCCTTCGACCTGGTGGAACATCGGCGAATGGGTGATATCCGAGTCGCTACGGTACACACGGCCTGGGCAGACGATGCGGATCGGCGGCTTGGTCGCTTCCATGGTGCGGACCTGTACCGGCGAGGTATGGGTGCGCAACAACATGTTCGCGTTGAAATAGAAGGTGTCGTGCATCGACCGGGCCGGGTGATGGCCTGGGATGTTGAGCGCCTCGAAGTTGTGATAGTCGTCTTCGACCTCAGGGCCCTCGGCAATGCCGTAGCCGATATGGGTGAAGAACTGTTCGATACGTTCCAGAGTCCGGGTGATCGGATGCAGACCGCCCGAGGCCTGGCCACGGCCAGGCAAGGTAACGTCAATGGACTCGGCGGCGAGCTTGGCCGCAAGGTCGGCCTCCTCGAGCGACGCCTTGCGCGCATTGAGCACCTCTGTGACGCGCTCCTTGGCAACGTTGATCAGCGCACCGACTTGCGGACGCTCTTCTGCCGGCAAATTCCCCAGGGTCTTCATCACCTGAGTCAATTCACCCTTTTTGCCAAGGTAGTGAACCCGGATTTGCTCCAGGGCATTGATATCTTCAGCGCTTTGCACAGCCTCAAGGGCTTGAGCGACGAGCGCGTCGAGGTTTTCCATGTACAGACTCCAGATACAAAATAGGGGAAGAGCTTGAAGGCTCTTCCCCTATTTATGACGTTTACCACCTTGGGCTGCAGGAGCAACCCAGGGTGACTGTCGGGGGTACTTAAGCCAAGGTGGCTTTAGCTTTCTCGACAATCGCAGCAAACACCGCTTTATCGTTCACGGCCAGTTCAGCCAGAACCTTACGGTCGATTTCGATGGACGCTTTTTTCAGGCCAGCGATGAAACGGCTGTAGGACAGACCGTTAACACGTGCACCAGCGTTGATACGAGCGATCCACAGAGCGCGGAACTGACGTTTTTTCTGACGACGGTCACGGTAGGCGTATTGGCCTGCCTTGATTACCGCTTGCTTGGCAACACGGAATACGCGTGAACGCGCGCCGTAGTAGCCTTTAGCAAGTTTCAGAATTTTTTTGTGACGTTTACGGGCAATGACGCCACGCTTTACACGAGCCATGAGTTACTTCCTCTAGTCTTGATCCAAAAATTAACGAAGGCGCAGCATGCGCTCGACTTTTGCCACGTCAGACGGATGCAGCAAGCTGCTACCGCGCAGTTGACGCTTACGCTTGGTCGACATTTTGGTCAGGATGTGGCTCTTGAAAGCGTGCTTGTGCTTGATACCGTTAGCAGTTTTCAGAAACCGCTTAGCAGCACCACTTTTAGTCTTCATCTTTGGCATGTTCGGATACTCCGCATTCAGTTGATAAACATAATCAGAAGGCCTGCCGTGCCCTGTTGATTACTTCTTCTTTTTCGGGGCGATGACCATGATCAGCTGGCGTCCTTCCATCTTAGGATGCTGTTCGACCGAACCGTACTCGAGCAGGTCAGCTTCAACCCGCTTGAGGAGTTCCATCCCCAGCTCCTGGTGGGCCATCTCACGGCCGCGGAATCGCAAGGATACCTTGGCCCTGTCCCCATCACTCAGGAAACGTACCAGGTTGCGCAGTTTTACCTGGTAATCCCCTTCCTCCGTCCCTGGACGAAACTTGATTTCTTTTACTTGAATCTGCTTCTGGTTCTTCTTCGCTGCGGCAACCTGCTTCTTCTTCTCGAAGATCGACTTGCCGTAGTCCATCACCCGGCAAACGGGTGGGATTGCATCGGCGGAAATTTCCACCAGGTCCAATTTGGACTCTTCAGCAATACGAAGCGCTTCATCAATCGAGACGATGCCAATCTGCTCGCCGTCAGCGCCAATTAACCGAACCTCGCGTGCCGAGATATTCTCGTTGATCGGGGCTTTCGGTGCAGCTCGTTTATCTTGTCTCATTTCACGCTTAATAATAATTACTCCGAATCTGGGCGACCACGCCGGGAAACCGCTTGCGCGAGGAACTCAGCGAACTGGGCGACGGGCATCGAGCCCAGGTCAGCACCTTCACGAGTACGCACAGCGACAGTCTGCATCTCGACTTCCCGATCTCCGATAACCAAAAGATAGGGAACCTTGAGCAAAGTATGCTCGCGGATTTTAAAGCCGATCTTTTCATTTCTCAAGTCGGACTTGGCACGAAATCCGCTTTCGTTGAGAGTTTTTTCAACTTCAGCGGCAAAATCGGCCTGTTTATCAGTGATATTCATGATCACTGCCTGGGTCGGAGCCAGCCACGCAGGGAATGCACCCTCGTAGTGCTCGATCAGGATCCCGACGAACCGTTCGAACGAGCCGAGGATCGCCCGGTGCAGCATAACCGGGTGTTTACGGCTGTTGTCTTCGGAGACGTATTCGGCTCCCAGACGGATCGGCAGGTTAAAATCGAGCTGCAAGGTACCACATTGCCAGACACGGCCAAGGCAATCTTTCAGCGAGAATTCGATTTTAGGCCCGTAGAAGGCGCCCTCACCCGGCTGCAGATCGTACGCAAGCCCCGCGCTGTCTAGCGCAGCGGCCAGTGCCGCCTCGGCGCGATCCCACAGCTCGTCGGAACCAACGCGTTTTTCCGGACGAGTGGACAGCTTCATTTCGACTTCGGTAAAGCCGAAATCGCGGTAAACGTCCATGGTCAGCTTGATGAACGCGGCAGACTCGGCCTGCATCTGCTCTTCGGTGCAGAAGATATGGGCGTCGTCCTGAGTGAAGCCGCGCACACGCATGATGCCGTGCAGCGCACCCGAGGGCTCGTTACGGTGGCAAGCACCGAACTCGGCCAGGCGCATCGGCAACTCGCGGTAGCTTTTCAGGCCCTGATTGAACACCTGCACGTGGCACGGGCAGTTCATCGGCTTGATCGCGTAGTCGCGGTTTTCCGACTGCGTGGTGAACATGTTGTCGGCATAGTTGGCCCAGTGCCCGGATTTCTCCCACAGGCTGCGGTCAACCACCTGCGGAGTTTTGATCTCCAGGTAGCCGTTGTCGCGCTGAACCTTGCGCATGTACTGCTCGAGCACCTGGTACAGGGTCCAGCCGTTCGGGTGCCAGAACACCATGCCCGGCGCTTCTTCCTGAAGGTGGAACAGGTTCAGGCGTTTGCCGATCTTGCGATGATCGCGCTTTTCGGCTTCTTCGATGCGCTGGATGTAGGCCGCCAGTTGCTTCTTGTCAGCCCAGGCAGTGCCGTAGATCCGCTGCAGTTGCTCGTTCTTCGCATCGCCGCGCCAGTAGGCACCGGACAGCTTGGTCAGCTTGAACGACTTGAGGAAGCGCGTGTTGGGCACGTGCGGGCCACGGCACATGTCGACGTATTCTTCGTGGTAGTACAGGCCCATGGCCTGCTCGTCCGGCATGTCTTCTACCAAACGCAGCTTGTAGTCTTCGCCACGGGCAGTGAACACGTCGATCACTTCAGCGCGCGGCGTGACTTTCTTGATCACGTCGTAATCTTTCTCGATCAACGCATGCATGCGCTGCTCGATGGCGGCCAGGTCGTCGGGAGTGAAAGGACGCTCATAGGCGATGTCGTAATAGAAGCCTTCGTCGATGACCGGGCCGATGACCATTTTCGCGGTTGGGTACAGCTGCTTGACCGCATGGCCAATCAGGTGGGCGCAAGAGTGGCGAATGATCTCCAGCCCCTCTTGATCCTTGGGCGTGATGATTTGCAGGCTGGCATCGGCGGTGATCAGGTCGCTGGCGTCGACCAGCTTGCCGTCGACCTTGCCGGCCACGGTGGCCTTGGCCAGACCTGCACCAATGGATGCGGCGACCTCGGCTACGGAAACCGAATGATCGAAGGAACGTTGACTGCCGTCGGGAAGAGTAATAGTTGGCATGGCGCCTCCTCTCCTAGTGGTGACCCCTACCAAAGGTCACGTGGGTTGGGATGAGCCAGTACAAGATCCAACACCAGGCCGTTCAGTGATGAACGCCTGCCTTACAGCGGCAGGAGCCTTTCGGCCAACCGATAATCGAACCAGAGTGACTGGAGTGAGCTAAAAAGAAACATGGCAAGGCGGCAATTGGCGCGCCTGGAATTGGCCAAGCGCAAGATGCTAGCACAGATGAACGGTCATCGCGGCGTCGCTGTCTTGCGCAAAGACAAATTCCGGCCTTTATAGCTGCAAAAGTGAACTTGAGCTGTACGCCATGCATCAAACCCCCTGAGAATCGCCGTTCGTCCTCGACCCAAAGGAGCATCCCATGATGCGTTTTACTTCGACCCTCGCTCTCGCCGCTACCCTGAGCCTCCTTTCCCTCGGCGCGCAGGCTGCAGCCCCGTCCAACTGGCCAGCCGGTGCCCGTGACAGCTTCGTCAGCGACTGCAGTGCAGCTGCCAGCCAGAACGTGGACGCCAAAACTGCCAAAGCCCATTGCGAATGTGGCGCGGACAAGATCAACGCAGAACTGACCACTGCCGAGATCAAGGAACTCATGACCAATCCGAACGCCAGCGCGCCACTTAAAAACAAAGCGGTCGCGGCTATTTCGTCTTGCAAAGTCGTGAAGAAAAAGTAAGAACGCCGACAGATCTGACGGTCGTTTTGCTGGAAAAACAGCCTGAAAATTGCCATTTCTCACAAATTACGCAGCTTTTACGGCTTTTTTTACCAGCTGATATTTCGAGCCAAAGCCCCGTAGATCGGGGCTTTCAGCCGAACCAGGCACTAAACGCAACGCTATTGATTAGCAAACAGTGCCTTGGGGGGGCTCCCAAGTCGAACATTTCGACTATGATAGCCCGGTGTGCCCAGTTGGCCTGAGCAGCACAGCACTACTGAAAATATATGTTTCTTGGAGATACACCATGTCTAATCGCCAAACCGGCACCGTTAAATGGTTCAACGATGAAAAAGGCTTCGGCTTCATCACTCCTCAAGGTGGCGGTGACGACCTGTTCGTACACTTCAAAGCTATCGAAAGCGACGGTTTCAAAAGCCTGAAAGAAGGCCAAACCGTTTCCTTCGTGGCTGAGAAAGGCCAAAAGGGTATGCAAGCTGCACAGGTTCGCGGCGAGTAATTCTCCGCTGAGCTAAAAAAAACCCCGTCCATGTGACGGGGTTTTTTATGCGCGCTACAAAAGCTCGGCGACGATCAGCCGCAGTTGACCCGTGTGATCACCAGGTTGTCATCGGTGTTCAGGTTCAGGCGATCAGAGCGGTATTCCAGGGTAATCATATCGTTGGGCTTGAGGATTCGTGCGTTCTGCGCACCCGCACGCGTACGGGCCTGCTCCAGCAACTGGGGCGAGGCTTTCTGGCCGATTGTGAATTCGGCGGCCTTCGACTCACAGCGGCTATGACCAGTGTCGGCCACGGCGGCGTCTTTGGCTGGCTCAGAGGCACCCGGGGTGCTGCAACCCGCCAACGCGAGTGCTGCCAACAAGGTACCGAATGATGCGAGCTTCCAAGGCATGAAGCCTCCTATGATAAAAAATGGACAGAGATCGTGCGACAGCGATGGAGCGGATTGGTTTCAAGACGTAAACCGCCGCGTGGCAAGTCTGCCTGACTCTCGGCGGGCATTCGCCCGGTCAATCGTGACCAGATATGAACGCGCTCAGTAAACGTCAATGTAATCAAATGGCGGCTTTGGCCAGTTCTGCTTCAGTGCGTTGAAAATCTGCATGACCCAGACTTCATCACTGGCGGCTACGTTTCCTACATAACCCGAGCCTTTGGCCCACGTCTCGAGACGAAACAGCAGCCCTTCTATATCTACACCCCCCACTGCTGCGTCGCAGGAGATATAGGCGATTCCGCCCTTGGTTACACGCAGTTGGGTGTGTTCGTCGTCACTGGCACTGGCAATCAATTGGCGCACGGCCGCCAGGGTCAGGCTCTCGGGGTTGTTCAAGTCGATCTGCACGCGGTGGTCCCCGGCAATTAAACAGGCAGACAGTGTCGCACAGCACCTGCTTCATGCCTAAGTAGCAGTGCCAAACGCCGCGCAAAATGCTTAACTGCGCTCGTTAGAACCGCATTCCAGCGCATTGCCCAGTATTTTCAGCCCGTGAGACACCCATGACCACCGTAACGCTCCAAGCCGACATCAAAGCCAAGTGGCCCCAAGGGCAAAGCTCCTACAGCCCCGGAAGCCCTGAAGAGTTGGCGATCATCGGTATCGACCTGCTAGTGAAGGAACTGGGCACCCAAGCGGCACAAGCGTTCATCGGGCAGGTATTCGAAAAATACCCGGCCGATCATCCGGGGGCACAAGACCCCGGACGCGATTAAGAACCGGCCGGCGAACGCCAACCGGCAAGCATTTTACTTCAAGCGTGCCAGGCGCTCGGTCAGCAGATCGAAAAAGCCCTGGGCGTCGCCGTTCTCAACCCAGAAGGCATTCTTAGGTTGTTTCAGGCCATCGTACCAATCGACGATGGTCTGGCCGAAAGTCGGGCCCTCGCGGCTGTCTACCACCACGTTGACCTCACGACCACTGAACAGCGAAGGCTTGAGCAGGTAAGCAACAACGGTGGCGTCGTGCACCGGGCCGCCCGGAATGCCGTAGTGCTCCATATCACCCTTGACGTATTCATTGAGAATATCGCCGACGACCTTGCTCGCGTTGTTCTTGATGTCGGCAATCTGCTTCAAGCGCGCTTCGCTGGTCAGGACCTTGTGGGTCACGTCCAACGGCAGGTAGGTCAGCTTGACGCCACTCTTGAGCACGATCTCTGCCGCGATCGGGTCCGCGAACAGGTTGAACTCAGCCACTGGCGTGATATTGCCGCCATTGAAGTGCGCGCCGCCCATCACCACCACTTCCTTGATGCCCTGGGTGATTTCCGGTGCCTGGGTCAGCGCCAGCGCCAGGTTGGTCTGCGGGCCGAGCATGGCAATAGTGATGCTGTGAGGCTTGGCGGTGCTCAAGGTGTTGACCAGGTAGTCCACGGCATTACCGTCTGCCAGGCCCTGTTTCGGCTCGTGCACCGTAACGCCGGAAATGCCCTCCTTGCCATGGATGTTCTCGGCATAGATCGGCGTGCGCAGCATTGGCTTAGGCGCACCGGCATACACCGGAATGTCCTCGCGCCCCGCCCACTCGCGGGCCAGGCGTGCATTGCGGGAGGTTTTGTCGAGGCGCACGTTGCCGGCGACAGTGGTCAGCGCACGGATATTCAACTCTTCCGGCGAGGCCATGGCGAACAGCAAGGCCACCACATCGTCGGCCCCGGGATCGGTGTCGATGATCAGGTCGATTTTTTCCGCCGCGTGGGCGCTTGCAGCAGTGAGTGCAGACAAAAGCAGAACACTCCGAAACAGGTTTTGCAGGGTTGGAAGACTACGTTGCATCAAACGGTGCATAAAACACTCCTTGTCGTTGGGACACTTTAGAAGGTTACGCCGGACACCAGCGCGATATTGCAATATGGCTGGCATTCGCCCGTGCGCACCACGGCGCGCGCCGTGCGGCTGAGCTGCTTGAATGCTTCATGGCTGACCAGGCGGCGCTCACCCAGCGCCGCCTGCTCTGTGAGCGTATTGAGTTCGCTCAGGGCGGGCGGCTGCTTGAGCAGGATCTCTTCGGCCAGCACATGGCTTTCGACCTGCATTTCGCTGAGCACAATGCGCAGGGTGCTGATGAAATCCGGAATGCCCTGGGTCAATGCCAAGTCGATCAGCTCGACGCCCGGCGGGACCGGCAAACCCGCGTCGCCGATCACCAGAATGTCACCGTGGCCCAGGGAAGCGATCACGCGCGACAGGGCGATATTGAGCAATGGGGTCTTTTTCATGAGGGCACAAAACCTTGTACGTCGTGCAGCGTAGGGATGGAGGGTTGAGCGCCGGCACGGGTGACCGACAGCGCCGCGGCCACCTGGCCGAAACGGATGGCCTCGGCTTCGCTGCTGCCATTGGCCAGGGCGGCCGCAAAGCCGCCGACAAACGTATCGCCAGCCGCCGTGGTATCCACTGCCTTGACCTTGGGCGCGACCAAGTGCTCAAACAGCTGGCCGTCGCAAAACAGTGCGCCTTGCGCGCCCAGGGTGATGATGACTTTGCCTGCACCGGCCTGAATCAACTGCGTCGCCGCGCGCTTGGCGCTGTCGAGGGAGTCGACCGTCACGCCGGTCAGTGCAGTGGCTTCACTTTCGTTGGGGATCAGGTAATCGATCGAGGCGTACCACTCGGCCGGTAACGGCGCGCTGGCTGGCGCCGGGTTAAGAATGACCGTCTTGCCCAACTCGCGACCACGCTTGAGGGCGTGGCCCACCGTGGCCATCGGCACTTCCAACTGGCAGACAATCACTTGGGCCGCCTGCAACACGCCATCAAAGGCCTGCAGCGCGGCAGGGGTCAGCTCGCCGTTACTGCCGGCGACAATCACAATTGCGTTCTGGCTGCTGTCATCCACCACGATCAACGCCACGCCGCTGGAGCCGTCCACGGTGCTGACCGCCTGGCAATCGATGCCTTCCACCTGCAATGCGTCACGAAGCTGGGTGCCGTACGCATCGCTGCCGACGCAGCCGATCATCGCCACATCCGCCCCCAGCCGCGCGGATGCCACGGCCTGGTTGGCGCCCTTGCCACCGGGCACGGTGGAGAACGTCTGGCCGATCAGGGTTTCACCGGCGCGCGGCAAGCGGCTGGCGCGGGTGACCAGGTCCATGTTCAAGCTGCCTATTACCACTACTTTTGCTGGCATACATCAGTACTCATCAATTCGGTTCAGCGGTATTGCGCGAATACACCGGCGACGGGCGCCGTCGACTCACGCAACACAATGCTCGGCGTCACGATGCGTTGATCGATCGGCAGTTGGGGGCTAGCAATTCGTCGCAATAAAAGCTCGGCCGCCGTCTCACCCAGTTGCAGGATCGACTGCCCGACCGTAGTCAGCGCCGGGTAGACATAGCGGCTCATTTGAATGTCATCGAAACCGACCACCGACAGCTCGCCCGGCACTCGGATATTGCGCTCGGCAGCCGCGCGCAATACGCCGAAACCGATCATGTCGTTGCTGGCAAAAATCGCGCTGGGCGGGTTCTGCGCCAGCAACTGCACGGCAGCAGCATAACCGCCGGTGCTGGTGAAGTCGCTTTCCTGGGTGCGATTGGCCGCCACCTCTACACCCGCCTCACGCAGCGCGCGGTGATAGCCCGCCAGGCGCATTTGCGCCACGCGGGTATGGCTCGGGCCGCCAATACAGGCGATGTCGCGATGGCCCAGCTCAAGCAGGTGCCGGGTCGCCAGGTAGGCGCCCTGCTCGTGATCAATGCGCACCAGGTCGACATCAATGCCGTCCAGCGCCCGGTCGACGATCACCATGGGTGTGCGCACCGCACTCAAGCCGGCGGCCAGGCCACTGTCGTCGCCGCCCACCGAGGTCACGATCAAGCCGTCGATGCGCTTCTCCAGCAGCACGCGCAAATAGCTGCGTTGCTTTTCAGCGTTGTCATCGGAGTTGCAGAGGATCACGCAGTAGCCGTTACGCTCGCAATAATCCTCGATGCCCCTGGCCAGCTCCGCGAAATACGGGTTGAGGCTGTTGGGCACCAGCAGGCCGATGGTGGCCGTGGTCTTGGCCTTGAGCGAGCGCGCGACGGCGCTGGGCACGTAGTCGAGCTGCTTGATCGCCGCTTCGACCTTGATCCGTACCGGCTCGCTCACCGGGCGCGTCTTGTTCACCACGTGGGACACCGTGGTGTAGGAAATACCTGCAAGCGCTGCCACATCCTTGATCGTTGCCATGGTTCAGCCCCGCCGACTGGCGCGCTGGCTGCGGTAGGTATCCAGGACCACGGCAATCACGATCACGGCACCGGTGATGATGCGCTTGGTGGGCTCCGTGGCACCGATCTGCGCCAGACCGGCGGCCAGTACCGAAATAATCAACACACCGAAGAACGTGCTGATCACCGAACCGCGCCCCCCCATCAGGCTAGTGCCGCCGATCACCACGGCCGCAATCACTTGCAGCTCCAGGCCGGAGCCGGCATTCGGGTCTGCCGCTTCCAGGCGCGAGATCTGGAACAGTGCCGCCACGCCGGCCAACAGGCCCATCAGGCTGAACACCAGGATCTTGTAGGGCTTGGGGTTGATCCCGGCCAGGCGCACGGCTTCCTCGTTGGTGCCGATGCCGATCAGGTAACGGCCGAACACCGTGCGAGTCAGTACCAACTGAGCCGCGATGATCACCAGCAAGGCAATGATGAACGACGGCGAAATGCCGAATGCAATCGGGTTGGACAGCCAGGCAAATGAATCGCCGATGTACGCCGTGCGCGAGCCGGTCATCTGGTACGCCACGCCACGGGCCATTTCCAGCACGCCGAGCGACACGATAAACGACGGAATCCGCCAGGCCACGGTGATCGAACCGGTGATCGTGCCCGCCAATGCGGCGCAGCCCATACCCAACAACGCTGCGGGCAAGACGCTCCAACCCCAGCCGAGGATCGCCACACTGACGGCGGAGGCCGCCAATGCCAGCACCGACCCCACCGACAGGTCGATACCGCCGATGATCAGGATGAACGTCATGCCCACCGCCAGCACCATCAGGTCCGGGATCTGGTTGGCCAGGGTGCTGAACGTGTCATAGGACAGGAAGTGATCGCTGAGCACCGAGAACAGCGCGATCATCGCCAGCAATGCACCCGCCAGGCCCAGGTAGGTGCCCAGGCCGTAGAAGTTGCCGCCAGTTTTACCGGGGGAAGTTGTTGTTTTCATGGGGTATCCCTAAGCACTGCGTCATTGAGCAGCGCATCACGTTTCTGATAGCCGGCAAAGGCGGCGGCAAGCAATTGGTCCTGGGTCCAGCTGTCGCGCTCGAACGTGTCGATCAGGCGCCCGGCAGAGAGCACGCCGATGCGGTCGCAGATCAACATGAGCTCACGCAGGTCGCTGGACACCACCACCAGCGCTTTGCCCTGGCGGGTCAATTCGCCGAGCAGGGTATAAATGTCGAACTTGGCACCCACGTCGATGCCCCGGGTCGGCTCGTCGAACAGCATCACCGAGCAATCGCGCTCCAGCCAGCGGCCAATCACCACCTTCTGCTGGTTGCCGCCCGACAGCTCGGACACCAATTGCGCCGGGCTGGAACTGCGGATGCGCATGGCGTCGATCTGACGTTTGGCCAAGGCAGTTTCATCACGACTGTTAACCACTCCACCGCCGGAGATTTCCGGCATGTTGCCCAGGGCGATATTGGCGCTGATCGACTGAGTCAGCAGCAGGCCTTCGCCCTTGCGATCTTCAGTGATCAAGGCGATGCCGTGACCCACCGCGTCCACCGGCGAGCGAATGCTCACCACCTGGGCCGGCGAGCCCAGGGCCACGGTGCCGCTGTCGGCCAGGTCGGCGCCGAAGATCAGGCGCAACAATTCGGTGCGGCCTGCGCCGATCAGACCGGAAATGCCATAGATCTCACCGGCACGCACTTCGAATGACACGTCGCGGACTTTGTCCGAGCGGGTCAGGCCTTTAACCGTCAAGGCCGGGCCGCCGATGGTGCGCGGGCCCAGGTCGATGTGTTCGCCCAGCTCGCGACCGACCATCAAGGTCACCAGTTGCTCGCTGTTGTAATTGGCCATCGGCTCGACGCAGACCAGCTTGCCGTCACGCAGTACCGCAATGCGCTGGGCGACGCGGGCCAGCTCTTCGAGCCGGTGCGAAATATAAATGATCGCCACGCCCCGGGCCTGCAGACGGGTGATTTGTTCAAACAGCATTTCGACTTCACGGGCGGTCAGCATCGCCGTGGGTTCGTCGAGAATCAGCACGTGACAATCGCCGATCAGGTTGCGGGCGATCTCGACCATTTGCTGGTGCCCGATACCCAGGCTGCCGACCAGGGTGTCCGGGTCGATGGCGTCGAGCCCGACCTGGGCCATGGCCTCGATCGCAGCCTTGCGCAACTGCTTGCGGCTGATCCAGCCGCAGTTGCTGGGCAGGTTGTCGAGGAACAGGTTTTCGGCCACGGTCAGCGTCGGCAGCAGGTTCAGTTCCTGCATGACCATGCGCACGCCCAGCTGTTCGGCCTGGGTGCGACTGCCAGGGCGGTAGTCCTGACCATTGAATTGCATATGCCCGGTAGTCGGCGTGACCAGCCCGCCGATGATCTTCGACAAGGTACTTTTGCCGGCACCGTTTTCGCCAGTCAGCGCCAACACTTCCCCGCGATTGAGCGTCAGGGTGATGTCGGACAGAACCGGTTGGGCATAGGTCTTACCGATACCGCTGACCGAGAGGACAGCGTTCGGGGCGGAAGATGACATAGGAAAATCTCCAGGCGCCCGCTCAGGACGAGCGGGCGCTGTTGGGTGCTGCCAGGATTACTTCTTGATGACGAGTTCGACCGGCGTTTCGATCACGCCGTCTTTAGAGTCGACTTTCTCACCCTTGACCAGCTTTAGCGCGTTCTGGATACCGAACACCGCTTGCTGGGCCGCCGCCTGGTCGGCTGTCGCCAGGACACGGCCATCCTTCAACATAGGCTTGATGGCTTCGATGTTGTCGTAGCCCACTACCAGGACCTTGCCGGCCTTGCCCGCCGCACGCACGGCGGAGACGGCGCCCAGGGCCATGTTGTCGTTACCGGCCAACAATGCCTTGAGGTCCGGGTGCTCACTCAACATGGCGGATGCGACTTTCTGGCCCTGGTCGATTTCCCAGTTGCCGGATTGAGTAGAGACGATCTTCATGCCGGCCGCGTCCATCGCATCCTTGAAGCCTGCGGTGCGCTGTTGGGCGTTGGTGGTGGTCGGCACGCCTTCGATGATGCCAACCTTGTCACCCGACGCCAATTGCTTGGCCAGGTAGTCGCCCACCAGCTTGGAGCCTTTGCGGTTGTCCGGACCTACGAAGGGGATGTCGAGGTTTTTGCTTTTCAGCACGTCAGGGTCGAGGCGGTTATCGATGTTGACGACTTTGATGCCGGCATCGGAAGCCTTCTTGAGCACGCTGGCGAGTGCTTTGGAGTCGGCAGGTGCGATGACGATCGCATCGACCTTGGAGTTGATCATCTGATTGACGATGCCGATCTGCGCGCTGGTATCGGTTTCGTTCTTGATGCCGTTGGAGATCAACTTGAATTCGGTTGGGTGCGCTTTCTGGTAGTCCTTCGCACCGTCGGTCATGGTGACGAAAAACTCATTGGCAAGGGACTTCATGACCAAGCCGACAGTAGGCGTTTTGGCAGCGTCATCAGCGAATGCAGAAGAGAGAGGTAAAGCGGCGGATGCGGCAGCAAGCACAGCGACAGCAAGAAGACGTCCAGCAAATGGCAGCTTCATGGGTTCACTCCGATCTTATGATTATTGTGAGCAACGCTTGCGCTCGTGAAACATCTCGCAAACGTTTGCGTTATTCAAACTATGAGAACCTTGTCGAGATTTGTCAACGGTAGAAAACAGCCTTTCATCCAAGCCCGGCTGCCCTCCCTGCCCCAGCGCAATGCGCCGACGTGATTAAACATCGCCCTCCCCCAGCCGTTCTCTAAAACGATAGGCTGTGAAGCTCCGCCACAGGCGCTCCACGAGAATCCCGTAAGAGTTTTCGGACAACCGAACGAAAAACTACTCATTGTTCGGAAAGCCGGACAAGCACCCTCGGAAACCGTTTATTTGCATATTTAAATTTGTTTTAAATCAATAGCTTAATTCGTAAACGCGAGAACCCTGAGTTTGGTACAAATCC
>NZ_WKCB01000036.1 GCF_021606685.1 Pseudomonas syringae
TATATATTGTTTTAATTGTCTGCCGGAGGCCGTTAGCATTGATGCACCATCAACAAAAGCTGAAAGAGTAGGCCCATGCAATTGCTCGGAAATCTGCTTAAAGCGGTTAAACCCTCGCCAACGTTGGCAATCACGCGCAAGGCCGCGGAGCTGCGCCGCAATGGGGTAGATATCATCAGCTTGTCGACCGGTGAGCCGGACTTTCCTACCCCTGATCACATCAATGCCGCTGCCAAAGCGGCGATTGATGCAGGCCAGACCCGCTATACCGATGTGGATGGAACTCCGGAGCTCAAAGCGGCGATCGTTCGCAAGTTTCAGCGTGAAAACGGCATCACCTACACGACCGACGAAATCAGCGTCGGCACCGGCGGCAAGCAAGTGCTGATCAACGCACTGCAGGCAACTCTGAACCCTGGGGATGAGGTCATCATTCCTGCGCCTTACTGGGTGTCCTATCCGGACATGGTGCGCCTGGCAGGGGGCACACCCGTTGAGGTTCCTTGTGCGGCCCATCAGCATTTCAAGATCACTGCCGAGCAACTCAAGCAGGCAATCACTCCGCGTACCAAGTGGCTGATTTTGAATTCCCCAAGCAATCCGACGGGTGCGGGTTATAGCGCGACTGAGCTTGATCGATTGGGCGCCGTATTGTTGGAGTATCCGCAGGTCTACGTGCTGACGGACGACATGTACGAGCACCTGAGTTACGACGGATGGGTATTTTCCACCCTGGCTTCGCAGGTACCGGCGTTACACGATCGCGTGCTGACCGTGAATGGCGTTTCAAAGGCGTATTCAATGACGGGCTGGCGCATTGGTTATGCGGGCGGTCCTAAACCGTTGATCGCCGCCATGGCCACCATTCAATCCCAGACCACGAGCAACCCCTGCGCGATATCCCAGGCTGCTGCGGTGGCCGCGCTGGATGGGCCTATCGATTTTCTGGCTGAGCGCAATGAAGTGTTTCGTCAGCGCAGAGACCTTTGCCTCGAAGCGTTCAACAACACACCCGGTCTGGAGTGTCGCTGTCCGGAGGGCGCGTTCTATCTCTTCCCAGCCTGCGCGGGGCTGTTCGGCCGCAAAACCCCTGCGGGCGTAGTGCTGACCAATGACGTGGAGGTTTGCCAATACCTGCTCGAGGCCGCGCAGGTGGCGGTAGTGCCGGGGAGTGCATTTGGATTGGAGGGTTATTTCCGCATCTCCTTTGCAACCTCCACAGCGCTGTTGGAGCAGGCGTGCGCGCGCATCAAGACTGCATGTGAGCAGCTTGCCTGAACACAAAGCCGGGTATGGCGGCGTCGATTTCCGTCAAGCTGAGAGGGAAGGGCTCAGCATCGCGATGGCGGTTGCGCCGATGCCTTGCAGATCTTCCCGGCTGGCAGCGTCATGTGCTTGCAGGGACATGCCTTCAAGCAATGTATTCAGGGCGGCGGCGAGCAGTCGCGTGTTGGTGTTCGGTTTGAGCTGACCTTGTTCCACCGCGCGATCCAGGCGCTGCTGTAAATAGTCACGGCCTTCCTGGCGTAAAGCCTTGAGCGTGGCGGTGACTTCACCGGCATCGTCGGAGACATTGACGGCCGCGAGTACGACCATGCAGCCACAGGGGGCTTCGGGTTCGGTCAGGATCGACGCTGAGGTGTGGAAGAAGTCGCTGATGGCGCGCACGATGTCTGTCTCGGTGTCCATGCGCTCCCACGTGGCATCCCAGAATGTCGCTTCGTAGTAGGCAACCGCTTCCAGAAACAACTTGGCTTTGTTGCCAAACGCCGCATACAGGCTGGGAGGGCTGATGTTCATGGCTGAACATAATTCCGCCACAGAGGCCGGCTCGTAGCCACGCTTCCAAAACACTGCCAGCGCATGCAGCAGAGCCTGGTCGCGGTCGAACGCGCGCGGGCGGCCTTTTGCGCGTGGAACAGGGATTGGGGTGGAGTTGGTCATTGAGTGCAGCACCTTGGGGGCGTATCGCCAGACGAGCATGCCTGGAAGAAAGTTCTGCCCAATGATACACAAAATGAAATTTTCGGTTGCGTAGCGTCATTCCGAGCTTTCAGGTCGACCGCGACGCGTGTCCAAAGGGCGGTACGGTGTGTCGCTCTAGCACCTGCCCAATACCGCTCAATAGCGGTATCACATGCTTCGCAATATCATCGGCGACTGCGGTGGGCACCATCTCTGCGTTTCGGCGAAAAAACAGTGGGTCCTGAAAAATCAGCCTGAGTTTGGACAGGCTGTTGCTGACCGCGGGCTGCCCAATGTTCAAGCGCTCGGACGCCCTGGTGACACTTTTTTCCTGGTAAAGCGCAGCGAATATCACCAGGCAATTGAGGTTGAAACGCGCAAGGTACTCGGTGTTGAACGTTGACGTGGGGGGAGGGGTGTTCATGAGATTTACCCTGTCATTTGTCTTCGTTCGCCGTTGGTCGTAGAACGTGAGGCTATTCTAAAATTTACTAGACGACCGGTCTAGTTTTAATTAGAGTGGCTGCATTATGAAAAAGCATCACTCTGAAACACGCCAACACATCCTGGATGTCGCCAGGACGTTAATGACTCACAAAGGCTACACCAGCGTAGGGTTAGCTGAGGTGGTAGCGGCTGCGAGCGTGCCTAAGGGTTCGTTCTACCACTACTTCAAATCCAAGGAAGAATTTGGTCAGGCATTGCTTGAACAGTATTTTTCCGACTACCTCGCAACGGTCGACACGCTGTTGATGGGCTCTGCACCCGCCGCGCAAAGGTTGCTGAGTTACTTCCAGTATTGGGCGCAAACCCAGTGCTCTGATTTGCCTACCGACAAGTGCCTGGTGGTCAAGTTGGGCGCCGAGGTCTGTGACCTCTCGGAGGGCATGCGCCTGGTGCTCGACCGAGGCACGCAGGCTATCCACGCAAAGCTTGAGCGCTGTATTGAGCAAGGGCTTGTCGATGGCTCGATCACGTCCACGGCGCCAAGCGCGACGCTTGCGCAATCGCTCTATCAGGTTTGGCTCGGCGCTTCGTTGATGATGAAGATCGGCAAGCGCGACGACGCCTTTGAAACGTCTCTGACTCTGGCAAAACGACTTTTGTCGTAGCTATTTTTTTACCAACTTACTAGACGACCGGTCTATTTAAATGAGGTCTTTCATGACAGACAACGCCACGCGTACCGACTTGTTCACCCCCATCAATCTGGGCGCGATGACACTCGCCAACCGTATTTTGATGGCGCCTGTAACCCGTAGCCGCTATGCCGAAGATGGCATTCCCAACGAGATGCACGCCGAGTATTACGCCCAACGCGCAACGGCCGGCTTGATCGTCGCTGAAGCCACCAACATTTCCGCCCAAGGTCGCGGTTATGCGGCCACGCCCGGCATCTGGAGCGAAGAGCAGGTTGCGGGCTGGAAGAAAGTCACGGACGCCGTGCATGCCGCGGGCGGGAAGATCGTCAGCCAGCTGTGGCATGTGGGGCGGTTCTCCAGTGTCGAGTTGCAACCTGACGGTGCCGCACCAGTCGCACCTTCCGCGATCAAGGCTGAAGGCGACACCTATACCACCAACGGCTTCGTTCCGGTGTCGATGCCACGGGCGCTTGAAACCGATGAGATCCCGGGGATCATCGAGCAGTACAAGCGTGCTGCCGAGAATGCCAAGCGTGCCGGTTTTGATGGTGTAGAGGTTCACTCGGCTAACAGCTACCTGCTGGACCAGTTCCTGCGGGACTCGACCAACCATCGCACCGACCAGTACGGCGGCTCCATCGAGAACCGTGCGCGCCTGACCCTGGAAGTGACCGAAGCAATCGTCAAAATCTGGGGCAACGACCGTGTTGGCATTCGTTTGTCGCCGGTGACGCCTGATGCCGGCAACACGCCGCCCGACAGCAATGTCATGGCGATGTATGGCTACCTGATCCAGCAACTCAATGCATTCGATCTGGCTTACCTGCACTTCGTTGAAGGCGCTACCGCCACCTCGCGTGAAGTACCGGAAGGCGTGGACATGGACGCATTGAGCGCGCAGTTCAACGGGCCCTTCATCGGCAACAACAACTACGACCTGGACATGGCTATTGAGCGCCGCGCCCAAGGCAAGATCGACGCGGTAGCGTTTGGCCGCCTGTTCATCTCCAACCCGGACCTGGTCGAGCGCTTGCGCCGTGGGGCCGAACTGACCATCGCACCGCGCGAGTCGTATTACGGCGGCGGCGCGAAGGGGTACACCGACTGGCCTGTCGGCAACTACTGATCCCCTGATATCCGCGATAACCCAAAAACTGCCCGCACAGACGGGCAGTCACCAATGAGAGGAACGCCCATGAACTATCTGCAGAATAAAACCGCGATCATCACTGGCGCATCATCCGGCCTGGGTGCTGCATCGGCACGTGCCTTGTCCGAGAAAGGCGTTCGAATTGTCGCAGCAGCCCTGGACCAGCAAGGCCTGGACGCCATCGTCAGCGAACTGAAAGGCGAGGGCGGTGAAGCGGTAGGTCGCGTCAGCGACGTTACCAACCCTGAGGATATGAAAGCGCTCGCGCAATTCGCTCAGGACTCTTTCGGTTCGGTGGATATCCTGATCAACAACGCAGGTTTGATGCTGTTTTCCAACTGGGTCGACCTGGCCACCGATGATTGGGAAAAGATGATCAACGTGAACATCAAAGGCTACCTGCATGGTATCGCCGCGGTGTTGCCGTTCATGCTGAAACAGAAGTCGGGCCAGATCCTGAATATGGATTCGGTCGCCGGTCACCAGGTGGGGCCTGCTGCGGGTATCTACAGCTCCACCAAATTCTTCGTGCAGGCCATGACTGAGTCGATGCGCAAAGAGCTGGGCGTGCAGCACGGCATCCGTGTCAACACGGTCAGCCCGGGTGTGATCAACACCGGTTGGGCCGATAAAGTCACCGACCCGGCAGGCCGTAAAGCGGCTCAAGAGCTGAATAAAATTGCTATCTCGCCGGACGATATTGGTCGCGCAGTGGTGTATGCACTGAATCAGCCTGAAAACGTCACCGTCAACGACCTGATCATTTCGCCGACCCGTCAGGATTGGTAAGTCATAAACGTTGAAATCACCCCGCCCAGGCACCGGCGCAACGCCGTGTGCCTGGGCGCTACAGGATCCGTCCTGTCTCCCCCTGTAAAAGCAATGAGACCCTTCAATGACACACCGTATTTTGATTGTCGGCGGTGGCGCTGGCGGTCTGGAACTTGCGACGCGTTTGGGCAAGACCCTTGGCAAGCGCGGCACCGCTCACATCACCCTCGTTGACGCCAACCTCACGCACATCTGGAAGCCACTGTTGCATGAAGTCGCGGCGGGCTCACTCAATGCCCACGATGACGAGTTGAACTACGTGGCCCAGGCCAAGTGGAACCACTTCCATTTCCAACTCGGCCGCATGAGCGGCCTGGACCGTGCCGCCAGATCCGTTCGGCTTGCACCTACCCTGGATGGCGCCGGCCGGCAGTTGGTGCCTGAACGTGTTTTGAACTATGACACCCTGGTCATCGCCGTCGGCAGTACCACCAATGATTTTGGCACCGTCGGTGCGGCACAGCACTGCCTGTTCCTCGACACCCGCGAGCAAGCCGAACGCTTCCATCAGCAGTTGCTCAACCATTACCTGCGTGCACAAGCGCTCGGCGTTGCGGGTGAGAATATCCGTGTGGCGATCGTCGGTGCAGGCGCAACGGGCGTGGAGCTGGCTGCCGAGTTGCACAACGCTGCCCATGAGCTGGCCGCCTACGGGCTGGATCGCATTCAGCCGCATGACATGCACATCACCTTGATAGAAGCAGGTCCCCGTGTGCTGCCAGCGCTGCCCAAGCGCATCAGCGATCCCGTGCACCGCACGCTGGAAAAACTGGGGGTGACCGTGATGACAAACGCCGCCGTCAGTGAGGTCGCCGCCGAGCACCTTAAAACCCGCAACGGGGAATTGATCGAGGCCAGCCTCAAGGTTTGGGCGGCCGGTATTCGTGCACCTTCCTTCCTCAAGGATATTGATGGCCTGGAGACTAACCCCATCAACCAGCTGAGGGTGCGACCCACCCTGCAAACCACGCTGGACGATAATATTTTTGCCTTCGGTGACTGCGCCGCGTGTCCTCAGCCGGGGAGTGAGCAGAATGTGCCGCCGCGTGCTCAGGCCGCTCACCAGCAAGCGTCGATGCTGGTCAAGAGCCTGCAAGCCCGGCTTGAAGGCAAAGCCCTGCCGACTTATGTCTACAAGGACTATGGTTCGCTGGTCTCGCTGTCACGCTTTTCGGCGGTGGGTAACCTGTTGGGTAAACTGACGGGCAGTGTGACGCTGGAAGGATGGTTGGCGCGGGTGTTCTATGCATCGCTGTACCGCATGCACCAGGTCGCGCTCTATGGACTGGTGCCTACCGCATTGCTGATGTTGGGTAACCGCTTGGGACGAGGCACCGCGCCTCGGTTGAAACTGCACTAGGTCATTGACTGGGAGAGCGCAGCGCCTTGTGGACTGCGCTCTGAGCGTGTCAGCGCGGGATTTCGCCAGGCACCGGTGCGTGTTCGGGAATAAGTTTCTGATGTTTGAGCTGTGCCCAAAATGCGCCGGGGATCCGTGTCGAAAACGCTGCGACGTTCTGCTGAACCTCCGCCACCGACTGAGCGCCGAACACCAGCGCCCGTACAGCTGGGTGGGAGGCGCAAAACTGCAACGCTGCAGCCGACATCGCCACACCATGGTCGGCGCAGATCGACTGTATGACGGCCACACGCGCTGCGATGTCGGCCGGGACGGCACGATAATCAAACATTGCGTCGGGACGTGCACCCATCGCCAGCACGCCTGAATTGAAAGCGCCTGCCGCGATGATCGATACGTCGCGACGTTGCAATTCATCAAAGTGCCCGTTGAGTGGCTCATGATTGAGCAGCGTATAACGGCCGGCGATCATCGCGCAGTCGATGGCGAACTCCCGCGCAACCTCCACGACCACTTCGGTTTCATTGACACCCAGGCCTACGGCAGACACCACCCCTGTGCTGCGCAGTTCGTCCAGTGCCTTGAATCCACCCTCACGGATCTGATTCCAGTAAACCTCTGCCCGCCGACCATGCCAGGCACGTCCCAGATCGTGCACCAGGAGTACGTCGATACGATCCAGGCCGGAGCGCTCAAGGCTGTGGTCCACCGAGCGCATGAATCCGTCATAGGTATAGTCGTACTGATAGTGAGGGTTGTGCAGGAACCACCTTGAGTCCGTCGGGCGCTGGGCAGCCGGGATGTCGCCGGTGTCGAGTACGCGGCCTACCTTGGTGCTGACGACCACATCGTTGCGTATATTCAGTTCGCGTAGCGCACGACCCAAGGTGTATTCCGCGCGGCCAGTGCCATACATCGGTGCCGTGTCGAAATAGCGGATACCCGCTTCATAAGCTGACTGCACGATGGCCAGCGCCTGGTCGTAATCGATGTGGGCGTTATAGCCGATCTGCACCGTGCCCAAGCCGACGGCACTGAGTGCCACGCTGGATTGACCGAGCGGGCGTTTCTCGATCGGGTTCACTGAGTGTCCTCCTTTGGCGCGACGTCCAACGCTTCTCCGATCGCATAAAAATGGCCGCCTGCGATGTAGTGCAGGCTACGAAAATCCGGGTGCGCACGCTCAAAGTGCCAATGGCCGTCGCTGAATACCCGTGTGTCGGCCCAGGCAGCGACGACTTCACCGATAAACAGGTCGTACGTCGATTGGTTGTGCGGTTCGGGCAGCAGCTTGCACACCAGCCAAGCCGAGCAGCCCGCCACGAATGGCACGTCATGGCCGCTGATGCTGAACAGCTCGACGCCGCTATGAGCCAGCTTCTGTGGATCTTCCTGCAGGCTGACGCTGCCGACATCGCGGGTCAATTGCAGCTGTGCCACGGTGGGAACCTGAATCACAAACACGCCGCTACGCTCTACCAGTTCGCGGGTTTTGGCGATCTTGTCCAGCACCACAGTGACTTTGGGCGGTGAGAAATCCAATGCACAGGCCCATGCCGCGGCCATCACATTTCGAGTCTCCTCGTGTTGAGCAGAAACCAGCACGGTAGGGCCGTGGTTGATCAGCCGATAGGCTTTTTCAAGCGGCACTTCGGCAATGTGGTCGTGCATCGTAACTCCAGAAAAATTGAACCCCGCATCCATTACTGGAGCGGGGTAGTGCACATTCACGCGGTGGCGGTTTGATTCAGGTAAACTTGGAGGCTTTCATGCCCGCCGACAATGAGCGACTCGATGGTCGAAGTCCATTGCCCCTCTGGGTCAGGCTCGCGCGTATCGAAGGTCGCAGACCACAGAATCACGGTTTCGTCCTTGCCCGTCAACGGGATCAGGCGCACGGTCAACACGTAGTTGTCGACGGGCAGTGGCGCTTCAACGAAGCGGTAGGAGAACTGCAGATTCACCGCGTCTACCGACAACAACTGCTCGCGCAGAATGGCGCCATCCTGCAACGTCAGCCGGCGGATGCAGCCGACCAGACCGTCCGGCTGACCGTCTTCGATGACGCTCTGGGGGATCGCCGGGTGCCACTGGCTGATTTTCCCGAAGCGCTTGAGTACATCCCAAACGCGCTCGGCGTCGCCGTCCACAACGGCGCTGTATTCAACTTTTGCCATGATTCATCACCTTAATAAACATCATTGCGTTCAGGCCGCTCGGATCAGCCTTCGAACTGGTGATAAACCTTGGCGATCACCTTCCAGGTGCCGTCGATTTTGATCAGTGTCAGGTAATCGTTGTAGTCGGCGCCAATCGCGTCCTTTTCCATGTCCACACGTACCACGGCGGTGGTTGGGGTGATCGCCAGCACGTCCAGGCGTGTGCTGATATCCGGTGCCTTGCCATTGGTGCGGACGAAGTCGAACAGGTTGCTGATCGGGCCGCCCAACAGTTTGCCGTTGGTGAAACCGTACATCACCGCTTCCTTGTGGAAGGCCTGCTCCAGCACTTCCGGGCTGCCGGCACGCAGGCCGTCTGCGTATTGCTGGGCCACGGCGACAACGGCGTTGTAGTCCTGGGTGGGTACTGCTTTGATGTTTTTGCTCATGGTCAAACTCCTTTACATGGTTTTGGCACCAATGGGGGCGCGGTTCAAACAGGTGGGTTAAGGAGCAACGTGGGTGTGGTAGATCTTGCTGATGACGGTCCACTTTCCATCAACCTTCAGCAGGTTGAAGAAGTCGGTGAAGCAGAAGCCGGAGATGTCATTGGTATCGATACGTGCGCTGGCAGCGGTGCCCACGATATCGACGTTGACGATTGCACCTTTGGCTTCCGGTGACGGGCGGAAGGCGCTGTCGATGATGTCGAACAGACCCTGGATCGGGCCTCCGGTCAGCTTGCCTTCGCCATCTACACCAAAGATGGTGGCCTGCTCGCTGAACGCAGGTTTCATGAGGCTGCTTTTGGCTTGCTTGCCACCTTCGTTGTAGTGGTTCAGCACCGTGACGATGGCGTTGTAGTCTTCGACGTAAGTTGGGTTGCTCATGGTGTTACTCCTAGTTTGAAGAGGGTTGAAGAAGGGCTTGGTTGATTGCTTTACGTGCATATCGAGCGATGGTCAGTAAGGCGATCAATGCAACGACCAGTCCCGCCCAAGTCATCATTTGAGTCGAGCGATTGGTCGTTACCTCGCCACTGATTATCTGTGCGAAATCAGCCGCCAGAGAGCCCAGATACGCATACAGAAATGTTCCAGGAAGCAGGCCGATCCAGGTCGCCAGGAGGAAATCTCGACGTGCGATTCGGCTGGCTCCGAGGCCGTAGCTCAGCGGAGCGAACGGCACGATGGAAGCCAGGCGCAAGAGGAAAACAATCCGAAAACCTCCCGACTCGATAGCGTGGTCGACCGCCGCTGATGTGGGGCTGTTCGCCAGGCGTCGTTTGACCCAAGGGCGCAGAAGCGATCTGCCCAAGGCGAACGCGACCGCTGCAGACAGCAAGCCAGCGGGCGAGATGAGCAGCGTTCCCCACATCGGGCCGTACAAAAAACCGGCGAGCGCCGTGAGCATCGAGGCGGGTACAAAGGCGACAGTGCCCGCCACAAACATCGCGGCATAGAGCGCAATCCCGACGACGCCGAGCGAGCGAATAATCTCGATCCACTGCGCGATGTGGTGTACCGCCAGGTCTATCACGTTGCCCATCCCATTCATTCGATCGGAGGGAACGCTTCCCGTCCGGCACATCACTGAAAGCCATTTGTCTAGCGATCACTACATAACGTGTGTATTTTATAGTGATCACTACAGTTAGTGTCAAGACATTTGCTGTCGGTGTTGGTGAAGGCGAAGTGGACGTTCGACGGTGCTTTGCGACCAATACTTGACGGCCTGCTGGAGGACACCATGACGCAAAAGTTTTACGCACAGGACACCTGTTTCTACAGCTCCATGGGCACCTACAGTTTTGAGGACAGGTGCGAGATCACCAAGGCGGTGGGTTATGACGCCACCTATCTTTCAATCTGGGATGGACGCAACTGGGCAGCTGTCCAGCAATTGAGCAGCGTCAAGGAGCGTTACGACCTTGAGGTAGCGGGCATCTATGTCGTGCTCAACCTGCGCCTTGGCGTAGAGGCGGAGCAGAACGCGGGCATCTATCAGATGCTGAAAGTGGCTCCGCCAGGCTCCACCGTTGAGTTGGCGATCAAAACCGCAGGGGACTTCCCGCGTTCGGACCCTAGAGGCGATGAGCCCGTAGTGCGCTGGTTGGCCGAAGCTTTGTCTATCGCGCAGCAGCGCAATATCCGCATCCTGATCTACTCGCATTTACTGCACTGGAGCGAAAAGCACGACGACGCGCTGCGCATTTGTGAGCGACTCAATCACCCCAATCTGGGTATCGTTTTCTGCGGCTACCACTGGTACGCCGGCGACGGCGAGCGGCTGGGCGCCACGCTCAGGCGTGCGCTGCCCTTTCTCAAGCAAGTGAATCTTTCAGGTTCACGCCGCAGCCCGCTGGGCTGGGGCCAGACCGCGACCATTGAAACCCTCGACCAGGGCGAAATGGACAATTTTGCGGTCATGGCGCTGCTGAAACGGTTGGGTTACGACGGCTATATCGGTTGGCAAGGATGGGATGAAAGCGGCGATGCCTTCACCAAGCTGCGCAAGTCGCTGGAGGCCCTTCGCAGCATGGACGAGCGCGTGCGCAAATTCCCGCATTGGGCCCGTCACGTCGATCATCAATAAGGAGTTTTTATGTTTTCGTTGTCCAGTACACCGTACCAGGCGTTACCGGGTTTTCGTCGGACCTTCCAGCCAGGGAAACTGACCTTGGGTTTGTTTTTTCCGATAGAGGCCTACGAGGGCGATATGCCCACAATGCGCAACCAGGTATCGCTCGCTCAGCAGGCGGAAAAGGCCGGTTTTGCCTCCTTATGGTTTCGTGATGTTCCGCTGCGCGATCCGACGTTTGGCGATGTCGGGCAAATCTACGACCCCTGGACTTACCTGGGCTATCTTGCCGGGCAAACCCGGGATATCGCACTGGGAACCGCCGCGATCGTTGTTCCCATTCGTCATCCGCTCCATTTGGCCAAGGCTGCAGCGAGCATCGATCAACTCAGCGGCGGCAAGTTTTTGCTCGGCGTGGCGTCTGGCGACCGTCCGGTGGAATACCCGGCTTTCAATGTGGAGTCCCACAGCCGTGGGGAGCGATTCGTCGAGCATCTGGAGGTTATGCGCAAATCCCTCGGCACTCAGTTCGAACCGATTCGCTGGAGCGAGGGCGAGTTGAGGCATGCAGACCTGGTGCCCAAACCCTCAGGCCAATCCATTCCATTACTTATCACCGGCAGTAGTCGCCAGACATTGCAGTGGATCGCCAGGGAAGCCGACGGTTGGATCTCTTACCCGCGCGCCTTGGATAAGCAAAGGGATATCGTTCGCCTCTGGCACGAGACTGTGCGCGAGCAGGCAGGCGATGCCTTCAAACCATTCAGTCAGTCCCTCTTTATCGATCTGACCCACGACCCCGATACCGCCCCCACACCTATTCACCAAGGCTTCAGGTTAGGCCGCAATGCGCTGCTGGAGATGCTGCACACCCTGCAATCCTTCGGGGTTAACCATGTGATGATCCAGCTCAAATATGGGCAGCGCCCGGCCCAGGAGGTTCTGGACGAATTGGCAGAGTTCATCGTGCCGCAATTTCCCGCGCTGACACGAGGTCTCCACACTGCGCCAACCATTGTTACTCAAAGGTAAAGACGGGCGATTTACCAGGCTGTAAACAGGAGAGCGTCATGAGCATACAGACACAGATGCAGGCTCAGGTCTTGAGCGATTATGCCCAAGGTACATTCACCCTGACCCAGGTTGATCGCCCCTTGGCTGGAGCCGGCCAAGTGCTTGTCAAGATAGCGGCGAGCGGGGTCAACCCGATTGATTTCATGATTCGCAAGGGGCAGGCGCCCTATGCGATGCCTGAACTTCCCGCGATTCTCGGCACGGACCTCGCCGGCGTGGTGGAAGCCGTGGGGGATGGCGTCACCCGCTTCAAGGTTGGGGACAAAGTGTATGGGCTGACAGGTGGCGTGCGTGGCCTTCAAGGTTCCATGGCGGAGTACGCCGCCGTAGACGCTGATCTGCTGGCCCTCAAGCCGAACAACCTCAGCATGCGCGAAGCCGCGGCGATACCGTTGGTATTCCTGACCGCGTGGGAGGGGCTGATTGACCGTGCTGGCCTGCAAGCGGGGCAGTCTGTGCTGGTGCAAGGCGGCGCCGGCGGAGTAGGGCACATGGCGGTGCAAATCGCGGTTGCCCATGGCGCCAAGGTGTTCGCCACAGCATCATCCCAGAAGCGCGCAATTGTTGAGTCCTATGGTGCAACGGCCATCGATTACCGCAGCGGTACGGTTGAGCAGTATGTAAAACAGCATACGGATGGGGCAGGTTTCGACCTGGTTTACGATACCGTCGGCGGTCAGACCCTTGATGATTCGCTGGTAGCCGCTCGTGCCTATGGTCATGTACTGAGTTGCTTTGCGTTCGGCACTCACAACCTGGCGCCAAGCTCGTTGCGGTGCGTGACGGTGTCCGGGATATTCGTATTGTTGCCGATGTTGAGCGGGGAAGGGCGTGCGCATCACGTTGAGATTCTGCGGCATGCCACACGCCTTGCCGAGGCGGGCAGGCTCGCTCCATTGCTGGACGAGCAGCGCTTCTCCCTGGCCGACGCACACGCAGCTCATAGGTTGCAGGAGTCGGGCAAGATGGTTGGGAAGGTGGTTATTGATGTCGTTTGATGGCTGTCGACAAATCGCGGCACTGTAATCACAACGCAAAACGCAGCCCGAGGGCTGCGTTTTGGTTTTCGAGGCTTAACGGCGATGTTCGGTGTCCCAGGCCTTGATGGCTTCCGTGGCAACTCGGAACGCCGCCAATGCGCTCGGCACACCCGCGTAGATTGCAGCCTGCATCAACGCTGCGCGAATCTCCTCGACGGACACGCCATTGGTCAGCGCGCCCTTCACGTGCACGCCCAGCTCATGGTGCTGGTTCATGGCCGTCAGCATGCCGATGTTGAGCAGGCTGCGGGTTTTGAACGGCAAGGTCTCATCCCCCCACACGGCGCCCCAGCAATACTCGGTTACCAGCGCTTGCATGGGTTTATTGAAGTCGTCTGCCGACGACCAGGACTTCTCGACATGGGCGGCACCTAGTACGGTTTTGCGATTCTCGAAGCCTTTATCAAACAGTTCGTTATTGCTCATGGTTTCACCTGGCTGAGGGGAGGTTAGAGGTTGATGTCGATATCACGCGTCTCGCGCAGGAAAAACAGACCGACTACAAACGACACGCCGATCCACGCCACCGGATACCACAGGCCGAAGTAGATGTTGCCCATCTGTGCTGAAAGGGCGAAAGCGATGGTGGGTAACAGTCCACCGATCCAGCCACTGGCGAAGTGGTAGGGGAACGACATGGACGTATAACGAATACGCGCCGGGAACATTTCCACCAGCATGGGCGCGACCGGCGTCAACGAGATCACGCCGCAAAATACCAACGCCATCAACAGCAGGAAGACCTTGCCGCGCTGGAACTTCTCCGGGTCGGCTTTGAGGGGGTATCCCGCCTGGTCCAATTGGCTCTGCAACGAGGTTTTCAGCGCGCCCATGTGATCCTTGGCGACCGCCGCGTCGAGGCCTACGGTGCCTTCAGAGACCAGTTGTGCCGAACCCACTTTGATCACCGCGTGGGCTTGGCCAGGCAGTGATTGGGTTTCGTAACTGATGCCGGTTGCGGAGAGGGCTTGTTTGGCAACGTCGCACGGGCTGCTGAAGGTTCGGGTACCGGTCGGATTGAACATGAATGAGCATTGGGACGTGTCGGTGACCAATGTCACCGGCGTGCGCTGTTCAGCGGCCATTAAGTCAGGGTTGGCGTAGAGCGCCACGCCTTTGTAGATAGGGAAGATAGACAGTGCCGACATCAGGAAACCCGCCAACAGGACGGGTTTGCGTCCGAGGCGATCACACAGCCAGCCCGCCAGCAAAAACATCGGCAGTGCTGTCATCAACGCCAGCGTCAGCGTGGTGTTGGCTTGCTGGGGATCGACCTTGAGGTTCTGGGTCATGAAGAACGTGGGGTACAGCACCGCGATGTAGTAAGCGCAGGTCATCCCGCCACAAATGCCGAACAAGGCGATTACCAGGCGGCGCAGGTTGGCCTTGTCCAGAAAGGTTTCGCGCAGCGGTGATTTCGACAGGCGTTTCTCGGCTTTCATTTTCTTGAACGCCGGCGACTCTTCCATGCCCATGCGCACGGATATCGAGATGCCCAGCAGCACCAGCGAGAACAGGAATGGGATGCGCCATCCCCAGGTATTGAAGTCGTCGCCGCTGATGTAACGGCACGCCAGGATCACACCGAAAGCCAGCAGCAGCCCCAGGGTGCCGGTGGCCGAGATCCACGCCGTATTGAGGCCGCGCTGGCGATTGGTCGAGTGCTCGGAGACGTAGGTCGCCGCTCCGCCATACTCGCCGCCCAGCGCAAGGCCTTGCAGCATCCGCAGTGCGATCAACAGACTGGGTGCAATGATCCCGGCGTATTCATAGGTCGGCAGCAGGCCCACCGCCACGGTAGAAATACCCATGATCACAATGGTGATGAGGAAGGTCTTCTTGCGCCCGATGCGGTCGCCGATACGCCCGAATACCACTGCCCCAACCGGTCGCATCACAAAGCCGACCGCAAAGGTCAGCAACGCGAAAATAAACCCAGTGGCGGTGTCCAGGCCGGAGAAGAAATTAAGTGCGATCACCGACGCCAACGCGCCATAGAGGGTGAATTCGTACCATTCGAACACGGTGCCCAAGGACGCGGCAGCGATTACTTTGAGCGTAGAGCGGTCTACACCTTGGGTGGATTTCAAGTCCACCGACTCAGCAGTCGTTTTCATTTTTTCACAACCTGTATTGTTTTTATTGGCGTGTTCAGTTGGCAGGTGCAAAGCCCACGATGGCCTTGGTTTCCAGGTATTCCATCAGCCCGTGTGCCCCCCACTCTCGGCCATTGCCGGACTGTTTGAAGCCACCGAATGGCGCGCCGATATCGGCCGGCGGATAGTTCAGGTGGACTTGGCCGGCACGCAGGCGGCCGGCCATGTCGCGGGCGTGGTTCAAATCAGCGGATTGCACATAGGCCGCCAAGCCGTAGGGCGTGCCGTTCGCAATTTCAATTGCTTCTGTTTCGCTGTGATAGGCAATGATCGACAGCACCGGGCCAAAGATTTCTTCTTGGGCGATGGTCATGTGCGGGGTTACGTTGGCGAACACCGTGGGCTGGACGTAATAGCCCTGTTGCAGGCCCTCGGGACGGCCGACGCCACCGCAGACCAATTCGGCGCCTTCATCGATGCCGCGTTGTACAAGGGTTTGTACGCGCTCGAACTGAGCCCTGTTGACGAGCGGCCCCAACTGAGTACTTTCATCCTGCGGATCACCGACACGGTACTTAGCGACCTCGACCCGAGCAATTTCTACTACGTCGGCCATGCGTTCTGCCGGCACCAGCATGCGGGTCGGGATCGAGCAGGACTGCCCGCTGTTGGTGAAGCACGCGGCGATACCCTTGGAGACTGCTTGGCTGAAATCAGCATCGCCCAGCAGTATATTGGCCGACTTGCCCCCCAGCTCCTGAGCAACGCGTTTGACCGTGTCGGCAGCGGTTTTCGCCACGCGAATGCCAGCCTGGGTAGAGCCGGTGAAAGACACCATGTCGATGTCCGGGTGCGCACTGATAGCGTGGCCCACGTTGGGTCCGTCGCCATTGACCAGGTTGAAGACCCCCGGCGGTACGCCCGCTTCGTCCAGCACCTCGGCAAACAGCAAGGCTGAGAGCGCAGAGAATTCGCTGGGTTTGAGGACGATCGTGCAGCCGGCAGCCAGCGCCGGGGCGATCTTCACCACGATCTGGTTGATCGGCCAATTCCACGGAGTGATCAACCCGCATACGCCGATCGCTTCGCGACGTATCTGGGTAGTGCCATGCTGCTCGGCGAACTCGAAGCTGCGCAGCACACGAATGATTTCTTCGATATGCAGCGAGCCCCGTGCCGCCTGGGCTGCCCGGGAGAAGGCAATCGGCGCGCCCATTTCCAGGGTCATCGCCTGGGCAAACTCTTCGTATCGACGCTTATAGATGCTCAATACCCGCTCAAGCAAATCGATGCGCTGCTCCGGTGTCCAGCGTGAATAGTCCGCGAACGCACGGCGTGCAGCGTTTACTGCGCGCTCCACATCGTCGGCGTTGCCCATGGCCAGTTCGCCGTAGGCTTGCTCGTCAGCCGGGTTGATCAGGGGAAACGTGGCCTTGCCCATCGGCTCGACCCATTGACCATCGATGTAGAACTTGTCTGTAGGGTACATGGCGACACTCCTGCTCAATCGAACGTGATGATCTGGCGAACGGCTTCACCGTCACGCAGGCGATCCATGCCGACGTTGATCTCATCCAGGGTCAATCGGTGCGTCACCAGCTTGTCGATCGGCAGGCGACCGAGACGGAATAATTCCAGGTAGCGCGGGATGTCACGGCTGGGCACGCTGCTGCCCATGTAGCTCCCGCGCAAGGTGCGCTCGTCAGCCACCAGGCCGACCATCGGCACCTCGAATGTCGCGTCCGGTCGAGCCAGGCCGGCGGTGACGACCTCGCTGCCGCGCTTGCCGACTTTCCAGGCCGTTTGCAACGCCGCGGATGCACCCGCGAATTCCAGCGCCACATCCACACCGCCGCCGGTGAGGTCGCGGATGGCTTCGACCAGGTCCGGGTCGGCCGCATTGAACACATGTTGTGCCCCCAACGATTTGGCCATCGCCAGTTTTTCCGCATTGGTATCGATGGCGATCACTTGGCTTGCACCCGCCGCTAGCGCGCCTAGCTGCGCCGCCAGGCCTACGCCACCCATGCCGACGATTGCGACGGTCGAGCCCAGTTTGATACTGGCGGTATTGGTCGCTGCGCCAACGCCGGTCAAGACGGCGCAGCCGAACAGTGCAGCATGTTCCAAGGGAATATCTCGGGCAACGCGCACCAGAGAGCGTGTCGACACGACAGCGTATTCGGCGAATGCGGAGATGCCCGAGTGATGATTGAGGACTTGTTCTGCGCGCTGCATTCGTCGATCACCGCGCAACAGCGTGCCGGCCGCGCCTGCTACCGCACCCGGGGCGCAAAGGGCAGGGCGCCCGCCCGAACATTCAACACAATGGCCACAGGAGGCGACGAACACAGTCACGACATGATCACCCACAACCAAGTCGTCGACATAAGGCCCGACCGCCATGACCACACCCGCAGCTTCATGCCCGATCACCATTGGCAGCGGACGTGGGCGCACGCCTTCGATCACGGACAGATCGGAATGGCAGATGCCCGCTGCGGCGATCTTGATCAATACCTCACCAGGTCCTGGATCGCCCAGTTCGATGTTGGAGATGCGCAAGGGCTGGCTTTGGGCAAACGGTGCGGGCAAACCCATCTGGTCCAGCACGGCGGCTCTGATTTGCATGTGAGGTTCCCTCTGAATCAATTGTTTTTGTGGAGTGAGGTTAATCACTCGCTTCGTATCACTGTATTACAATCTTACAAGGTCAACAACATGGTTGTTGCGCAGCGGCTATGAAAAAATTGCAATACAATAATCCGATCAATCAATCAGATCGTAGGTGCGCCTCGTGTCACCAAAGGCCATGGAGACAGGTATGGAAAACGAAGAAATGCCGGTGATGGGTCGGCCGGAAACCTTGCGCGGTCAAGTCGAGACTTTTCTGCGTGAAGCGATCATGAATGGTCGCTTCGCGCCAGGTGAGAGGCTTGTAGAGCGTGAACTGTGCGAGCTTTTGCAGGTGAGTCGGCCGCCGTTGCGTGAAGCACTGCGTCGACTTGAAGCGGAAAAACTACTGGTGATCGTGCCTCACAAGGGGCCTGTGGTCGCCAGTCTGGACATCCGCGAAGCAAAGGAACTCTATGCGTTGCGCGCCTTGCTTGAGGGCTTCGCGGTGCATGAGTTTGCGCGCCTGGCGGATGCGGCGCAGATCAAAGCGCTGGAGCGCACCGTGAAGGAGTTGCACGCGCAAGCGAAGATTCCCAATCGCCGTGCGCTATTGGTCGCCAAGACAAAAATTTACGACGTACTGCTGGGTGGTAGCGGTAACCGCCTGATCAACGAAGTGCTCCAGGGGCTCCTGTCGCGTATCAACCTGCTGCGCGCTACCTCGTTTTCCCGGCCTGAGCGCTTGGCCGAGAGCCTGGCGGAAATTGACGAAATGGTGTCTCGTATCAAGGCCCGCGATGCTGAAGGTGCTCGCGAGGCCGCGCAACTGCACATTAAGAATGCCGAAAATGCTGCGCTAGGCATGCTGGAAAGTAACGATTAATGGCCTGAATGTATTATTGACAGATTGTATTACAATGCTTAGGGTGTTCTCACAAAGCAGGCCACGTTACGTGTGCGAAGTGGCCAGAGAATAATTTTACAAGCGAGATACGATATGAACGACGTTAACCAAGGCATGCGTCCTACAGTCCTGTTCATCGGCCTGGGGATGATGGGGCGCCCGATGGCAAGTCTCATTGCCAAGGCCGGTTACCCGTTATTGGTGAGCGACACCAATGATCAGGCCGTCAGCGAGCTGTGTACCCAAGTGGGCGCCCGTCGTCTGGAAAACGCGCAGTCGCTGGCCAATGTCCGTATCGTCATCACGATGTTGCCCAACTCCCGGATCGTCAATCAGGTGCTGGTAGGCGACTATGGTGTCGCCAAACGCCTGGCGCAGGGCGCTTGCGTGATCGACATGAGTTCCTCGGAGCCGCTCGAAACCCAAGCGCTGGGCAAACAACTGAATGAGCTGTCGCTGTGTTTCCTTGATGCGCCGGTTTCCGGTGGCGTGAAACGCGCTATTTCCGGGACCCTGCAAATCATGGTGGGAGGGGATGCCAACGTGCTCCAGCAACACCGCGAGCTGTTGGACGTCATGGGTAGCTCAACTCATGTTGGCCCAAATGGCGCAGGTCATGCGGTCAAGGCGCTGAACAATTTTGTGTCTGCCACCGGGTTGTTGGCCACCGTTGAGGCGCTGCATGTTGGCGAGAAATTCGGCGTAGATCCTGCAGTGATGACCAGCGTTCTCAATAATGCTTCCGGCGGTAACTTCACCACGGCCAACAAGGTCAACCAGTTCATGCTGAGCGGCACCTACGCATCGGGCTTCGCGTTGCAACTGATGGTCAAGGACCTGAAAATCGCCGTCACCCTGGCAGAGCAGATGGGACAGCAGATGAAGCTCGGCCATGAGTGCCTGGCGGTCTGGCAGGAAGCGGCGCAAAGCACCACGCCTCAAACCGATCATACCGAGATGTACCGCATTATCGACGCCCACGGCTAGTCGACGATCTGCGCGTAACCTTCCGAGGCGTCATCGCTACGCCTCGGCTCCTCGACCAACCCGTGGGTATCCGCACCATGCACATCGCCCCCGCGATTGAGCCTTTTGACGTGTTCGCGGTGAAATATGCCGAGCATCGACGCACCGCTTCCTCGAACTTCCTGGGCGGTGACCCGCACGATGGGCCGATGCCCATGGATTACTTTGTCTGGGTCGCGACCAACAGCACCGGCACATGGGTGATTGATACCGGTTTCAACCGGGCCACGGCCCGCCAGCGCGGGCGAGACTTTATTCGTTGCCCGGCTGAATCGTTGCGGATGCTCGGTATTGATGCGGCCGCTGTCGACAATGTGATCATTACCCACCTGCATTACGATCACGTGGGCAACTTCGATCTGTTCCCTTCGGCCACTTATCATCTTCAAGACCATGAGATGGCGTTCGCAACCGGGCGGCACATGGCGCACACCTGTGTGCACGAGGCCTATGACGTCGAGAATGTGGTTGGGATTGTCCGCGAGGTTTACCGCGGGCGTGTGCAGTTCCATGACGGTGACGCCACGTTGACGCCCGGCCTGTCGGTGCACCTGGTGGGAGGGCATACCATGGGCTTGCAAGTAGTGCGCATTTTTACCCGCCGAGGCTGGGTGGTACTGGCCTCCGACGCCAGCCACTACTACCGCAATTTTATCGAGGACCGTCCATTCGCGATCGTCTTCAATGTGGACGATATGCGCAGTGGCTGGGCCCGAATCAGATCGTTGGCCGATTCCGAGCATCACATTGTCCCGGGGCATGATCCCTTGGTGATGAATCGCTATCCACCGCTTGCTGGCGCGTCGGAAGGCTCGATCTGCGTGCTCCATGAGTCCCCCACATATCGGTGATTCCTGACGGTCTTGGCTGTCGGTGTTTGATCAATATTATTTATATGAATCAGTAAATCTTATTGTTTTTATTCCTGCCGGCTGCCCGCTACTGTCCAACCCGCGCGTAACCAAGTCGCCGCCTGACTCAAGGCCACCTCGTTCTACGCAATCCTCTTATAAAAATGACTCGATAACATTCTGGAGTGCAGATGAACGTCAAACAGAAATTGACCTGGGCGTTTGTTGTGATCGCCTGCTTGCCTGTCTGCCTGATTGCGACACTGGTGGTCATGGATTTGCGCAATGACGCCCGCGACGATTTTATCGAGGGCAGTAGCCGCGAAATACGCCAGGTTGAAACGGCGATGCAGTTGTACTTCGAAAGCATTCGCCAGAACGTCGACTACCTCGCCTCTCAGCCGTTATTGCGCAACGCTGACGGCAGCCTGAAAAACTACAGCGGCGCTAACGCTCCCACGATTGCGCAAGGCGTACTGGATAAGCAGATCTTTGATTTTTATGCGCACTTGGCCAATAGCCATTCGGCGTATTCCAACATTATTTTCGGTAACAGCGCCGGCGGTTTTGTGTCATGGCCCGACAACCCGAACCGGGCCAATTACGACCCCCGCGAGCGGCCTTGGTATAAGTCTGCGTTGAGCAGTCCAGGCAAGACCCTGCGTACCGATGCTTACTACTACGCGCCTAAAGATGCGGTGTATGTCAGCGTTGTGCGCAGCATCGATACCCAACTGGGTAGCAACAGCGGCGTGATCAGCATCGATGTGTCGTTGCAGCAACTCACCGAAATCATCAAACACATCAAACTCGGCGAGAGTGGTTACCTGATGCTGGTCGAGCGCGACGGCAAGGTGTTGGTTGACCCTCAGCAACCTGCGCACAACTTCAAAACGCTTACAGAGATCGGCGGCGGCTATGAACAGATGGCCAACTCCGGGAAAGGCGCGTTTGAAGTTGAGCTCAACGGTGAACGTTATATGGCCAACGTCTGGCCCTCCAGCCAATTGGGTTGGAGCTTTGTGGGCCTGATCAAACAACAGGAAGTGATGAGCTCTGCGACCCACTTGGCGTGGGTGATTGCGATCATTGCCGGCGTGCTGGCGCTGGTCTTTGCCTTGGTGGGAGCGAGCTTCGCAGGCGTGATCGTAAGACCGATCCGCAGCGTCGCCAGCGGCTTGCAAGGCATCGCCGAAGGCGACGGCGATCTGACGCAAAGCCTTAACGTGCGCGGCAAAGATGAAACGGCGCAGTTGGCCAACTGGTTCAACCAATTCCTGGCGGCGATCCGCAGCATGATCAGCAGCATCGGCCAGGCTGCACATAACATTCTGACCACATCCAACGCTGCCACGCAGGTATCCAGCGACATGGCTGAGGTTGCAGGGCGCCAGCGAGAGGCCGTGGATATGGTCTCCACGGCATTCCATGAAATGGTGGCCACCGCCAACGAGATTGCGCGTGCCTGCAGTCAAGCTGCCGAGTCAGCCGACAGCGGCTGGACAAAAGCACGCGAGGGTCAGCAGCAGATTGATGCGGCGGTTAGCAGCGTTGACCAACTGAGTCATGAAATCGAGAAGTCCGCCGAGTCAATGCAACAACTGGAACGTGACAGCAACGATATCCAGTCGATCCTCGGCACCATTCGCTCAATCGCCGAGCAAACCAACCTGCTGGCACTGAACGCCGCCATCGAGGCTGCCCGCGCTGGCGAGCAGGGCCGTGGGTTTGCCGTGGTCGCCGATGAGGTCCGGGCGCTGGCCAAACGCACGGCCGACTCCACCGCCGAGATCGACGGCCTGCTGGGCACCTTGGCCAAGCGCACGGGCCTTGTCACGCACCAGATGCGTGCCAGTCTGGATGTCTCGCAACAGTCGGTTAGCCGAATCGGCGTGGCGCGTACCAGCTTCGGCCTGATTCGCGATTCTGTGGATGTGATTCGAGACATGAACACTCAAATCGCCACGGCAGCTGAGGAGCAGCATCAAGTCGCCGAAGGCATCAATCTGCATATCAGTCAGATCCATGGCGATGCGCAACGTGTCGCAGAGTTGGCTGAATCGGCGCGTTTGAATTCATCGGGCTTGGCCGGGTTGTCTGCGGAGCTGGACAGCCTGGTCCGGTGTTTCCGTACCTGACGAGCGCCCAAGATGAGGGCCAGTACCTGCATTGGCCCTCGTTGCCGGGCGTTATTGCTTACTCATACCAGGCCGGCGATTTCAGCGCATTCCGCACGAACTCAGTGCTATGACCGATCCACAATTGCGAGTGGGTCTGCTTGAGGAAATCTTCCATGGCTTGTCGCGATTCAGGTGTGCCGGCGTGCTTTTCCTTGTCCGGCATGCGGTTTTTCGTGCGTTCTTCGGGGTAGTGGTAAAGGTCACCGGAAATCAAGACCCCGCCGAATTGCTTGAGCTTCACGTACAGCGATTGATGGCCGGGGGTATGCCCCGGGGTTTGTTTCAAAATGACTGAGCCATCGCCGAAGACATCGTAGTCGCCCTTAAATAGCTGCTTGGGGTTGTGTTGAAGTGAGGCAAAGGACGCCGCGTTTTCAGGAGTGGCTTGTGCGCTGAACATAAAACCCTGCTCGGCTTTGGAAGTCAGCCACGTTGCGCTCGGGAATTCGCTGATGTTACCCACGTGATCGAAATGCGAATGTGAAAGCGCGAGGTAGTTGATGTCCGTTGGTGCGACCCCAATGTCGGCCAACTGGCTGAGCAGTGTCTTGGTGACGATTTGCCCATAGCCATCGATGGCATTTTCATACACCGGTCGTCCGATCAAGCGGTCAGACAGTCCTGTGTCGAACAACAAAACGCCTTTGGGGTGCACGACCAGGTAGCAGGTGACGGGCATGTTGGTATCGACCACTTCCTCACGTGTGAGGTTGTACGATTCCGGGTGGTTGTAGATCAGTTGTCCACAATCGAGCACGTAGACGCGCAAGGTTTTTACGATCGGCAGCGGAGCCATCGCAGGCCGATGCTGAGCGGGTGAAGAGGGGAGTGTTTGGGCATTGACCCACCCTGCGCTGCATAGCGCAGCCGCCATGCACAAGCCCAGCCCAAGTATCTTTTTACCCATTGCAGTGCGCTCATTTTTCATCACGTTCTTCTTGTTTTATAAGTTGATTGATTTCGCCCTTATTGCGACGTGAGTCGCCGTTGAGGGGGTGAATGGAGCCAATCACCACGTAAAAGCAAACGCCACGCGTCGCCAATAAGTGCGCAAAACAATCTAATTAATTGTATTACAATGTGTCAATATTATTGTTGTATGGATTGTGGCGTGTTGATTGAGGCTGAATGGCAGAACGGGATTGGAGGTCAGAGGTTTTCGTCGATAACGATCTTCATCACCAGCGGCAGTACGGGGGGCGCATTGATTATCCCCTGCTGATGCAGCAGGTAGTCGATACAGGCTTGCACCTGGCCCTCCGGATCTTGGTCCAATACCAGCGACATCATGCCCTGGCGCAGCAGGCTTGCATGCAATGCGCTGGCTTCGTGACCGATCCACACGGGGTGTGCATCCGCCTGGGTGAGGGCCGCCTGAATCCCCAACGATCCGCTGCCGGTGTCGTATAGCCCCGCCAAAGGTTGATCTGCAAGGCATTGCGCGACAGCTGCGCGGGTAAGTTCATCGTCGTCGAAGCACTCGATCGGGCCGATGACGCGCGTGTTGGGGGCATGCTGCGTCATCACGTCGATAAAGCCTTTGGCCCGCTCCTGGTGAGCAAAAAAAGCCAGTGAGTTGACCACCAGCAGTACCACCCCCGGCCGATTGCCTACCCACTGGCTCATCAACCTTCCTGCGCTGCGCCCGGCGGCATGGTTGTCGATGCCGACATACACTGCACCTGGTACATCGGTGAGGTTGCTGGTGAGTAATACGGTGGGCGTACCGCCCTGCACGATGGCGTTCAACGCCTGGTGCACGGTGGGTGTATCGGGGGCGACCACGATCATGCCGTGGCGACGCGAGCGCGGTTTGCGCAGGGCGTCTAGCAGTTGCTGCGGTGCGCCCTCCGCCCAGCGTTGATGGCGCAGGGTAAGGTGGGCACTGAGACGTTGGGTCTGACGTTCGAAGGCTGCGACCAGCCGCTTGAAGTGGTCGGTGGCGCTGTCGCTCAGCAGCACATCGACAATCATTGGGCCGGTAAATGGCGTGGGCAGCCCCGGGCGTATGCCCAGGGCGCGTGCCACGGTCAGGACCTTGCGTCGTTTAACATCGGACACCTTGCCACGGTCATTGAGCACACGGTCCACGGTGCTCAGGCTGACGCCCGCCAATTCTGCGACCTTCAACAGCCCGTGACGCTTGAGTGTGCTGCTCATGCCAAGCACGCTTCCTGTGAGGGGTGGGCCTGTGAGTGTACCGGCAGGCCCTATACGGCGTCAGTGAGAGGTACCGTCCGCGCGCAATTGCGCCGGCAATTTGCGCGCCTCGCGTACCTCGGCAACTTGATTGGTGGTCACCTCCGGCGCGGCGTTACCCCAGCTGTTGCGGATGTAGGAGAGTATTGCCGCAATCTGCTGGTCCGACAGCTTCCACGCAAAACTGGGCATTGCACCGCTGGTGGGATTGGTGAGGGTCACCGCGCCGCGGCCACCTTCCAGCACCGTAGTGATCAAGCTTTGCGCATTCTCAGCCTGGATGCCGGGGTTATCGGCCAGGCTCGACGCCAGTTGATTGATACCCTTGCCGTCACTGTTGTGGCACGCCGAGCAATTGGCCGAGTACACGTTGGCGCCTTGTTGCATCAATGGTGTACGCGCTTTGAGCGCTCGCGGGCTGAGGGTATCCGAACCGGGCAGGGTCTTGAGATAAGCGGCGATGGCGTACAGGTCTTCGTCGCGCATGTGCTGGGTCGAGTTGGTAACCGCTTCGGCCATAGGCCCGGACGCTACGGCCACATGATTACTGCCTGTCTTGAGGTATTGCACCAGTTGCGCATCGCTCCAACCGCCGATACCCACGTAGGGGTTGCCGGTAATTTCCGGTGCGTGCCAGCCGGCCAGTTCGCCGCCTTGCAGGTACGCGCCACCCTTGTCACCGCCGAGGAAGTTTTTCGGTGTATGGCAAGCCGCACAGTGCCCGAGGCCGTCGACAAGGTAGGCGCCGCGGTTGATCTGCTCGGTAGCGTCTGCCCCCGGTTTGAACGGCGTGTTATCAAAGAACAGCAGGTTCCAGCCCATCATCATCAGGCGGATGTTGAACGGGAAGGGCAGTTGATTGGAAACGACTTCGTTATTCACCGCCGGCACCGTTTGCATGTACGCCCAGAGGTCGTGCATATCCTGGTCGCTGACTTTGACATAGGCGTTATAGGGCATCGCCGGGTAAAGGTTCTCGCCATGTCGGCCTTTGCCTTCACGCACCGCACGGGTGAACTCCTGCTCGGTCCAGGCACCAATGCCGGTGTTTTTGTCGGAGGTGATGTTGCTGGCGAGCAATTTGCCGAACGGCGTTTCCAGTGCATAGCCGCCAGCAAAAGGTTTTCCATGACGGGGATCGGTATGACAGGCCGCGCAGTCCCCGGCGATGGCCACGTAACGGCCGCGCGCTACGGCGGGGTCTTCCTGGGGCTGAGTGCTTGGCGCCTTGATTCCGGCGCTGTGGTCTGCCTGTTGCCCTGGCTGGGCAATGCTGTCCGCTGCATCGGCAACGCTGAATGCACCGTACAGGCCAATGGCCGAGCCCAGGGACAACACGGCGGTGGCCGTCAGGGCCATGCGAAGACGCGGGTTCATACTGGCATCTCCACCAGTGGGCCGGGTTTGGCCAGGTATTGATCGATGATCGCCTTGGCGGTCCACAGGCTCAGGGCCCCGATGGTCGAGGTTGGGTTGTAGCCGGCGTTGTTGGGGAACGACGAGGCGCCCAGCACGAATACGTTGTGCACATCCCAGCTCTGCTGATAGCGGTTGAGTACGCTGGTTTTCGGGTCCAGGCCCATGACCGCGCCACCGATGGTGTGGTCGCTGGACGGCAAGTACGGCCCGTAGTTGACGGCGGCGGCATCAAAGCCGTTAACGATTTTCGCGCCCATGGCCTTACCGATTTCTACAGCCTTTTCTTCGGTGAACCTGGCCATGCGCCGGTCGTTTTCGTTGTAGTCAAAGGTCACGCGAATCAACGGATCGCCGTTGGCGTCCTGGTACTCCGGATCCAGATCCAGATAGCACTCGTCGTGGGAAAAACTGGTACCCTGGTTGAAGATGAACGTGCCGTTCTGGAAGGCATGGTTATAGGCCTTTTTCCACTCGCTGCCCCAGCGCGGAGTCCCCGGCGGTGTTGCATCGGCGTTGCCGATGGGGCGTGCGCCGCGGGCGACCACGAGGATCCCGGCACCGCCGATAAAGTCCTTGTCGGAGTGGTCAAAGTTGTCGCCGTTATAGTCGTCTACCTGGGCGGAGAGGGCGCCCGCACCGATGTACTGGTTGAGTTGCTCGTCTTCAAAAAACAGGTTGGCGCCGGATACGGTCTGGAAACTATAGGCCCGGCCCACTACCCCGGTGCGGATTTCGGGGTTATAGGGTTTGCCGATTTTCGAGAGCAACAGCAAGCGTACGTTTTGCATCTGGAAGGCAGAGAAAATGACAATGTCTGCCGGTTGTTCCCACTCCATTTTATTGCGGTCCAGGTAGCTCACACCGGTGGCCGTTTTTCCGTCTGCGGCGAGGTTGGCGCGAAGCACGGCAGACTCGGTCAGCACGGTAAAGTTGCTGCGTTGCATCAGTGCAGGAATCACGCAGGCGTTGGGACTCGACTTGGAAAAGTTGCCGCAACCGTAATACAGGCAGTAACCGCAGTAGGTACACGGCCCCATGCGCACACCCAAAGGGTTGGTGTAGGCCTGCGACGCCTGGCCGGCAGGCACCATGAACGGGTGCAGGCCAAGCTTTTTGGTGCCTTCGGTAAACAGGTCGGTAAGCCGAGTGGTGGCCAGTGGTGGTAGCGGGAATTCACTTCTGCGGTTGCCTTCGAAGATGTTCGCGCCGTCGATCTTCTCGCCATTCAACACTCCAGCCTTGCCCGACACACCGGCGATTTTTTCAAAGCGTTCGTAGAAGGGTTCCAGGTCGTCATAGGTCACGCCCCAGTCCTGCACGATCAGGCCCTTTTCAATCTGCTGCTTGCCATAGCGCTTGAGCGTAAAGCTGTAAGGCTCGAAGTCGAACGGCAGGAAACGCCAGGCCATACCGGCCCAGTGGGTCCCCGAGCCGCCGACGTTATAGCCCAGCTCGTTCATGCTCCAGTCGCGGGTGGGCAGGGCCGTCTGAGAGCGGTTGTTGCGGAACGTGGTGGTCTCGATGGCCGGCGGCAGCAGCATGCTGCGGCGGGTGTCCCAGCGCAGTTCGTCGGTGTCGACCGAGGGCGGGAAATCGGTAGCTGTTTCGAACCAGGGGCCGCGTTCGATGGCAATCACATTCAGTCCGGCGCGGGTCAGTTCTTCGGCAATCAGCGAGCCGCACCAGCCGAGGCCGACGATCACTGCGTCGGCTTTGGGGCGTACATTGGCCATGGCACAATTCCTCTTCAATGCAACAAATCACGGTGAGTCGGCGCTGTTGGCGGTGCCACAACGCTCAAGTGTTCGGGGTGGATCAAAGTGTGTTGTCGATCAGGCTGGTGGGGATGATGCTGAGCTTCTGCCCCTTCTTGGCGATGACGTCACGGAAGTCATATCGCGCGCCCGGGAAGCCGAGCATCTTCCAGCTGGCCATACCCTTGTTGCCGCCGTAGATCGGATCGGACAGGAAGCCTTCACGCACGTTGGCCAGCACCTGTTCGAAGATTTCCTTGGCGCCGTCGTCGAACTCCGCCCCGACCTTCACTGCGTTCTTCTCAAAGCGCCGCAGCACCTCGTCCTGTTGCTCGCCTTGCAACTGGATGAAAGGTTTTGCGAAATGCGCCTGGCAGTACTCATCAATCGCCACCAGCCCTTTGCGCCAGCGGTCAGCGGGGGTAAGTGCCGACTGAGTGCCTTGCTCGAATGTCCCTTTGACGAAACGTCCCAGCCGATAAAGCGTGGCGCCTTTGCCGTAGTCACCGGCCAATTGGCGGTCGATAAACGTCGCGCAACCGGCTTCCTTGCCTCCGATCGACAGCTCGTCCGTTGGGATCAACCGTTCGGCAATCGCTTCGGTGGTCTGAAATTCATGTTGATTGAAAAACGCCAGCCCGCCCTGACGTACGTTGGGTAAGGTCGGCAGGCTAGCCGTTCCCGTTTCCCAGGGTTGGCCACCGGTGATTTCTTCGGCACGGGCAACGGGTAATGTCGACGCAGCCGCCAGCGCGATGGCCGACGATAAGAAGTCTCTGCGCTGCATGAGGGTTCCTTAGAGGCTCAGGCACGTTTCCCGCGCGCGCACGGCAGCGCCCGCAGGGCTTGAAGCCCGCGGCAATCACACGAACATGGATGGCGCAAGGAGAACGAGCGGGGTGATTCAGAATGTTTCGAGCGGGGAGTTTAGGGTGCGTCAAATGACCGCGCTATTAAAACTTTTGACGTAAAACCCTCAAAAGATTGACCAATGACAAGCGCCAATCTATTGATAAGAAAACTCTTTTTACGTTGTAGTGGGCGGGGTTGACGGATGATTGACTGCTGGAGCATTTATCGGTCAGAGAAACGTAGAGACCCAGATCGGTGACAACAGCATCATCAGGGAAATCAGTCGATGACAAGTCGAAGGGTTTTATCAGCACAAAGGGATGATCTATTACGAGCGCGGCTCACTCATGGCGGTGCTGGATTATCCGGTTGGCAGGTGCAATGACACCTCCATAGCTTCACTGAGGAGATCTGCCGCTCTTAATTACGTCATCGTTTGCCACGCGATTAAACTCGCTTAATCTTTCCCGTTCGCCGCAAGCGTGGCCTCCAGTCACAGTTGGTCCGTTCGCGTTTGAAAGCGCCAAAAAACAAGTCCATCATCAAGTATTCTTGCATTAGTGTAATAAAATAAAAACTATATAAAACAATGAGTAAGCCATTCAATGCCTGTCTCGTTTCCCGCTCCAAGTATTAAGAAAAAGCCACTCAATAGAGTGGCTTTTTTTTGCCTGTGATTTAGGCAATAGACGCTTAGGCGTCCGTGGCGGCGGATGAGTCGTTGGTTTCGCATATACAGCGTGAGCGCCTGGCAATGCTGGTGGCGTATGAGGCGCCGACTGATTTGACCGTGCCTGAGTTTGCGCGTTTGGTTGCTCTCTAACCCGCTGGCGATTACCAATTGAGCCAGTGATCGGCGGGCGCGCTAACCAACCACTCGCATTTTGATGGGCAAACGCATGCGCGGTACGTCCGTCGGATTTCCTCAATATGTAGGGGGGGAGTGCCGATAGCCTCTCATAACCCAAGAGGCGGTTTTCCATGTTTAATACCAAGCTCAAAAACCAGCTCATTTCCCAGGAAGCGGAGTTGTCGGAGCTACGCCAGTTACGCGATGGCCTCAACCGTGAAATGCTGACGCTGAGTATCGATTCAACGTTTAAAATTATTGCATGCAACGATAATTTCGCAGCGGCTTTAGGCTATACCCAGGAGCGTCTCCTTGGGCGCGCAATGTCGGAAATTGTTCCACATTACGTATCGAAGCTTCCTTGTTTTCATAATTTTCGCGCTGCCGTCGCCTCAGGCAAATCAATCACAGACGAGTATCGGTACTTGCATGCTGACGGCTCACTGGTCTGGATCCATGCGCATTGGCAGCCCGTAACGGACGTAGCGGGCAAGCTGAGCCATGTCGCATGTTGTGCGACGAATATTACTTCTCGTCTTGAACAGGCTTCTGAGAATGCGTCATTCATCGATGCATTACTTCGTTCAACCGCGGTAATCGAGTTCGACCTCTCCGGGCACGTACTCAAGGCGAATGACCAGTTCTTGAACGCGATGGGCTACAGCCTGGGACAAGCGAAAGGCAGTCATCACCGTATATTCTGCAAGCCAGAAGAAAGCTCGTCCCAAGGATACAAAGATTTTTGGCTAACCTTGAACAAGGGAGAGTTCGTTGCTGGTCGCTTTGAACGTGTTGATAGTCGCGGTCAGACCATCTGGCTGGAAGCGACCTACAATCCGGTGTATGACACTGAAGGCACGCTGTGCAAGGTCGTTAAGTTTGCAACGGTAGTCACTGACCAGGTTGCCCGAGAACAAGAGGTCAGTGACGCAGCCCGAACTGCATTTGAAATTTCCCAGCAGACTGATGTTAGTGCTCAGCATGGAGCAGTCGTAGTCAACGACACGATGCACACAATGCGCAAGATCGCCGTTGATATGCAGGCTGCCTCGGGTGGGGTCGAAGCGCTCGGTAAGCAGTCATTGTTGATCAGTTCGATCATTCAGACCATCAGTAGTATCGCTCAACAAACCAACCTGTTGGCTTTGAACGCTGCGATTGAAGCTGCCCGGGCAGGCGAACAGGGTCGAGGCTTCGCCGTAGTAGCGGATGAGGTCAGGCAATTAGCTGGACGCACCAGCAGCGCGACAGAAGAGATTGCTTCTGTGGTCTTGCAGAACCAGAAGTTGGTCGATGAAACCGTCGGTGAAATGGCAAACAGTAAGTCCCAGGCGGAACAGGGTCTTGCACTTGCTACCCAGGCAGGCGAGGTCATAGTGGAGATTCAGGATGGTGCGAGGAGGGTAGTCGACGCGGTAGGAAAATTCGCTAATCAGCTAGCTTGAGACGCGATTTTCAAGGATCACGAGAGGCAGTCGCTACGTGTCCTCAGCCAGGGGAGGGCTTGCACATCCGACATCCCTGAAGCCATGCCGTGGCCGATGCGCACTTCTGCCTGACGTCAACCCAACATGATGTGCAGCTTGATGACCGCGTAGAGCGAATTGAGGTTTCAGGTGCGTTTATTGTTGCTGCCGCATAACTGGCAGTCAGTTTAATGACGCAAGGCGTGATGCTCGGACGCATATCATTGGTTCAGCTAACAAATAAGTGTCCACGGATCTTTACACAAGACGCTCTGAGGAGTCGTTGTGCCTGCGTATATTCTGCTTGGCAACTAACTCAACAGGAGTTCGTTCTGTTGAGTTAGTTGCAAAGCAGCCTTCTCCAAACGCAGTAAAAATTCTTTCCGGGGCTGTCCTCCGCCATATCCGGCGAGTGCACCATTTGTCGCTATGACACGGTGACAGGGCACGACAATAGACAAGCGATTGTGTCCATTCGCATTGCCCACTGCTTGGCTTGCACTTGGCTTACCGATGCCCCTAGCGATGGCACCGTAGGTTGAAACGGTTCCGTAGTCGATTTTTAGAAGCTCTGCCCACACAAGCCTGTCAAAAGAGCTGCCGGGCATATGGAGCGGTACTGAAAATCTCTTTAGCTTTCCATCAAAATAAAGTTTTAGTTGCACTTCGACCTGCTTGATATAGGGATGCTCGCCAGGCGCAATTGAATACCCATGACGCCCACGCAGTTCATTTAATTCAGCGGTTAGGGCCGGGCGGTCAAGAAATTCGAGGAGTACCAAACCTCGTTCCTCTGCCATGGCAATCATTGGGCCCAACGGTGTAGTCAGATGGCGATAAAGCAGGAGCGACGTTTCAGCTGCCTTACCGGGGGGCATTTGAAATGTTTTTTTGAAAGCATCTCTAAAGCCACTCAATGACTCGTATCCTGAGTCAAATGCTGTGTTATCCAGCGTTTCGCCCGAAGAAATCCGGCCTAGGGCGACACCGAGCCTTCTAGAACGCAACCATGCATGAAAAGTCATGCCGAAATTTTGTTTGAACCACCTGCGTAAGCGTAACGGATCGATACCACGCGTAGTTAGTTCAGCATCACTCCAGCGAGCGTCAGGTGAGGCAGATACAGAGGCCAGTAGCCCCTTGACCCAATCTGGCGCAGAAGCCGCGAGATCCAATGGCTTGCATCGTAAGCAAGGCCGATAACCTGCTGCCATCGCTTCGTTGGCCTGCGAAAAAAACTCTACATTCTCTGGCTTTGGCTTACGTGCACCACATGTAGGGCGGCAAAAGATACCTGTAGTTTTGACAGCAGTGAAAAAAACGCCCTCATAGGCGGTGTCGCTGCATAGCATCGCATTTACCATCTCGCTTCTGGGCGGAAGAGCGTGATTGTAAGATCTCATAGACCGTAGCCTCGTCCTCGAATGGGTGTGAAAATCGCTTTCGAGGTGCGGAAAACAGCGGCGATTTTCATGCGGATCACAGATTAATAAGGCGAAAATCACTTTCCGCTGAGGTGTTTTTTAGCTGCCATAAGGCTATTCAGGTCGCTGTAGGTATATGCATCCAATGGATACTCGAAAAGCTTTCCCGTTCGCAAGAAGCTCTTGGCTATCGCCTTGTTGGCGCCGTATAGGAATTCAGCAATGCTGGAACCGGCGCTTAGCCGTTTCACGCCTAGACTCGTCAATTCATCCATGTCGGGTTGGCCGTTCCAGGCAAGCAGATTGACGGGTAGCCGCGTTGCCTCGCACAGTGTAGCAATGTCGTTTTCCTCAACCATTCCAGCTGCAAAAATGCCGTCTGCACCTGCTTGCTCGAACAGCGATGCACGCAAGAGGGTCTCTGCCAATTGTCGCGCTGGTTCTACCAAAGATCTCAGATAAACGTCAGTTCGTACGTTCACGAACAGGTCGATTCCATGCTTGTTTGCTACCTTCTTTGCCACTTCGATTTTTCGCAAAATCAGATCGGTGCTGCCTGTTCCGTCCTCAATGTTGATGCCAACGGCTCCAGCCCCAACTACGCAGTCAATAACTTTAGCAACCGACTCAAGGTCGTCGGAATAGCCCCCTTCGACATCGACCGTGAGGGGGACTGTGAGTACTCGAACCATTGACTCAACTGTAGTAGTCAGCAGTTTTAGGGGAAGTTGATTGCCATCTTGGTATCCATGCGCCCAAGCAACGGCGGCGCTGCTGGTCGCGACTGCCTTACTCCCTACGCTCTCAACTATACGTGCGCTGCCAGCATCGCTCACGTTGGCGAGTACCAACAAATTATCGTGGTGAAGGTTGCGGAAAACCGCACTTAGTGGCGTCATTCAGTGGTACCCCGGTGAGAGAAGACAGATGCAGATCGCGCTATCGTAAGCTGACTACACCGACGTCTCCACCGAGAAATCGACAGTGATTTAAGCGTTAGCGAATAGGGTTTTCACGGGCGAGGGAGGCGTGAATACCTACTCAAAAGCCTGCTGAAAGACGTTGCCATACACATCCAGTCATCGCAGGGCTCGGGTATTGATGGCGTCTCCTTCGTGAGCGCCCAGCATAACGCAGCTCAAAAAATGAGTAGGCGTCTGCGCGGTTATCTGCCTAAAGGCAATCAGATGTAAGCCGATGACATAGATACAAATCCAATCCTGACCCGCTCCATCGGTCAGTAATGCGTCATCTTTAATGGAGCTGCTTCATGAAGACCTTGTCGCCGAGTGACCATGCACAACTATTGCGTGAGACCACCGCGCAGTTCTGGAAGCATATCGTCCCCATTGTGCAGCTCGGCTTTTGCATTCACTTCATATTCATTTTCATCTTTGGCGCGATGCACTTACCTTCCCTTGCGCTGAGTAATGTATTGAGCGTGCTGGTTTATGCCGCCTGCCTGAAGGCTATTCGAGCAGGGCGTTACAGCCTTACCGGGATATTGATGAGTGTAGAAATTATTCTGCACGCGTTACTGGCTACGTGGGTGCTGGGTTGGGACGGCAATTTCTATTTTTACCTTTACTGCTTGATCCCCATTATTGCGTTCAGTTTTCAAGAGACGCGCTTACCACGGTTGTTGCTCTATCTGGCTATCCTGGCCGTGTCGGTGGGTGGATTTGCCTTGCGTAAGCACCTTGGTACCGACTCAGGTGTGGCGCCACAATTACTTGAGATATTTGGCGTCGTGAATGTGTTGGCTGCCCTTGGCGTGCTGTTGCATTGCACCGCATTGTCGGTACGTTTCACGCGGTCAATGCAAGCCAAACTGTTTCAGACCGCCAATCGCGATAGCTTGACCAATCTCTATACCCGGCGCCGGGTAATGCACGAGGTGCTGCAGTTAGCCGACTCTGGATCCTCGACGATCATCCTGCTGGATATCGATCACTTCAAACAGATTAATGACCGTCTCGGCCATGAGCGGGGCGACTTGATCCTCCAGCGAGTGGCTGAAGCCATCAGCAGTAATGTGCGCGCTACAGATGTGGCTTCACGCTGGGGTGGCGAAGAGTTTCTGGTGCTGATGCCACACACACCCGCACATGCGGCGAAGGCTGTGGCGGATCGAATTCTGTTGCGGATCCGCGAATGGGTCGGGGAGTTGAATGACTCCCCACTTACCGTCACAGCCACGCTGGCCGTGAGCGAAATCCACCCTGGAGAAAGCTTTGAAAGCGCCCTCAATCGCGCGGATCAGGCGTTGTATCGAGGCAAACATCAGGGGCGTAACCAGGTGATTTTTGCGAGTTGAGTACACAACGTCACTCACCGCGAGCGTTGTGCGGTTCATGACGGATCAACGGTGTGATCAGCAAGCACTTGGGGTATTGCTGAGGGCATCTACATGTCGCCAGTGGGGGCGGCTTCCTTGAATTTTTCGAGTTACTGATAGCTGGCTACCTATGAGCCTCAGCAAGTTTGAACTAATCGATAGCAGAGTCCCCCTAATGTCGTGAAGGTTGCCTCAAGCCGAGGTTTATCCTGGGTTACTCAATCACACATTAAGGTTTGGTGAATCATGAAGAGCGAACAGGTAGAAGGCGTTGTAGAAAAGGTTGCCGGCAAAGCGCAGAGCGCAGTCGGGAAGCTGTTTGGTGATTCGAAGCTGGAAGCCGAAGGCGCGGGGCGCCAAGCTGCCGGTCAGTTAACCCAAACCTACGGCGATGCGCTGGATAGCGTATCCACGTTCGTCAAAGAGAAGCCAGTTGCTGCAATTGCAATGGGTGCGGTTGCTCTGCTGGTTCTGGACCGTCTGTTTCGCCGCTGAGTCGGGCGCAATCAGCTCGGCAGTATCCGCAACACTGTCCTCGTTCTTTCCAAGGCCGCCTGCCTGGAGAGTGCGAGGATGATTCGTACGCGGTCTTTCACAACGTCGCCATCGCTCCCTGAAGAGTGATGGCAGGCCAGAGCTATGACCAGGGCTATGAATGGGTACCGGTCGCGCAGACGTTGACTGAGAGTTCACGCTTTTTCAGAATGCTCTGCCTTCATCCAGCTCTGCAAGTAACCACTGCCCACGTTGCCAGAGTGCCTGCTGCTTGGATTCATCCATGCGGTCCAGGTTTTTGTAGATCATGGCCATGCGCTGATTGCCGCGAAGACGGTCAGCGTGACGCATCAGGAAATGCCAATACAGCGCGTTGAAAGGGCAGGCCTGGTCGGTGGTGCTTTCGTTCACCTGGTACGCGCAGCCACGGCAATAATCGGACATCCGCTTGATATATTGGCCACTCGCGCAGTAAGGCTTGGAGCCCAGATAACCCCCGTCGGCATGCATGACCATGCCCAGTGTATTGGGCAGCTCCACCCAGTCGAACGCGTCCATGTAGATTGCCAGGTACCACTCACATATTTGACTCGGCGCGATACCTGCCAGCAAGGCAAAATTTCCCGTCACCATCAGGCGTTGGATATGGTGAGCATAAGCGTACTCCAGGCTCTGGTTGATGGCTTGGCGCATGCAGTTCATCTGTGTCTCGCCCGTCCAGTAGAACTCTGGCAGTGGCCGCGTATTACCGAATGCATTGCCATGCGCATAGTCAGGCATCTTCAACCAGTAAACCCCCCTGACATACTCCCTCCATCCGATAAGCTGTCGGATAAAGCCTTCCGCAGCGTTGAGTGCAACGTTGCCGGACAGGTACGCCGACTCCACATCACTGCATAGTTGACGAAGATCCAGCAGGCCGATATTCAGCGCGGCACTTATCCTGGCATGAAACAGAAACGGCTCGTCGCTGGCCATGGCGTCCTGATAGTCGCCAAAGGCTGCGAGGCCCCAGTCGAGGAAGTAATCCCAGAGAGCTTGAGCTTCGGCGTGGGTAACCGGGTAGTCGAATGTGTCGAGAGAGCCATAGTGGCTGGTGAATTTTTTAGCAACCAACGGAAGAACATCTCGTGTGATTGCGGTAGGCGTAAAGCGCGCGGGTGAAGGAGGCCTTACTTGCTTGGGTAAAGCCTTGCGGTTTTCCGCATCGAAGTTCCAGGCGCCGCCTACCGGGCTTCCGTCGCCATTGAGCAGTAACCCACTCTTACGGCGCATCTCGCGGTAGAAGAACTCCATGCGCAACTGTTTTTTGCCTAGCGCCCATTTGGAAAACTCGGCGCGTGAGCAGAGGAAGCGGCTATCGGAATGCCACTGTATCGCTAAGCCGCAGTTCTTCAGCGATTGCTCTAAGCGCCAGTCGCCGCATTCGGTGATGTGTACTCCATCGGGTTGCAAGCGCGCGTGCCAGCGCTCTAATTCGCTCGGCACCGACCCGGTGTTCTCTGGGTCATCAAGCTTCACGTACTGCACACGGGCTCCCCGCGCCTGTAATGCCTCGGCAAAGTGGCGCATGGCACTGAAGATCAGGGTGATTTTTTGCGGATGATGAGGAACATGGCTGGCTTCCTCCATCACCTCAACCATAAGCACGGTATCGCATTCGTTATCCAGGCCCTGCAGTGAGGCGAGATCGAACGACAGCTGATCACCCAGGACCAGGCGCAGGCGGCTAGCGTTGTTCATCAATACCTCCGGGAGGCGACGCGTTGCTGCTTGTGGCGCGTTTGGTATCTGGTATTGCACAGCGCTCAGCGCGGCAGCGAGCGCTACCGTCAGGATGGGGCAGCCATCCCAAATGCGAACGCCAGCGGCAAAAAAGTCTATAGCCAAGATTTAGAAATGGCCTGGTTAACCGCCATGATAACGGAGCCGCCCAGATACCGAGGCCCGCTGCTCGCCAACTGCAGAGTGTTGCATCCAACCCGGTTACCCAGGTTCCATCGTCGAACCTGGCGTGCAGTGATGACTCCATTTGCACGAGCGTGAAACCCAACGATTTTGCGTCGAAGGCTTCATGGCGGATATCGACAAATAGAAGGCGATCCGGCGCCGCTCGCGTACTGAGCAGTTTGATTTCTCGAGCGCAGAGTGGGCAATGGCCGTCAAAATAAAGCGTCAGCGGCCAATCCTTGTTCTTGTACAATGAGGCTAACCTTGTATAAGTTTTCTACAAGATATGCTCAAAGAGCATTGATGACAATGAGCGTCAATGCTGGAGAAAAATTAGTCTTAGGCGGTGGAAACTAGTCGTTGACTCGGTTTTGCATTGATCAGACTGCTGAGTGCACCCCTCAAAATCGGCTCGGTGGTGACACGATCACGATCCTCCATAAACAGCCGTTGATCTCATACAGACCAGCCAACCCTATCGCGTATTTCGACTTGGGATCAGTGCTGCAATCGAAACTTGGTTTTCTATCTCCTGCCATTAGATGACGCGGTATCCCGAATAGCGTCGTTCCTTGGACGTTAATGAAGAAGGGGTCGTACTCGTGCCCACGGCTATGCTGCGATGGTCCGCATCGATTCCATCGGACTCGCTACCAACCCAACCACGTGCAGCTCAAGGACATCGAGTGCGACAGGTCGAAATCACGCAAGTCACCGCGCTTCCCCAGCAGATTCTGGCGCTGGAAGACGAGGCAATCGCTCAGGGATTTAATTTTCTCACGCGTCTGATCACCGAATGGAATACAGGGGCGAATCGCTTCGATGCGCCGGGCGAATGCCTCATGGCCGCCTTTTTGGACGGTTCTTTGGTGGGCGTTGGGGGCCTTTCAATTGACCCCTATGGTCAGGCAGGCGTCGGCAGGTTACGCAGGGTGTATGTCTCAGGAGCATTCAGGGGGCAGAACCTAGGAAGATCCCTGGTAAACCAGCTTTTGGACTACGCCGCCGGGCACTTTCGTGTTGTGCGTCTTGCCACTGATACCGCAAGCGGCGCCGCATTTTATATCAGTTGCGGCTTCCAGCTATCAGATGAGGAGCATGCCACGCATATGAAAATCCTTAGGCCTGACAGGTGAGCCAACAGAAAATCGGTAAAGGCTGGAACAAAGGACATGGGATCTCCGTATCAAGTCCGAACGCGGATGCAAGGCTGAAGCCGCCCGACATCATAAAACGGGGCGCCGGAGAAGTCCGTCGTCCCGAGCATTTTATGAGGGTGCACCCCACACCTTCTGCTCAGTTCAATCGCCAAGTGGCTTGATTGTTTTTCAGGCCCTGCCAATCTGGCAGGCCCCAACCTGTATTGGAGTGACTGATGACGACTGTCTTGCCTGCCGTATTGGCAGACCTGGCGCCCGACGGCGTACTGCGCGCGGCGATCAACTTGGGTAACCCGGTACTCGCCCAGCTGGCGCCGGATGGGAGCCCGCAAGGGGTGTCCGTGGCGCTGGCCAAGGCACTTGCCGAGGAATTGGGCGTGCCGTTGCAGATGCGTACCTATGATGCGGCGGGCAAGGTCTTCGCTGCGTTGGAGGAGGGCGTGTGGAGTGTCGCGTTCCTAGCGATCGAGCCGGTGCGTGAAGCCCAGCTCGCTTTCAGCGAACCTTACGTGATCATCGAAGGCACTTACCTGGTCGAACAGGATTCGCCTTACCAAACGGTTGCCGATCTCGATCAAGCAGGCGTGAAACTGGCCGTAGGCAAGGGCGCGGCATACGACCTGTTCCTCACGCGAACCTTGCGCAACGCGCAGTTGGAGCGCGCCGACACATCGGCAGGCGCGGTGGACCTGTTTATCGAGCACAGCCTTGATGCAGCGGCAGGTGTACGCCAGCCATTGCAGAAGGTCGCCGATGCAGGCTCGCGTTATCGGGTATTGCCCGATGCCTTCACCGCGATTCGCCAGGCGATGGCCGTTGCGCGTGGCCATGATGCCGGGGCGGCGTATGTGCGTGGGTTTGTCCAACGCAAAAAAGCCCAAGGCTTTATTCATCGTGCATTGGCGCAGAGCGGCCAAGCGGATGTCACCGTCGCGCCGTAACGATCTGAGCCACACAGGCGTTGCCATGACACCTTCGTGCTGATGTGCGATAGGCTGTACCTCGATCACTTTATGAATGAGGCTCATCAATGGCGCGCGAAGGTTACGGCGACCTGTTGGCATTTGTGGCGGTCGCGCGGGAACGCAGCTTTACTCGCGCCGCTGCCCAACTGGGTGTTTCGCAGTCGGCGCTGAGCCACACCATCCGGGCGCTGGAGACGCGACTCGGGGTGCGCTTGTTGACGCGCACCACCCGCAGCGTCGCGCCTACCGACGCCGGCGAGCAGTTGTTCAACAAGTTGGCGCCACGCTTTGAAGAGATCGAGGCCGACCTTGCCCAAGTGGTCGAACTGCGCGATTCGCCGCGCGGCACCCTGCGCATCTCGGCAACCGACTATGCCGCGAACGCACTGTTGTGGCCGCGCCTGGCGGACTTCATGCCGCGGTACCCGGACATCAACATCGAGATCACCACCGACTACGGCCTGACCGATATCGTCGCCGAGCGTTATGACATCGGCGTGCGCCTGGGCAACCAGGTTGCCCAGGACATGATCGCCGTGCGGGTCGGCCCCGACCTGCGCATGGCCATGGTCGCGTCGCCGGCGTACCTGCAAACGCACCCCGCGCCGCAGGTGCCGGATGACCTGGCGGCGCATAACTGCATCAACCTGAGGCTGCCCACCCATGGCGGTTGCTACCCGTGGGAACTGGCCAACGGTGATCACGCGCTGCAGGTTCGGGTGCAGGGCCAACTGACGTTCAATGGCACTTACCCGATGCTCGCCGCTGCGCTGGATGGCTGCGGCGTGGCCTACCTGCCCGAAGACCTGGTGACCGCGCACGTCGCCGCTGGCCGCCTGTGCTGGGTGCTGGAGGCGTGGTTCCCGACCTTCCCGGGTATGCACATCTACTACCCGAGCCGCCGCCAATCGTCACGCGCGCTGGCACTGGTGGTGGACGCACTGCGCTACAAGGGCTGAGCCATTCATGAGTTGAGTTCATGGCCGTATCCCTTTTTCGCGGCTTAATCACTCATTCGAAGGCGGCTAGGATCAACTGATCTTTTCAACGCATTCGAGGGTGACTGATGAATTATCGTTATCTGGGCCGCAGCGCCCTCAAGGTATCGCCGTTGTGTCTGGGCGCCATGATGTTCGGCGGCGAGACGGACGAAGCAACGGCCAAGCGCATCATCGACAAGGCGGGTGCCGCGGGCATCAACTTCATCGACACCGCCGATGCGTATCACGGCGGTCGTTCCGAAGCCGTGGTCGGCCGCGCCATTGCGGCTCAACGTGACAACTGGGTGGTGGCGACCAAATTCGGCTACCCGACGGCAGCCGACGCCGGCCCGAATCAACAGGGCCAGTCGCGCAAATGGATCATGCAGACTGTCGACGCCAGCTTGAAACGCCTGGGCAGTGACTACCTCGACATCCTGTATTTCCACCGCACCTTGAGTGATGCGCCGATGGAAGAGGGCTTGCGCGCCATCGACGACTTGATCCGCCAAGGCAAGATCCGTTATTACGGCGTTTCGAATTTCCACGGTTGGAAAATCGCCGAGATGGTGCGCATCGCCGACGCGCTGGGGATCCAGCGGCCGACCGTCAGCCAGCCGTTGTACAACATCGTCAATCGCATCGCCGAGGTCGAGCAACTGCCTGTCGCAGGCCACTACGGCATTGGCGTGGTGCCCTACAGCCCGCTGGCCCGGGGTGTACTCAGCGGCAAATACCCGGTGGACGCACCGCCGCCGGCTGACACCCGCGCAGGGCGCGGTGACGCGCGCATCCAGCAGACGGAATGGCGTCCCGAGTCGCTCAAGATCGCGTAGACCATCGCCCAGCATGCGGCCGAGCGCGGTACCACCTCCGTGGCCTTTGCCATCGCCTGGGTGTTGAAAAACCAGCGGGTCAGCGCGGCCATCGCCGGGCCGCGCACCGAGGCGCATTGGGACAGCTACCTGCACGCGTTGGGCCTGGAGTTGGGGCCGGAGGACGAACAACTGGTCGACAGCCTGGTGGTGCCGGGCCACGCGTCGACCCACGGTTTCACCGACCCGGGCTACCCGGTTGAAGGGCGCAACGTGAGCTGAGCCGGGTGAGGGGCAGGGAAGGCAATGTCGGGGTTGGAAAGGTACACTTGAGATTCATGTGCTTGATTCAATAATCGATCGCCCTACTCATGGGCAGCTCAAGGTAACTCACCAATGATCCGTGCCGGCCTTCCCGAGTTGACCGCTTTTGTCGCCATCGCCGAACAGCGCAGCTTCAGTGGCGCCGCCAGGGTGCTCGGGGTTTCGGCCTCGGCCCTGAGCCACTCGATGCGCGGGCTTGAGTCGCGGCTGGAGCTGCGTTTGTTCAATCGCACCACACGCTCGGTCGCCCTGACCGAAGCGGGTGAGCAGTTGTTTTTGCGCGTGCAGCCGCTGTTGGGTGAGCTGGAGTGCGCGGTCAACGATGTCACGTCGGAGCGCAACACACCGTCGGGGCTGATCCGCCTCAGCGCCTCGGAGTCTTCCTTCACGCTGTTGATCCGCCATGTCATGCCGCAGTTTTTGCAGGACAACCCGCAAATCCACATCGAGTGCGTGGCCGATAGCCGGCTGGTCGATATCGTCGCTGACGGCTTCGATGCAGGCATCCGCCTGTTTGACGATGTGCCGCGCGACATGATCGCCGTGCGTTTCGGCCCCGATGTGCGCTTTGCGGCCGTCGCGTCGCCCGCGTACCTGCGCCGGCACCCGGCGCCGGTGGTGCCGCATGACCTCAAGGCGCATCGATGCATCCGGTTTCGCTTTGCCAGCGGCACCTTGTTCCGCTGGGACCTGGAGCATGAGGGGCGCTCCGCCAGTATCGACGTCGACGGGCCCCTGACCATGGACAACATCAACCTGATGACAGAGGCCGCGTTGGCCGGCGTGGGCATCGCCTGGGTGCCTGAGCATCAGGTGCAAGAGCATCTGCGCGATGGGCGCCTGGTGCACCTGTTGCCGGAATGGGGCCCGACCTATGCCGGCGCGTGTCTGTACTACCCGGCCAACCGGCACCCGCCGATGGCCTTGCGCATGTTTGCCCAGGCGTTGCGCGACTGGGTGCACGACGCCTGAGGCGCGCCTTACTGGTCGTCGCCGTACCAGTACTGAGCGGTGACGCCGCCGTCCATGAGGAAATCGCTACCCGTGATGAAACCGCCTTCGGGCCCCATCAGCAGGGCTGCGACGGCGCCCACTTCATCGGGCGTACCGCCGCGCTTGGCGGCGCAGGATTCGATCATGCGGCGGTAGCCATCGCCACGCGGGCCGTTGAGTTCGTCCCGGGCCAGGGGCGTGAAGATAATCCCGGGGCTGATCGTGTTGACGCGCGCACCGCGCTTGCCCCAGCGCACCGCCTGCGCCGCCACGCGCAGCGAGTTGCCGCGTTTGGACAGCTGGTAGGCGTTCAGCGGATCAGTCACGCGGTCCGGCTGCAGCATCGGCAACGCCAGCAGGTCCTCGGTGGGGGTCAACGCCAAGGCTGTGTTTTGTTCGGCCGTCAGCGCCGGCAAGCGGTGGCCAGACTGCGAAGCGATGACGATTGCCGAGCCACCTGCGGCGATGACCTCGCCAAACAGCTCGAGCACCAGGGCAGTCCCGTACAGGTCGACCCGCAGAATCGTGGCGGGAGGTGCCTGGGAGGGCGAAACCCCGGCGGCGTGGATCACACCGGTAATCGCGCCGATGCTCGCAGCCTGTGTGACGAGTGCCTGTACCGACGCGCGCGACGACACATCCACGGTTGCCGTGGTGACCTCAAACCCTGCATCCCTCAATACTTGTGCGGCGGCGTGTGCGGTTTCTTGGCGCAGGTCCGCGAGCAGCACGTGTTTGCCCGCGCTGACGCGTCGAGCGATGGCCTGGCCGATCGAGCCGGCGCCGATGACTACGGTGACATCTGTCATTGGGAGTTCTCCTGGAAGGGCAATCCGTCACTTTAGGCCAGGAGACCTCCAAGGATTAGCCGGTCGAGACCCCATGATCTTGTGAGTTGAATTCAGCAATGCTCAGGATTGCCGCGCGCAATATGACGCGCTGCTTCATCGGCTCATCTGTATTCAATCGGATACATCAATGCGTTTTGTCTCCAATGACATCCGTTATCAATTGCATTCACTTCTTGTTACCTATCGCTTAGACTCCGCCACGCCGGCGTTTGGCTGCTTTGAGCCTGCCGCAAAAACAATAATGATCGGGACAGGGGCACGGGGCGTGAATTTCAAAAAGAATACAATTGCACTGGCGGTAGGCTCGGTGGTGTGTGTGGCGGGCGGTGCCTGGGCGGCCGAAGCGGACACCCTGGAAATCGCTCCGATCACAGTCAGCGGGGAAAAAATCAACCGCAGCCTGGAGCAGACCCAGTCCAGTGTGGTGGTGGTGACCGAGCAGCAGCTGCGCGACAAGGCCGACCACAGCCTGGTGGATGTTTTCGCCCGCACGCCCGGTGTGTACAGCCAGGCCGGTAACGAAAACTGGGGCATTCGCGGCGTGCCGGTTTCCGGTTTCGACGACCAGGGCCCGGCCACCCTCAATGGCGCCGTGTCGGTGTATGTGGATGGCGCTGTGCAGCCCAACCGCAGCCTTACCCTGAGCCCGACCACCCTGTGGGATGTGGAGCAGGCCGAAGTCTTCCTCGGCCCACAATCCACCACCCAGGGGCGCAATTCCCTGGCCGGCGCGGTGGTGATCCAGACCCGCAACCCGACGTTCACACCGAGTTTTTCGGCGCAAACCAATGTGGGCAACTACGGTGAAAAAGGCGCGGCGGTGGCCGGTGGTGGCTCCATCGTCGACGACAAGATAGCCGGGCGCATCGCCCTGGATTATCAGGATGGCGACGGCTACATCGACAACATCGCGCTCGACAAAGACGCCAACCCCCATCGCACCAGCAACGCGCGCGGCAAGTTGCTGATCCTGCCCAACGACGATCTTGATGTGCTGCTGACCTACGCCCACAACGAACACCGCCAGGGCGACAACTCGGTGATCCGCACCCCCGACAAAGTGCGTTACTACAAGGTGTCCTCCAACACCCAGGCGTTCGACAACCTCAGCCAGGACACCGTGAGCGCCAAGGTCGACTACCGCCTTGATGACCAATGGTCGATCACCAGCCTGACCGCCAACACGCGCTCGGACTACACCAACCGCCTCGACTTCGACCAGAACGCTGTCGACAATGAAGTGATCCGGCGCAAACAGGATGGCAACTTGTTCAGCCAGGAGCTGCGTCTCAATTACACCTCGGACACCGTGAAGAGCTTCGCGGGCGTCTACTACGGCCACAACACCAACAATTTCCACGACCGCTTGTTGTTCGACGACGTACTGGCGGCGACGGTCAAAGGCGACACGACCATTGAAAACAAGGCGCTGTTCGGTGAGGTCGACTGGACCTTTGCCCCGCGCTGGACCCTGATCACCGGCCTGCGCTACGACCATGAGAGCAACGACACCGACATCAAACAGGACGATATCTCCGAGCCGGCAAAGGTCAAAAAGTCGTTTGCAGCCTTGTTGCCCAAGCTGGGTCTCAACTACGAACTCGCCACCGGCCAGTACCTGGGCTTCATGGTGCAAAAAGGTTATCGCGGCGGCGGCGTCAACGTACGCTCCGGCAGTGGCCACGAGGCGTATGACCCGGAATACACCACCACCTATGAGCTGTCGTACCGTGGCTCATTCTTCGACGACACCCTGCGTGCACGCGCCAACCTGTATTACACCGACTGGAAAGACCAGCAGGTCAGCGTGCGGCAAGCCAACAGCAATGTCATCAACGTGTACAACGCCGGGCGCAGCGACATCAAGGGCCTGGAAGTCTTCCTCGAGAAAGACCTCAGCGAGCAACTGACGCTGACCCTTGGGGGCGCCGTTACCGATGGCAAGTACAAGGATTTTGTCGCAGGCAATGGCGAGGACCGCAGTGGCCAGGCGTTCTACTACGCGCCCAAGTACAAGGCATCGGTTGGCGGCCTTTATCGCTTCAATGATCGCCTGACCTTCAACACCGACGTCACGTACCAAAGCGCGGCACCGTCGGCCTACGAGTTCAATGGCGCCGGCAAGGTTACCGGCGAGCGCCGCAGTGACAACTACGTGCTGGCCAACTTCAGCAGCGAATACAAAGTGACCCAGAATGTCGCGGTGTCGGGCTTCGTGAAAAATGCCTTCAACAAGCACTACGTCACCAACAACCGCGATGACGAAATCATCGACGCCGGTGCGCCACGCACCTTGGGTATGGCGGTGCGCTACGACCTGTAAACGCTCTGCGCCTCGGCACAACAGGGGAGGGCTGGGTCAGCCATGCCCTCACGTTAGGGGTGCCAGGTGCGAACGTACTGAGCAATTACGGCTGACGGGCACTGAACCACGCAGGATGCAGCCGTGGGAAATGCGCCTTCAGCCACTCCACAAATGCCCCGACCTGCGGCGCAAGGTGGGTTCGGCTGGGGTACAGCACCGACACCAGGCGCGGGCGCGGTCGAAAGTCGCCTAACACCTCCACCAAATCGCCGTTGGCCAGCAAGGTCTCAACGGTGATGCCGGGGGCCTGAATAATGCCGAAGCCGGCAACCCCACACTGCACGTAGGCGTTGGATTCGTTCACGCTGATGCCAACGCTGGGCACGTAAGGTTGGTCTTCACCGTCAACCAAAAAATGCCAGGGCAAAGGCCGCTTGTTGTGCCCCGAGAGGAAATTGACCCCGCGATGCCTGGCCAGGCTTTCCACGGTGTCCGGTACTCCCCACGCGGCCAGGTAGTCGGCGGCGGCGCAGGTGACCATCGTGGCGCTGCCTATTTCACGCGCAACCATGCTTGAATCCGGCAGCTCGCCGATGCGCAACGCGCAATCAATGCCCTCGGCGACCAGGTCGACCGTGCGATCCGTCACGCCCAGGACCAGCTCGATATCGGGATACGCAACGGTAAAGGTGCGCAGGCTTTCCATGAAGCTGCGCTGCGCAAATGCCGTGGGGATATCCACGCGCAGCCTGCCGCGCAGCGTCGCGCCGCTGCGCTCGAACATCGTCGTGGCGTCGGCGATGGTTGCCAGAATGGCCTTCACGCGCTCGTAAAAACGTTCACCCTCCGCCGTCAGCTGCACCTTGCGGGTGGTGCGCTGGAACAGGCGCACGCCCAATGACGCCTCCAGCTCCTGGATGGTGCGCGTGACGTGCGGTCGCCCGGTCTGCAGGGCATCGGCGACCTTGGTAAAACTGCCCAGCTCGGCGAGTTTGGCGAACACCTGCATCGACTGTAAAAGCTCCATCCGCTGCTCCATAAAGGTGATTATTGCCTGTCAGGGTAACAATCTTGACCGATTGTGCGCATTTATCCCACCCGGCGATCCCACGACACTGGGTTCTTCGCCGGTGGTACTGATGCTGCCGGCCGCCCTGGAGACAGACAATGAAAGCATGGCTTTTACAGGATTTCGGCTTGGACAACCTGGTGCAGGCCGAGGTGGCAACCCCCGTACCCCAGGCGGGTGAGCTGCTGGTCAAGGTGGGCGCGGTGTCGCTCAACTATCGCGACAAGGCGATTGTGGACGGGATCTACGAACCACACCGCGTGCCCAAGCCGCTGATCCCGGTGAGCGATATGGCAGGCACGGTGGTGGCCGTCGGTGCTGGCGTCACGCGCTTTGCGATCGGCGAACGGGTCAACTCCCATCTGTATTCGCGTTGGCTGGACGGCATGCCCGGCCCCGATGAGCCCGACTATTGCTTTGGTTCGCCACTGCCAGGCGGCCTCGCCGAGTACATGATCATCCACCAGGACAGCGCCGTGCGCGCGCCCGACACGCTGTCGGACGAAGAGGCATCGACGCTGCCGATTGCCGCACTGACGGCCTGGTATGCCTTGGTGGATTACGGCCAGGTCCAGGCCGGCCAGACCGTGCTGGTGCAAGGGTCAGGCGGCGTGTCGGTGTTTGCTGCGCAGATCGCCACGGCGCTGGGTGCCCGGGTCATCGTCACGTCCAGCCGTGATGCCAACCTGCAAGCCTTGATGCAACTGGGAGCCGTCGCCGGCGTCAATTACCGCACCCACCCCGAATGGGCCGAGCAGGTGCTCAAGCTCACCGATGGCCAAGGCGTGGATGTCTTGCTCGACGTGGCCGGTGGTGACGGGATCAACCAGTCCATCGCAGCCACCAAGGTGGGCGGGCGGATCGCCCAGATCGGCTTCCTGACCGGCCAGACCTCGGCCCTGAACCTGATGCCGATGATCTTCCGCCAAACCACGATCCGCGGCATCGCCGTAGCCCCGCGCACCGCCTTCGACCGCATGAACGCGTTTCTCGATGAACACCGGATTCGACCGGTGATTGATCACGTGTATACGTTCGATCAGGCCGTCCAAGCCTATGAGCACCTGGCCCGAGGCGCGTTTGGCAAGGTGGTGATCAAGGTCGGGTAGGCTCGCCGGAGCGCCTATTCGTTCGGTGGGCGTTGAAAGAGGGGCCGACAGCGGAGTCGGCCTATTACGTAGCCTTGGTTCTGGGTTTGGTCGGTTTGGACGTGCCCAGCACTCGATTCAATTCGCCAGCGACAGCGATAAGTTGCTGCTCCAGTGCTTCAACCTCAGAGTGGCTGATGCCAGCGTTAATGACGTGCAAGGTTTTAGCCTGCTTCTTTGGCGCTGGCGCTAGAGCGTGTGCCTCTGGCGAAATCAATGCCTGACGCAACAGGTTATTGATCACAGTTTGGTAGCCCGTGCCGGCGCTTTGCGCACGTTCGCGGGCGGCGTCGATCACCGCATCGTCAAGCATGATAGTGATGCGGGTCTTGCCGTTTTTGTTAGCAATTGCCCCGCGCTTACCGTGGGTGAAATCGAATTCTTCTTTCATGGTTCAAGCCTCCAGATACTGGCGCCGTTCATTTTTGGATGCGAGTCTGGCACTGATAATGCGCACGAAATTCGGGTCACGGTAGGTATACGCGACTACCAGGACTCGCCCCTTGGCGTCCGTGCCCATCGTCACCCAGCGTTCTTCATCGTGATCGTGGTCCCGTATCGTCAGCGCAGCTTCGTCGTAGAACACCGGTTCCGCGTCGGCCAGGCTTACGCCTCTGTGCTTGTGCTGATTAGCGATGTTTTTTGCCTCGTGATACTGAATCCTGAACGTTTTCGTTATGCATATTTTATATGTATAAAAAAGCGCTTAAAGGAACCGTCATTCAGCCAGGACGCCAGCCATGTATAGAGGTTGTGTGGATGTGCCATATTCCGCTCCGTCAGTTGGGTCTCTATCTTGCCGAGGCTGCCAACGTGTTTCCGTGCGTAATGGCTAATCCATTGTGTAGTGGGATTCCGTTTTGATTGTCAGACGAAGTCGGCTGGCTGGAACAAACCCGCCGTTGTGGCGAGCGGGCTTGTGTGGCGAGCGGGCTTGCCCGCGTTGGACTGCGTAGCAGTCCCATTCTTTAAACAAAAAATGGGGCCGTTTCGCGACCCAACGCGGGCAAGCCCGCTCGTCACTATCAGCCTGCTGGCCGGTCAGCGCATGTGCAGGATGATCGGGCTGCTGCTGGCCGGGTCGGTATGCTCGCGCAGCTTGGCCACCGCCTTGGCGTCCACGGCGCCGCCCTGGTTGCCCCAGGTGCTGCGCATGTAGGTCAGGACCTCGGCGATCTGGGCGTCGGACAGTTGCTCGCGAAACGCCGGCATGCGGTAGGCATCCGGTACGCCGGCAGCGACGATGCGTTGTGAGCCGTTGAGGGTGATGTTGATCGCCGAGGCGCTTTCCTTGGCCAGGGCCGAGGTCGCGCCGGCCAGCGGTGGCATCCATTCGGGCTGGCCTTTGCCGTCGGCGCCGTGGCAGGACGCACAGCGCGTCGCGTAGGTGTGGGCGCCGGGGATATCCTGACGCGTATCTGCCGTGACGTACTGCCACGGCGTACCGTCGCGTTGCGGGTCGCCGGGCAGTGACTTGAGGTAGCGGGCGATGGCGGCCAGGTCGTCGTCGGCCATGAACTGGGTGGAGTTGTTGAACGCTTCGGTCATCGAACCGTAGACCACCGCATGTTTGTTACGCCCGGTCTTGAGGAACTGCACGATCTCTGGCTCGCTCCAGCGGCCCAGCCCGGTGTTGGGGTCCTGGCGCAGGCTCGGTGCGTACCAGCCGTCGAGCAACGCGCCAGCAAGGAACGGCGCGCCGGACTCGTCCAGGGCTTTCTCGTTGAAGGCCAGGCCGCGCGGCGTGTGGCAGCTGCCGCAGTGACCCGGGCCCTGAACGATGTAAGCGCCGCGATTCCACAGCGCGTCCTGGGCGGGTTTGGCGGCGTAGGGGGTGGTGGGCGCGAACACGCCATTCCACAGGGCGATGGGCCAGCGCATATTGAGCGGCCAGGGAATATCGCTGGGGATATTCGCCTGGTTGGAAGGTTGCACGCCCTTCATGAAAAACGCGTACATCGCCCGGATGTCGTCGTCGCTCAGCTTGACGTAGGACGGGTAGGGCATGGCCGGGTACAGTCGGCGGCCGCCGGGTGCCACGCCATGGCGCACCGCGCGGTCGAAGTCGGCCAGGCTGTAGGCGCCTATACCGGTCAACGGGTCGGGGGTGATGTTGGTGGCGTGGATCGCCCCCAGCGGCGTGGCCATTTCCAGGCCGCCGGCGAAGGGTGCCTTGCCCGGCAGGCTGTGGCAGGCCACGCAGTCACTGAGGCGCGCGACGTACTCACCACGGCTGATCAGCGCCGCGTCGGCGCTGGCGGTTTGCGCTTGTTCAAAAGGGGACGCGGGCTGGCGCGTGACATACCAGGCCAGCACACCGGCTGCGACCAGGCAGGGCAGCACCAGCCAGCCTGCGGTTCTTGCGAATCGACGGTTGTTCATGGGCAGTCTCGCTCGGTTAGCTGAAGGTGTGTCGGCTTAATGGCAGGCTGCGAATCCGCTGGCCGGTCAACTGCGCCACCGCATTGGCCACCGCTGGCGCCACTGCCGGGAGCGGAGGCTCACCGATACCGCCCATTTTTTCGCCACTCTCGACAATCTTTACGTGCACCTTGGCCATCCGCGAGGGCGGCAGGATCGGGTAAAGGTCGTAGTTGCGCGCCCGTGGCTTGCCGTCCACGTACACCGCTTCTTCCAGCAACGTCTGCGATAACCCGAGCGCGACGGCGCCATTGACCTGCGCCTCGACAATCGCCGGGTTGACGATGCTGCCGGGGTCGATGGCCTCCCAGATTTCATGCACCTTGACCTGGCCCTGTTCAATCGACACTTCGGCGATCACCGCCGCGTGGGAGCCGAACGGCGAGGCCATGGCCACGCCGCGCGCGCGGCGGCTGCCGTCTTCGGCGGTGTAGGGGCCACGCTTCCAGCCACCGGACAACTCGCCGACCGCCTTGAGCAAGGTGGTCAGGCGCGGGTTGTCGCGCAGCAGGTGCAAACGCAGCTCATACGGATCGCGGCCGCCTTTGTCCGCCAGCTCATCGAGGAACGCTTCGTAGAAAAAATCGTTCAGCGAATTGCCCACCGAGCGCCAGTAGCCGAGCATCGCCGGGCCTTTGACGTAGATCTGCGCGATACGTTTGTTAGGGATCGCGTAGCTTTTGCCTGAAAGCCCTTCGAGGGCCGTGGGGTCGAGTTTCTCGCCCTGTTTGCCCGCAATCGCTTCGGTAGGGCCTTCGGTGGCGCTCACCGCTTCGATCGCCACCGGCAGGCCGTCGGCGTCGAGGGCGGCGCGGAACTTGACCACTGCCACCGGGCGCAACACATCTCGCAGGAATTCTTCTTCACGGCTCCAGATCAGCTTGACCGGACGGCCCACCGCCTTGGCCAATGCGATGGCTTGCGGGTAGGGGCTGGCCGAGTCGTAGAGAAAATGCCGGCCGAAAAAGCCGCCCAGCAACGGTGAGTGCAGGGTGATTTGTTCCAGCGCCAGGCCGGTGCGCTTGGCGATGTCGGCGCGGAACATGTCGGGCGCCTGGTTGGGCAGCCAGATGTCCAGCGAGCCGTCCGGGTTGAAGCGCGCCAAGGCCGACGGCGGCTCCAACTGCGCATGGTTGACGTACTGGTTGTGGTAGGTGGCTTCGACCGTGGTCTTGGCGTTTTTCAGCGCGGCGGCCACATCGCCCTCGTTTTCGTCGTCACGCGCCGGGCCTTGCTGGGCCGCGAGGAAGTCACGGTACTTGTCGCTGGAGAAGTCTGCGGGCATCGCACGCACTTTGGAATCGGCGGTCGGTTCCTGCCAGTCGACCTGGATGGCCTCTACCGCACGCTTGGCATGCCACCAGCGTTCGGCCACCACGGCCACTGCGCCGGGCAGCACATGCACCGAGTGCACGCCCTTCATGGCCTCCACTTGCGGCTGGTTGCGCAGGCTGCCCACGGTCAGGCCCAGGCGCGGCGCGTGCTGCACGGCGGCGTGGAGCATGTCGTCGACTTTCAGGTCAATGCTGTATAGCGCCTTGCCGGTGGATTTGTCGTAGGCGTCCACGCGTTTTACCGGCTTGCCGATCCAGCGGAACTGGCTGGGATCACGCAGGGTAATGGTGGCAGGGTCGGGCACCGGCATATCGAGGGCGCGGCCGGCCAACTCACCGTAGCCCAGGGAGCGGCCGGACGCGGCGTGCACCACGCGACCAGGTTGGGTGGTCAGCTCACTCAGAGGCGCACCGAGCTGTTCGGCACCGGCCTGCAGCAACATGGCGCGGGCCAGGGCGCCGAGGCGGCGCATGGTTGGGTAGCTCATGCGCACCGACATGCTGCCGCCGGTAATGCGCATGCCGTTTTCCATCACCACGTAAGCGTCGCCAGGCGGTGCGGCTTCGACCATGAAGGTGGCCGGGTCGGCATCCAGCTCTTCGCCGACTATCTGCGCCATGGCAGTGTGGGTGCCTTGGCCGCCTTCCATAAAGGGGCTGAGCAAGCGGATTGTGCCGTCCGGGCGGATCTCCAGGAATGCCGGCACCTGGGTGCCGCGTTCAGCGGCGGTGCCGGCAGCCGCCTGCACCCTGGCCGCACCCAGCGGCAGGCCAAAACCGATAACCAGCGCGCCCACGGCGGTACTGGCCAGGAAGCGTCGGCGCGACAGGTTGACCGGGTCGCCCAAGACTACGCCGGGGATTTCGACAGGCGTATTCATCAGGCGGTCTCCTTCCCGGCGGCCAGGTCATGCATGGCGGCATGGATGGCGTTATAGGTGCCGCAGCGGCACAGGTTGACCATCGCCGCGTCGATCTGTGCATTTGTGGGCGCGGGGGTGTGCTTGAGCAGCGCGGTGGCCGCCATCACCTGCCCGGACTGGCAATAACCGCACTGCGCTACCTGGTGCTCGACCCAGGCGCTGACCACGCGTTTGCCCACCTCATCGGCCTCAATGGCCTCGATGGTGGTGATCTCACGCCCGACCACGCCGGCCACTGGCGTCACGCACGAACGCACCACATTGCCATCCACCAGCACCGAACAGGCGCCGCACTGGGCCAGGCCGCAACCGTACTTGGTGCCGGTCAGGCCCAGGTCATCGCGAATCACCCACAATAATGGCGTGTCCGCGTCGGCATCGACCTGATAGGCCTTTTGGTTAATACGTAATTCCATGGCGGGGCTCACCTGCTGATCGACGGTAGGTGCGGCCTTTTTAATTAGGAGGTTGCGATGGCCGCTTATTGTCGAACTCTAGACCAACGCGCAAGGCCTATCTATCAGAAAAAGTCTCCACTCTTGAAAGTTCGCAGGATCAGGCAAGTATTCAAGAGGATTGCATCAAACCAGGCCGGGCAAAAACCGGAGAGGGGGCAAGTCCCTTCCCAGCTTTTTGACCGCGTTGGCTCAGGCAGGGGCTTTTGCGGGTTGCAGGCAGTCGATGGCGTGATTGCGGGGTGGATCGGGAATGACTAGCCATCTGGTACATCTGGTATGGCTGGTAGCCGTGGCAAATGGGCTGTCGTGGAAAATGGGCTGTCGTGGAAAATGGGCTGTTGTGGCGAGGCGGCCGGGCTGCCGTCGGGGGCGCGGGCACCCCCACCCTCCCCTTGGGGGGGTGTTTTATTGGGGTTTTCCTGCTTTTTTGGCGGGCCGTCGCCCTCCCC
>NZ_WKCB01000037.1 GCF_021606685.1 Pseudomonas syringae
GCCGACATGGAATACGCCCGTAAACTGCGCGACGAAGCCGGCGGCACCGCTTGGCTGGTGGCGAAGATCGAACGCGCTGAAGCCGTGGCCGATGACGAAACCCTCGACGGTCTGATCAAGGCTTCCGACGCGGTCATGGTTGCCCGTGGCGACCTGGGCGTAGAGATCGGTGACGCCGAGCTGATCGGTATCCAGAAAAAAATCATCCTGCACGCACGCCGCCACAACAAGGCGGTAATCGTGGCGACGCAGATGATGGAGTCGATGATCCAGAACCCGATGCCGACCCGTGCCGAAGTGTCCGACGTGGCCAACGCCGTGCTCGACTACACCGACGCCGTGATGCTCTCGGCTGAAAGTGCTGCTGGCCCGTACCCGCTGGAAGCGGTCCAGGCCATGGCGCGTATCTGCGTCGGTGCCGAAAAGCACCCGACCAGCAAGACCTCCAGCCACCGCATCGGCAAAGTGTTCGAAAGCTGCGACCAGAGCATCGCCTTGGCCGCCATGTACACCGCCAACCACTTCCCGGGTGTGAAGGCGATTATCGCCCTGACCGAAAGTGGCTACACGCCGCTGATCATGTCGCGTATCCGTTCCTCGGTACCGATCTACGCGTTCTCCCCGCACCGCGAAACGCAGGCCCGTGCGGCCATGTTCCGTGGTGTCTACACCGTTCCGTTCGATCCGGCTTCGTTGCCGCCTCATGAAGTCAGCCAGGCTGCCATCGATGAGCTGATCAAGCGTGGCGTTGTGGAGAAAGGCGACTGGGTCATCCTGACCAAGGGCGACAGCTACCACACCATCGGCGGCACCAACGGCATGAAGATCCTGCACGTTGGCGACCCAATGGTCTGAGTCATACGCTGAAAAACAAAAGCCCCGCCATGTGAATGGCGGGGCTTTTTGTTTTTTGGGCTAGCCCTATTCAACAACGCCAGCAGTGACCGGCTCACAGCTGGGGTACTTGCCACAAAGCGTGAAATCCCGGTAGGCCTTCTGCACAGCTCCGCCCCCGCTGCGCAACTTCGCCGCCTCAAGCACCTCCAGCAAATGTGCGCGCCCCAGCTGCAAGGGGGTTTCCTGCGGCGCATAGTGCAGGCCGATGGGGTTCTCTACATAGGGCGCTCGCTGCTCAATGTGCGAGCCCAATACATGCGCCACAGCGCGGCTGGCGGTGAAGTCGACAAGCCGCTGCACGCTGTCCTGCATAACCTGCGGGTCGGGGTCGTTCACATAGATCCGTCCGGGATACACAAAATCGCCAGTCAACAGCACGGCGGTTTGGCGGTCATACACGGCAATGCTCGTCGGATCGTGCCCCGGCACAGGAATAATGTCGAGAACGCGCCCGCCGAGATCGTAGGCAACACGTTGTAGCGGCCAGCGGGTAATGCCAAAGAACCCCTTGAGCACCTCTATATCATTGGGTTTGACGAAAGTTGTACCCGGCCGTTTTGCAAACTGGGCATCACCCCACACATGGTCGGCATGACCATGCAAGTGCGTGACTACCAAGGGAATCGATGGGCGGCCATGACGCGCCAGCCATTGATTGATCACCTGGTCGACAACCCCCACCACGTTCGGCCCACGGCCAGTCGCAGGGTGCGCATCATTACCCGCTCCGGTATCAAACAGGATTGCCCGATCATTGCCAAACAGCAGGTACAGGAACGGCTTGTCACTGCTCACGCAGCCCGACTGACGCAGGATGTACAGGTTTTCGTTGTAGGGATGGACCTGGAAATCATCGCGCAACGTCGCGCACGCCGGGCCGGCGCTGAGCCACTGCGCAGGCAATGATCCCGCTTCAAACAACGGCGCGGTCTTTGCCGCCGCACCGGCAATGGGCGCGCCCGCAATCGCGATCAACAGTCCGGCGAGGGCCAGCCAGGGCTTTCGCAAGCTCATGCGTATTCTGCGCCGAATGCCAATTCACTGTCCTTGATGTTGGCAATCGGGCCAAGAATCACGTTATCGAACGGCCTGGGCTCACGCCCCGAGGCATACAGCAGGGGCAAGTCTGGATTGCTCAGGGCGCCTTCACCCTGGGCAATGAGGTCGGCACCATCGTGCAACGCATCATTGGCCCGCCCGATATCAAGCAGGCTCCCATTGGCAATGATCGTCAGGCCCGGCGCATACCGACGCGCCAGCGCCACCAGGGTCTCCTGCCCGCCAGCAAACGCCGGCTGCCAGGCTCGGTACTCGCTGACGTGGATGAAGTCAGCACCCGCCTGCGCCAGGGACGAGAAAATGACCTGCGCATCCGCTTCGCCACCTGGCCACTTGTAGACGAAGTCATTCACTTTGCTTTGCGAAATGCGCATCCCCACCGGCACTTTGCTGCCCAGTTCGGCTTTGATCGCCTTGACGATGCCCAGCAGCAACGCCACACGGGCATGAATGTCACCGCCCCAGCGGTCCTGACGCTGGTTGGTGTAGGTGGTCAGGAATTGATCGAGCAGATAGCCGTGGGCACCGTGGATCTCAATGCCATCAAAGCCACTGATGTTCACTGCACGCACCGCCGCATCGACGAAGCCCTGGATCACTTCTGCGATTTGCACTTCGCTGAGTTCAAGGGGCTCATTGTAGCGACCGACCCCGTAGTAGAAGGGCATTTGCTCGCCTACCGGCTGCACCGCCGACGGGGCTGCACTGCGTTTGGAAAACCGGTTGCCCTGGCTCAGCGCCCCTGCATGCATGAGTTGTGCAAACACTTTTGTACCCTGTTGCTGCAGGGCTTGGTTGGTGGCTGTCCACGAGCAGGCCTGCGCGTCACTCACCAGGCCCGGCTGGTACAGGTAGCCCTGGGAAAAGGCCTGGTCGGTGTACAAGCCTTCGCTGATGATCAGCCCAAAACCGCCCTTGGCGAATCGAAGGTAATAGTCGTGCATGGCCGGCGTGAGGAGCCCGTCTTCGGTGGCGCTCACACGGGTCATGGGTGCCACGGCAAGGCGGTTCGCCAACGATGCATTTTTAATAACATATTTGGATAAAACTTTTTGGCTCAAATCAGTCATGCTTGTTCACTCCACGCGCACCATTTGCGGTCTGCGCGAAAGCTAACGCACGCGACATGAGCGCTCAATGCCCCCCACCGTGAAGGCGCTATAACGGATATCGATATAATTATGCTGACTTCAGACCTACGCGTGTTTATTGCCGTCTCCTCAACGGGCAGCCTTTCAGCCGCCGCACGCCAGCTTGACGTGACGCCGATGCAGGTCTCGCGCCGCGTGGCGGCGCTGGAAGAAGAGCTGGGCGTGCGCCTGTTTCATCGCTCGACACGCTCGGTGTCACTGACCGCCGAGGGCGAAGCGCTGCTGCCCCACGCCTTCGCCATGAGCGAGGCGGAGGACAATGCCCGACGTGAACTCGGCCAGACCTCCAGCCGAGTGTCCGGCGTATTGCGCGTAAGTACCCCGAGCATCTTCGGCCAGTCCATCGTCGTGGCGTTGCTGCCGCGCTTGCTGGAGGACTACCCGGACCTCAAGGTCGAGATCAATATCAGCGAGCAGATGGCCGATATCGTCGCCCAGGGAATGGATGTGGCGCTGCGCATAGGCCCACTGGCCGATTCGGAACTGATCGCCCGAAAAATCAGCGTCAACCCGCGACTGATCTGCGCCTCGCCCGAGTACCTGCAACGGCGCGGCCATCCAACCGTGGTGAGTGACCTCGACGCCCACGACTGCATCATCCTCGATAGCGCGCCCCGCTGGCCCTTGGTGATTGACCACACACTGCAACCCAGGCGCATGCGCGGGCGCTTTCAGACCACCAGCGTCGATACCGTGAGGGCCGCGGCCATTCAGGGCCTGGGCCTGGCGATGCTGACGTGCGTAGACGTGTGCAGGCAACTCAAGGACGGCTCGCTGGTGCAAGTGCATTTGCAGGATGCGTCCCTGGAGGACCTGGCGGTGTGGGCGATCATGCCCAGCCGGCGCTACGTCCCGGCGCGGGTCAAGGTGTTCCTCGAGGCGCTTGAGGCCGACCTGGCCGAGCTGCCGATTTGATCAACGCCGCGCGATAAACCCAGACAACGCCGCAATCGCTTCCGGCGACTTGAGGCGTTGGGTGAACAACGCACCCTCCTCTTCAATCACTGTGCGCAACTGCTCGCGATCGACACTTTTCATCAATTGCTTGGTGACCTGTACCGCCCCTGGCGCCAGGCTTTCAAAGCGCTCGGCTACCTCGCGCGCCTTGGCCAGTGCGGCCTCACCGCTGCTCAACGCCTCGGTGGCAATCCCCCACGCCACCGCCTGTTCGCCGCTGAAGCCCTCGCCCAACAGCAACAGTTCTGCGGCTTTTGCATGCCCCAGCAGACGCGGCAGGATCAAGCTCGAACCAAACTCCGGGCACAACCCCAGGTTGACGAACGGCATGCGCAGGCGCGCGTCACGGCTGATATAGACCAAGTCGCAATGCAGCAGCAGCGTCGTGCCGATGCCCACCGCCGCCCCTGCGACGCCAGCGATCACCGGCTTGCGGCAATTGAGCAGGCTTTGCATGAAGTGAAACGGTGGGCTGTCGAGGTCGGTGGGGGGCTGCTCAAGGAAGTCGCCGATGTCGTTGCCGGCGGTAAAACAGTCGCTACTGCCCTGGATCAGCACCGAGCGGATAGCCGCATCCGCATCGGCCTGCTCCAGCGCCTCGGCCAGTTGGCTGTACATCGCACGGGTCAGGGCGTTTTTCTTGTCGGGGCGATTGAGCTGCAGGGTCAGCACCCCGCGTTCGCGTTGCTGCAGGATGGCGTCGGTCATGGCGAGTCTCGCGGTGGTGGAATTCAGCGCTCAACCACGGGGCACAAACACGTCGGCCAGCAGTTGATTGCGCGGCAACCCCGCCAGGAACAGGCGCTTGGAAAACGCCTCGACGCTGGCTGGGTGCCCGCAGAGTAAAGCCAGCGTCTGCCGCGAAACAAGCCGCAGTTGCGCCAATGCCTGGGCCGACTGCGCCTCGGTCCACAGTTCCACCGACAGGTTGGGATGCTGCGCAGCCAGCGCCGCCAGGGGTTCGGCCAGGTAGTGACCGCTGGCCTCATGGGCCAGGTGAATCACACGGATGGCGCCTTGGTGATCCTGGCGCAGCGCCTCACGCAGTACGCCCCACAGCGGGCCCAGGCCGGTGCCGGACGCCAGCAACCACAATGGCCGGGATTGCCAGTCGGGATCGTATTGCAGCGCGCCGCCACGCAATTCGCCCAGCCGCAGCCTGTCGCCCACCTGTAACTGCCGGGCAAGATCGCTGAACTGGCCGGGCTGGCGGCAATCGAGGTGAAACTCCAGAAAGGGCTCGTCCTGGGGCAAGCTCGCCAGTGAATAGGGCCGCGCCACCTGCCCTGCCCACAGCACCAGATGCTGCCCGGCGCGATAACGCAGGCCACGCTCCGGTTGCAGACGCAGGCGCAGCACCGTCGCGTTCAACCAGTCTGCGCCCACCACCTGGGCCGGCAAACCGTCACGCGCCGGGTCGAACGCCTCGACCCGCAGATCCGCGCTGACCTGGCATTGGCAGGCCAGACGCCAGCCGTCCTGACGTTGCGCGGGGCTCAGGGCGTCGGGCTGCTTGTCGTCGACCTCGCCCTGGCAACGCACCAGGCAGGCATGGCAACTGCCAGCGCGGCAACTGTAAGGCACGGCCACACCCGCCTGGTTCAAGGCATCCAGCAGGTTGCTGCCGGTGGCGACCGACCAGTGGCGTTCGCCGACGTGCAGTTCAGGCATATAAAGGCTCAAGCAGTGTGAAGATCGCTAACCATACCGCGAGCGGCTCGATTGTGGGAGCGGGCTTGCTCGCGACGGCGGTGTGCCTGTCGACATACAGGGTGACTGATACTCCGCCTTCGCGAGCAAGCCCGCTTCCACATCGGCCCCGTGTTCACACCCATCAGAGTTTGACCATAGTCGGGTGTATCGGCCACCGCGTCGGGTTATACTGCCGCGCCTTTTTAGCGTCGCGCCAGCACCACTTTGGCGTGCCTTGGAAAGGTGGGCTCAGCCGACCGATGCAACACTGGGCCCACCTTTTATTGAATGTTCCCTTATAGAGGAGCGCGACTCATGACCGTGATCAAGCAAGACGACCTGATTCAGAGCGTTGCCGACGCCCTGCAATTCATTTCCTACTACCACCCCGTTGATTTCATCCAGGCCATGCACGAAGCCTACCTGCGCGAAGAATCGCCGGCCGCCCGTGACTCCATCGCCCAGATCCTGATCAACTCGCGCATGTGCGCCACCGGCCATCGCCCGATCTGCCAGGACACCGGTATCGTTACCGTGTTCGTGCGCGTGGGCATGGACGTGCGTTGGGATGGCGCCACCATGGGCCTGGACGACATGATCAACGAGGGCGTGCGTCGCGCCTACAACCTGCCGGAAAACGTCCTGCGTGCCTCCATCCTCGCCGACCCGGCAGGCGCGCGTAAAAACACCAAGGACAACACGCCTGCGGTCATCCACTACTCCATCGTCCCGGGCAACACCGTGGAAGTGGACGTGGCGGCCAAGGGTGGCGGCTCCGAGAACAAATCGAAAATGGCCATGCTCAACCCGTCCGACTCGATCGTCGACTGGGTGCTCAAGACCGTTCCAACCATGGGCGCCGGCTGGTGCCCACCGGGCATGCTCGGCATCGGTATCGGCGGCACTGCCGAGAAAGCTGCGGTGATGGCCAAGGAAGTGTTGATGGAATCCATCGACATCCACGAGCTGAAAAAGCGCGGCCCGCAGAACCGTATCGAAGAGATGCGCCTGGAGCTGTTCGAGAAGGTCAACCAACTGGGCATCGGCGCCCAGGGCCTGGGTGGCCTGACCACCGTGCTCGACGTGAAGATCATGGACTACCCGACTCACGCCGCCTCGCTGCCGGTGTGCATGATCCCCAACTGCGCCGCCACCCGTCACGCGCACTTCGTGCTCGACGGCTCGGGCCCGGCGTCGCTGGAAGCGCCACCGCTGGACGCCTACCCGGAAATCGTCTGGGAAGCCGGCCCGTCGGCCCGCCGCGTCAACCTCGACACCCTGACCCCGGAAGAAGTACAAAGCTGGAAACCGGGCGAAACCGTGTTGCTCAACGGCAAGATGCTCACCGGCCGCGACGCGGCGCACAAGCGCATGGTCGAGATGCTGAACAAGGGCGAAACCCTGCCGGTGGACCTAAAAGGTCGCTTCATCTACTACGTTGGCCCGGTTGATCCGGTGCGCGAAGAAGTGGTTGGCCCGGCCGGCCCGACCACCGCCACGCGCATGGACAAGTTCACCCGTCAGATCCTCGAGCAAACCGGCCTGCTAGGCATGATCGGCAAATCCGAACGTGGCCCGACCGCCATCGAAGCGATCAAGGACCACAAAGCCGTGTACCTGATGGCCGTGGGCGGCGCTGCTTACCTGGTGGCGCAAGCCATCAAGAAGTCGCGCGTGGTGGCCTTCGCCGAACTGGGCATGGAAGCGATCTACGAGTTCGACGTGAAAGACATGCCGGTCACCGTCGCGGTGGACAGCAAGGGCGAATCCGTACACATCACCGGTCCTGCCATCTGGCAGAAAAAGATCAGTGAAAGCCTGGCGGTAGAAGTGCAGTAAGCACCCTCCCGCAAGCACAAAGGCGACTGCGGCCCATGGCCCAGTCGCCTTTTTTATGGCCAGTTCTTTTGTGCCAAGCAGGCTTGTCTGACCATTGGCTTATATGGCCATGGATTTATGTAACCATTGGCTTATATGACCAAGGGCTTATGTGGCCATCGGCTTATATCACCAAGAGCTTATGTGGCCATTGGCTTATATCACCAAGAGCTTATGTGGCCATTGGCTTATATGACCAAGAGCTTATGTGGCCACTGGCTTATGTGGCGAGCGGGCTTGCCCGCGTTGGGCTGCGAAGCGGCCCCAATAAGGTCACCGCGATGTGTCAGTGATACCGAGGCGCCAGGTTTCAGGGCGGCTTCGCCACCCAACGCGGGCAAGCCCGCTCGCCACACAAGCCCGCTCGCCACAAAAAACCTGCTCACCACCCAAAGCCCCCACCCAACACAAGACCCAGGCAGCACATGGTATGGTGCTCCCCCCTAATTGCAGCTGTTCATATCCGTATGATCGCGATCCCTCGCCCCCTGCGCCTGACCTTCTACTCCCTGCTGATCATCGCCGGTGCCGTGCTGGCCGCTGCCTTGGCCACCCGCCATGCCGAGCGCCAGGCCCTGGTGGATGACGCCGCCCGCGCCAACCAGCAGCTCGCGCTGTACGCCAACTCGCTGCACACCCTGATCGAACGCTATCGCGCCCTCCCCGCCGTGCTCGCGCTGGACTCGGAAATGATCAGCGCCTTGAAGAGCCCGCTGGATGCCACCACCCAGGATCTGCTCAACCGCAAACTGGAGCGCATCAATGGCGCTGCACAGTCTTCAACCCTGGAATTGATGGACCGCACCGGCCTGGCTGTGGCCGCCAGCAACTGGAACTTGCCGAGCAGTTACGTGGGGCACAACTACGCGTTCCGGCCGTATTTCAGCCAGACCTTGAGCCAGGGCACCGGGCGTTTTTATGCGGTGGGGGTGACCACCGGGGTCCCGGGGTATTTCCTCTCCAGCGCAGTGGTGGATGAACACGAGCAGTTCCTCGGCGCCATGGTGGTGAAGTTGGAATTCCCCGAGCTTGAGCGCGAATGGGCCCAAGGCAATGACCTGCTGCTGGTCAGCGACGCGCGCGGCATCGTGTTTATCGCCAACCAGCCGGGCTGGCGCTACCGCAACCTGCGCCCGCTGTCGGCCAGCGACCTGGCTGAACTCAAGGCCACCCGCCAATACGACAAGAAACAGCTGCAACCGCTGCAGGCTGAATCGCTGCAACGCTTCGATGAAAACAGCCACCTGATGCGCGTCAACGGGCCCGATGGCAACGCCAATTACATCTGGGAATCCCTGCCGCTCAAGGCCGAAGGCTGGACCCTGCACCTGCTGCGCAAACCGCAGTTCGCCTTTGAAGACCAACGCAACGCCGGCCTGGCCGCCGCCGGTTCCTGGCTGGCGCTGGTGTTCCTGCTGCTGTTCCTCACGCAGCGCTGGCGCCTTGCCCGCTTGCGCCAACGCAGTCGCGAGGAGCTTGAGCAACTGGTTGAAGAACGCACCCAGGCCCTGCGCACCGCTCAGGATGGTTTGGTGCAATCGGCCAAGCTGGCGGCGCTGGGGCAGATGTCCGCTGCACTCGCCCATGAAATCAACCAACCACTGACCGCCCAGCGCATGCAGTTGGCCACCTTGCGCCTGCTGCTGGACCACGGCCGGGTGGACGACGCCTACAAGGCCCTGACCCCGCTGGACGATATGCTCACACGCATGGCCGCGCTCACCGGCCACCTCAAGACGTTTGCACGCAAAAGCCCGAGCGGCCTGCGCGAACGCCTGGATTTGGCCACCGTGGTCGACCAGTCCCTGCACCTGCTGGATGCGCGCCTGCGCGACGAAGCCATCGGCGTGGTACTCGACCTGGCCCGCCCCGCCTGGGTTCGTGGCGATGCGATCCGCCTTGAACAGGTGCTGATCAACCTGCTGCGCAATGCCCTCGACGCCATGGCCGACAAACCGCGCAAACGCCTGGAAATCCGCCTGCACGCCGACCAACAGCTGTGGCAACTCACCGTCAGCGACAGCGGCGGCGGGATCGCCCAAGAGCACCTCAACAGCGTGTTCGACCCGTTCTTCACCACCAAGCCGGTGGGCGACGGGCTCGGCCTCGGGCTGGCGGTGTCCTACGCTATCGTGCACGAACTGGGCGGTCGCCTGATCGCCAGTAACCGTGGCGACGGCGCGGTGTTTACCCTGAGCCTGCCTATCGCACTGGAGACGCCCGACCTATGTTGAACGCCGTGATTGTGGTCGATGACGAAGCCAGCATTCGCACGGCCGTCGAGCAATGGTTGAGCCTGTCCGGGTTTGACGTGCAGCTGTTCAGCCGTGCCGAGGAATGCCTGGCGCAATTGCCCAAGGACTTTCCCGGCGTCATTCTGAGCGACGTACGCATGCCCGGCCTCAGCGGCCTGGAGCTGCTCGCCGAAGTGCAACGCCGTGACGCTGACTTGCCGGTGATCCTGCTGACCGGGCATGGCGACGTGCCGATGGCCGTCGACGCCATGCGCGACGGCGCCTACGACTTTCTGGAAAAACCCTTCAGCCCCGACGCCCTGCTCAACAGCCTGCGCCGGGCGCTGGACAAGCGCGGCCTGATCCTCGAAAACCGTCGCCTGCACCAACAGGCCGACCATCGCGCGCAATTGGAAAACAGCCTGCTGGGCGTGTCCCGAGGCCTGCAGAACCTGCGCCGCCAGGTGCTGGACCTGGCGAGCTTGCCGGTCAACGTGCTGATTCGTGGTGAAACCGGCAGCGGCAAAGAGTTGGTCGCGCGCTGCCTGCATGATTTCGGCCCACGGGCAAAAAAGCCGTTCGTGGCGCTCAACTGTGCCGCGATCCCCGAGCAACTGTTTGAGGCTGAGCTGTTCGGTCACGAAAGCGGCGCGTTCACCGGCGCCCAGGGCAAACGCATCGGCAAGCTGGAATATGCCCATGGCGGTACGCTGTTCCTCGACGAAATCGAAAGCATGCCCCTGGCCCAGCAGGTCAAACTGCTGCGCGTGCTACAGGAACAGAAGCTGGAGCGGCTGGGCTCCAATCACAGTATTCAGGTGGATTTGCGCATCATCGCCGCCACCAAGCCGGACTTGCTGGAAGAAGCCCGCGCCGGGCGTTTTCGTGAAGACCTGGCGTATCGGTTGAACGTCGCACAGCTACGCCTGCCGCCGTTGCGCGAGCGCCGTGAAGATATTCCGCTGCTGTTCGACCATTTTGCGCAGAGCGCCGGCGAGCGTTTGGGTCGCAGTGTTGAGCCGCTGAGCGGCGCGCAACTGGGGCGCCTGCTCAGCCATGACTGGCCGGGCAATGTGCGTGAGCTGGCCAACGTCGCCGAGCGCCAGGTGCTGGGCCTTGGCGACCCGGAGCCGGAAGGCATCGAGGCCGGGCAATCCTTGGCCTCGCAACAGGAAGCCTTCGAGGCCCATTGCCTAAAAGCCGCGCTGACCCGACACAAGGGCGACATCAAGGCGGTGCTGGCCGAGCTGCAACTGCCGCGCCGCACCTTCAATGAGAAGATGCAGCGGCATGGGTTGGTACGGGAGATGTTTCTCTAGCGATCTTGAGGACGCCATCGGGGGCAAGCCCCCTCCCACATTTCGAGGTGTGAACACAGCCAAATGTGGGAGTGGGCTTGCCCGCGATGGCGGCGGCAGCCATAAGCGGATTTCCGCTTACCCATCACAAATCATCAGCGACTTTCCGCTCAATAAAACCTCGCAGCCCTTCTAAACCGGGCCTTCACCTACCTGGCACAGCTCCTGCTATAGCCCAAGCCAGGCTGCGCAAGCGCCGCTCCATAAAAACAACTAGATGAAGGATCCTTCAATGGATAACTCCAACACTTTGCCTCTGGGGTCGGCGGCTGCGCCGGCGAAAGAACGCACCACCTCCAGCCGGATCAAATCGATTTTCAGCGGCTCCGTCGGCAACATGGTCGAGTGGTATGACTGGTACGTCTACGCCGCCTTCTCGCTGTACTTCGCCAAGGCCTTCTTCCCTGCAGGCTCCTCCACCGCCCAGTTGATGAACACCGCCGCGATCTTTGCCGTGGGTTTCATCATGCGCCCGATCGGTGGCTGGTTGATGGGGATGTACGCCGACTACAAAGGCCGCAAGGCCGCGTTGATGGCCTCGGTGCTGCTGATGTGCTTCGGCTCGTTGCTGATTGCCCTGACCCCGGGCTACGACACCATCGGCATCGGCGCACCGATCCTGCTGGTGCTCGCACGCTTGCTGCAAGGCCTGTCGGTCGGCGGTGAGTACGGCACCTCGGCCACCTACTTGAGTGAAATGGCGACCAAGGAACGTCGCGGTTTCTTCTCCAGCTTCCAGTACGTGACCCTGATCTCCGGCCAGCTCATTGCCCTGGCGGTATTGATCGTGCTGCAACAAGTGCTGACCACCGAGCAGCTGTATGCGTGGGGCTGGCGTATCCCGTTCGCCATCGGTGCCCTGTGCGCAGTCGTCGCGCTGTACCTGCGTCGCGGCATGGAAGAAACCGAGTCGTTCACCAAGAAGGAAAAAGCCAAGGAAAGCGCGATGCGCACCTTGATGCGCCACCCCAAGGAAGTACTTACCGTGGTCGGCCTGACCATGGGCGGCACCCTGGCCTTCTACACCTACACCACCTACATGCAGAAATACCTGGTGAATACCGTCGGCATGAGCATCTCCGACTCCACCACCATTTCGGCAGCGACGCTGTTTCTGTTCATGTGCATACAACCGCTGGTCGGTGCTCTGTCGGACAAGGTCGGGCGTCGGCCGATCCTGATCGCCTTCGGCATCCTCGGCACGCTCTGCACGGTACCGATCCTCACCACCCTGCACACCATCCAGACCTGGTGGGGCGCGTTCTTCCTGATCATGGCAGCGCTGATCATCGTGAGCGGCTACACCTCGATCAACGCAGTGGTGAAAGCCGAACTGTTCCCAACCGAGATCCGCGCCCTGGGCGTTGGCCTGCCCTATGCACTGACCGTATCGATCTTCGGCGGCACCGCTGAATACATCGCACTGTGGTTCAAGAGCATCGGCATGGAAACCGGCTACTACTGGTACGTGACCGCGTGCATCGCGGTGTCGCTGGTGGTCTACGTGACCATGAAAGACACCCGCAAGCATTCGCGCATCACCACCGACTAAAGAACCAATGCGGTAAAAATGTGGGAGCGGGCTTGCTCGCGAATACGGTCTGTCAGCTACCGAACTGGGTGACTGACAGACCGTATTCGCGAGCAAGCCCGCTCCCACATTGGTTATGATGCGTGCCCCAGAACCGCGTATGGAACAGGCCATGTCTGACGATATCCACTTCTACGAACCCGCCAACGGCCACGGCCTGCCCCACGACCCGTTCAACGCCATTGTCGGGCCACGCCCGATTGGCTGGATCTCCTCACACGACAGCGAAGGCCGCCTGAACCTGGCGCCCTACAGCTTCTTCAATGCGTTCAACTACATTCCGCCGATCATTGGGTTTTCCAGTGTCGGGCGCAAAGACAGCCTGAACAATATCGAACAGACCGGCGAGTTCGTGTGGAACCTGGCCACCCGCCCGCTGGCCGAGCAGATGAACCAGAGCTGCGCGGCGGTATCGCCAGAGGTCAACGAATTCGAACTGTCCGGCCTGACGCCGGTGGCGTCGAAAATCGTCGGCGTGCCACGGGTGGGCGAGAGCCCGGTGTCGTTCGAGTGCAAGGTGACGCAGATCATCCAGCTGCAACGCGCCGACAAGGCACTGGTGCCCAGCTGGCTGGTGCTGGGCGAGGTGGTCGCGGTGCACATTGCCAAGTGGCTGCTCAAGGATGGCATCTACGACACCGCTGCCGCCGAGCCGATTTTGCGCGGGGGTGGCCCGGCGGACTACTTCCAGCTGGGGCCTGAGGCGCTGTTCAAGATGCATCGCCCGCGCTGATTGATCATTTTCCAACAAACATAACTGAACGGTGTGGGAGCCGGGCTTGCCCGCGATAGCGCAGTGTCAGCCACCTAATGAGTCGGCTGGCATGCCCTCATCGCGGGCAAGCCCGGCTCCCACATGTGTTCTTTGTTGGCCAATAAAAAGTGCTCGGCTTCAGCTTGCAGCAGTTGCCCAGGTCAGCTGACCTTCTTCGTCCACATCGACCAGGCGCTCCAATTGCACAGTCGCTGCATCGTCGGCGTCGGAGGCGGTCTTGAACTTCTGGCCATCAAGGATCTTGTGAAACTGCGGTGCGCCCATGCCGTCCAGTGCCTTGACGGCGACGGCGGCGCTGTAGCCCCCTTCACCGGGTACTACGGCGGAAACGGCTTCGTGCTGAGCAAATTGTCTACGTGCCATGTTGCAGGTCCTGGCCAATGGAAAAGTCGGCCATTCTAACCCTCAACCGGCGAGTTGCAGGTACTCGCCGTAGGCATTGGCGGCGGATGCATCGGTGAAGGTCTGAAAGTCCATGCTGCGCACGACCATGTCGTTCAGCAACTCGGTAAAGATCATCAAGGCCGGCGAGTTGAAGTAGGCGCTCATCGCCTGCTCGCTGCTCCAGAAACCCGAGATCAACCAGACATCGGGGTCGACCTGAGAATGCTGCAACGAAAATTGCAGGCAACCCTGAGCCTGGCGGCCCGGTTCGATCAAACTGCTCAAGCGTGCACCGAGTTCGGTGCTGCACCCGGTGCGGGCGCGGATAAAGGCCATATGGCTCGCGGGAATGGGGGTGGACATGTTCGACTCTCCCGTTGAGAAGTGATGCTCGGCAAGCACTGTGAGGGCGTGTTGCCACAGGATCAAAGATAACGGCGTGGGTGTGAACGCGGTTAGTCAATTCCTGCCGGCTTATTGCACAATCCTGCGAGAAGCGTAAACAAGACGCTTGGCGCCGTGGTTTTATTCCACGGGCAAACGTATTGTTTCAGGGGCATGACAGACCCGCTGCTTGCCTGATTGACGATGTTTCGCAGGATCAGGCAAGGATGGTGCAGGATCGACGTAACACTTTTTGGAACCCGCCGCTAAGCTGAGCCCATCGTAAAAGCACTCAGAGGACGCTCCATGTCGTCGCCCGAATATCACGCCATGCCCCTTGATGCCGATATGGAAAGACAGCGCGAAGAGTTGGCCTGCATTGTCTGCCGACATACCTGGGAGGACGGCTCCTACGGCACAGCGATCACCTCACTGTTCCTCAATCGTCACAACACGCCCCGCGATTTCATGCCGGTGCTGGTAGAACCTGCGCTGTGCATCCTGGCCCATGGCCGCAAGGAGGTCCGCCTGGCGGACGAAGTCTTCGCCTACGACCCGCTCAATTACCTGGTGTTTTCGGTCGCGATGCCGGTGGCCGGCCGGATCATCGAAGCCACCCCGGATGACCCGAACCTGTCGGTGCGCATCAACATCGACCCGGCGCAGCTGACGGCCCTGATCGCAGAAGCCGGGCCGATGGGCGTACCGTCGCGGCCGACCTCCCGTGGGATGTACGTGGACCGCATCGACACCCAACTGCTCGATGCCGTGCTACGCCTGGCGCGCTTGCTGGACTCGCCGAAAGATATCGCGATGCTGGCGCCGTTGATCAACCGCGAAATTCTTTACCGCTTGTTGCGCGGCCCACAGGGTTATCGCCTGTACGAAATTGCCGTGGCCAACAGTCAGAGCCATCGCGTCAGCCAGGCGATCAAGTGGTTGAACCGCAACTACGAACAACCGCTTCGCATCGATGATCTGGCCAAGGAAGTGAACCTCAGCGTCTCGACCTTGCATCACCGTTTCAAGGCGATCACCGCCATGAGCCCGCTGCAGTACCAGAAGCAGCTGCGCTTGCAGGAAGCCCGGCGGCTGATGATCGCCGAAGGGCTGGAAGCCTCGGCGGCGGGGTATCGGGTGGGGTATGAAAGCCCGTCGCAGTTCAGCCGCGAGTACAGCCGGTTGTTTGGAGCGCCGCCGTTGAGGGATTTGGCCAGGTTGCGCCAAAGTGTCTGACCTGATGGGGATCAAAATGTGGGAGGGGCGGTGCGACGATTCGACTTGCTCCCGATGGCTGTGGGTCAGCTATAGATAAGCTGACTGATACTCCGCCATCGGGAGCAAGCCCCCTCCCACATTTTGATCTGTGGTGTTTGTCAGTCCAGGGTTCGAGGCAGTTGCAAGGTCACGCGTAAGCCGCCCTCGCGCAAATTCTGCAAGCTCACTTCACCGCCATGGCTATGGGCAATATTGCGCGCAATGCCTAGACCCAATCCGTAACCCTGCTGATGCCCGGCCAAGCGAAAGTGCGGCTCGAAGACTTGCTCCAGGCGCTGTTCCGGCACGCCAGGGCCTTCGTCGTCGACGTGCAGGACAAATTCAGCGCCATCGTCTTCGATGTGCAAATGCGCGTTCTGCCCGTACTTCAGGGCGTTGTCGATCAGGTTGCCGATGCAGCGCTTGAGCGCCAGCGGCTTGCCCGAGTAGGCCGTCAGGGCGCGACCGTGCTGCGTCACCCGACCATTGCCGTTGGGTGCCAGGTACGGTTCCACCAGGCAGTCGAGCACGTGGTTGAGGTCCACGGGCTCGATATTTTCGTGGATGTCCGTGTCTTTCACGCATTGCAGCGCGCCCTTCACCAGCAGCTCCAGTTCATCCAGGTCGCGGCCGAATTTGGTTTGCAGGTTCTCGTCTTCAAGCAGTTCCACGCGCAGACGCAGGCGGGTGATGGGCGTGCGCAAGTCGTGGGAAATCGCACTGAACAATTGGCTGCGCTCGGTCAGGTAGCGGCTGATGCGTTCGCGCATGGCATTGAACGCACGGCCCACTTCCACCACTTCGCTGCCGCCGCCTTCGGCCACCGGTTCCACGTCCGCGCCCAGGGACATGTCCCGCGCCGCCCGCGCCAGGCGCTTGAGTGGCCGGCTCTGCCAGTGCACCAGCAAACCGATGAACAACAGCAGAAAGCCGCTGGTCAGCACGATAAACCACACCTGCTGCGACGGCAGGCCTTGTTCTTCAAGGCTGGTGTAGGGCTCGGGCAACAGCGACGCGATGTACAGCCATTCGCCCGGCGCCAGCTGGATCTGGGTCACCAGCACCGGCGGGTTCACCGGCTCCAGGGTCAGCGCGTAATGCGCCCAGGAGCGCGGCAGTTCATCGAGCTTGAGGCCGGCATTGAAGATGCGCAGGTCTTCGGCGCTGACGAACTCCACCGAGATATGCACGTCGGCGCCGAGGGTCTGGCGCAGCACGTCATCCACTGCCACCAGCACCGCCTGTTTACGCGGGGTTTCAGGCAACACTTGCATGTCCAGCGGACGGTCATTGAGGGTCACCACAAACCGAGTGCCGCCCATGCTGCGCAATTGGTCAAGCACCAACGGCCGATAGGCCACCGGCAACGAGCGAAAGTAACTCACGCTGGCCGTCATCGAGTGCGCCAGGCTGCGGGCACTGGTGACCAGGCCTTCGAGCTGAGTGGCGCGCAATTGCGACACCCAGATCACGCTGGACAGCGCCTGGGCGAACAGCACCGCGAGCAAGGTCAGCAGCAGCATGCGCCCCAGCAGCGAGCGCGGCACCGGGAAGCGGCGGCGACGCTCGGTCAGGTGTTCAGTGGGCATTGCCGGCAACCACGCTGGCTGCCAGTTGATAACCGCTGCCGCGTACGGTGCGGATCAGCCTCGGGGGTTTTTCGGTATCACGCAGGCGCTGGCGCAGACGGCTGACCGCCATGTCGACAATGCGGTCCAGCGGCATCAGGTCGCGGCCTCGGGTAGCGTTGCCGATGGTGTCGCGGTCGAGGATCTGTTGGGGGTGGTCGAGAAACAGTTTGAGCAGTGCAAAGTCGGCGCCGGAAAGGATCACCTCTTCACCGTCCACGTGAAACAGCCGGTGGCTGATCATGTCCAGGCGCCATTCGTCGAACACCAACACTTCGCCACCGCCGCTGCGCTCCTGGCCAAACTGGCAACGGCGCAACAGGGCCTTGATCCGCGCCTGCAACTCGCGCGGGCTGAACGGCTTGCCGATGTAGTCGTCGGCGCCCAGCTCCAGGCCGATCACGCGGTCGGCCTCGTCAGAGCTGGCGGTAAGCATGATGATCGGCACCTGCGCCTGGCGCGGGTGCTGGCGGATCCAGCGGCAAAGGCTGAAACCGTCTTCGTCCGGCAACATCACATCAAGGATGACCAGGTCACATGGCGCCTCGTTCATCGCCTGGCGGAACCCCGCGCCATCCGGCACGCCACGCACCTGGAAACCGGCACGACTGAGGTAGGTCTGCAGCAATTCGCGGATTTCCTGGTCGTCGTCGACGAGGAGAATCGATTTACTGATTACGCTCACGGGGTCCTCCTTGTTGTTATGGGGGGTTCTTGAGGGCCCTATCGGGGGCAAGTCGAATCGTCGCACCGCCCCTCCCACAATTTGAAATGCATTCCAATGTGGGAGCGGGCTTGCTCGCGAAGAGGCCCTCAGCCCCTACGCAAAAGCCTGCTCAAGCGCCACCCCAGCCCCGGTCAACCCGGAATACGGCGCGGTCACCAGCCACACCGGAATGCCTTTGAAGTAGTCGCTCATGCAGCCCTTGTCACTGAAGCTCTTGGCAAAGCCGCTGTTGATAAAGAAGTCGGCAAACCTCGGTATCACGCCACCCACGATGTATACGCCACCGCGCCCACCGGTGGTCAGCACGTTGTTGCCCGCGACCCGGCCCAGCCAGATGCTGAACTGGTCGAGTACTTCCATGGCGATCGGGTCACCGGCCAGGCCCGCTGCCGTAATGGCTTCGGGAGTGTCCAGCACGGGCGTGTGCCCGTCTACTGCACAGATCGCCCGGTACAGACGCGGCAGGCCGCCACCGCTCAAGGCGGTTTCGGCGCTGACGTGCCCGATTTCAGTGTAGATGTGCTGCCACAGCTGGGTTTCACGCGGGCTGCTCAGGGGCAGGTCGACGTGCCCACCCTCCCCCGGCAACGCGGCAAAACGGCCCGCGCCCAGGTCGAGCAAGGTGCCGACGCCCAGGCCTGTGCCCGGGCCGATCACCACCGCCGGGCGCAATGGCTCCGGCGTACCGGCGCAGACCACGCGAAATTCATCCGGCTGCAGGCGGGTCATGCCCAGGGCCATGGCCGAGAAGTCATTCACCAGCAGCAGCTCATCCACCTGCAACATCCGGCAAAACGCTGTCTTGCTCAAGCGCCAGTGGTTATTGGTGAATTTGAACTCATCCCCACTCACCGGCCCGGCCACCGACAGGCACACCGCGCCGATGTCGCCGATTTCCAGGCCCTCTTCCTTGAGATAGACCTTGATCGCATCCTCAGGGCTTTTGTGATCCGCGGTGGCGTGCACTCGAATCGAGTGCAGCGCCTGATCCCGCCACAACGCAAAACGGGCGTTGGTACCGCCGATGTCACCGACCAGCGCAAGCTTCAATTAAGCGTCTCCAAGGCAGAGGTAAAGGCGCTGGCGCCCTGCTCTGCGGAGCTTGCGGCCAAGCGCATGAATGCAAACAACTCGCGACCGGCCCCCACGTTATTGCCCAACAGGCCCGTGGCAGGCGTGCGCGCTGCAAATTCTTCGGCGTCCACTTTAAGCTCCAAGGTGCCTGTGACGCCATCCACGCGAATGATGTCGCCATCGCGCACGCGTGCCAGCGGCCCGCCGCTCTGGGCTTCGGGGTTCACGTGGATCGCGGCGGGAATCTTACCCGACGCGCCGGACATACGCCCGTCCGTCACCAGCGCAACTTTGAAGCCACGGTCCTGCAGCACGCCGAGGAACGGGGTCATCTTGTGCAACTCGGGCATGCCGTTGGAGCGCGGGCCCTGGAAGCGCATGACGGCAACAAAGTCTTTTTCCAGTTGGCCAGCCTTGAACGCGTCGGCCAGGTCCTGCTGATCCTGGAACACCACCGCCGGTGCTTCGACGACCTGATGCTCAAGGGCAACTGCCGAGACTTTCATCACGCCACGGCCCAGGTTGCCTTCCATCACGCGCAAGCCGCCTTCCGGGGAGAACGCGCGGGCTACCGGGCGCAGAATGGTTTCGTCGAGGCTTTCGATGGGGCCGTCGCGCCAGATCAGTTCGCCATCGACCAGGAACGGCTCCTGGGTGTAACGGCTCAGGCCCTTGCCAGCCACGGTGTTGACGTCTTCGTGGAGCAGGCCGGCTTCGAGCAGTTCGCGGATCAGGAACGACATGCCGCCCGCCGCCTGGAAGTGGTTGATGTCCGCCTTGCCGTTCGGATACACGTGGGACAGGGTCGGCACCACCTCGGAGAGGTCGGCCATGTCGTCCCAGGTGAGGATGATGCCCGCCGACATGGCGATGGCCGGAATGTGCAGGGTGTGGTTGGTGGAGCCGCCGGTGGCGTTGAGGGCGATGATGGAGTTGACGATGGACTTCTCGTCGACAATTTCGCCGATCGGCGTGAAGTTGCCGTTGGCCTTGGTCAGGCGCGTGACCTGGTGCGCGGCTTCGCGGGTCAGTGCGTCACGCAGCGGTGTGTACGGGTTGACGAACGAGGCGCCCGGCAAGTGCAGGCCCATCACTTCCATCAACAGCTGGTTGGTGTTGGCAGTGCCGTAGAAGGTGCACGTGCCGGGGCTGTGGTAGGACTTCATCTCCGATTCCAGCAGCTCTTCGCGGGTCGCCTTGCCTTCGGCGTAGCGCTGGCGCACATCGGCTTTCTGCTTGTTGGAGATGCCCGACGGCATCGGCCCGCCCGGCACGAAGATCATCGGCAGATGGCCGTAGCGCAGCGCGCCCATCATCAGGCCGGGGACGATCTTGTCGCAGATGCCCAGCATCAGCGCGGCGTCGAACATGTTGTGGGACAGCGCTACCGCCGTGGACATGGCGATGACTTCGCGGCTGAGCAGGCTCAGCTCCATACCGGGCTCGCCTTGGGTTACGCCGTCGCACATGGCGGGGGTGCCGCCGGCGAACTGGCCGACCGAGCCGACTTCGCGCAGGGCTTTCTTGATCTGTTCGGGGAAATGTTCGTAGGGCTGGTGCGCCGAAAGCATGTCGTTATATGACGAAACAATTGCCACGTTGGCGGCATTCATCATACGCAGGCTATTTTTATCTTCAGTGCCGCAACCGGCCACGCCGTGGGCAAAGTTGGCGCATTGCAGCTTACCGCGCATCGGGCCGTCGCTGGCTGCGCCGCGAATGAGCGCAAGGTAAGCCTCGCGGGTGGCTCGGCTGCGGGCAATAAGCCGTTCGGTGACCTCAAGGACGCGGGGATGCATGTGTAGAACTCCAGGCTAACGGATGTGGCGACCTGAGAGTCTATGCTGGTCAAACGCCCGCCGCGAAGAGGTTGGCAGGGTGTTACTTGACCAATCGGACCAGTTGATTCAGGTCACTCGTTGTAGATTGAACAAAATATTGCCACTAAAAAGGCTTGTTTTCTATTTTTATGCGAATAATCTTGTAATTCTTACAACAAATCGACGACAGGCACTCTCCAATGACTCTTCGTATCGCAATCAATGGTTTTGGCCGTATCGGCCGTAATGTCCTGCGCGCACTGTATACCCAAGGCTACCGCCAGGATTTGCAGATCGTCGCCATCAACGATCTGGGCGACAGCTCGATCAACGCCCACCTGCTTAAATACGATACCGTGCATGGCACTTTCGACGCAGAGGTCGCCCACGATCAGGAAAGCCTGACCGTCAATGGCGACCGGATTGCCGTGAGTGCCATTCGTAACCCGGCCGACCTGCCGTGGGCTGCGCACAAGATCGACGTGGTGTTCGAGTGCACCGGCCTGTTCACCGACCGTGACAAAGCTGCCGCCCATATTACCGCTGGCGCGCGCAAGGTGATTATCTCGGCCCCGGCCAAGGGCGCGGATGCCACCGTGGTCTACGGCGTGAACCATGACATTTTGCGTCAATCCCACCAGATCATCTCCAACGCTTCGTGCACCACCAACTGCCTGGCGCCGGTCGCCCAGGTGCTGCACCGCGAACTGGGCATCGAAAGCGGCCTGATGACCACGATTCACGCCTACACCAACGACCAGAACCTGACCGACGTCTACCACACCGACCCGTACCGCGCGCGCTCGGCCACTCAGAACATGATCCCGAGCAAGACCGGCGCCGCCGAAGCCGTCGGCCTGGTGCTGCCGGAACTGGCAGGCAAGCTGACCGGCATGGCCGTGCGTGTACCGGTGATCAACGTGTCGCTGGTGGACCTGACCGTTCAATTGAAAAAAGAAGCGACCGCCGAAGAGGTCAATGCGCTGCTCAAGCAAGCCAGCCAGCATTCGAAAATCCTTGGTTACAATACGCTGCCGTTGGTCTCCAGCGACTTCAACCATAACCCGCTGTCGTCGATTTTCGATGCCAATCACACCAAGGTCAGCGGCAAGTTGCTCAAAGTGCTGGCTTGGTACGACAACGAATGGGGCTTCTCCAACCGTATGCTGGATAACTGCCTGGCGCTCTGTAACGCCGAGTAAATCCGTTTTGTGATGAGCTTTATGTGGGAGGGGGCTTGCCCCCGCTTGCAGTGTGTCAGTCAATACATTCATAACTGACCCATCGCTATCGGGGGCAAGCCCCTCCCACATTTGACCCGTGCAAGGCCTGCAGAAATAGTTCCTTGCCATTTGAGTTGATGATAAGCATTATCATTAACTGCAAATCGGTCTGGTATCACTGTGAGCCAATCTCGTTTCAACCAAGTCTTTCTCACTCAACGGGTGATTCTGCTACGCACCTTGCAGCGGATGGTCAATAACCACAGCACCGCCGAGGACCTGTTGCAGGAAACCTACCTGCGCGTCACCCGGGCCCTCAGCGAGCGGCCGATCGATCATCTCGAACCCTTCGTCTATCAAACCGCGCGCAACCTGGCGCTGGACCACCTGCGTTCGCGCAGAATTCAGGCCCGCACACTGCAGGAAGATGTGCCGCTGGACGTCCTGCAAAGCGTCGCTGCCACCACCAGCACCCCCGAAGACGCTACCCAGGCCGAGCAAATGCTGGAGCACCTGAGTGTCAGCCTGGGTCAGCTGAGTGCTCGCCAGCAACGCATCTTCATCCTCAGCCGGCTGCACGGGTGCAGCTACCAGGAGATTGCCGATCAGTTGGACGTGTCCTTGAGCACCGTGCAAAAGGAACTCAAATTGATCATGGCCATCTGCGTAGGTGTGGCCGAAAGGCTGGATCGGCTTTAAGCTCCATCCGACAGATATGTCGACCCATGCCGTAGGAAAGACGAACAAAACGTGGCAAAGACCCGAGGAACACCGTGACGGACCCGAATAAACTGCGCCCCCATGAGCTGGCTCATGAGGTGTTGCAAGACGTGGCGATGGACCAAGCCCTCGACTGGCTGATCGCCTTGCAGTGCCCGCAGCCCGGGCAGCAGGCCGAGTTTGAAGCCTGGCTGGCCAGCGACCCCGCCCATGTTCACGCCTTTGGCAAAGCCCAGGCTGCCTGGGGTGGCGCGCCGGTGCACAGCGCCGCCGTCGCCCTCGCCGCGCCTCGCACACCCAGCGCCTGGCGCCGGGTCAAACCGCACTGGAAACCCTTGGCCACCGCCGCCGTGCTGGTGATCGGCCTGTTCAGTTTCAGCAACCTGCCGGTACGCCTGCAGGCCGATCACCTCACGGTGGTCGGCGAACGCCAGCGCCTGCAACTGGACGATGGCTCCAAGGTGCTGCTGAACACCAACTCGGCGTTTTCCAGCAGCATCAAGGACCACCAACGCATCGCCCGCTTGTATCAGGGCGAGGCGTTTTTCGAAATCGCCCCCAGCCATGGCCTGCCCCTGGAAATCGACGCCGGCCCCGTGCGCGCCAGCGTGCGTGATACCGACTTCGCCGTGCGCTACCTCAATGGCGAAGCCCAGGTGCAGGTGCAACGCGGCGATGTGGACCTGAGCAATACCTTCGACGATGCGCGCGTACGCCTGCGTGCCGGCGAAAGTATCCGCATCGGGCCCAAAGGCTTTGGCCAGCCGGCCAAGCTCAACGCCAACAAAGACCTGGCCTGGGTGCAGGGCCGGCTGATTTTCGAAAACTGCCCGATGAGCGAAGTCCTCGCAGAATTGCGCCGCTACTACCCCGGCTGGATCCTCAATACCAACGACCAGCTCGCCAGCGTCGCCGTCACCGGCAACTATCGCCTCGACCAGCCCCTGGACGTGGTGCGCTCGCTGGCCCACATCACCTCGGCCAAGCTGTCGGAATACCCCGCGCTGGTCATCTTGAACTAAATGAGAATTATTTTTACTCGATAGCCCTGGGCGGTACGTCTCGTCTTAGCCAATGCAACTGATTCCTATTTGATTCGGTTCGCAACTATAAGATTCGTACCTTCCGGAGCGCTCTCGATGTCCTCTCGTTTCAACCGCCGGTCCTCTTCGCCCGTCCTGTCGTTGCTGACCGCCGCCATCCTGCTGGCCGGCGCACCGGTGATGGCCGCCACCGCCGCCGAGCCTGCCCCGCGCAGCCACGGCAACTACAACTTCCAGATCGAACAGCAGCCACTGGTTTCGGCACTCAATGCCTTTACCGCCGTGACCGGCTGGCAAGTCGGCCTGCCGGCGGAGCTGGGCCAGGGTGTGTCGTCACCTGGCGTGCGCGGCCCGCTGTCGCCGGAAAAAGCCCTGGACCGGCTGTTGGTGGGGACCAACCTGAACTACCGCAAACTGGGCAATAACAACATCGTGCTGGAAAAACGCGCAACGGGCGGCACCCTCAACCTGCAACAGGTGACCATCAGCGCCACCCGCAACGAGCAGGCGGTGAACAGCGTTCCAAGCACCGTCAGCGTGCATGACCGCGAAGAGCTGGACCGCCTGAACGTCGGCAACAGCCGCGACCTGGTGCGCTACGAACCGGGTGTGTCGGTGGGGGGCGCCGGTACGCGCTCCGGTAACGCCGGTTTCAATATCCGCGGTATCGACGGCGACCGCATCCTTACCCAGGTCGATGGCGTTGAAGTGCCTGACCACTTCTCCAACGGCCCTTACGCGCAAACCCGGCGCAACTATGTCGACCCGGAAATCGTCAAGCGCGTCGAGATCCTGCGCGGCCCGGCCTCGGCCCTGTACGGCAGCAGCGCTATCGGCGGCGCAGTGAGTTATTTCACCCTCGACCCGGACGACATCATCAAGCCCGGCAAAGACGTCGGCGCGCGCCTGAAAACCGGCTACAGCTCCGCCGACGAAAGCTGGCTGACCTCCGGCACCGTCGCCGGCCGCGTGCAGGACTTCGACGGTTTGCTGCACCTGAGCCAGCGCAACGGCCACGAAACCGAATCCTACGATGGCAACAACGTCACCGGCCTGAATCGCACCGGCGCCAACCCGGAAGACGCACGCACCACCAACGTATTGGCCAAGCTGGGCTGGAACTATGGCGACGACAACCGCCTCGGCCTGACCTACGAGAAGTACAAGGACGACCGCGACACCAACCAGAAAAGCGCGGTGGGCGGTCCGTACAACACCGGCTTCAACAGCAACCTCTACCGTGCGCGGGCGGGTAACGACACCATCACTCGCGAGCGTTTCGCGGTTGAAAACAGCTTCGCCCTCGAATCGCCGATTGCCGACCGGATCAAGACCAGCCTCAACTACCAGATCGCCAAGACCGACCAGACCACCACCGAACACTACGTGTCGGGTGCGCGCAATTTGCAGCGCGATCGCCAGACGCTCTACCAGGAAAAACAATGGGTCTTCGACGCCCAGTTGGACAAGGCGTTTGCGATCGGTGACACCGACCATGCGGTGACCTACGGCACCACGCTCAAACAGGCCAAAGTCACCGGCTCGCGCACCGGCAGCGCAACCTGCCTGACCGTCAGCGCTGACTGCGCAGCCGTCGGCGCGCCCAGCACCAACCCGCGAGACATCGTCGTACCGGCCAGCGACTTCCCGGACCCGACCATCAACACCTACGCCCTGTTCGCCCAGGACCAGATCAGCTGGGGCAAATGGACCTTCCTGCCCAGCGTGCGTTACGACTACACCCAGCTCAAGCCCAAGCTGACCGAGGACTTCCTCAACTCCACCGACCCGAATCGGCAGTTTGCCCACGACGACAGCGACAAGACCTGGCATCGCGTCTCGCCGAAATTCGGCCTGACCTACGCCCTGACCGACAACTACACCTGGTTCGGCCAATACGCCGAAGGTTTCCGCACGCCGTCGGCCAAGGCCCTGTACGGCCGCTTCGAAAACCTCCCGCAAGACTACGTGGTTGAGCCCAACCCGGACCTCAAGCCGGAAACCAGCAAGAGCTATGAAACCGGTCTGCGTGGCAACTTCGAGTCGGGCAACTTCGACGTGGCGGTGTTCTATAACAAGTACCGCGACTTCATCAACGAAGACGCCGCCTTGCTGTCGCCCACCGGCACCGCGTTCAAGGCCAGCAACATCAAGCACGCCACCATCAAGGGCGTGGAAGCCAAAGGCCGCCTGAACCTCGACGCCTTCGGCGCACCACACGGCCTGTACACCCAGGGCTCGGTAGCCTATGCCTACGGCCGCAACGAGGACACGGGCGAGCCGATCAACAGCGTCAACCCGCTCAAGGGCGTGTTCGGCCTGGGTTATGAGCAGGACAACTACGGCGCGCTGGTCAGCTGGACCCTGGTCAAGAAGCAGGACCGTGTCGACAAAAACACCTTCTTCTCACCTGACGGCGACCAAAACAAAGCCCCGTTCAAAACCCCGGGCTTCGGCATCCTCGACCTGACCGGTTTCTACAAAGTCACCAACGACGTGACCATCAACGGCGGCGTGTACAACCTGACCGACAAGAAGTACTGGAACTGGGATGACGTGCGCAGTTTCGATGGCATCGGCGAAGCCGGCGTGACCGCGCCCGCCAACATCGACCGCCTGACCCAGCCCGGCCGCAACTTTGCGATCAACGTGATCTGGGATATCTGACGAAAGCCACCTCACCCTGCCGCCACTTTTCACCGGCCGGGTGAGGTTTTTTTACTGTGCGGCGTCTTCTTGTTCGTCTATTTGACAACGGCTCTCTTTCAGAGCAATAAGGCGCTCCCCTTTCTCAAGGACTTTTTTCATGACCGCTTCTTCCACCGCAGAACGCCCAAGCCTGCGCTCCCAGCGCCTGAACCAGATCACCAACGAGCCACACACCAAGCTGGATGCGCTGGTAAAAGCCCATGCGCCGTTTGAGACTCAAGCCAATTTCGCCCGTTTCGTGGTGGCCCAGTACCTGTTCCAGTCCGAACTGGTGGCCCTGTACAACGATGCCGAGCTGATCAAGCTGGTCCCTGACCTGGCCGCGCGTTGCCGCGCCGAAGCCGCCAAGCTGGACCTGGCCGACCTGGACACCCAAGTGCCGGCACCGGTGGCCGGCGCCGTGAAGAATCCGAGCAAAGCCGAAGCACTTGGCTGGCTGTTCGTGTCCGAAGGCTCCAAGCTCGGCGCCGCGTTCCTGATCAAACGCGCCGTGGGCCTGGGCTTGAGCGAAACCTTTGGTGCCCGCCACTTGGGCGAGCCGGCCGGTGGTCGCGCCGAAGGCTGGAAGAGCTTCACCCGCACCCTTGACGGCCTGGCGTTCAGCGCCGAAGAGGAAGCCGCGGTGGAAAAAGGCGCGGTTGACGCGTTTGTACGCTTCACCGTACTGCTCGAACAGGCGTACGCTAGCGCCCCTGAACTGGCCTGACCCCGAATTGGAATGCATTCAAATGTGGGAGGGGGCTGGCCCCCGATGGCTGTGTGTCAGTCAGCCCATATGTAGCTGACCCACTGCTATCGGGAGCCAGCCCCCTCCCACATTTGGCCCACATTTCAAACGGATTTTCTGCGATACCCACTCTATGACCGGCAAAGCCCCATCCACCTCGAAAATCGCACGGGTCCTGTTCGGCCTGCTGGCCTACGTCAGCCTGGGCATCGGGCTGGTGGCGATTGTCATACCGGGTTTGCCCACCACCGAATTCATCCTGCTGGCCGCCTGGGCCGCCACTAAAAGCTCACCGCGCCTGAGTGCCTGGCTGGAAAACCACCGGCTGTTCGGGCCGATCCTGTTCAACTGGCGCAACGGCAAGATCATCGCGCGCCGTGCCAAGGTCAGCGCCACCGTGAGCATGTTGCTGTGCGCGATCCTGATGCTGGTGATGCTCGACCACGGCTGGCCGATCTACCTGGCGATTGCCGGGATGAGCCTGGGCAACCTGTGGATCTGGTCACGCCCCGAACGCCTCGCAAAGCCCGCGTAACAAGCCTGTAGGCATTCTCCTACCGCTCATCGACTTCCGCTCATGAATTAAATTATGACGCCGATGTTTCAGGCATAGCGTCGAATGGACTTGGCTCTGCATTTCATGCATTTCCACACCTCCATTCGTGAGTGAACCTATGTTCGACACCCTCTCCATACGCTTGAAAATTGTGCTGTTGTCCGGCCTGTGCCTGCTGGGAGTGATTGCGCTGATCATCAGCATCAACCTCTACCAGACCGATCAGAATGACCATCTGATCAGCGATTCAAGCTCGCGAATGCTCACCAGCAGCGTACAGAACCTGCTGCAGGCCAAAGCGGCCGAACAGGCCGTGCTGCTGCAGAAAGCCATGGGCGAAAACCTGCTGGTGGTGACCGCCCTCGCCGACCAGGTCAAAGACCTGCGCAACCTGGCGGCCAAACGCTCGCTGGAGCCTGGCGCCCTGCGTGAAGAACTCAACCAGAGCCTGAAAACCACCTTCGAACGCAACAGCAAAGTGCTGGGTATCTGGCTGTCGTTCGAGCCCAATGGCCTGGATGGCAAGGACAACGAATTCATCGACGACAAAGCCCGCGTATCCAACGAAAAAGGCCGTTTCTCCAGTTACTGGAGCCGTGCCGGCGGTGCGGGCTTGAACACCATCATGGTCGAAGAAGACCTGACCAAGACCAGCCTCAACCTCAGCGGTACGCCCTACAACATCTGGTACACCTGCCCACGGGATACGCGCAGCACCTGCCTGCTCGACCCGTACGAAGACACCGTGGGCGGCAAGCCTGTGCTGATGACCACCATCTCCTTGCCGCTGATCGTCGACGGCAAAGTGATCGGCGTGGCCGGTGTCGATATCGCCCTCAACAGCCTGCAAGCCCTCACCGATGTCGCGCAAAAGGAATTGTTCGCGGGCGCCGCGCACCTGGAAGTCATTTCCAGCACCGGCCTGATTGCCGCCTACAGCGGCGAGCCCGCCAAGGTGGGCAAGAACCTGATCGACACCCTGGGCGCCGAAGGCAAGGAAATCGTGCAATTGCTCGCCAGTGACAGCCACGTCAACCGCGAACAGGGCGACATCATCCGTGCGGTCTATGCGGTCAAGCCGATCGCCGATGCAAAGGCCTGGGGCGTCGTGATCAAGCTGCCCAAAGCCGTGATGCTGGCCGACGCCACGAAACTGCAAGGCGTGCTCGACGAGGCCCAGGCCAGCGGTACCCTCAAGGCCTTGCTGGTGGGCGCCGCCGCCGGTCTGCTGGGCCTGCTGCTGATCTGGCTGACCGCCACCGGCGTGACCCGGCCGATCAACAGCGTGGCCGCCATGCTCAAGGACATCGCCAGCGGCGACGGCGACCTCACCCAACGCCTGACCTACGCCAAGAAAGACGAACTTGGCGAGTTGGTGAACTGGTTCAACCGCTTCCTCGACAAGCTGCAACCGACCATCGCGCAGATCAAGCAAAGCATCACCGAAGCGCGCGGCACGGCGGACCAGTCCTCGGCCATTGCACGCCAGACCAGTGAAGGCATGCAGGTGCAGTTCCGCGAAATCGACCAGGTGGCCACCGCCTCCAACGAAATGAGCGCCACCGCGCACGATGTCGCCAACAGTGCCTCCAACGCCGCCAGCGCGGCACGCGGGGCCGACCAGTCGGCGCGCGAAGGCATGTCGATCATTGAGCAGAGCACCCGCGACATCACCACCCTGGCCGAAGAAGTCAGCAAGGCGGTCGGCGAGGTCGAAGCCTTGGCGGTCAACAGCGAGCAGATCGGTTCCGTGCTGGAAGTGATCCGCAGTATTGCCGAGCAAACCAACCTGCTGGCGCTCAACGCCGCGATTGAAGCGGCACGCGCCGGGGAAAGCGGGCGGGGTTTTGCCGTGGTGGCCGATGAAGTGCGCAACCTGGCCAAACGCACCCAGGACTCCGTCGAGGAAATCCGCCTGGTGATCGAACGCATCCAGAGCGGCACCCGTGGCGTGGTCGCCACCATGCACTCGAGCCAGAGCCAGGCCCAGAACAATGCCGGGCAGATCCATCAGGCGGTGCAGGCCCTGGGCAAGATCAGCGACGCGGTCACGGTGATCAGCGACATGAACCTGCAGATCGCCAGCGCCGCCGAACAGCAAAGCGCCGTGGCCGAAGAGGTCAACCGCAACGTCTCGGCGATCCGCACCGTGACTGAAACCCTCACCGGCCAGGCCACCGAGTCGGCGGCCATCAGCAGCCAACTGAATGCCCTGGCCAGCCAGCAGATGAAGTTGATGGATCAGTTCAGGGTGTAGCCGATCTCAAATACACCAAGGTCCAAATGTGGGAGGGGGCTTGCCCCCGATGGCGGTGGTTCAGCTGAATTATTCTTAGCTGACACACTGCCATCGGGGGCAAGCCCCCTCCCACATTTGGACCGAGTAGGCTTAAAGGCCGGGCCAGGCTTTAACAAACGCCGCCACATCTTCTTTCGCTGCGGTACGCGGCGGGTTCTGCGGGGTGCCCAGGTAGAGGAAGCCAATCACTTCTTCATCCGCCGTCAGCCCCAAGCCTTTGGCGACGTGGGCCGAGTAGGACAATTCGCCAGTGCGCCACACCGCACCGATCCCCTGAGCGTAGGCCGCCAGCAGAATGCCGTGGGCGGCGCAGGCGGCGGCCAGCAACTGCTCGGACTTGGGCACCTTGAAATGCTCCTGCAGACGCGCAATCACCACCACCACCAGCGGCGCGCGCAGTGGGCCGTTCTGGGCTTTGTCGATGGCGGCTTGCGGCGCGTCGGCGTCCTGCAGGCGCGCGGCCTCGGCCAGCAGCGTGCCCATCTGCTCACGGGCGGCGCCTTCCACGGTAAGGAAACGCCAAGGGCGCAGTTGGCCGTGGTCAGGGGCGCGCATGGCGGCGGCGAACAGCACGTCGCGCTGCTCCTGGGTCGGTGCCGGTTCCAGCAAACGCGGCACGGAAACACGGTTGAGCAAAGCGTCGAGAGCCTGCATTGGCCACCTCCAGAGAAAAATGTGCGGCCATTCTAGCGGGAATGAGTCGGGATGCCACCAAACGATAATTGCTCTTATTCATTGCCCCCGGCCCTGTTAGACTTTGCGCCCGTATTTTCAGCCTTGGTCCAGGAAACTCGATGCTCCGTTCGTTTTTTCGCCTATGCGCAGCGATGCTGGCCTTGAGCCTGGCCGCCTGTGATGACGCCCCTCGCTTCACCAAGGCAGAGCCGGGTGAGTCGCGTGCCGGCGGTGCGACGACGGTGAACAAGCGTGACCAGAACGCGTTTTCCCTGCCCTCGGCCAACCTGTCGCCCACGCGCCGCCTGGACTTCAGCGTCGGCAACAGCTTCTTTCGCAGCCCCTGGGTGATCGCGCCGTCGACCACCACCGCCCGTGACGGCCTGGGCCCGCTGTTCAATACCAACGCCTGCCAGAACTGCCACATCAAGGACGGTCGTGGCCACCCGCCGCTGCCCGACGCCCCCAACGCGGTGTCGATGCTGGTGCGCCTGTCGATCCCGGATACGCCGCTGTATGCCAGGCTGATCGAACAGACCGGTGTGGTGCCCGAGCCCGTGTACGGCGGCCAGTTGCAGGATATGTCCGTGCCCGGCGTAGCGCCCGAAGGCAAAGTGCGGGTCGACTACACGCCCGTCAACGTCACCTTCAAGGACGGCAGCGTGGTCGAGCTGCGCCAGCCGGACCTGCAGATCACCCAGCTCGGCTATGGCCCGATGCATCCAGACACACGCTTTTCCGCGCGCATTGCCCCGCCGATGATCGGCCTCGGTTTGCTCGAAGCCATCAGCGACGAAGACATCCTGCGCAATACCGAGGCGAAAACCGCCGATCCGGAAGCCATCGTCGGTCGCGCAAATTGGGTCTGGGATGACGCCCAGCAAAAAACCGTTCTCGGGCGTTTTGGCTGGAAAGCCGGGCAACCCAACCTCAATCAACAAAATGTTCACGCGTTCTCTGGTGATATGGGCCTCACCACGTCCCTGAGACCCTTTGATGACTGCACCGACGCGCAGGTCGCCTGCAAACAGGCACCTAACGGCAATGGCCCGGAGGGCGAGCCGGAAGTCAGCGACAACATCCTGCGCCTGGTGCTGTTTTACACCCGCAACCTCGCCGTGCCGGTGCGCCGTGACGTCGACTCGCCGCAAGTGCTGGCCGGGAAAAACCTGTTCTACCAGGCCGGTTGCCAGGGTTGTCACAAGCCGACGTTCACCACCGCCGCCAACGCCGCCGAACCCGAGCAGGCAAGCCAGGTGATCCGCCCCTACAGCGACCTGCTGCTGCACGACATGGGCCCGGGCCTGGCCGACAACCGCAGTGAATTCAAGGCCGGTGGCCGCGACTGGCGCACGCCGCCGTTGTGGGGCATCGGCCTGACGCAGACCGTCTCCGGCCACACCCAGTTTTTGCATGACGGCCGCGCCCGCAACCTGCTCGAAGCCGTGCTGTGGCACGGCGGTGAAGCACAAGCGGCGCAGCAGCATGTGTTGTCCTTTAATGCCGAACAGCGCGCGGCGTTGCTCGCGTTCCTGAATTCTTTATAAGCTTCGCCCCAATTACAGAAGGGAGCTCGACATGTTCCGTCCCAAGTTGTTGTTCACCAGCCTGGCCGCCCTCGCCCTCGGCGCGTGCTCGCCCCAGGACCCGCAAGCCGTGACCTCGGCCGCCATCGCCAAACAGGTGATCCTGCCGACCTACAGCCGCTGGGTCGAAGCTGATCGCCAGTTGGCTGTCAGCGCGTTGGCCTACTGCCAGGGCAAGGAAAGCCTGGACACCGCCCGTGCCGACTTCCTCCACGCCCAAAAGGCCTGGGCCGAGTTGCAACCGCTGCTGATCGGCCCGCTGGCCGAGGGCAACCGTGCGTGGCAGGTGCAGTTCTGGCCGGACAAGAAAAACCTTGTGGGCCGCCAGGTCGAGCAGCTTGTTTCCGCCCAGCCGCAGATCGACGGCGCCGCACTGGCCAAGTCCAGCGTCGTGGTGCAGGGCCTGTCGGCCTACGAATACATCCTCTACGACGCCAAGACCGACATCGCCGACGACGCCCAGAAAGCCCGCTACTGCCCGCTGTTGGTCGCCATCGGTGACCGTCAGAAGGCGCTGGCCGAAGAGATCCTGGCGAGTTGGAACAGCACCGACGGCATGCTCGCGCAGATGACCAAGTTTCCCAACCAGCGCTACGCCGATTCCCACGAAGCGATTGCCGATCTGCTGCGTGTGCAGGTCACCGCACTCGACACCCTGAAGAAAAAGCTCGGTACGCCGATGGGCCGCCAGACCAAGGGCATCCCGCAGCCGTTCCAGGCCGATGCCTGGCGCAGCCAGTCGTCCCTGCAAAGCCTCCAGGCGAGCCTCGCCGCCGCGCAAACGGTATGGGTCGGCGTCGACAACAAAGGCCTGCGTGGGCTGTTGCCTGCCGACCAGAAGCCGTTGGCCGACAAGATCGACGCCGCCTATGCCGCGTCGTTGAAACTGTTCGCCAGCAACCAGCGCACCCTCAACGAACTGTTGAACGATGACGCCGGGCGCCAGCAGCTCAATGACATCTACGACAGCCTCAACGTCGTCCATCGCCTGCACGAAGGCGAGTTGGCCAAGGCGCTGGGCATCCAACTCGGCTTCAACGCCAACGACGGTGACTGATGATGCTCAGGCGACAGGCTTTGGCGCTGGGTAGCGCACTGCTCAGTGCACTCACACTGGGTGGCTGGACGCTGTTCAAGCACAAGGAGCATGGCCCGCTGCTGCTGTCGGCGCGCGATGACGCAGACGGCAAGCACTATGCCGTGGGCTTCCGCCTGGATGGCAAGCAGGTGTTCGCGACCCAGGTCGGCCAGCGCTGCCACGACATCATCCACCACCCGACGCTGCCGATCGCGCTGTTTGTCGCCCGCCGTCCGGGCACCGAAAGTTACCTGGTCGACCTGCGTGATGGCACGCTGCTGCAAACCATCACCTCCAACGCCAACCGCCACTTCTACGGCCATGCGGTGATTCACAAGAGCGGCGATTGGCTGTACGCCACCGAGAACGACACGACCGACCCTGGGCGTGGCCTGCTCGGTGTGTATAAGTTCGAAGGTGAGCGGCTGGTGCACAGCGGCGAAATCTCCACCCATGGCATCGGCCCGCATCAGGTGTCGTGGATGCCCGATGGCGAAACCCTGGTGGTGGCCAATGGCGGTATTCGCACCGAAGCCGAAAGCCGCGTGGAGATGAACCTCAACGCCATGGAGCCGAGCCTGGTGCTGATGCACCGCGACGGCAGCCTGATCAGCAAGGAAACCCTGGGCCAGCAGATGAACAGCGTGCGCCATATGGGGATCGCCAGCGATGGCACCATCCTCACCGGGCAGCAGTTCATGGGCGCATCCCAGGAGCGCTCCGAGTTGCTGGCGATCAAGCGTCCGGGGCAGCCCTTCGTGGCGTTCCCGGTGGCCGATGAGCAGTTGCAGGCGATGGGGCATTACACCGCGAGCGTCGCGGTGCACAGCGAATTGCGCCTGGTGGCGCTGACGGCACCGCGCGGCAACCGCTTCTTTATCTGGCACATGGACAGCGGCGAGTTACGCCTTGATGGCCCGCTGCCCGACTGCGCCGGTGTCGGTGCGGTGGCGGATGGTTTTGTCGTGACCTCAGGTCAGGGACGTTGCCGTTTCTACGATTGCCGCCAGAAACAGTTGGTAGCAAAACCGTTGGAATTGCCCGCAGGGCTCTGGGACAACCATCTTCATCTGATTTGACTGTAGGTCGTTCCCACTGCGCCTATGGGAACGCTCCTTACCCCTCTTGCCTGCCCTGACGACCAACTGGAATCACCTCAACACTCGGAGTAATGTTCCGAACGTGTGTGTCTTCGTCTGTCCCAGTTTTTCCAAGGAAACGGAATATGCTGCGCCGTCGCATGCTGATCATGTTGGGTGTCGTCCTGTTAATCGTCCTGCTGTTGGCGGGCTATAAAGCCTTTTCCATCTATCAGCAGATCCAGGTCTTCGCCAAGCCCAAGCCGCCTGTCAGCGTGGCCGTCGCGACCGCGACCGAACAGCCATGGCAGCAACGCCTGCCGTCGGTGGGCACGCTCAAGGCGCTGCAAGGCGTGAACCTGAGCCTGGAGGTGGCCGGTACGGTCAAGGACGTGCAGTTCGAGTCCGGGCAGAAGGTCAAGGCCGGGCAACCCCTGGTACAACTGGACAGCGCGGTGGAAAGCGCCCTCCTGGAAACCGCGCAGGCTGACCTCGGTCTGGCCCAACTGGATTACGGGCGCGGCAGCCAGTTAGTAGGCAGCCAGGCAATCTCCAAAGGCGAGTTCGACCGCCTCTCCGCGCAACTGCAAAAGAACAAAGCCACGGTCAACCAGCTCAAGGCTTCCCTGGCCAAGAAACACATCGTCGCGCCGTTCAGCGGCACCATCGGCATTCGCCAGGTGGACGTCGGCGACTACCTCGCCAGCGGCACGGTGATCGCGACCCTGCAGGACATCAGCAGCCTCTACGTCGACTTTTATATCCCTGAGCATTCGGTGCCCAAAGTCGCCCTCGGGCAAGCCGTCCAGGTACTGGTTTCGGCCTACCCGAACGAACAATTCCCCGGCAGCGTCAGCGCGATCAACCCCAAGGTGGAGAACAGCACACGCAACGTGCTGGTGCGCGCCACCCTGGCCAACCCGGACAGCAAGCTGCTGCCCGGCATGTTCACCAGCCTGGACGTGCTGCTGCCCAACCCAACCGCGCAAATCGTGGTGCCGGAAGGCGCGATCACCTACACCCTGTACGGCAACTCGGTGTACGCCGTGGCCGAGAAAAAAGCCGAGAACGGCGAGGTCGAAAAGGACGCCGACGGCCAGCCCCTGCTGATCGCCGAGCGGCGCTTTGTCGAAACCGCGGAACGCCGTGGCGGCCTGGTATTGATCAGCAAAGGCTTGAACGCCGGTGAACAGGTGGTCAGTGCCGGCCAGTTGAAACTGGACAACGGCACGCCGATTGCCATCAGCCCGGACAAAAACCTGCCGGCAGGGCATTGATCCATGAAGTTCACAGACGCCTTTATCCGCCGTCCGGTGTTGGCCATGGTGGTCAGCCTGCTGATCGTGCTCCTGGGTTTCCAGGCCTATAGCAAGTTGCCGCTGCGCCAGTACCCGAGCATGGAAAACGCCCTGATCACGGTGACCACCGCCTACCCCGGTGCGAATGCCGAAACCATCCAGGGCTATATCACCCAGCCGTTGCAGCAAAGCCTGGCGAGCGCCGAGGGCATCGACTACATGACCTCGGTGAGTCGCCAGAATTTCTCGGTGATCTCCATCTACGCGCGCATCGGCTCCAACAGCGACCGCTTGTTTACCGAGTTGCTGGCCAAGGCCAACGAGGTGAAAAACAAGCTGCCCCAGGACGCCGAAGACCCGGTACTGAGCAAGGAAGCGGCCGATGCTTCGGCGCTGATGTACATCAGTTTCTCCAGCCAACAGTTGAGCAACCCGCAGATCACCGACTACCTGTCGCGGGTCATCCAGCCCAAGCTGGCAACGCTGCCGGGCATGGCCGAAGCGGAGATCCTCGGCAACCAGGTATTTGCCATGCGTATCTGGCTCGACCCGGTAAAACTCGCCGGTTTCGGCCTCAGCGCCAGTGACATCACCGAGGCCGTACGCCGCTACAACTTCCTCTCCGCGGCCGGTGAGGTCAAAGGCGAGTTCGTGGTCACCAGCATCAACGCCAACACCGACCTCAAGTCGGCCGAGGCCTTTGGCGCCATCACCGTCAAAACCGATGGCGACAGCCGCGTACTGCTGCGGGATGTGGCGCGCGTGGAAATGGGCGCAGAAAACTACAACGCCATCAGCTCATTCGGCGGCACGCCATCGGTGTATATCGGCATCAAGGCCACCCCCAGCGCCAACCCGCTGGAGGTCATCAAGGAAGTGCGCAAGATCATGCCGGAGCTGGAATCCCAGCTGCCCCCCAACCTCGTCGCAGAAATCGCCTACGACGCCACGCTGTTTATCCAGGCGTCCATCAACGAGGTGGTCAAGACGCTGTTTGAAGCGGTGCTGATCGTGATCGTGGTGGTGTTCCTGTTCCTCGGTGCCCTGCGCTCCGTGGTGATCCCGGTGGTCACCATCCCACTGTCGATGATCGGCGTGCTGTTTTTCATGCAGTTGATGGGCTACTCGATCAACTTGCTGACGTTGCTGGCGATGGTACTGGCCATCGGCCTGGTGGTGGACGATGCCATCGTCGTGGTGGAAAACATCCACCGGCATATCGAGGACGGCAAGCAGCCACTGGACGCGGCGCTTGAAGGCGCACGCGAAATTGCATTGCCGGTGGTGTCGATGACCATCACCCTGGCGGCGGTGTATGCACCCATCGGGTTTCTCGAGGGGCTGACCGGGGCGCTGTTCAAGGAGTTCGCGCTGACGCTGGCCGGGGCGGTGATCATTTCCGGCATCGTCGCGCTGACCCTGTCACCGATGATGTGCGCCCTGCTGCTGCGCCACGAGGAAAACCCTTCGGGCCTGGCCCATCGCCTCGACCGCATCTTCGACAGCCTCAAGCGTCGCTACCAACGCATGCTGCACGGCACCCTCAACACCCGGCCGGTGGTGATCGTGTTTGCGCTGATCGTGCTGTGCCTGATCCCGGTATTCCTCAAGTTCACCCAGTCGCAACTGGCCCCCGATGAAGACCAGGGCATCATTTTCATGATAGCCAGCGCGCCGCAACCGACCAACCTGGAGTACCTCAACAGCTACACCGACGAGTTCATCAAGATCTTCAAGGAGTTCCCGGAGTATTACTCGTCGTTCCAGATCAACGGGTTCAATGGCGTGCAGTCGGGCATCGGCGGCTTCTTGCTCAAGCCGTGGAACGAGCGCGACCGCACTCAGATGCAGATCCTCCCAGACGTGCAAAAGCGTCTGGAACAGATTCCGGGCCTGCAGGTATTCGGCTTCAACCTGCCCTCCCTGCCGGGCACCGGCGAAGGGCTGCCGTTCGGCTTCGTGATCAACACCGCCAACGACTATGCCTCGTTGCTGGAAGTGGCCAACCGTGTGAAAAAGCGCGCAATGGAGTCAGGCAAGTTCGCCTTTGTCGACATCGACCTGGCGTTCGACAAACCCGAAGTGGTGGTGGATATTGACCGCGCCAAGGCGGCGCAGATGGGCGTGTCGATGCAGGACCTCGGCGGCACCCTGGCGACCCTGCTGGCCGAGGCGGAAATCAACCGGTTCACCCTCGACGGGCGCAGCTACAAGGTGATCGCCCAGGTCGAACGCGCCTACCGCGACAACCCCGACTGGCTGAATAACTACTACGTGAAAAACACCCAGGGCGAACTGCTGCCCTTGTCGACCCTGATCACCCTCACCGACCGCGCCCGCCCCCGGCAGTTGAACCAGTTCCAGCAACTCAACTCGGCGCTGATTTCGGGCTTTCCGATTGTCAGCATGGGCGAAGCCATCGACACCGTGCGCCAGATCGCAGTTGAAGAGACGCCGGCAGGCTACGCGTTCGACTACAGCGGCGCGTCCCGGCAGTTTATCCAGGAGGGCAGCGCGTTATGGGTCACGTTTGCCCTGGCCCTGGCGATTATCTTTCTGGTGCTGGCGGCTCAGTTCGAAAGCTTCCGCGACCCGCTGGTGATCCTGGTGACGGTGCCGCTGTCGATCTGCGGGGCGTTGATCCCGCTGTTCCTCGGCTGGTCGAGCATGAACATCTATACCCAGGTCGGCCTGGTGACGCTGATTGGCTTGATCAGCAAGCACGGCATCCTGATCGTTGAATTTGCCAATCAGTTGCGCAAAGACAAGGGGCTCACACCGCGACAGGCCGTGGAAGAAGCCGCAGCGATTCGCCTGCGGCCCGTATTGATGACCACCGCAGCGATGGTGTTCGGCATGGTGCCGCTGATCTTCGCGACCGGTGCAGGCGCGGTAAGCCGCTTCGATATCGGCATGGTGATTGCCACGGGCATGTCAATCGGCACGCTGTTTACGTTGTTCGTGTTGCCCTGTGTGTACACCTTGTTGGCCAAGCCGGACAAAGCCTGAGGCAAAAAAAAGGGCCTCGCATCGCAAGGCCCTTTTTCGGGGGTTTGAATCGTTTCAACTTTGCGGCCTCATCCCTTGAGACAGCCCAAACATGAACAGCAGTAACTCATGGTCAGGCTTGGCTGCGACACTCGCCTTGGCGACGCGCGGCAACAGGCATTGCGCGCCTCCTTGCACCGCACTGAGTACCTGTGTGCGAGGCTGTTCCCATGCGGCCAGGGCCAAGGCGGTAACGCCCAACGCCGCCACCAGGAACACACCTCGTGCTATTTCTAGCTTCATTTGGTTAAACCCTTGATAGCGCTGCCAAACGCCGTCTCGTAAAAGTAGCTGAGTTTTACCCAGTCGCTGTCGTTCCACGACGAATGGCGGCGCAGTTGCAGCATGTCATGGGACGCCGCCCGATAAGCGGTCAAACGCTGGCGGCATTTTTCGAAGTCCAGCAGCGCCACTTCTACATTGGCTGAGTCGCCCTGCCCCGTCACGCGCACAAAAATATGCTTGATGTACAGGCAGCCATGCTGCCAGCGCCCTTTGTGCATGCGCGCCAGGGTGGCGGCCAGTTCCTTGAGCACACGCTCGTGGACCAACTCGCCGTACTGTTCACGGCCACCGGCGGCGTACCAGTGTTCGATTTCGTCGAAACCGTCCAGCGCGGCCGTCACCAGCAGCGCCTTCCATTGGTGCTGGGGGTCACGACGGGCTTCGCAAAAGACCATTTCCGGCACGCGCACGTCCAGCAGGCGCAGGCCCTTGATGGCATCCCGTTCGCGCAGCACCGTGGGGCGCCCGAACGGGTGCAGCCAGCTGCGGTAGGTGTGGCCGGTCTGGCGCTTGCTGTAAAGCAGGCGGCCGTTGTCGCTGATAACTCGCTGCACACCACTTTCGCCGCCACGCCGACGGTTGGGTTCCTCGACCCACTCGCCCTGCTGGCGCCAGAAGTAATCAAAGCGTTCTTCGGGAGCTACGTGACTGCCTGCTACGCACTCAACTGCCATCCTGTTACCTCTTGCGCAATACATACACTCGCCACATGGCGTAGAGCGGTATGAAGTCCAGGGATTCCTGAACACGGAAGCCGGCCTGCTCGAATTCTGCTTCAACAGTAACAGCCGGTAACACAAATCTATTTTGGTAACCTTCCTGCTCACCGTTTTCTCGACGCTTCCCTTCGAGCCGCTTGCGTTTCCACGCTTTGAAATTGCCATCAACCCAAAGCGAAATGATCACGCTGTCGCGGGTAACACGTTGAAACTCCCGTAATATCGCCAACCGGTGCGCCGGGTCACCAATGTGGTGCAGCAGGCGCATACAGAAAATGCTGTCCACCGAGTTATCCGGCAGATCGATATCAAAGGCAGATGTCTGCAAAGGCCGTACCCGTTTCACCACTTGCGCGGGTTGGGCGGCGGTTGCCACCTTCAGCATCGACGCCGAATTGTCGGCGCCAATAATCACACGGTTGGGTTTCTCGGCCAGCAACGGCCAAAAACGCCCGGCGCCACACGGCAGGTCCAACACCAGACCGGGTTCACCGGCCATCGCCAACGCGCCACGGGCCAGTTGCTCATCGCGCTTATGTGACAGGCGGCGAGCCAGATTGTCCTGGTGCTTGAGCAAATATTCGTGGGCGTGATTGTCGTCGTACTTTTCGGAAAATTCGAGCTTGATGGGGTTAGACATCACTGATCTCCAGTTACTGATGCCTACGACTCTAAGCACCGTTCTGTGATCAACAGGTCAACCCGTTGTGAAAAACTTGTCCTGTCCAATCCCATACATTTCAAGACTTTACAGACACATGCAATAGCATGGGGCCATCTTCGCCTAAGTACGGGGTACTTAGGCACAATCGCGGCAGAGGGGCGAGCTGTAGAACTCAGGCGTCGGCCTGGCTCAATAAGACGTGAAAACGGCAGCCATTGGGCTCCATGGTGCTCAGGCTCACGCTCCAGCCCTGGTTCTCGCAAATCCGCTGGACCAGCGACAAGCCCAATCCCAGGCCCTCACCGCGCTTCTCGCTGCCGCGCACAAATGGCTCGAACATCGCTTCGCGCTTGTCTTCGGGGATACCCACGCCGCTGTCTTCCACCACGAACCCATTCGGCTCCAGAGTCAACCGGATAAACCCCTGCTCGGTGTAGTGCAGCGCATTGCGCAAAAGATTGCCCATCACCGCGTGCAAGAAGGTGGTGTTGTAGCGCGTATCCAGCGGGTTGCCCGGCTGATAGATCAGCGCCAGCCCCTTGTGCTCGATCGGCGCCCGCCAGATGCCCAGCAGGTCATCAGCCACCTGGGTGAGAGTGACCTGGGGCGACATGGCCGCTTCGTCGTGCTCGGCGCGGGCCAGCATCAGGAAGGTTTGCACCAGCTCGCGCATCTCCTCACAGGCCCGCGCGATACGTTGCACCTGGTTACGCCCGCGCTGATCGATAGCCGGGTTTTCCAGCAGCAATTCGCAGGAGCTGGCCAATACCATCAGTGGGGTGCGCAACTCGTGGCTGACGTCGCTGGTAAACAGCTGCTCACGGGACAACGCCTGGCGCAGCCGGCCCAAGGTGGCATCAAAGGCCACGGCCAACTCGCCCACTTCATCGGCCGCGTAGTCCGGCGCCAGGGGTGGTGCCAGGCCCAGCAACTGGTCGCGGTGACGCACCTGGCGAGCCAGACGCACCACCGGCGCCATCACCTTGCGCGCCAGCACCCAGCCGAGGAACACCGCCAGCGCCAGGCTGAGCACAAAGCCCACCAGCACCACGGCAAAGAGCACGCGCTCGCGCTCTTCAAAATCGCTTTGGTCCTGCAACAGCACGTAGCGCCGACCGTCGACCACCTCGACCATCGCGTGATACGACAAGGCCTCCCGAAACACTTCGTGAAAGCCCGGCTCCAGATGCCGCAGGTCCTTGGGCAACTCGAAGTCGCCAGGCCCGCCACTGAAGTAGAACAGCTGGTCCGGCTCGGGTCGGTGTCGCCAGTCTTCGACGGTGTCCATCAGCAGCAGACGTTGCAAGTCGCCGCCCAGGCCCGCCGAAATCAGCTTCTCTTCCACCAGGTGCACGGTCGCGACAATGCCCATGGCGAAGGCGCCAGCCACCAACGCACTCATCAAGGCAAAGGCGATGATGATCCGTTGGGCAAGGCTTTGCTTAAACTCCATCACGGCCCTCGGCCAAGCGATAACCCACGCCGTGCACCGTTTGCAGCAACGGCTTGGCGAAGGGCTTGTCGATCACCTGACGCAGCTGGTGCACGTGGCTGCGCAGGCTGTCGCTGTCGGGGCAATCGTCGCCCCACAGGGCTTCTTCGAGGATCTCCCGGCGCAGCACATGAGGGCTCTTCTGCATCAGCACCGCCAGCAGTTTCAGGCCGACGGGGTTGAGCTTGAGCAGGCGCCCTTCGCGGGTCACTTCCAGGGTATCGAGGTCGTAGCTCAAGTCACCCACTTGCAGGGCGCGGCGGCCGCCACCCTGGGCGCGGCGCAGCACCGCTTCAATACGCGCGGCCAGCTCCGACAGGGCAAAGGGTTTGAGCAGGTAATCATCGGCGCCGGACTTGAAGCCCTGCAGCCGGTCGTCCAACTGGTCGCGAGCGGTGAGCATGATCACCGGTGTATCGCGGCGCGCGTCTTCGCGCAGGCGTTTACACAAGGTGTAGCCGTCGATACCGGGCAACATGATGTCGAGCACGATCAAATCGTAATGTTCGGTGGCAGCCAGGTGAAGGCCCGACAGACCGTCCTGCGCACAGTCCACTGTGTAGCCTTTGAGCCCCAGGTAATCGGCCAGGTTGGCCAGAATATCGCGGTTGTCTTCAACCAATAAAATTCGCATGGGCAGTGTCTCCGTACGCGTTAACGGCCGTGTTGGCTCGCGCAGCTTACGGCCAAGTGTGGCTCACGACTAGGCCGTCGGAGCCACTCAATCGTATTTTCAAGCCATTGATGTGCTTCACGAGTTTTTCACTGTGGCTTCACCCGCCGCCCACAGAACGGCTGACAAACTGATGCAGCGTTACGCCCGGAAAAACCCCAGGCATGAAAAAGCCCCGCCTGCATCACTGCAGGCGGGGCTTTTTTACTGGCCGGGTAAGGCTGGCTTACATCATGCCGCCCATGCCACCCATACCGCCCATGTCTGGCATACCGCCGCCGCCAGCGCCTTCAGCCTTAGGCTTGTCAGCAATGGCCGCTTCGGTGGTCAGGATCAGACCGCCGATGGAGGCTGCTGCCTGCAGCGCCGAACGGGTCACCTTGGTAGGGTCCAGGATGCCCATTTCGATCATGTCGCCGTACACGCCAGTCGCAGCGTTGTAACCGTAGTTACCTTTGCCGTTCTTGACTTCGTTGACCACAACGCTTGGCTCGTCGCCGGAGTTGGCAGCGATCTGGCGCAGCGGTGCTTCAACAGCACGACGCAGTACAGCGATACCGACGTTCTGGTCAGCGTTGTCGCCGGTCAGGCCGGTCAAGGCTTCCAGAGCACGGATCAGCGCAACGCCACCGCCAGGAACCACGCCTTCTTCAACGGCTGCACGGGTAGCGTGCAGGGCGTCTTCAACGCGGGCTTTCTTCTCTTTCATTTCAACTTCGGAACCAGCGCCAACCTTGATCACTGCAACGCCGCCGGACAGCTTGGCCAGACGCTCTTGCAGTTTTTCACGGTCGTAGTCGGACGAAGTCTCGGCAACCTGGGCACGGATCTGAGTGATGCGAGCCTGGATGTCCTGCTCTACGCCAGCACCGTCAACGATGATGGTGTTTTCTTTGGAGATGGTCACGCGCTTGGCACTGCCCAGGTTTTCCAGGGTAGCGCTTTCCAGGCTCAGGCCGATCTCTTCGGAGATAACGGTACCGCCAGTCAGAACGGCGATGTCCTGCAGCATGGCCTTGCGACGGTCGCCGAAGCCAGGAGCCTTGACGGCTGCGACTTTAACGATGCCACGCATGTTGTTCACAACCAGCGTCGCCAGGGCTTCGCCTTCAACGTCTTCGGAAACGATCAGCAGTGGGCGGCCAGCTTTGGCAACGGCTTCCAGGACTGGCAGCATTTCACGGATGTTGGAGATTTTTTTGTCGACCAGCAGGATCAGCGGGCTGTCCAGCTCGGCAACCATAGTCTCTGGCTTGTTGACGAAGTACGGGGACAGGTAGCCACGGTCGAACTGCATGCCTTCTACAACCGACAGTTCGTTTTCCAGGCCAGTGCCTTCTTCAACGGTGATCACGCCTTCTTTGCCGACTTTTTCCATGGCTTCGGCAATGATGTCGCCGATGGAGCTGTCGGAGTTGGCGGAGATGGTGCCTACCTGAGCGATAGCCTTGGTGTCAGCGCATGGCTTGGACAGGTTTTTCAGCTCGGCAACAACGGCGATGGTCGCCTTGTCGATGCCGCGCTTGAGGTCCATCGGGTTCATGCCGGCAGCGACGGCTTTGTAGCCTTCGTTGACGATGGCTTGAGCCAGAACGGTAGCGGTGGTGGTGCCGTCGCCTGCGTCATCGTTGGCACGGGAGGCAACGTCTTTGACCAGCTGCGCGCCCATGTTCTCGAAACGGTCTTCGAGTTCGATTTCTTTTGCTACGGAAACGCCGTCCTTGGTGATGGTCGGAGCGCCGAAGCTCTTCTCGATGATCACGTTACGGCCTTTCGGGCCCAGGGTCGCTTTTACTGCGTCAGCCAGGACGTTAACACCGGTGAGCATTTTCTTGCGGGCGGAATCGCCGAATTTAACTTCTTTAGCAGCCATGATCGATATTCCTTAAATACTTTGTAGTAACGGGAAAATGAGCGGGAAATCAGCCTTCCAGTACAGCGAGAATCTCGTTCTCAGCCATTACCAGCAGGTCTTCGCCGTCGACTTTCACAGTGTTGCTGCCGGAGTAAGGACCGAATACAACCTTGTCACCGACTTTAACGGCCAGCGCACGTACTTCACCGTTTTCCAGGGTTTTGCCTGGGCCTGCAGCGACGATCACACCGTGGTTGGCTTTTTCAGCAGCCGAACCTGGCAGAACGATACCGCCAGCGGTTTTCTTTTCTTCTTCGCTGCGACGGATAACGACGCGGTCGTGCAGAGGACGAAGCTTGCTCATTGTCGATCTCTCCTAATTGTGTTTTTCATCGGCCGGTATCTGTACCGGCAGGTTTAATCCGGCGGTGCCGGTCGCGGTTCGCTGAGCAAAACGCGGAAGTCTGTCTGGTGTCGCCACCAGAAACCTTGCGGTGACCGTTACATAAGGGCGCATAAGCTTATTACAAGGGGCCGGGGATGAATTTTTTTGCAACTGCCGCGCCCTGTAAAGCAGTACGGCACCCTGAGGTGCCGTAACGGTGAAGCGGTTATTTGGTGTCGCGGTGTTCGAACTCGCCTTCGATTACATCACCTTCGCGCCCCAAGGGCTGGCGCGGAGCTGGGCCACCACGCGATTGCAGGTCATCGGAAAACGCGCGCTGGCGGATCGCGGCCTCTTCGGCACGCTGGCGCATCTTGCCGGCCAGCAGCTTGCGGGTGATCGGCAGCAGCATGACCAGGCCAAACACATCGCTGATGAAACCCGGCAGGATCAACAGACCGCCTGCCAGGGCCATCATCAGGCCTTCAAGCATGGTTTGAGCGGGCAATTCGCCGCGGTTCAGGCTTTCACGGGCACGCAGCGCCGTGGCCAGGCCGGCGACACGCAGGACCAGAACGCCGAGCACCGAGCCGAGAATGATCAGCAACAGGGCCGGGAAAAACCCGATCGCACTGCTGACTTGAACGAATACGAACAGCTCCAGCACCGGGAACAGCAGAAAGAGCAACAAAAAAGGGCGCATCAAATGGTTCCTCAACGCAAGAATGCCTTGCCAGTCCACCTTAGATGACGTCGCCGTTTCGTGAATTCAAGCGTTGGCAGCTGTTTTTTTCGGCCACTCGTGGGCGTGAGCCAATGAAACCAAGGCCTCGCGCACTTGTGTCGGAGTGTTGCAGGAGGCTTCGAAAGGCAACCAATACAAAGATTGGCCGATGCGCAGGTGCATGCCCTCGCTGTCGATACCGGCCAACTGTGCAGGCTCGCACGTCGGCAAACCGCTGAGTTCGACGTAGTGGGCGATGGCCTTGGTGTGATCGCTGTTCATGTGTTCGATCATGCTGCGCTCGGCCTTGCCGAAGAACGGGTTGGCCAGGGTCAGGTCGTCGACCCAGTGGATCGCGCCAAAGCCGCCGATATAACGGTGACGTACCGGCTTGAGCACCCAGAAGTCGAAATCGTGGGCCTTGTGGTAGTTGGCAGAATCAGGGAAATAGCGGTAATAGCGCTCGGCAGCCGCTTCGATGGCTGCGGGGTCTTCGAGCTTCTCGGCTTCGGCCAGGTAGGTCAGGCGGCCTACCGCCTGCACATCATCGGCCTCGCGCTCACCCACCAGCAGCGAGCATTTGGGGTCTTTTTGCAGGTTATGGGTGTGCTGGGCGATGCGACTGATGAGGATCAGCGGGCGACCCTGCTCGTCCAGGCAGTAGGGCACGACCGAACCGAACGGAAAGCCGGGCATGGCCTTGGACAATGTGGAGAGAGCCCCACGGTATTCCTTGAGCAACAGCTCTCGGGCGTTCTTGGCAACCTGTGCGCTCAACGTTTGACTCCTCGGGTATTCAGCCGCCCATGGCATATGGGAATGGATCTCAACGCAAGGTAATCAATAACCGCAAAGGTTGCCAAGCCCGTTTTGTTCGGCCGTGTTACCAGGCCACGCCAAAACCTGCGGTGTAGCGGGTCTTGCTCAGGCTGCTCTCCGAATCGCCACTGATGAGGTCGCGCTCGGCCTTGAGGTTGAGGGACGCCCACTCGGTGACTTTGTAGCGCAGGCCCATTTCCGCATCCAGGGAGTAATCGACCGGCCCGTCAATCGGACGGCCCAGCTCACCATTGGTGAAGAATTCGACGGTTTTGCCCACCAGGTAGCGGTTGTAATTCCACTTCATGGCCACCGAGTAGAAATTGTCTTTACCGCCCTCGGCGTATTCATAGTCGGTGCGGTTGACCAGCGAACCGAGGGAGAACGCGCCCAGCTCATCGTCCCAGAACTGGTAGCCCGGACCGGTACCGACGGTGCGCTGGCGCGCCAGGTCTTCAACCTTGTCACGCTTGTAGGTCAGGCGGCCTTGCCAGAACCAGTGTTCGGTGAGGAAGCGGTCCAGGTCATATTCCAGGGCCCAGTTGTCAGTGGTGGTGACGTCGTCCTGGAACTCGCGGTTGTACTCGCCCTGCCCGGTATGACGCCATTGACCATGACGCGCAGTGGTCTTGAAATCGACGTCGTAGTCGTTGGTGTCGTTTTCGGCACGCTTGTAGTCCAGCGCCAGATCGACATTACCCTTCCACACCAGGTCTTCGATCACAGGCTTGGGCTTGATGATCTGCTGGATGCTGGCCAGCTCGACGGTCTTGGGCGCCTCGCCATTGGCCAGGACCACCTTGCCATCCTCTGCCGCCTTGAGGGACTTGGCCTTCTCACCGGTGTAGGCATCCTGCTTGACCAGCAGCTCCTGGTCGCTTTCAAGGGTTTTGACCTGCTTCCAATCCACCGGGATGGCACCTGCATAATCAGTCTGGATCAGCAGCTTGCCACCGTCGAAGACCTTGATTTTGCCGGTCAGGCGATCACCGTTCTTCAACCAGACGGTATCGGCCAACAAGGGCGTGGAGGCGCTGAAAACAGCGAGGCACAACAAGGTTCTGGACCACATAAGCGGATAGTGAGCTCAAGGTTGGCGAAAAAAGGGCGATTATCGTGTTAGATAGCTAGGACTGACTCAAGTATTAATGTTGAGTTCAATTCTCAACGCCACACTTACAGACTTTTCTTACAAAGACATGCCTATATCGAACCCGCCAGTCGAACCGCCCCAAAGCCCTGCCGAGATGCGCCGCACCGCGCTGTACCTGACCTTGGCCCAGGTACCCGCCGGCTGCGTGGTGAGTTATGGCGAGCTGGCCCACCTGGCCGGCCTGGGCCGTGCGGCGCGCTGGGTGGGACGTACGCTGAGCCAACTGCCCGAGGGCACCAAACTGCCTTGGCACCGGGTGCTGGGTGCCGGTGGTCGGATAAGTCTGCCGGTGGGCAGTGCCTCGGGCGATGAGCAGCGGGCGCGATTGCGCGATGAGGGCGTTACGGTGCGCAACAATCGCGTGGATATTCAGCGCCATGGCTGGCGCCCGGTAGAGCACAGCGGTTAGAGTGCGCGCTTTGTTTCCGTGAATCTGAGGCAGACTCCAGCCCATGCCCCGTAAAACCTGGCGCGCCGCGCTCGCCGCCTATGCCAGCCCCTCGACGCTAGTCCTGTTGTTGCTCGGCTTTGCCGCCGGCCTGCCTTACATGTTGGTGTTCTCGACGCTGTCGGTGTGGTTGCGTGAGGCCGGTGTGGCCCGCGAAACCATCGGCTATGCGAGCCTGATCGGTTTGGCCTACGCCTTCAAGTGGGTCTGGTCGCCGCTGCTTGACCAATGGCGCCTGCCGCTGCTCGGCAAGCTTGGACGGCGCCGTTCCTGGCTGGTGCTGGCCCAGTCGCTGGTGATCCTCGGATTGATCGGCATGGGGTTCTGCGACCCTCAAAAACACCTGTCCTGGCTGATCGCCATTGCCGTCGTCGTTGCTTTCGCCTCCGCGACCCAGGACATCGCGGTAGACGCTTATCGCCTGGAAATCGCCGACGACAGCCGCCAGGCCGCCCTGGCTGCCAGCTACATGTCCGGTTACCGCATCGCCGCGCTGCTGGCGACCGCGGGCGCGCTGTTTTTTGCCGAAGGCTTCGGCTCCACCGGCTTCAACTATAAACACTCGGCCTGGACCGGCACCTACGTGCTGTTCGGCGTGCTGATGATTCCGGCGCTGCTGACCACGCTGTTCATGCGCGAGCCGAACGTGCCGCTGCGCACCCAATTGCAGGCCGGGCGCTACAGCTTTGTGCACCAGCTGGTTTCGGTATTTGTGCTGATCGTGCTGCTGGTGTCGGTGCCAGCGATGTTCACCCAGCTGTACAACACCGATTTCGCCAGCGTGGTGTTTCACGGCGTAAGCCTGTGGGACCTGCTGATGGACGACCGCGCGTTCCTGCGTGCCATCCTCTATATCACCCTCACCGCGCTGTGCCTTTCGGCCATGGGCCGTCGGGGCCTGGCGCCGGTGCTGACGCCGGTCAACGACTTTATCCTGCGCTACCGCTGGCAGGCACTGCTGCTGCTGGGGCTGATCGCAACCTATCGCATGTCCGACACTGTGATGGGCGTGATGGCCAACGTGTTCTACATCGACCAGGGCTTCACCAAGGACCAGATCGCCGGGGTCAGCAAGATCTTCGGCCTGATCATGACCCTGCTCGGCGCCGGCATGGGCGGCCTGCTGATCGTGCGTTTCGGCATCCTGCCGATCCTGTTTATCGGCGGTATCACGTCGGCCGGCACCAACCTGTTGTTCGTGATGCTCGCGGACATGGGCCCGGACCTGCAGATGCTGATCTTCACCATCTCTCTGGACAACTTCAGCTCGGGCCTGGCCACTTCGGCGTTCGTGGCTTATCTGTCGAGCCTGACCAACCTCAAGTTTTCCGCCACCCAATATGCACTGCTCAGCTCGATCATGCTGTTGCTGCCACGCCTGATCGGCGGGTATTCGGGGGTGATAGTAGAAAAGTTCGGCTATCACAACTTCTTCCTGATCACCTGCATGCTGGGGGTGCCGACGCTGGTGCTGATAGCGCTGCATTGGTATCAGGAAAACCGGCGGATCAAATTGAATCCCCCGGTAGAATACTGACAAGGTGGGAGGGGGCCTGCCCCCGATAGCAGGGTGTCATTCAACTTATCTATGGCTGACACAGCGCTATCGGGGGCAAGCCCCCTCCCACACTAGCCCACGCAGCTCTGTGCATTCTGATGCCTGTACTCCAGTAGCAACCGCCCGTACAATCCCAAGTCATTTCAAGTCCAAGCAACCGACAACGGCCTACCATGCGTACCAGTCAATATTTGCTCGCCACACAGAAAGAAACGCCTTCCGACGCGGTTGTGATCAGCCATCAGCTGATGCTGCGCGCCGGCATGATCCGCAAACTGGCCTCCGGCCTGTACACCTGGCTGCCCATGGGCTTGAAGGTGATGCGCAAGGTCGAAGCCATCGTTCGTGAAGAAATGAACGCCGCCGGCTCTCTGGAAGTGTTGATGCCGAGCACCCAACCGGCTGAGTTGTGGCAGGAATCCGGGCGCTGGGAAGAGTACGGCCCTGAGTTGCTGCGCTTCAAGGATCGCCACGGTCGCGACTTCTGCGCCGGCCCGACCCACGAAGAAGTGATCACCGACCTGATGCGCAACGAGCTGAGCAGCTACAAGCAGCTGCCGCTGAATCTGTATCAGATCCAGACCAAATTCCGCGATGAAATCCGCCCACGCTTCGGTTTGATGCGCGGCCGCGAATTCATCATGAAGGACGCGTATTCGTTCCACGCCGACCAGGCTTCCTTGCAGGTCACCTACGACCGCATGCACCAGGCCTACTGCAACGTGTTCACGCGCCTGGGCCTGAAGTTCCGCCCGGTTGAAGCGGACAACGGCTCCATAGGCGGTGCCGGCTCCCACGAATTCCACGTGCTGGCCGAATCCGGCGAAGACGATATCGTGTTCAGCAACGGTTCCGACTACGCGGCGAACATCGAGAAAGCCGAAGCCGTGCCACGCGAAACCTCGCGCCCTGCCCCGGCTGAAGAGCTGCGCCTGGTCGATACCCCAGAAACCAAGACCATCGCGGCCCTGGTGGAAAAATTCAATCTGCCGATTGAAAAGACCATCAAGACCCTGATCGTGCGTGCTGAGGAAGAAGGCAAGCTGATCGCCCTGGTGATCCGTGGCGACCACGAACTCAACGAAATCAAGGCTGCCCAGCAACCTGGCGTCGCCAGCCCGCTGGTCATGGCCACCGATGCAGAACTGCGCGACGCCATTGGCGCCGGTGCCGGTTCGCTCGGCCCGCTGAACCTGCCGCTGCCGATCATCATCGACCGTTCGGTCGAGCTGATGAGCGACTTCGGTATCGGCGCGAACATCGACGACAAGCACTACTTCGGCGTGAACTGGGAGCGTGATTTGCCGGTTCCGACCGTCGCCGACCTGCGTAACGTGGTCGCCGGTGACCCGAGCCCGGATGGCAAGGGCACCCTGGAGATCAAGCGCGGTATCGAGGTCGGGCACATCTTCCAGCTGGGCAACAAGTACAGCAAGGCGATGAAGTGCGAAGTACTGGGCGAAAACGGCAAGCCGATCACCCTGGACATGGGTTGCTACGGCATTGGCGTTTCCCGCGTGGTTGCTGCTGCCATCGAGCAGAACAACGACGAAAAAGGCATCATCTGGAGTGACGCCCTGGCGCCGTTCCAGATCGCCCTGGTACCGCTGCGCTACGACAACGAGCAAGTACGCGAAGCCACCGACAAACTGTACGCGGAACTGACCGCTGCCGGTTTTGAAGTGTTGCTCGATGACCGGGACAAGAAAACCAGCCCGGGCATCAAGTTCGCCGACATGGAACTGATTGGCATCCCGCACCGGATCGTGGTCAGTGACCGCGGCCTGGCCGATGGCAATCTGGAATACAAGAGCCGGACCGAAGCACAAGCCCAACCGTTGCCGGTGGCTGACGTGCTGTCTTTCCTTCAGGCGCGTATTCGTCGCTGAAAACCAGATCAAGAGAAGTCATGTTCAAGCGAAACACCAGAGCCCTGGGGGGCGCCGCCTTGTGCGGCGCCCTGCTGGTCAGCGGCTGCGCCAACCAGATGTCGCAACGCAGTGAGCACGAGGAGCGGGTCGAGCGTAAGTTGCTCGACCACAGCCTGCAGATCGATGTAGGCGAACCCAAAGTGCTGGAGCTGCCGCAACGCCGGGTGCGCATTCACGAGCAGAAGACCTTTGAGGTCACTGAATTTGAAGTCACCCGTCGTTACGACCGCTACACCCCCTACCAACCCTGGCGCAAACTCTATGAGATGCCCCTCGGTGCCGTAGCGCTGGTGGCCGGCGCGGGCGCCAACGTGGTGAATATCTTCGCCCTTGGCAACCTGCCGACCAGCGTGACCCGCGACTGGCTGACCTACGGCGTGGACGGCCTCAACCCGTTCATGAACGTGCAATCCCATGGCCGTGCGCAACAGAACCTGGCGGGTATCGATGAAGTCCAGCGCGACAAGCGCGTGGAGTATTCGAGCCTGCCCTGGAGCGAACGCCCGGTACAGGTCACCGCCGGCAAGCAGGTTCACGAGCTGACCACCGACCGCAACGGCGTCCTGCGCCTGAACCTGTTGGACAGCCCGTTTGCCGAGCAGGACCTGAACCGCGTCACGACCTTGAAAATCAGCGTGGAAGATGGCCAGGACGACGTGCATTCGGACTCGACCCTGGCGATCAGCGGCACCTTGCGGGGCAAGTTGCTGGAGGCCCACGGCCTGATCTACGACGACCTGGAAGACGATGAGGTCAGCCAATGGGTGCACCGCGTCAAGCGCCTGTCGGAGCTGGGCCTGGAAGAAGAAGCCAGCGAACTGGAGCAAAGCCTGATCGAACTGACCCGCAACGATCCGGAGTTGCAGCAGGAATTCCTGCAAGCGCTGACCAAGGATGCGGGACGGTTGGTGGCAGATCCCGGCGCACGCTGAGTCTCCAGACTGGATATAAATCCAAATGTGGGAGGGGCGGTGCGACGATTCGACTTGCCCCCGATTGCAGTGTGTCAGCTATCTATAAGCTGACTGACACACCGCTAT
>NZ_WKCB01000038.1 GCF_021606685.1 Pseudomonas syringae
CCACGTCCTGTGTGTGGGTGAACGGCAGGGGGCCGGTGCGAACGGCGCCGCCCGAACGTTTGCCGTTTTCGTATTGGTAAATTTCGGCGTGCTGCGTGTAGTCGACGATACGTACCCAGGCAGGGTTAGGCTCGTTTTCGGGCGCGGTAAAGTAGTTGGTATGGGGCAAAAACTGGCAGCCTGCGAACAACGGCAATACAAGCAGGCAGAGCAGAGGGCGTATCGACATGAAGCCTTTCCTTTTGCGGAGTCAGGGTGACAGACCGCAAAAGAGGAGGCGCATTGCGTAAAGGCTGAAAATTTTGTGGCTGAATCGTCGCGACGATATCGGTTTCAACCGGTCGCGACAGGCAGAAATCGGCCAAAAGCGGTCAGGAGTGTCTACGAAGTCTGGGGCGATTCAATGATCTCATCGACGAATGGCAAATTGCTATTACTGTCGAATTTATTAAGATATGGCTCTTTGCCATATTTGATAAGGAAGTCGCTGCATGTTCAACGGTGATCTGAAAAAACACGCACTGGAGCAACTCGACAAGGCTCGCAATCGGTACCAACTAGTAGCCGCCGATGTCGAAAAGGGCTGTACAGAGCTGCACGGTGTACGTCACTACGCCAGCACTGACTTGATGGCCACGGTTGAGTCATTCGTCAGTCAACTAGCCAACTCACCGAAAGAATTCGATAAATCCTACGGCACCTTCAAGGCGGAAACCCAGTCGTTCTGCGGCCTTGTGAAAAAGCTCAACTTTGAAGCGGCTAATGTCGAGTTCACCGCCGGCTCTTCGGCCGTCGCTGGCGTGGCTGCCGGAGTAGGTACCGCCGCTTTCGCACCAACTGCAGCAATGGCTGTTGCGACTACCTTCGGGACTGCGTCCACTGGCGCGGCAATTTCAGGGCTTTCCGGTGCGGCGGCTACAAACGCTGCACTCGCTTGGCTGGGCGGTGGCGCATTGGCGGCAGGCGGTGGAGGTATGACTGGCGGTTCGGCCCTGCTGGCCTTGGCCGGGCCTATTGGTTGGGGTATCGGTGGTGCTGCCATCATTGGCGGCGGGCTGTACGCCCGTAGCAAAAACAAGAAGCTGGCCGAGGAAGCACAAGCCCATCGCTCAGAGATTGAAGCCTCTACCCATACATTGGGCGTCGCCAAGGACTGGGTAACCCGGATGGTCGGCTCCACTCGACAACACGTCCAAGGCATGAGCGAGCTCCTGGGGGTGCTGATCCGCACTGCACCAAGGGACTACCAGCAGTTCAATGGGGGGCAAAAGGAAATGCTCGCCGCCCTCATCAACCACATGAACTCGCTGGCAAAACTGCTGAACAAGGCTCCTGAATAATGGCCGGAGATAAAGGCGGTACCGTCCACGACCAGATCAGCGCAGTACTGGTTGACCGTATCAACAGCATCCGCATTGATACGACCAACCAATTCCTCAACGCCCAGGACAGCGCATTTCGGCATGCAATCGCGCAGATTGACAAGGTCAGAGTCTTTATTGGTTCGCCGGAAAAGATCCTGGGCAATCCTTCCACCAAGCACGGTGAAATTGCCGAACAGGTAGAAGTAGGCATTCGCAACGCCCGCTCCTTACTTGAGCAGAAAGGCTTCGTGGCTACCTTCGAAGGCGTTGGTCGTACCGCCCCCGAAGACTACTTAGTGGACGGCATCGCCGTTCAATCGAAGTTCATCAACGGCGCCAGCAAGGGCCTTGATCATGTGTTGGAGCACATGGACAAGTACAAGAACTTCGGGCGTGACGGTTCGTACTACCAAATCCCCAAGGACCAGTACGAAACCATCACTCGCGTGATGAACGGTGACAACGGCCCGCTAAATGAAAAGTCCGTCAGGGCCATCATGGCCAAGGTCAAGGAAATTGAGCAAGCGTCCGGGCAGCCGTTTCAGAACGTGGTCAATCCCAGCATTCAAAATTACGCCGACCCTCAGCAGGGCAAAGTCGTCGAAACCCTGAACAACGAAGAAGCCCAATTAGCCGAACGCAGCAACCAGCGCAAGGAGCAGATCCTCACCGACAACGGACCATCGTTGGCCGGTGCCGCCCAGGCCGCCGCGATCGCCGGCGCTGTAGGTGGGGCGGTAGGCCTCACAACTTCGTTGTATGCCAAGTATAAGGACGGTAAAAACGTCTTCAAGGGCGACTTCACCGCCGATGACTGGGCAGACGTCGGCATCGACACAAGCGAAGCCGCAATCGGGGGCGTAATCGCAGGTGGATCAATCTACCTGATGACCAACTACGCCGACATGGCGGCCCCATTCGCTGGCGCGGTCGTCAGCGCGGCCAAAGGCGTGGGTACCCTGGTCGCGGACTATAACGCCGGCAAAATCGACTTCGATCAATTCGTCAGTCTGGGCACCGTTGTCTGCGCAGAGTCCGCCATCGTCGGCATCGCCACCGCCGCAGGCCAGGTACTCATCCCCATTCCCGTCATCGGTGCAGTGGTTGGCTCCGTTGCGGGGAAAATGCTCGCTGAGTTCCTCAAGGGCCAGTCTGCACATATCCAGGCAGAGATGGATGCGCGTATGAAAGAATACCTCGGAAAGCTTGATCACCAATGCCAAGTGGTACTGGAAGAGATAATGGGGGAGTTTGATCGTCTGGGCGACCTCATGACGGCTGCGTTCGATGTTGAGCGCAATGCGAAGCTGATGCAGAGCAGCGTGGCTTTGGCGCAGTCGTTGGGTGTTTCTCCGGCGGTGCTGATCACCGGCCATGATGATCTTGATGCGTTTATGATGGCTTGAATGGTTGGGGCGCGTGCGTCGCGACCCAACTATTTGGTCAAGTCGATGGGCTACGCTCTGTACGGAATTCATAGAAATTGCACCGCCCCCATTCCAATCCTGGGACTTTGCACAGTTCTTAGCTATCAAAGGAAAGAAAACCTGCGATCGCAAAGCCTTATGAAATCTCAAATGCGGCTTGGAATCTGGTCGTGGATTTCCTAGTAGAGACGTGTCGTATAGGCCGGTTGAATCCACAGGCGTTATCTGCCTTTCGCGAGGGGCATAAAACGGCCAGCATCGGACACTCAAAGATGTCTACGAAACTAGGGGCGATTGACCTTCCGAAAACTCTTACGAAATGCCACATTGCCATGACAAAAAATATTTTCTATGAACACGCTTTAGATCTTATGGAGAACACAGTTAATGGGTTCTCACTGCGCGTCCCTGCACCAAGACGTGCCCAGTTTAGGCATTCATTTGTTTATCGGCATGTGGAGAAGACGGTACATCAAGCGCTGGTGCAGAAGCTGGCTCGGATGGTGAGCACTCTCCGTGCCGCATGGCTGCTCTTGGATGCAGGATTTGTTCAAGAGCAGGCTGCGCTACAACGAATTCTTGATGAAATCATCGAAGATATTTCGTTTCTTTCCTTCTCGGTAGTATTGGGAAATTCAGAACCGTCACATAAGAATTACCTTGAGTGGTTCTTTCAGGAGGAATTTGATCCCAATAACGCTGTCGTTACGTCCAAACCACGGGCATCGGTTCCGAGGAAAAAGATTCAGGCTTACTTGGATCGATGCGTAAGCGGTCCCAAAGGCTCAAGCAAAGGCCTGGACGCATCCAGAACTGTGAGCAAGGCATATTCTGGTTTCGTCCATGCCGCGTCACCGCAAATCATGGATATGTATGGTGGGGTTCCACCGAGGTTCCATATGCGCGGGATGCTGGGAACCGAGAGGCAAGCGGAGCACAGTGCAGACCTTTGGAACTACTTCTATCGGAGCATTATTGCTTGCTGCTTATCAGCAAAGGCCTTCGGTGATGAAGGACTATTTGTCTCAATTCGAAAATTCGAAGCTGAATTTCTGCGTGAAACCGGTAGCGATTACCAGTCCAATGAGTGGCTACAGATATAATCACCTTAATCTGATCAGTCGTCGTCCGCTTCTGGCCCAGAGTGTGTAAAAACGCTTCACCAAAATTTAAGTGTCCGCGTCTACGTCAAATCTGAAATTTATCGGTACGTCAGCAGATGTGGATTTTGCGTAGAAGCGCGATTTTCGGTTCGGTTTTGAGTACCTGTCGCGCTCAAAAACGTTTTTCCACAGCCTCGGCCGAGAGCCGACTTTACTTGCAGGCTACTGACCAAAGCTGATCGAGCTTTGTCGTGTAACTTCGACTCATGAGCTCGCGACGCATCCCCCAAGCTGGAGTAGATGGGATACTACCTGATCGTAAAGTCCCCCTACCCCATCGTTCGTTAATCTGGTCCAGCACCGTCATCGCCCGAGTTGCCTTAGTCGGCTGCGACACTGCAAATAGGTCGTCGGTATACTCACCTGGCTGACACAGGTTGAGCAACATCACCTCTGCCTTGCTGTACTTGAAGCCGGGTCTAAATATCCGATCAAGCGCCCCCACTGCTGCCTGCGTTAGCAGCCGGACGTCATCAGTGGGATACGGCATATCCACCACCACCCCATTGGCATACTTCGCCTCCTCCGGGTTGAACATGCCAGTGCGGATGCACACACGTACCTTCTTACACAGCGAGTTTTGAGCACGGAGTTTCTCAGAGGCACGCATCATGTAGGTAGCCACCGCCTCTTTGATGGGCGCTAACTCCGTCAACCTCATGCCGAACATACGGCTGCAGCATATCTCCTGCTTTGGCGGATCCGGCTCGTCCAGCTCAAGGCAAGGCGTGCCACCCAGCTCCCTGGCCGTTTTCTCGATCACTACGCTGAACTTCTTACGGAGCGTCCACGGGTCGGCCTTTGCCAGGTCCATCGCCGACTTGATACCAATGGCATCAAGGTGGAGCTTCATCTTGCGGCCGACACCCCACACTTCCGCCACGTCTGTATTGCGTAGCACCCAGTCACGCTTAGCCGAATCGGTGATGTTGACCACCCCACCGGTTTGGGACTGCAGGCGCTTCGCGGTGTGGTTTGCCAGCTTCGCCAAAGTCTTTGTGTGAGCGATGCCAACACCGACAGGGATACCGGTGCAGCGAAGCACCTGGGCACGAATCTGCCGGCCTAACGCATCCAACCCACCGATACCAGTCAGGTCGGCGAACGCCTCGTCGATGCTGTACACCTCAACCGCCGGCACCATCGCCTCGATCAGGCTCATGACTCGCTCGCTCATATCGCCGTACAGCGCATAGTTAGAGGAGAACGGCACAATGCCGTGCTGCTTGAGCTTGTGCTTAATCTGGAAATACGGCTCGCCCATCTTGATGAACGGTTTGGCGTCGTAGCTACGGGCAATCACACAACCATCGTTGTTACTCAGCACCACGATGGGCACCTTTGCCAGATCGGGTCGGAACACCCGCTCGCAACTGGCATAGAAGCTGTTGCAGTCGATCAGTGCGAAGGTTGGCTGCTCCTTAGACATGGCTGCGCACCGTGCTGGTGATCACGCCCCAGATCGACAGCTCGTCGCCTTCGAGAACGTAGCGAGCCGGGAATTTTGGATTCTCAGAAAGCAGCACTACCTCCCGGCCGCGCTTACATAGGCGCTTGCACACGGGCTCATTGTTCAGCAGCGCCACCACCACATGCCCGTGGACCGGTTCAATGGCACGATCTACCACGGCGAGGTCACCATCGAAGATCCCGACGCCTTGCATGCTTTCACCGGTGATAGCTACCAGGTACACGTGCGGCGCACGGATGTTCAAAACTTCATCCAGCGAGATGTGCTGTTCGATGTGATCCGCTGCCGGCGATGGAAAACCGGCAGGCACCTGGAAGGAGCACAGGGGCAGCTTCGCGCCGACTTCAGCGATGGGACCTAAGATTGAGAAGCTCATGAATCGACACTCAAAGCTGTACATACATACAGTTAACGTCATGCGCGAATTGCAGTCAATTTGGGTTCAGATAAATCTGATCGGTGGGCGCGCGTACGTGCAGATTCGAGCGCTAGGGGTAGACGGCAGTTCACTTCTAAGATCTAAAAGGATGAATTGCACACTAATCCAGTGCGTTCAGGTGCCCCCCCTATGACAAGACCGAAAACAGCAACTCTCTACCTGCAAGGGTTATCTTCAACGCGACTCTGGAGTCGACAAAAATCTTAAAATACCGAATAATCACCTTTAGTTAAAAATTAGATCCAGTTACACAGACTAAAAATTTAGAGCCCACTTCAATGTCAGATATAAAATATGTAACAGAAGACTATTCAAAAACATACCTATCACTGATGAAGAGCGCGCTAGAAAACTCACTCGATTTCAACTTTGACAACAAGCCACGAATTTCAATCACTGAAAAAATAGACCAAGAATTACTAGAGTTCATCGCAGTAAAAATTGAACAAAATTTAATCCCGCACTTGCTAAGAATACATCCTACCTATTGGGGAAATAGCTGCCAACTTTTGTCCTCGCATATATTCGCATACCTAGCATCTAAAGGCATAGATGCCGAAATTGTATATGGCGAAGTAGAAATAAACGGAACGTTAGAATTCGACACTACACTGCAAGGACTAAAGCGTGAATTTCACTCTGACCCTCCCCTTGCGGGTGGTCAAGCCCTCCACGCATGGGTATCGCTCGGAGGAGACATAATTATCGATGCCGCAATCCCGGACAGAATGATAAAGCTTTACCAGCTCCCAAGCGAACGACTACCTTTATTCCTTATTGGGCGCGCCTCAGAACTTTCTCGTACATTTAGAACCAGATATCAACCTTTATTAGTAGGGACTGACTTCCTTGCAAGAACAAATCCACCAGACCCACTTAAACTAATTGACTATTACTCCGAGTAACAATCCTTGCATCTTCTAAAGCTTAGCATTCGCTATACTTGAGATCTCCGATAGTGATAATAGTGCTGCCCCATCAAATGCTAAAAAGCCCGCCTAAATCATCGGGTTCCCAACTCATGATCACCAGCTCACCGCTTACATCTGCTTTACCCTGCCGCTGATTGGCAGTGGTGTAGCGAATGTCCAGCGTCTCAAAGTGAAAGCCATCGAACACCCGCCGAATGTCCGGATGATCGTTGATGCTGACCATCACCTTCCCCTTACAACGCCGCATGAATTCGGCCATACGCTCATAGTTTTCAAAAGAAAAATCGACGCCATAGCCTGCCGTCTGCCAGTAAGGCGGGTCCATGTAGTGAAAGGTATGCGCCCGGTCGTAGCGCTCGGCGCAGTCCAACCAGGGCAGGTTCTCAACGTAGGTGCCCGACAACCGTTGCCACGCTGCAGACAGGTTCTCCTCGATCCGCAGCAGGTTGATGGCCGGGCCAGTGGTCGCGGTACCAAACGTCTGCCCCGTCACCTTGCCGGCAAAGGCATGGTGCTGCAGATAAAAGAATCGGGCGGCGCGTTGGATGTCGGTAAGGGTTTCAGGGCGAGTCATCTTCTGCCACTCGAAAACCTGGCGGGAGCTGAGCGCCCATTTGAACTGGCGCACGAATTCTTCCAGGTGGTTCTGCACGACGCGGTACAGCGTCACCAGGTCGCCGTTGATATCGTTGAGGACTTCAACCGGCGCGGCCTGGGGGCGCATGAAGTAGAGCGCGGCGCCGCCGGCAAAGACTTCGACGTAGCATTCGTGGGGTGGGAAGAGAGGGATAAGGCGGCATCGATGCGCAGCTCGAAGTCGTCCGACTCCATGCCAGGTTTGTCAGTGGTTTTCAGCAGTAACAGGCGGTCATTGATCAGCGCAGTAATGTCCTTACCGTCTGCAACGACGCGAAAGCGAGGGGTCATGGTTCACCCAGTTACCCCGCCAACGCGGGGGAATGTTGGCGGCCGTTACGCGTAACGGAAAAAAGGACAGCCAGGCCTGGCTAATCCCACAGCATCACAAGCTCTTCGGTCGGTGCCGGCATGTCCGGCAGGACAATCACCACACCAGGTCGGTACGGCTGAACCTCATCGGCAAGCCCCTGATTGGCATCGAGTACGGCCTCGACTGTGCCGCTCAGGTGACCGTAGTAGTTGTTGCAGATGGTATCCAGAAGATCCCCATCAGACGTTCTGCATGTCGTCGCCATAGCGCACAAACTCCAGGGTAAAACCTTGCTTACGCGGAATGCCGCCTGCCAGCAGCGCGCTTTGTTCTTCATCCACGCTGGTCATGCACCAGGTGCCCAGCACGTCGCCGTAACCGGTGGTCAGTGTAAGGGGCTGCAACTTGCCGCCCAGGGTTCTCAGGGTGTCCAGTTGCTTGATGCCGCCCCTGAAGCCCGGGAAGATGGCGCCCTTCAACGTCAGCTTTTCGTCACCCATACCGATAGCCTGTTGCGCCGGTCGACGCGTCAGCCGCTCCTGAGATGCCGACAAACTCCTTGTTCGACGGGGACGCCCAGAAGCCGTATTCGTTATCGGTCCACGCAAACAGGCCTGCCACCCAGGCCGATGCCGGCGCGTCCACGGTTTCGCTGAGAACGGTGTCCCAGGTCTGAACACCCGGATCGACCAGAAACACGCGCTTGCTGCCGAAGTTTTCAGCGTACGCAATGGCCGCCTCGTCGGTGGTATTCGGGCCGTCGACGATGGCCAAGCCGCGCAACTTGCCGGCGAGCGCGTCCATCGACGTAGCCACGGCCTGGGTCGCGCTATGACCCGGCGCAATCAACAAACGGGGCTGGGCATTAAACCGGCTCTTACCGTCCAACAGCGCCTGCATGCCGGTACGCTGGCCGTCTGCCAGTTCGCCACCGATGATGGCCGAGGTCTGCAATGCTGGGGTGGCCAGCTTCTCGACACCGCACGCCACGATCACCGCCTTGGCGCGCATGTAGATCGCCTTGATGGATTTGGTGATTGCCGCGTCTTCGCCCCAGGCCGCCACCGCTTCGCTTTCGCGAGTAATCAGCAGCACCTGATTAGGCTTGGCCGTCGCCTTTGGCCCCGGGGTGAAGGTGTCGCACAGACCGATGATCGAGGACGAGGGCAGCGAGATAATCCGCGCGCCGGTGTCCACATTGGTGACGGTCACACCGTGAAAGAAACTCATAGGGCAATCTCCAGAAACGAAAAAGCCCCGCATAAGCGAGGCTGTAGGTTGTAAGTGTTACGCGTAACGAGAAGCGAAAAAGAAAACGCCCCGTCAGTACGGGGCGTTATTCGGCTTGGTCTGCGATCCAGGGCGGTGCTACTGGCCGACGCTCGCTCTCAGGGAAATACGGCGATTGCGGCCAGTCGCGTAGTGCCTGCATGTAGATAAGCAGCTCAGCGAATTGAACCTGAGAGAGTGTTGTATCGCCGCCGATTTCCTGCTGATCGCGGTGCCGCTCGCGCAACCACATAACCGCCGCCAGCTCACCGTTACGCCAAGAGCGCTCAGAGCCGGCGATGTCTTCCAGGCTCGGCGCTGGCAAATCAACCCATACCGGACGCCCTCCTTCCGAGCCCAGCGATTTACCGGGCGGGGGTACCTTCCAATATGTATTTACTTCTTCTTCTGACGCCTCCACAGCGTCTGCCGGCCAAGTTTCAGCACTGTAAGTACCGTCGGTTTTCCAGTCTTTCAGAATAAACGTATTTTTCGACGCGGAGAAAAACAGCTCTTTTATTTTTCTCACATCACCACCCTATCGCAAAGTATGAAAATTGTGCGGCCCCAGCCGCACTGCCGCGACTCTGAAACTGGGTCTTACTTATTGGCTCTGCCGCCATAGCAGTCGCGCCGTTACTCACGCTTGAGTCGGAAATGAATACATGCAATGCGCCGTTTGGAAACTCGACAGGGAAGTTGTGCGTAGTGATTGAGGTGCCGTTAACGGCAAACGTCCCAAACTGCACAATAAAGCCCCCCGGCAAATCGGGTAAGCGGAGAATATCGTTTGCCTGAAACGTTCGTTTCGGAAACCACGCCGTTAGCATTGCCAAAACGCCAGCTGGATTAGCTGCAGCGTTTTTTAGCAGCCCTGCAATATGCTCAGTCAGAGTAGCGAAGCGGGCCGTACCCTGCTTAGTTTCAGTCGCCTGCGCGGCCAACAATTCCAGCGCCGCAATATCAATGTTTCCCTGATTGATTGGCGCATTCCATGCCTTTATGCAGTACATAACCGCTAAGTTTCGAGAGCGAGTTTCCGATGAGACTCTAGGAGTACCGTTAACACCATCATCAAGATAACCGGTTACACGCTGCTCGTATCGAGGCGTGTAGTTGTTTGCGGAGTTTTCAACAACTCGCCCATTGGGTGGCTCCGCCGGGGTGCCAGGCGCGCGCTGGGGGCGCTGAGATGAGCCGTTATCCGCAGTCCACCAACCAGAGTTGCGATCATGCCCCTGGAACGTGTCAAGCTGGTAGCTGCCTATCGCCCGCCCGGCATCAACTCCGCGCCCATTGTCCCAGCCCCGCAGGAACTCACCGCGCGAATCAGGCAGACGGAAGTTTCCAGCGCCCTCATCGCCCTTGTTGAACGCCCCGCCCAGGAAGGTGGCAAGGTCTGGATAAGCGCTCACGCTCTTGACGCTACCGTCCAGCACCAGAAAGCCCGGCGCTACCTTGTTCACCGGAAAACCAATCATCGAGCCCACCGGCAACGCCGAGGCCTGGGCGATCATCGCCGTGATTTGGTCCTTGGTGTAAGTGTCAGTAATGCCGTATCCCGCCAGAGTGGTGGGGTTAGATCCAGACACGAAAATGCCCCGGTCATTAACCACGACCTTGGTATAAGTGCCAGCCGGCTTATTCTTCGGCAGAAGGCCGTTAACCGCCTCGTCGACATACTGACGCGTCGCCAACACCACCGAAGGATCGATTTTCAATTGGATGTTCGAAGTGCCGTTGGTGATGATGTGCATCCGCACCACCTGATTGCGCCCCGAGCCCTGGGCCAGCACCGGTTTGTAACTCGGCGGCGCGTTGGCCACCGCAGAAAAAATACCGTCCTTGTCTTCCAGAGCCAGCTCACGCACCCACCAGCCGCCTACGTCAGGCGGCAACACCACCTCGGCAATCAGCACATTGGCGTCAGTCGGAGACACCCGCAGCTGATTGATCTGCGCGCGATAAACCTGATTGACCAGCTTGGTCTGTGAAGGGCTGGGCACGGGATCGGCGCCGTTCGCGTCGCCGATCAACATGTAACGCGGCTCCCAGGGAATACCGAGGGCATCGCAGTTGGTCTTCTTGGCCGCACCCAACGTGGTGATCATGCCGCCAAAAATAGAATTCTTATCAACCATGTGAGTACACATCCAGTTCGTCGAGGGTGTATTCGTTTACGCCCATATGGCCTTGATCCACGTAACGGCGTATCTTGCTGCCGTACTCCGGACGCTGCCGGCGACTGCCAAGCGGAGTGCTCAAAATGTCAGCGATGCTCTGTCGCAAATGCGCAATGCCTGAAATGGGCTGGCCGGTGTGGCGGTCCATTCCGATCATCTAAATCACTCCTGCAACAGTTCGAATTCCTCATGGGCCTTGAGGTATTCCAGCGCCTCGGTATCCGTAGCCGGTACCGACACCTGCGCCTTGAACACCGCCAGAGGGCGGCCGCTATCAGGCAGGATCAGGGTGCGGGAGGTGTAGAGCTTGTCGCGGAACGTTGAGCCATGCTCGATACCGTCGACGGGTTTATCAGAAGTCTTGGCCATGGTTTCCCCCGGGCACAAAAAAACCCGCACGCGGCGGGCCTGTTAAATTGAATGGCTAGTGTTTGTGGTTCGCGCTGTTACCGCCGGCGTCGAGGATCTTGCCGTCGCTGGTGATGTCTTTCACCGCATGCAAGGCGCCTTGGACGGATACGTCTTTAGTGACGGATAACAGGCGCTCGCCGCCCAGTCGTAGGCAGGGTTTATGCCCGACTAAAACTCGCTGGTGTCAGACCTTCTGCGGTCAATGCCGTGACTGAAACCTGGTCGCTCGACCTAGCGAACGTGAGCTAACTGATGCGCCAGAAAAGCATAGCCAATCGCGACCTTCCGCCTCGAATGATACGGCGCACCCGCAAGCGCAAAAGCGGCGCCATCTGGTCGTCGTACTACTACAACGGCAGGGACGCCGACGGAAATCGAAAAGAAATACCGCTGGGCAATGATCTAGACGCGGCGAAGGTCGAGTGGGCTCGGCTGGAACGCCGCGAACCACCTAAGCCCAATCATTTATTGAGTGCGCTGTTCGATAGGTACGAAAAAAAGATCATCCCGACCAAATCCATACGGACACAGTCCGACAACCGCAAGGAACTGAAACAGCTGCGGAAGGCATTTGAAAACGCGCCTCTCGACTCAGTCACCCCCCAAGTGGTTGCGCAGTATCGAGATGCCAGAACCGCTAAGGTTAGGGCCAACCGAGAGATCGCACTGCTATCACACATGTTCACACTCGCACGCGAGTGGGGACTGACTAACAATGCTAACCCTTGCTTCGGCGTGCGCCGGAACAAGGAAAAACCGCGGGACTACTACGCCGGCGAAACCGTGTGGAATGCAGTGTATGCAGAAGCCGTGCAGGAACTAAAAGATGCCATGGACCTTGCCTACCTGACCGGCCAGCGCCCTGCCGATGTGCTGAAGGTGGCAACTACCGATCTGGCCAACGGCTTTGTAGGGGTTCGCCAGGGCAAGGGCGGCAAACTTCTGCGTATTCGCCTGGACGATGCCGGCGAACAATCAGCGCTTAGTCTATTCCTAGACAACCTGCTCGAGCGCAGATCGCTAAACGGGATAAAGACCTCAACGCTTATTACGAACGCGTCCGGCCTTCGGATGAGCCAGCAGATGCTACGCAACCGCTGGGATGAAGCCCGGGAGAAAGCAGCCATCAAGGCCGGTGCCGACGGCGATCCCGCCCTGGCTGTACTAATTCGCCAGTTTCAGTTCAAAGACATCCGGCCCAAAGCCGCCAGCGAGATAGAACTTGCGCATGCAAGTCGGCTGCTCGGCCACTCCACTGAGGAAATGACAAAGAAGGTCTATCGGCGTGTCGGTGAGATCGTTAACCCCACGAAGTAACAGGCCAACCTCCACTCACCCGGCGCTGTTCTCCCCCCCTCATTGCGATCAAAAACACGTAGGGTTGCGGAACACATCCCAATAGTTGCGGAACACTTCTCAAATCACAGGCAATAAAAAACCCCGTAGATCATTGATCTACGGGGTTTTAAGAGTGGAGGCCGAGGTCGGAATCGAACCGGCGTAGGCGGATTTGCAATCCGCTGCATAACCATTTTGCTACTCGGCCTCAAACGATCAATGCCTTGACTGCTGACATTCACCGCGTAAAAACTTGACTGGGCTGTAGAACCCTGCCTCTACTCTAACTCATTGAATACATTGAAGTTTTTAATGCTTCGTTGCGTTCGATGGGCGCCATTATGTACTTATTTGCTTTTACCTGCAACCCCTTGATTTCAAAAATATTTCGCATTGGGATCAAGGGGTTGCGTGCTCGCCCTACTCCTTGATGCGTTGCTGCTGATACTGCGGGTCGGCTTCGATCTGGGATTGGGTGAACGGCAGCGGGCGCAGTTTTTTCTCGGAAAATGCCTGGGTCTGGTCCTTGGCGTATTTCGACGCGGGGTTGCTGGACAGGGAGAATGCCAGCACGCCCAGGGCCTGGGGGCCTTTGTCATCGAAGGTGACGATTTGCAGGTAGCTGCTGCCGCTGACCACTTCGCGCTTGCCGTCGGCGCGCGGCACGGTTTGCATGGCGTTGTAGATGCCGAGTGCCTGCGGGCCGCCGTGGATCGGGGTTTGGCCGCTGACCTGGATATCCGCCCATCGGCTGTCTGCACCCAGGCCCAGTTTGGCGACGCTGGCAGTCGAGGCCAGCATGGCCTCACGCAAGGCCTTCGCCACCGGCTCGCGGTCGATGGCCAGGCCGCGCGGGGTGGTCAGCGGCTGCGCAGGGTCGAAGGCGACGCGCCAGGCATCGGGAATCTGCTGCAGGTGTTCGACCAGGTTGATGAAGTGCACCAGGCCCAGGCCGCTGTCGAGGTTGGCGTGCTGATCCCAGGTTTTCAGGCTGGTGCACAGCGGTTGCAGCGCGATGGCGTCGCCCCCCAGGCGCTTGGCGCAAAACTCAAGCAGGTCCGGCATGACTTGCCCCGCGAGGTACACCTCATTGTCCATGACCATATTTTGCAGGTCGGCGACGCTGATCGGCTGTTTCTCCAGGGATTGCAGGCGCTGTACGGCAAAGCGTGCGCGCGGGCCGAGGCCGATGTGGTCCTCGCTGATCACCGGCGAGAAGCCAGTCAACGGCGCCTTGGGATTGGCCATCCAGGCCGAGTCGTTGGCGTGTTGCACGTAGTCGGTGCGCTCCAGTTGCGGCAATTGGTCGGCGGCAAAGATGCCAGCCTGCGCCGCACGCGGGTCGACGTCCCAGGCGCAGGCGCTGTGGGCGCCATCGAGCATGATCATTTGCAGGCCCGCGCGCGGGTCGCTGCATTGCGCCAGTTTGGCCGCGCTGACGTTGGGCACCACCGACAGGTTCATGTACAGGCTCTGGCCCTGGTCATCGGCGGCCAGGGTGTTGACCCACGGAATGCCTTGCAGGGTGTGCACCGAAGTTTGCAGTTCCTTGAGGCTGTTGGCGCGATTCATCGCGTACCACTGCTGCAACACGCGGTCGTTGCCCAGGTTGGCGTCGCGCAGGCTGAACGCGTATTGGCTGTCCCAATCCAGCTTGCCGGGCCACTGCACCACCGGGCCAAATTGCGAGCTATAGACCGCATGCTCCACCGCTTGAGTGGTGCCGTCAGCTTGTTTGACCTGGACGGTCACCGAGGTTTTGTCCATGGCAATGGATTTGCCGTCGAGCATATAGCGCGTGGAATCCTTGGGGTCCAGGGTCAGGCGGTACAGCGTGAAGTGCTTGGAGGTGTCCACCGTGTGGGTCCACGCCACATGCTGGTTGAACCCGATATTGATCACCGGCAGGCCCGGCAGCGCCGCGCCCATCACATCCAGCTGACCGGGGATGGTCAGGTGCATCTCATAAAACCGCATGCCGCCCACCCACGGGAAATGTGGATTGGCCAGCAACATGCCGCGACCATTGAATGAGCGATCACGCCCCACGGCCACCGCGTTACTGCCACGGTCCAGGCTGAAGCGCTGTTGCTGCACGGCGGCCAGCGCAAAGGCGTTGGCGCTGGGCTGCAGGCCGGCGGTGGCCTGGGGTGGCTTGGCGCCTACCAGGGCTTCGGCGAATTGGCCGACGCCGCCTTCCACCAGCAGCCTACGGGTCAACTTGACCAGGTCTTGCGCCACCAGCGGCCTTACCCAGGCAGCCTGGCACTGGGCCGGTGCGCCCTGCTCTTTCAGATAACGGTTATAGCCGGCCACATAGCCTTCTATACGCTGCTGGATCTGCGGGCTTTGTGCCTTCCAGAATGCGGCCACAGCCTGCGGTGTATTCAGCCAGGTGAAGAACACGTCGCTGGCCAGGTTGTTGCGTTCTTCGAGGGTCGACTGGTCGGGGCCGAAAAACTTTGCACGCTCGCCATTCACCGTGACCACTTCATTGGCCAGCAGGCAGAGGTTGTCCTGTGCGTAGGCGTAGCCAATGCCAAACCCCAGGCCACGCTCATCGGCGGCGCGAATATGCGGCACGCCGAAACTGGTCCGCCGGATATCCGCCGACGCCTGCGCTACCTGCTCCCGCGCCGATGCGGCCAGGCTCAACCCCAGCAACAGCCCCGCCACGCATACCCTGGACAACCCGTTGGAAATAATCACGCAGACTCCACAGTCAAATTGAACACCTTTGCAGGGGGTAGCTATTGCTTCGAGCTACCCCACCGTAAAGACGCACAATGCCGGGAATGATTTAGCCGCCGGGCGCATCTATTTGTGACGTCGACGTTGTGACAAAACCGATACTGACGAAATTTCTACATCGAAAACTTCATGATTTTGCTCGCTCGTACGTCTTACTAATTAAGAGCGCTCATTTTTCCTGATCAGGCTCTGATAAGGAGTTTTTTGCATGTACAACCCGCAAGTGCCCACGGATGGACATTCACCGACCGCCGATGCCGGTTTCGGCAGCGGCGCGCAAGCGTTCGGCAAGGCGCCCGAACAACAAGGCAACCAACGTATTCGTCATCTGCTCAAGTGTTTTGGCTTGCGTACCAGCCTGATACGGCTGAAAGTCATCGACGCCCTGCTCACCGCTGCCGGCAACCAGCGCACGCTGGGTGTGCGCGGCGTGCACAGCCACTTGCTGGAGCTGGGCATACCGCTGTCGTTCTTGAGTGTGCGCGAGGTGCTCAAGCGCCTGTGCAGCGAGGGCGTCATCACCCTCAATGCCGACAAAAGCTACAGCCTCCATGAAGAGGCTGCGAAGGTACTCGAAGGTCGGGCTTAAAGCTTGACCTTGCGACGCATGATGCCGTTGATCACCACCACGACCACTGCGACGGCAATGGCGATGGTCTGGAACGTCTTCTCACTGATAGCCCCGATGTTCTGCAGGTAGGACAGCCCAAACATCGTCGCCAGTACAGCCAGGGCGATCAGAATCGAGTATTTCAAACGTTGCTTTTGGGTCATGACGGGTTCCTGAACTTGAAAAATGTAGCCACTGCTGCGTGGTCGACAGGCGCACATATTACAGGCGATGGCGCACTTTGGCAGGTCAATCAGCCGGCATGCACCCGGCGCTGATGAAACCAGCGTGCAAACGGCAAACTGACGGCTTGCCGATGCAACCCTGACACGCAATATTTGGTATGAACCCCCACGCATCTGGCTGGAACTCCTTCGCATCAGTCCACCACGTACGAGAAGTCTTGGCATGCAGTCAGACACTCGACGTTCAACACGAAGGAAGCCTCGATGCTAGCGCCCCTAACTCCGTCAGCAGTTTCCACTTACTCCGTTCCGTCCAGCGAGCCGGATAAGCCCGCCCCGTCTCCCTATTCCCCACCCAGTGGCCTGGAACCGGGCGTATTGAGCACCCGCACGCACCTGCTATCAGAAAACAATGACGTGAAGTTCAGTCGCGAAATTGTGTGGGACACAACGAACCCCAAAAAAGAACCGACGATCAAATCAAACCGGCTGGTGGTTGAAACCTTTAACAAGGCCGACACCGTCCATGTGCGCAATTGGCCGGGCGACAAGCTGCAGATCACGGTCAATGGCCGGTCGAGCCTGTTCGACGCCAAAGGGCAAAACAATACGCAACAAGGCCTCCTGATCAAGACCAATGGCGGCAATGACAAGGTAATCGTTGAAGACTCTGTAAAGAATCGCTTGGACATTGAAGGCGGTGACGGGGACGACTATCTCCAGGCGGGTGGAGGCAGGTCCAGGGTTTATGGGCAAGGTGGTAACGACTTCATACAGTTAGGCAGCGGCCTGGGTTATGCCGAGGGCAATGACGGGGACGACACGATCAAAAATGGCAAGGGCAATGCCGTGATATATGGCAACAATGGCAATGATCGTCTCTACGCACGCCCTGGTGCGGCGAGCAAACAGACCTATATGGACGGTGGCAACGGCAACGATGTGCTCTTTGCCGGGAGCGGGCATACCGTTTTACACGGCGGTAATGGTGATGACCAATTGGTGGGGGCCGATCGCACAACCTTCTACACCGGGAAAGGCAACGACCGTATCTGGAATAATCAGCCTCAAGATCGCATTTACGCGGGTGCTAACGACCACTTCCAGCGTAACCAGGGCTCGACGTTTACCGAGGTTAAACCGAGCGCTGTTGGTAAAGAGGCTTATAAAGTGCTATTTCCTGCGCAATCCACTTCGCAGCAAGATACGGATTTTGACCAACGCGTAAATGACGACATCGAATTTCTGCGCAGTTCACCGGTGGGCCAGCAGGCCCTTAGAGAAATGGATAAGCTCGCAGCGTTGAATAATGCCCCGATCCACATCAGACCAGCCCAGTCCAGCGGCTCATCCTACGAGTTTGGCAGTAGAGAGCTCAATAACATGACGGATGAAGAGTTCGCCAACACCAAGGGTTCGAACTTTGGCGAAATCACTCAAGGCGTGCCCGGCTCCCGAGCTGATCTCGCCTCGATCTATTATGACAAAGCCTCTGTTCTGGAAAACGCTGAACGCACAAATACCGCAGTTCCCGTCACCGCCCTTTTTCATGAGATGTCTCATGCCTACAACGGCGCCACGGGTACGTTCGTGGCAGGTAGATCTACCGAGCATCCAAAACCGGGCGAATCGCACGAGATCGAAAATCAGGAATATCAAGCCATCGGTATACCCAATGGTGGCCAGGCTTTTGACTTCGACAATGACCCCTCGACGCCGCCGACCAACACTAATCCTAAACCATTCAACGAGAATGCCTTGAGCGAAGAAATGGGTAAACCGTTAAGGCAATTCTATAAATTCAGCAAGAGCGATCAAGGCGACGGTAACTGATACATCGGGCCAGCCTACGCCTGAGCCTCACCTCAAGCGCTGTAACCCCGTCCCCGGCTGCGCGCACAGCTCCACCAGCCAATCCACAAATACCCGTACCCGCTGCGACAGCTGGCGATGCGGCGGGTACAGCGCCGTCAGGGCCATTGTCGGCACGGCCAGCTGGGGCAGCACTTCCACCAGGGTGCCCTGGGCGAGTCGCGCCATGGCGTGATAGTACGGCGCCTGGATCAGCCCGTACCCCGCCTCGCAGGCACAGAAGTAGCCGTCGGCACTGTTCACCGCCACTACCTTTTGCAGGTTGATCGCACGCAGTTGGTTGCCCAGTTCAAATTCGAGGCCAAAGCGTTTACCGCTGGCACTGGAAACGTATTCGACCATCTGGTGCCGGGCCAAATCGTCCAGGCTTTGCGGTATGCCCATCCGCTCCAGATACCCGGGGCTGGCCAGGGTGACTTGGTCCATCATCGCCAGAGGCCGTGCCACCAGCGAGTCGTCCAGCGCCAGCCCGCCACGCAGCACGCAATCCACCCCCTCACGAATCAGGTCTACCGGGCGGTCATTAAGGCCGATTTCCAACTCGATCTGCGGGTAACGGGCCGTGAACGTTGGCAACGCCGGGATCACCAGAAAGCGCCCGATACCCGCAGGCATATCAACACTCAGCGTGCCGCGTGGGTTCTGGCGTTGAGTGGAAAACACCGCCTCGGTTTCTTCCAGATCCGTGAGCAGCTGCACGCAGCGTTGGTAGTACGCGGCGCCATCCAGGGTGGGGCTGACCTGGCGTGTGGTGCGTTGTAACAACTGCACACCGAGGTGGGCTTCCAGTTGCTTGATCAACACCGTCACCGAAGCGCGCGGCAATTGCAGGCTGTCGGCCGCCTTGGCAAACCCGCCCAATTCGACAATCCGGGTAAACACGCGCATGGCGTTGAAACGGTCCACGGGACGGCTCCTCAGAGGATTATTTAGAAATTACGAATAGTGATAGTGCTTTTAGCCGGTTTATCCCGCTTTTGTCGAGGATGACAATGGGCGCCTCATCAACAGGAGTTAACCCCATGCACATTCGTCAACTGGGCAACAACGGCCCGCAGGTTTCCGCCATCGGCCTCGGCTGCATGGGCATGAGCGATTTCTACGCGCCAGGCACCGACACCACGCAAGCCGTCGCCACCCTGCACCGCGCTCTGGAGTTGGGCGTTAACTTCCTCGATACCGCCGACATGTACGGGCCCCACACCAATGAGCAACTGATTGGCAAAGCCATCGCCGGCAAGCGTGACCAGGTGTTCCTGGCGAGCAAATTTGGCATCGTGCGCGATCCGGCCAACCCGGCACTGCGTGGGGTCAATGGCCGCCCCGAGTACATTCGCGCGGCCATCGATGGCACGCTGCAGCGTTTGGGCATAGAAACCCTGGACCTGTACTACCAGCACCGTATCGACCCCAACGTGGCCATCGAAGAAACGGTCGGCGCCATGGCGGAGTTGGTCAAGCAAGGCAAAGTGCGTTACCTGGGCCTCAGCGAAGCCAGCGCCGCCACCCTGGAGCGGGCGCACAAGGTTCATCCGATCAGCGCCCTGCAAAGCGAATACTCGCTGTGGAGCCGCGATCAGGAGGGCAACGGTTGCCTTGCGGCCTGCCAGCGGCTGGGCATCGCGTTTGTACCCTACAGCCCATTGGGTCGCGGCTTCCTGACCGGCGCGCTGAAAAGCCCCGAGGATTTCGGCGCCAATGACTACCGCCGCTTCAGCCCGCGCTTCCAGGGCGAAAACTTCGCGAAAAACCTGCAACTGGTCGAGCAGGTCAAAAGCCTGGCCGCCGACAAAGGCGTGACCGCCGGGCAACTGGCGCTGGCCTGGGTATTGGCCCAAGGCGACTACATCATCCCCATCCCCGGGACCAAGCAGCGCAAGTACCTGGAAGAAAACGTGGCGGCCGTATCGATCAACCTCAGCCCCATTGAACGCACGGCGCTGGAGGCGATCTTCCCCGCCGATGCAACGGTGGGCCTGCGCTACCCCCCGGAGGTCATGGCGATGCTGGATATCTGAGGTTGCGGCGCCGCTCAGCGGCGCCTGCACTTTCTTGCACGAACGTACCTAAAGCTCCTGCGCCCCAAGCCGATAGCCCTACGAAGCTCTAACAAAGCCGCGTCAATAATAAACGCTTCGTAAGGACGACCTCATGCCCCCACTGCGCTCCATCCAAGCCCGCTATACCCTGTTCCTGGTGCTGTTCGTCCTGGTGTTATTCGTGTTGACCGTCGTCGGTATCGGCCAGTTGGTCGCGCCCACGTTGCGCCACACCGAAGAACAGGTGGTGCTCAACCGCATTGCCGAAGTGGCCGAACAGATCAAGGGTGAACTAAACAAGGTTCAAGCCCAGCAACGCAGCATCACCCAGACTATCCCGCTGCTCGACAGCGACGCCATCGACAAGGTCCTGCCCGGCCTGGTGGACCAGTATGGCGAGCTGAAAGTCTTCGGCGGCGGCATCTGGCCACTGCCGAACCAGCGCACCCCAGGTCGCAACAAACACAGCACCTTCTGGCACCGCGATGCGTCGGGCAAGCTGGCGGTCAACACCTTCTGGAACAGCGACCCGGCCCCCAACTACTACGACCAGAGCTGGTACAAGGGCGGCCTCGCCTCGCCGCGCGGCCAATGTGCCTGGGCCGCCGCCTACAAGGACGATGCCAGCCAGGAGCCGCGCACCAACTGCGCCATGGCGATCCAGCGTGACGGCGCGGCGTACGGCGTTGCGACCATCGACGTGACGCTGGGCTTTTTCAACGAGCTGGTAGCCAGTAAAGAAAAAGACATCGGCGGGCAGATGCTGATCGTCGAGGCCGACGGCAAAATCATCAGCAACAGCACACGCCTCAGCAGCCCGGTGGTGCTGAAAAACATCAGCGAGCTGGCCGGCACTTCGGCATTTGCCGCCCAGGTCAGCAAAGCCCTCGCCCACCGCGACCAGGCCTTGCAACGCAGCGAGTTTGATAACCAGGGCGTGGCCAGCACCTTTTATATGCGCCCAATCGAAGGCACGCCGTGGTTCCTCGCCACTGCCCTGCCCACCTCGTTGATCACCGCACAGCGTGATGATGTGCTCGGCAGCCTGGCCCTGCTGCAGATCCCCATGGTGGTGCTGCTGGTGCTGCTGGCGTTCTATGCGATTCGCCAGCTGGTGCAGCGCATGAAAGCGCTGAAGAGCAATATCGATGCGCTCTCCGCCGGCGACGCCGACCTCACGCGGCGCATCACCATCCGCGCGGAAGACGAACTGGGCGCCATCGGCCATTCGGTCAACCGCTTTATCGTCTACCTGCAAAACATGATCGGCGAAGTGACCCAGGCCACCGGCGCCATGTCCTCGGGCCTTGAGCAGTTGCAGAAAACCTCGGCGCACACCAACCAGATTTTGGTGCGCCACGCCTCGGAAACCGACCAGACCGTCACCGCCATCACCGAGATGAGCTCCACCGCCGACACCGTTGCGCAAAACGCGGCGGAAACCGCATCCTTCACCCAGCGCGCCAACGAACACGCCGACCGCTCCCGCGTGGTCGTGGGCGAAGCGTCCAGCAGCGTCAGCGCCTTGATCGGCGAAGTCGCCAGCGCCACCCACACCGTGGAAAACATGCGCCAGGACGCCGCCCGCATCACCGAAACCCTCGGCGTGATCGGCGCAATTGCCGGCCAGACCAACCTGTTGGCACTCAACGCCGCGATTGAAGCCGCGCGTGCCGGCGAGCAGGGTCGTGGGTTTGCGGTGGTGGCCGACGAAGTACGCGCCCTGGCGGCGCGCACCCAGGCCAGCACCTCGCAGATCAATGAAATGCTCGCGCGCCTCACCACCGGCGTGAGTTCGTCGGTGGCGGCCATGGAGAATACCCAGGCCAGTTGCCAGTCGGCGGCGGATGCCACGGCGCGGGTCAACACCGGCCTGGACGAAATGGCCGGTTCGGTCAGCCATATCAACAACCTCAGCACCCAGATCGCCACGGCCGCCGAACAGCAAAGCGCGGTAACCGAAGAGATCAACCGCAGCATGGTGCAGATCCGACATATGGTCGACGAGCTGGTGCAAAGCGGTCACGCCACTGAAACCAATACCCAAAGCCTGCTGGATGCCAATGGCCGGGTGATTGCATTGATGGGGCGCTTCAAGGTGCGCTGATAAATTACTGAGACACTCCCGTGCAATGCGCGGGAGTGGGACTATTCTGAAAGTTCCAAGTGTAAAGCCCCGCCACACAGGAGGTCTGCCATGCGCGCTGTCGAGCAGTCGGTCCGCTTGGAGCGGATCAGTCAGGAACGCTTTATCCAGGCCCCCATCGATGCCGTTTACGACTATGTGACCCAGCCGGATCGCTGGTACGAATGGCACCCCACCTCTCTCAGTGCCGACACCGGCACCACCGGCCCGCTCCCCGCCGGTGCGCGTTTTACCGAAATGATCGACCTGCTCGGCGTGCGCGTGCCCATGAGCTACCGCGTACAGATTGCCCGGCGACCCGCAGAATTCAAGACCGTGTTCACCTCCCTGGCAGTGGATGGCTCCATTCACTACTTCCTGCAACCGTTTCGCGACGGCACGCTGTTCAAGCGCGTGTTGACCTATGAAACCGAATTGCAGCTGACCACCTTGCATGAGCGCATGAGCGAACTGTCGACCATTGCCCTTGACCAGCTCAAGCACCGGTTGGAAAACCCGCCCTTCGTATAATTTGGAAACATTACCGCCGCGCCCCATGGAAAAAAGCAGGGAGAATGCCCGGCTTATCGCCCCGCATTCACTGAGACCGCCCATGAAAAACCCATTGCGACTGGCCCTGCTTTTAACGGTTTTTGCCGCCACGTTCGCCCAGGCCGCCGACCTGATCCCCATCGACGTGCACCGCGACGCCAATTGCGGCTGCTGCAAGCAGTGGATCAGCCATCTGCAGCGCAACGGTTTCCAGGTCAACGACCATGTCGAAACCAATATGAGTGAGGTCAAGCAACGCCTCGGCGTGGCACCGCGTCTGGCCTCGTGCCACACCGCCGTGATCGACGGCAAGTTCGTCGAGGGCCATGTACCCGCCGAACACGTGCTGGCGTTGCGCAAGCGTGACGATCTGCTCGGCATCGCCGCACCCGGCATGCCGATGGGCTCGCCGGGCATGGAGATGGACGGCATGAGCGGTGCCTATCAGGTCATCGGCCTGACCCGTGACGGCAAAGACGTGGTGGTGGCCGACTACCCGGCCCGCTGATCGATGCTCGCCGGTTACCTGGGGCTGTTTTTTGCCGCATTCGGCGCCGCGACCTTATTGCCGTTGCAATCGGAAGCGGTGCTGGTCGGCCTGTTGCTCAGCGGGCATTACAGCCTCTGGCTGCTGCTGGGCATCGCTACGCTGGGCAATGTGCTGGGCTCCGTGGTGAACTGGCTGCTCGGCCGCGGCGTGGAGCGCTTCAAGCAGCGGCGCTGGTTTCCGGTCAGCGACCGGCAATTGGACAAAGCTCGTTACCATTACGCCCGTTGGGGCCATTGGACGTTACTACTCAGCTGGGTGCCGATCATTGGCGACCCGCTGACGCTGGTGGCCGGGGTGATGCGTGAACCGTTATGGCGGTTCCTGCTGCTGGTGACCGTGGCCAAAGGCCTGCGTTACGCTGTGCTGGCCGCGGTGACCGTGCAGTGGCTGTTAATTCCTGCTTAATCCCCTCGCAACAGCATCCGCACACCCTTCTCGGAGACCTGACAATGCCCCTGATCCGTGCTTTTTGCATCGCCGGCCTGCTTACGGCCAGTGCCGCCCCGGTACTCGCCGCCACCTATGGCCCCGAGCTGCAAGGCTTTCAATACCCCTACCCGGTCCAACACTTCACGTTCCAGTCCCAGGGCAAATCCCTGCAAATGGGCTATATGGATGTCCCGGCCAAAGGCAAAGCCAACGGCCGCAGCGTGGTGCTGATGCACGGCAAGAACTTCTGCGGCGCCACCTGGGAGGGTTCGATCAAGGCCCTGAGCGACGCTGGCTACCGCGTGATCGCGCCGGACCAGATCGGTTTCTGTACGTCCAGCAAGCCGGACAACTACCAATACAGCTTCCAGCAACTGGCGAACAACACCCATCAATTGCTCGAAGAACTGGGCATTAAAAAGGCCACGCTGCTGGGGCATTCCACCGGCGGCATGCTGGCCACCCGATACGCACTGATGTACCCCGCGCAAACCGAACAGCTCGGGCTGGTCAACCCGATCGGCCTGGAAGACTGGAAAGCCTTGGGCGTGCCGTATATCAACGTCGACCAGTGGTATCAGCGCGAGCTGAAAGTCAGCGCCGAGGGCATTCGTAAATACCAGCTCAACACCTATTACGTCGGGCGCTGGAAGCCGGAATACGAGCGTTGGGTCGACATGTACGCTGGCCTGAGCAACGGCCCGGGGCACACCCAGGTGGCATGGAACTCGGCGTTGATTTACGACATGATCTTCACCCAACCGGTGTACTACGAGTTCAAGGACCTGAAAATGCCTACGCTGCTGCTGATCGGCACCGCCGATAACACGGCGATCGGCAAAGACCTCGCACCGCCGGACGTCAAGGCCAAGCTCGGCAACTACGCCGTTCTGGGCAAGCAAGTGGCCAAGCTGATCCCCCACGCCACCCTGGTCGAGTTCCCGGGCCTGGGGCATGCGCCGCAGATGGAAGAGCCGGCCCGCTTTCATGCAGCGCTGTTGCAGGGTTTGAACGCCCTTTAATCCAACCTTTTTCGAGGCACTCGTGAATGTCGGTACAGATCGCAGTCATTGATGATTGGCAGAATGTGGCCAGCGGCGTGGTGGATTGGTCGGCGCTGGAAGCCGTGGGCCAGGTGCATTTCCTGCACGACTACCCGGCCGATACAGCGACCATGATTGAGCGGTTGAAGGGATTTGAGGTGATCTGCGTGATGCGCGAGCGCTCCACCTTCGACAAGGCGCTGCTGCAGGGCCTGCCCCGGCTCAAGCTGCTGGTCACCGGCGGCATGCGCAACGCCGCCATCGACATTCCCGCTGCCAAGACGTTGGGCATTCTGGTCTGCGGCACCGACAGCTATAAGCAGGCGGCGCCGGAGCTGACCTGGGCGTTGATCATGGCCAGCACCCGCAACCTGCTCGTCGAAGCCAACTCGCTACGCGCCGGCGGCTGGCAGGTTGGCCTGGGTGGCGACCTGTACGGCAAGACCCTGGGCATCCTCGGGCTGGGCAGCATCGGCCAGAAAGTCGCGCAGTTCGCCCAGGTGTTCGGCATGCGCGTGATCGCCTGGAGCGAAAACCTCACGCCCGAGCGTGCGGCGCAATCCGGGGTAACCTGGGTCAGCAAGCAAGCACTGTTCGAACAGGCTGACATCCTGACCATCCACCTGGTGCTCAGTGACCGCAGCCGGGGCCTGGTCGACGCCGAGGCGCTCGGCTGGATGAAACCCACGGCACGCCTGGTGAACACCGCGCGCGGCCCGATTGTGGATGAACAGGCGCTGGTGCAGGCGCTGGAGAGCGGCCGACTGGCCGGGGCCGCGCTGGACGTGTATGCCCAAGAGCCACTACCGCCCGAACACCCGTTCCGCCGCCTGCCGAATGTGCTGGCCACCCCCCATGTGGGGTATGTGAGCGAGCAGAATTACCGGCAGTTTTACCAGCAGATGATCGAGAATATCCATGCCTGGGCCGACGAGGCGCCCATTCGCGTGCTTGGCTGATGCACCATTAAAGGGCGCCCGCACCCTTCTGGCGAGCGGGCTGGCCCGCATTGGGCTACGCAGCAACCCTGAATAAGGGCTACTACACGGTCAAACAGAAGCTGTCTCCCTCGCCACACCCCTTCCGCCGATTCGCAGGGATCGCTGCACATTCAAACCGTGAATATCGTTACAAGTTTTTTGTCCTACAAAAAAACCTCAGAAACCCTACAGGCTCTAGGATCTGTCCTAGACTGATGACCGATGGGTCCGTTCCAAAACAAAAACCCCGCAAAAAATCGAAACTTTCGAACTCTGCCATAGGTCAGGTTTAGGGTAAGACGTACATGAGTGGTTATCCCCCGCATGCCCGTCCATCCAATCAATTTCAGCTTACCGTGCAACTGGCATAAGCCTTGCCAGATCTGTACAGCGCTTGTGCGCGTGGCCGCAGGATGCGGTCAACGGAGCTAGTGGCAGCGGGCCATTAGCCGACCAACACGTGGAGAGAACTATGATCAGTGCCGCTGCAAGTATTCAGGGAGAGCGTGTTAGTCAGCCAGTTGGCGGGTCGACCTCGTTGGTTGACCTCAACACGGTGCGGCCGGTGTCCAGTCATAATCCAAATCGTAAGAAAGTCCTGTTTGTGACGTCCGAATTCGCCGACCTGGTGAAAACCGGCGGCCTGGGTGACGTGTCTGCCGCCCTGCCCCGCGCCATGGCGCATTTGCATGATGTACGCGTGCTGATCCCCGGCTACCCGCAGGTGATGGACAGTGACAACCCGATCCATATTATTGGTGAGCTGGGCGGCCACGCTGCGCTGCCGCCGTGCAAGATCGGGCGCATGGACCTCAAGGACGGCCTGGTCATCTATGTACTGATCTGCCCCGAGCTGTACGAGCGCGAAGGCACACCCTACGGCGCCAACAACGGTCGCGACTGGCCCGATAACCACATTCGCTTCGCCCGCCTGGGTTTGGCCGCCGCCGACATGGCCGCCAACCTCGCGCAGATCCATTGGTGCCCGGACCTGGTGCACGCCCACGACTGGCCCGCCGGCCTCGCCCCTGCCTATATGCACTGGCGTGGGTCACGCACCCCGACCCTGTTCACCATCCATAACCTGGCCTACCAGGGTGTGGTCAGTCTGGCCTCGACGCCCGAGCTGGGTATCCCGCCGCATGCCCTGCAACAGGAAGGCATGGAGTTCTACGGCAAGATGTCGTTCCTCAAGGCCGGCATGGCGTATTCCAGCCATATCACCACCGTGAGCGCCACTTACGCCCAGGAAATCACCACCCCGGAATTCGGTTGCGGCCTTGATGGCTTTTTGGCCAGCAAGACCCAGCAAGGTTTGCTCAGCGGCATCCCCAACGGCATTGAAGACAGCTGGGAAACCTCCACGGACCCGCACTTGACGCACAACTTCAATATTGGTGACTGGGAAGGCAAAGCGGTCAATGCCGCACAGGTGCGCAACCTGTTTGGGCTGAACGACTCCACCGGCCCGCTGTTCGCCGTGGTATCGCGCCTGGTGTTCCAGAAAGGCCTGGACCTGACCGAAGCGGTCGCCAGTTTTATCGTCGAACAAGGTGGGCAGATCGCGATTATCGGTCGCGGTGAGCCCGAAGAAGAAAACGCCATGCGTGAATTGGCGCTGCGCTTCCCAGGCCAGATTGGCGTGCGCATTGGCTTCAACGAAACCGATGCGCGGCGCATGTTCGCCGGCAGCGACTTCCTGTTGATGCCGTCGCGCTACGAGCCGTGCGGTCTGAGCCAGATGTACGCACAGCGCTTTGGTTCGCTGCCTGTTGCGCGCAACACCGGCGGCCTGGCGGACACCATCGAAAACGGCGTGACCGGCTTTTTGTTCAATGAATCCACGGTCGACAGCTACAAAGAAGCCTTGAACCGCGCGTTCAAGGTGTTCGCCTTCCCTGGCCTGCTCAACGCCATGCGCTGCCGCGCGATGACGCAGCCGTTCAACTGGAGCCAGGCGGTAGAACCCTACGCCGAACTGTATGAGCAACTGGTGGCTAAAGCACTGGGGAAATCCGCTAAATAATCAAAGGGAGGTCTTCATAGATGCCGTTACGGACTTTGGAAACCTGGCCCCACGGCGCAATCATGCTGGACGCGCAACACACGCGTTTTGCCTTGTGGGCGCCAGACGCGTTTTATGTCAGCGTTGAATTGGAAGACGGAAAATCCATCGCCATGCTGCCGCAGGCCGATGGCTGGTTTGAAACAGAAGTGCAGTGCCGCGCAGGCACCCGCTACCGCTTTAATATCGATGGGGAAATGGATGTACCCGACCCCGCGTCCAGGGCCCAGGCCTCGGACGTGCACGGTTGGAGCCTGGTAGTCGACCCGCTTGGCTACCAGTGGCGCAACAGCAGTTGGCAAGGTCGCCCCTGGCATGAAGCAGTGATCTACGAACTGCATGTGGGCGCACTGGGGGGCTACGCCGGCGTCGAGAAACACCTGCCGCGCCTGGCCGAGCTGGGCGTCACCGCGATTGAGTTGATGCCCCTGGCGCAATTCCCCGGCGAGCGCAACTGGGGCTATGACGGCGTACTGCCGTATGCGCCGCAGTCGTCCTACGGTACCCCCGAACAACTCAAGCACCTGATCGACAGTGCCCATGAGCACGGCTTGGCCGTGATCCTCGATGTGGTCTACAACCACTTTGGCCCCGATGGCAACTACCTGGGGCAGTACGCCGGCGGGTTCTTCCAGGAAGACGTGCATACCCCGTGGGGTGCCGGGATTGATTTCGCGCGCCGTGAAGTGCGCGACTTCTTCCTGGATAACGCGCTGATGTGGTTGCTCGAGTACCGCTTCGACGGCCTGCGCCTGGACGCCGTGCACGCCATCGATAACCCCGACTTTCTCTCTCAACTGGCCCACCGCGTGCGCCAGCAAGTAGACACCGGGCGGCACGTCTGGCTGGTGCTGGAAAACGAACTGAACCAGGCGAGCCTGCTCAAGCAGGATTTCGACGCGCAATGGAATGATGACTTCCATAACGTGTTGCACGTATTGCTGACCGGCGAAACCGACGCCTACTACAGCGACTTCGCCCACGAGCCTACGGCCAAACTGGCCCGCTGCCTGAGCGAAGGGTTCATCTACCAGGGCCACACCACCCGCCATGGCCATACGCGCGGCGAGCCCAGTGGCGACCTGCCGCCGAGCGCCTTTGTTGCGTTCCTGCAGAACCACGACCAGATCGGCAACCGCGCGCTCGGCGAACGCCTGCACCAGCTTTGCCCGCCGCAAGCACTCAACGCCGCCACCGCCCTGTTGCTGTTGTCGCCGATGATCCCGCTGATGTTCATGGGCGATGAAAGCAATGCCGATGAGCCCTTTTTGTTCTTCACCGACCACCACGGCGAACTGGCCGAGGCGGTCCGCGAAGGCCGACGCAACGAATTCGCGGACTTTGCCGCGTTCAAAGACCCTGAGCGCCGCGCACACATTCCCGACCCCAACGCCCCGGCGACCTACGCGCAATCGACGCCGTCCTTCGCCGAGAACTTACAGACCCAGCTCTACCACCAGCTGCTAAGCCTGCGCCACCGCCACATCGTGCCGAACCTGCCCGGCAGCGTGGCACTCGGTGCGCACGTACTCGCCGACGGCGCCGTGACTGCTCGCTGGCGTCTTGGCGACGGCCGCGTGTTGCAGATCGACCTGAACCTGAGCACGGCAAGCCTGCCTTGCCCGACAGAGCGCCCAGCAGCCGCACACGTCCTGTACCAAACGCCTGCCGACCAAGGCGCTTCCCTGCCGCCACACAGCGCACGCGTCACCCTATCCCCTGTTGGAGAGCACCCTTGAGCGAAGCGAACCTGGAAATCCTCGCCAGCCGCGCGGGCCTGGCCGTCGATTGGATCGACGCAAACGGCCGCCCGCAACGAGTGACAGCCGACGCCCTGCGCGCCGTCCTCAAAGGCCTGGGTCACCCGGCCGATACCGATGCCGAAATCGACGCCAGCCTGCTGGAGCTTGAGCAGGTGCAACACGACAAACACCTGCCACCCTTATTGACAGTCGACAGCGGCGATGGGCTCGACCTGGCGCGCTACTTCGAGCCCGACACCCTGTGCCGGGTCAACCTGGAAAATGGCGAAACCCTGGAGTTGCGCCTCGACGGCGATGCGGTACTGCCCGGCGTGATCGCCCTCGGTTACCACCAGGTGCACATCAACGACCAGAGCTTCACCCTTGCCGTCGCACCGACCCACTGCTACAGCGTGGCCGAGGCCGTGGACAACCAACCGGCCCGCGCCTGGGGCCTGAGCGCCCAGCTGTATTCACTGCGCCGCCTGGGCGACGGTGGTTTCGGTGACACCCTGGCCCTGGAGCACCTGGCACGCTCCGCCGCCGAACGCGGCGCCGATGCCCTGGCAATCAGCCCGATGCACGCGATGTTCAGTGCCGACACGGGGCGCTATAGCCCGTATTCGCCGTCCAGCCGCTTGTTTCTCAACAGCTTGTACGCCTCACCGGGTTGCATTCTCGGCGAGCGTGAAGTGCGCAATGCCATCGAGGCCCTGGGCCTTGAGGAGGAGCTGCACACTCTGGAACAACACGACCTGATCGACTGGCCCGCCGCCGCCAAGGCCAAGCAACGCCTGCTGCGCGCGCTGTATGAAGACTTCCGCCACGGCCACCACCCGCAACACGCCGACTTCCTGAGTTTCCGCCAGGCTGGCGGCGAGGCCCTCGAAAACCATTGCCGCTTCGAGGCCGTGCAGGCCCAGCGTGCGGCTGCCGGTGAAGACCTCGACTGGCGGCATTGGCCGCAGGAATGGCGTTCGCCGCAAAGCCCGGCGCTGGTGCAGTTCGCCGAGCAAAACCGTGATGAAATCGGCTACTTCGCCTTCGCCCAATGGCTGATCGCCCGCTGCCTGGAACGCGCACAACAGGCGGCACGCGGCAGCGGCATGGGCGTCGGCCTGATCGCCGACCTCGCCGTGGGCGCCGACGGCGGTGGCAGCCAGGCCTGGAGCCGCCAGGACGAGCTGCTCGCCGACCTTACCGTGGGCGCACCACCCGACATTCTCAACCGTGCCGGCCAGGGCTGGGGTATTTCCGCGTTTTCCCCCGAAGGCCTCAAGCGCAACGGCTTTCGCGCTTTTATCGAAATGCTGCGCGCCAACTTCGCCCATGCCGGCGGCCTGCGTATCGACCATGTGATGGGGCTGCAACGCCTGTGGGTGATCCCCATGGACGCCTCCCCAAAAGAAGGCGCCTACCTGTATTACCCGGTGGATGACCTGCTGCGTCTGTTGGCCCTCGAATCCCATCGCCACCAGGCCATCGTTCTCGGTGAAGACCTCGGTACCGTGCCCGATGGCCTGCGCGAAAAGCTCAGCAGCCGTTCGATTCTCGGCATGCGCGTGCTGTTGTTCGAACAAGACCACGAAGGCCGGTTCCGACCGATCCTCGACTGGCCGGACAACGCCCTGGCGACCACCACGACCCACGATCTGCCAACCCTCAACGGTTGGTGGCACAGCCGCGATATCGACTGGAATATCCAGCTCGGCCTGATCGACGCACCCACCGTGGAGCAATGGAGCGAACACCGTCTGCGCGAACGCCAGGCCCTGCGTCAGGCCTTGAGCCAGGACCCGCAAAACTTCGTCGATGAGATCCGCAATGAAACCGACCACATGATCGACGCCAGCGTGCGTTACCTCGGCCACACCCGTGCGCCGCTGGTGCTGCTGCCGTTGGAAGATGCACTGGGCGCCGAGGAACAACCCAACCTGCCCGGCACCACCGACACCCACCCTAACTGGCGTCGCCGCCTGCCGGGCGACGCCGCGAGCCTGCTCGACAACGCCGGCGCCGCCCGCCGCCTCGAACTGCTGGCCGTCGCGCGCAACCAAGCCTATGAGCGTGACCGATGAAAGCACTGCCTCTGCGCGCTACCCAGCGCCTGCAATTCCATAAAGGTTTTACCCTCGATGATGCGGTGCCGCTGGTGCCGTATTTCGCCCAACTGGGCATCAGCCATCTCTACGCCTCGCCGCTGCTCAGCGCCCGCGCGGGCTCGATGCACGGCTACGACGTGGTCGACCCGACCCGCGTCAATCCTGAACTGGGCGGTGAAGCGGCGTTGCGGCGCCTGGTCGCGGCGTTGCGCGAGCACGATATGGGGCTGATCCTCGATATCGTCTCCAACCACATGGCCGTCGGCGGCGCGGACAACCCCTGGTGGCTGGACTTGCTGGAATGGGGGCGCCTGAGCCCCTACAGCGAGTTCTTCGATATCCAGTGGCATTCGCCCGATCCGTTGCTAAAGGGCCAATTGTTGATGCCGTTTCTGGGCAGCGACTACGGCGAAACCCTGCAGACCGGCACCCTGACCCTGCACTTTGACGCCAGCCACGGCACGTTTTACGTCGAGCATTACGAACACCGGTTCCCGATCTGCCCACGCGATTACGCCGCGATCCTGGGCGACGATGAACACCTCAAGCCGCTGGCTGATCGCTTCAGCGCCCTGGCCTATCAAGACGATGCCTACGCAGAAGCGGCCTGGCTCAAACACGCACTGAGCGAGCGCGCCACCGAAGTGCTGCCGGCCATTGAACAGCGCCTGGCCGTGTTCGATGGGCGCCAGCCTGAAGGTTTCAAACGCCTGCACCAGTTGCTCGAGCAGCAGGCGTACCGCCTGGCGAGCTGGCGCACGGCAGCGGACGATATCAACTGGCGGCGCTTCTTTGATGTCAACGAACTCGGCGGCCTGCGCGTCGAACGCAGCGCTGTGTTCGAAGCCACCCACGGCAAGATTTTCGAACTGATCAGTGAAGGCCTGGTGGATGGCCTGCGTATCGACCACATCGACGGCCTCGCCGACCCTCGCGGCTACTGCCGCAAGCTGCGGCGTCGGGTCGATGCGTTGGCACCGGACCGGCATCTGCCGATCTTTGTCGAAAAGATCCTCGGCGAAGGCGAAACCCTGCGCGACGACTGGCAAGTGGACGGCACCACCGGCTACGAATTCATGAACCAGCTGTCGCTGCTGCAACATCGCCCGGACGGTTTTGAGCCCCTGGCGGCGTTATGGACGCAACACAGTGAACGGCCTTCAGCCTTTATCGAAGAAGCTCGCCTGGCGCGTCAGCAAATCCTCAACGGCTCATTGGGCGGCGACTTTGAAAGCGTGGCCCAGGCGCTGCTGCAAGTGGCCCGCGATGACGTGATGACCCGCGACCTGACCCTGGGCGCCATCCGCCGTGCCTTGCAGGAACTGATCGTGCACTTCCCGGTGTATCGCACCTATATCAGCGCGCGGGGCCGCAGCGCGGCCGACGACAAACTGTTCCAACAGGCCCTGGAAGGTGCGCGAACCACCTTGAGCGAAGGCGACTGGCCGGTGCTCGAGCACTTGGACAACTGGCTCGGTGGCCAACCCTGGCGCAACCGCCCGGTGGGCCGCGAGCGCAAGATCCTCAAGCACGCCTGTGTGCGCTTCCAGCAATTGACCTCGCCCGCCGCTGCCAAGGCGGTGGAAGACACCGCGTTCTATCGCTCGGCGGTGCTGCTGTCGCGCAACGATGTGGGCTTCAGCACCGAGCAGTTCAGCGCGCCGTTGGCTGAGTTTCACCGGCTCAATCAACAGCGTTTGCAGGCGTTCCCGGATAACTTGCTGGCCACCGCCACCCACGACCATAAACGCGGCGAAGACAGCCGCGCCCGCCTCGCGGTGCTCAGTGAGTGCGCGCCCTGGTACGTCGAACAGGTGCAAGAGTGGCGCCGCCTGGCTGCGCCGTTGCGCAGCGATGCCAACGCGCCGTCGGCCGGTGACGAGCTGATCCTCTACCAAGTGCTGCTGGGCAGTTGGCCGCTGGACCAGGGTGATGCGTTCGAGGGCTATCAACAACGGCTCTGGCAATGGCAGCAAAAGGCCCTGCGCGAAGCCAAGTTGCAAAGCAGCTGGAGCGCGCCCAACGAAGCCTACGAGCAAGGCGTCGAAGCGTTTCTTTCGCGCCTGTTGCTCAGTGACGCGGGTGAGCCGCTACGCAGCGCTATCGGCCGCGCCGCCCAGGCCATCGCCCCCGCCGGCGCCATCAATGGGCTGGCGCAAACCTTGCTTCGCATGACGGTGCCGGGTGTGCCGGACCTGTACCAGGGTGCGGAGTTCTGGGATTTCAGCCTGGTGGACCCGGACAACCGGCGCCCGGTGGACTTCAACGCCCGGCAACAGGCGTTGGACACCCCGCCGGACATCGGCGAACTGCTGTTCAACTGGCGTGACGGGCGTATCAAGCAGGCGTTGATTGCCCAGGTGCTGGCCTTGCGCAAGGCCCATCCTGAGCTGCTGCGCAGCGGCACCTACACGCCGCTGGAAGTGGTCGGCCAACACGCCGAGCGGGTGCTCGCGTTCTGCCGCGAACACCACGGCAAACGCTTGCTGGTGGTGGTACCACGCTGGTCCCATGACCTGCTTGAAAACGGGGTGTACCCCCAGATCAATGCGCAGGTTTGGGGCGATACCCGGCTGAAATTACCGTTCGCCGCGCCAAGCGAAAACTGGAAGGGACTTTTTCATACGGGTGCAGTCACACCAAACAAGGAGCTGTTGATCAGCGCTGCCCTGGGGGATTTCCCGGTCAATGTCTTTATCAATCCTGATGATCAAGAAAGCTGAACATTTTCTGTGAGGAGCATTGCGATGAGTACTGAAGACAAACGCATACGCGAGTTAGCGCATCAGATCTGGGAGTCTGAGGGCAAGCCCCACGGCGAGGACGCGCGGCACTGGGAGATGGCGCGCAAGCTGGCCGAGGCCGAAGCGCTGACGCCAAGCAAACCCAAGGCCGCCGCCAAGCCCAAGACTGCACCCAAGCCGCCGGCCAAGGCCAAGCCGCCCGCACCGGCCGCGAGCAAGCCGGCACCACCGGCGGCTAAAAAACCACCGGCGCCGAAAAAGCCCAAGCCTTGACCTTCAAGCCTCCTGCCGGCGTTGCCGGCACGAGGCCTTTTCATTTCCCTGATTCTCAGCTGAGCCTTCTTCAGCACGGCCTCGTTCGGCCCGAAAAAAGACCCTTGCAGGAGCAACACCATGAGCAAACCCCATAAAACCCCCTCGACGCCGGGCAACGAGCCGTCGCGGATCCGTGAAGGTTTGCCCTTCCCCCTCGGCGCCACCTGGGACGGCCTGGGCGTAAACTTTGCGCTGTTTTCGGCAAACGCCACCAAGGTGGAGTTGTGCCTGTTCGACGATTCCGGCGAAGTGGAACTGGAACGCATCGAACTGCCTGAATACACCGACGAGATCTTCCACGGCTACCTGCCCGACGCCCACCCCGGGCTGATCTACGGCTATCGCGTGTACGGTGCCTACGACCCGGCCAACGGGCATCGCTTCAACCACAACAAATTGCTGATCGACCCCTATGCCAAACAGTTGGTGGGCGAACTCAAATGGTCCGAGGCGCTGTTTGGCTACACCATCGGCCACCCCGATGACGACCTCAGTTTTGACGAACGCGACAGCGCCCCCTTCGTGCCCAAGTGCAAGGTCATCGACCCGGCGCACACCTGGGGCAACGACCAGCCGGTGCGCGTGCCGTGGGACCGTACGATCATCTACGAAACCCACCTGCGCGGCATCAGCATGCGCCACCCCTCGGTCGGTGAATCGGTGCGCGGCACCTGCGCCGGGCTGATGGAAGATGACGTGCTCAAGCACATCCGCCAGTTGGGTATTTCCTCGGTAGAACTGCTGCCGGTGCACGCCTTCGTCAACGACCAGCACTTGCTGGAAAAAGGCATGACCAACTACTGGGGCTACAACAGCATTGCGTTCTTCGCCCCGGACCCGCGCTACCTGGCCAGCGGCAAGATCGCCGAGTTCAAGGAGATGGTCGCGCACCTGCACGAGCAGAAGCTCGAAGTGATCCTCGACGTGGTCTACAACCACACGGCCGAAGGCAACGAGCGCGGCCCGACCCTGTCCATGCGCGGCATCGACAACGCCTCGTACTACCGGCTGATGCCGGACGACAAGCGCTTTTACATCAACGATTCCGGTACCGGCAACACCCTCGACCTGAGCCACCCTTGCGTGCTGCAAATGGTCACCGACTCGCTGCGTTACTGGGCCAACGAGATGCATGTCGACGGCTTCCGCTTCGACTTGGCAACCATCCTCGGCCGTTATCGCGATGGCTTCGATGAACGCCACAGCTTCCTCGTCGCTTGCCGTCAGGACCCGGTGCTGCGCCAGCTCAAACTGATCGCCGAACCCTGGGACTGCGGCCCCGGCGGCTACCAGGTGGGCAACTTCCCGCCGGGCTGGGTGGAGTGGAACGACCGCTTCCGCGACACCGTGCGCGCGTTCTGGAAAGGCGATGACGGCCAGTTGGCGGACTTCGCCGGGCGCATGACGGCCTCGGGCGAGATGTTCAACCACCGTGGTCGCCGCCCGTACAGCTCGGTGAACTTCATCACCGCCCACGACGGTTTCACCCTGCACGACCTGGTGTCGTACAACGACAAGCACAACGAAGACAACGACGAGAACAACCAGGACGGCAGCAACAACAATCTGTCGTGGAACCACGGCGTCGAAGGCCCTACCGACGACCCGGAGATCAACGAGCTGCGCCTGCGCCAGATGCGCAATTTCTTCGCCACCCTGTTGTTGGCCCAAGGTACGCCGATGATCGTGGCCGGTGACGAGTTCGCCCGCACCCAGCACGGCAACAACAACGCCTACTGCCAGGACAGCGAGATCGGCTGGGTCAACTGGGAGCTGGACGACGACGGCAAGTCGTTGCTCAAGTTCGTAAAACGCCTGATCAAACTGCGCCTGGCGTACCCGATCCTGCGGCGCGGGCGCTTCTTGGTCGGCGACTACAATGAAGACATCGGCGTCAAAGACGTCACGTGGCTGGCGCCTGATGGCAACGAAATGACCACTGAGCAGTGGGAAGACAGCCATGGCCGCTGCCTGGGCATGTTGATGGATGGCCGCGCCCAGGAAACCGGGATTCGCCGCGCCGGTGCCGACGCCACCTTGCTGCTGGTGGTGAATGCGCACCATGACATGGTCAATTTCCGCCTGCCACCGGTGCCGGAAGGTGAGTTCTGGACCTGCATGCTCGACACTAACGACACCGCCGTACGCGGCCAGGAACGCTTTGATTTCGAGCATGAATACGCAGTGACCGGGCGCTCGCTGCTGTTGTTTGAACTGCAGCGCGAAGACGAGGTGTGAAATGGCTTTGCATGGATTCCTCCAGGGCTACCAGGGCTATGCGGATACGCAAGCCCTGGGCGCGGCCCTGAAGGCGCTTCAGGAAGAAGGCCTTGACCAGCTGCCGTTGCCTGGCAGCGGTCAGACATTGGCGCGGTTCAGTCAGTTGGCACAAGTGGCAGGTCACGACCTGCGCTTGTGCAAACTGTTCGAAGGGCACACCGATGCCTTGGCGATCATTGCCGAACTCGGCAGCCCACTACCGCCCTTGGGTAGCACTTGGGGCATGTGGGCCGCCGAGCCGCCGAACGCCAAGGTCCGCGTGTATCGCGAAGGCGAGCGCCTGCGGGTGCAGGGGCGCAAAGCCTGGTGTTCAGGCGCGGCGGTCGTCAGCCATGGCTTGTTGACCGCCTGGGATGAGCAAGACCGCCAGCAGTTGGTCGCGGTACAAATGGATCAACCGGGCATCACCGTCACACACGAGGGCTGGCATGCCGTGGGCATGGCCGCCACCGGCAGCGTTGAAGTGCTGTTTGACGACGCCCACGGGATTGCCGTGGGCGGACCCGGTGACTACCTCGCCCGCCCCGGGTTCTGGCACGGCGGCGTCGGCATTGCTGCCTGTTGGTATGGCGCCGCGCAACGCCTGGCCGAGGTGCTGCGAGAACATTGCCGCAAACGCGCCGAACCGCATGCCCTCGCCCACCTGGGGGCAGTCGACAGCGCCTTGAACAGCGCGGCCTGTGTGCTGCGCGACAGTGCCCAGCAGATCGACCGTGAGCCCAAGGCCGATGCTCGACACCTGGCCCAGCAGACGCGGGCGTGCATCGAAGACACCGTTGAGCAAGTGATGCACCATGTCGGCCGCGCCGTCGGTGCGGGGCCGTACTGCAAAGACCCGCATTTTGCCCAGTTGATGGCAGACCTGCCCGTATATACGCGCCAAAGTCATGCCGAGCGCGACCTTGCCGGCCTGGGTGAACTGGTCGCCGGTGGGCCCACAGGGAGGTGGCAGTTATGAAACCCAACCCGATCGTTGGCCAGGGCACGCCCCTGCAGCACTGGCAAGCCTCAACGCTGATCGCCGACCTGCCGCAGATCAGCGTCGCGCAGCTGGTGCCGGACGGCCACCGCGCCGTCATCATCGCCCCGCACCCGGACGACGAAGTGCTGGGCTGTGGCGGGCTGCTGCAAGGCCTGGCTGAACTGGGTCGGCCCATTCAGCTGATTTCGGTGACTGACGGCAGCGCCAGCCACCCCGGCTCGCTGACCTGGCCGGTGGAGCGGTTGAGCGTGGTGCGCCCGCAGGAATCGGCGCAGGCCCTGCATCGCCTGGGCGTGCCGCTGCACAGCCTCAAATGGTTGCGGGCCGGCTTCAGCGACAGCCAGGTGGCGGCGCGCGAAGACGAACTCGCCGCGTTCATCCAGCGCTACCTCAAGCCCACGGATGTGCTGTTCACCACCTGGCGTGAAGACGGCCATTGCGACCATGAAGCGGTTGGCCGCGCCAGTGCCAAGGCGGCGCAGGCAGTGGGCGCAACCTTATATGAGCTGCCGGTATGGACCTGGCACTGGGCCTCCCCGGAAGACCGCCAGGTGCCGTGGCAGCGTGCGCGCAAAATCCCGTTGAGCTGCGAGGCCGTCGCGCGCAAGCGCCATGCTATCCACGCGTTCGCCAGCCAGCTGGAGGGCGACCCGCAGATCGGCTTGCCGCCCGTGCTGGCGCCCTATGTGGTGGAACGCCTGTTGCAGCCTTTTGAAGTGGTATTTGTATGAGTGTGGCCACGCGTTACTTCGATCAACTGTTTGCCGACAACGACGACCCCTGGGCCTTCCGCCAACGCTGGTACGAACGCCGCAAGCGCGCGTTGACCCTGGCGCTGCTGACCCGCCCACGCTACGCGTCGATCTTCGAACCCGGTTGTGCCAATGGCGAGCTGAGCATAGAACTGGCGCCGCGCTGTGATCGCCTGTTGTGCTGCGACACCGCCGCGGCTGCCGTGGCGCTCGCGCAGAATCGCCTGCTGGGCTTTGCCCATGCCCAGGTCGAGCAGAGCCGCTTGCCCGCGCAGTGGCCGGCGGGCCAGTTCGAGCTGATCGTGTTGAGCGAGCTGTGTTACTACCTCGACGCCGATGACCTGCGCAGCCTGATTGACCGCGCCCGCGCAAGCCTGACCAGCGACGGCCAACTCTTGGCCTGCCATTGGCGCCCGGTTATCGACGGCTGCCCACAAACCGCCGAACAGGTACACAGCGTGCTCCAGGAGCGACTGGGCATGCCCCTGGTGGCCAGCCACCATGAACAGGATTTCCTGCTTGACCTGTGGAGCCGCGACGGCACCTCGGTTGCCACCCTTGAGGGTCTGCGATGATCGGTATTGTGATCCCGGTACATAACGAAGAGGCGCTGCTGGGCGAGTGCCTCAGTGCGGCATTGATCGCCGCCAGCCATCCGCAGCTACAAGGCGAGCCGGTGGAGATTGTGGTGGTGCTCGACAGCTGCAGCGACGCCAGCGCGGTGATTGCCGAGCGCTTCCAGGTTCAGCGCCTGGAAATCCAGGCACGCAATGTCGGGCATGTGCGGGGCGTCGGCGCCCGGCACCTGCTCAACCAGGGCGCGCGGTGGATCTCCTGCACCGACGCCGACAGCCGCGTGGCGCCCAACTGGCTGGTGGCCCAGTTGGCGCTCGAAGCCGACGCCGTGTGCGGCACGGTGACCGTGGATGCCTGGAACGACGACTTCGACCCGGCTGCGCAGATCCTTTATCACCAGGCCTACCAGGCCCGCGATGGTCATCGGCACATCCACGGTGCCAACCTGGGGATCAGTGCCAGCGCCTATGTACGCGCCGGTGGTTTCGAGCCGCTGGCCTGCCATGAAGATGTGCAAATGGTGCGCGATCTCGAGCGCTGCGGCGCCTCCATCGCCTGGAGCCACTCCCCGCAAGTGATCACCAGCGCGCGCCTGGAAGCCCGTGCACAAGGTGGCTTTGGCGATTACCTCAAGCGCCTGATGCTCGCTTCGTGAAAAAACGCGCGCGCGTCATGTGAAAGCCACCGATCCTTGACTATGCTGAACAGGCCTTGCTGGCAATCCGGGATTGGATTGCCACGCAACCACCACAGCGGAGCCCGTGGTGGCGACAAGAGAGTCGTCCCGGCAACGGAGCGCGACCCCGCATCAATCGACAAGGACGTGACACCCATGAAGCTTGCCTCCCTAGGCGAAGGCCGCCGCGGCCCTGCACAAATCTGGAACAACGCCCCGCAGCTCGCGCAGATCCCCGCTGTTTTGCCGACGGCACTGGTGCCGCGTGGCGCACGCGTGGTGGTCATCGCCCCCCACCCCGGAGACGAAGTATTGGCCTGCGGCGGGTTGTTGCAATTGCTCAGCAGCCTGGACCACCCGCTGCAACTGATCTCGATCACCGACGGCAGCGCCAGCCACCCGGGCTCCCATGCCTGGCCGGCCAGCCGCCTGAGTGTGGTGCGCCCCCAGGAAAGCGCCGAGGCCCTGCGCCGCCTGGGCATGCCGCTGCACAGTCTCAAGTGGATTCGCGGCGGCTTCTGCGACAACGCCCTGGCGGCCCGTGAGCCGCAACTGAGCGAATTTATCGCGCGCTACCTGCAACCCGGCGATGTGGTGTTCTCCACCTGGCGCAACGACGGCAATGACGACCACGACGCCGTCGGCCGCGCCAGCGCAGCGGCTTGCCACCGGGTGGGCGCGCACTTGTATGAGGTGCCGATCCGGGCGTGGCACTGGCCCGCTCGCGAGGGCGCGCTGATCCCTTGGCAACGGGCGCGCAAGGTGCGCCTGGACACGTGGTGCGTGGCGCGCAAACTCCACGCCACCCATGCCTATGCCAGCCAGTTGGCCGGGGACCCGCAGATCGGCCTGGCACCGATGCTCGCCCAGGTTCTGCTGGAGCGGATGCGCGAGCCCTACGAGATTGTGTTTGCGCTCTAGGGCCGTGTCGGCGCGAAGCTGCGACTACGCCTTCACCAGGCTGGCCCCTTTAAAGCGCGAGAACTGAAAGGCGATGCCCAGCCAGATAAACCAGGCGGGCATCACATACAGCGCCAGCCGGGTATCCGGGCGCAGTGCCAGCAAGCCCAACACAAAGGCTAGGAACCCCAGGGAAAACCAGGCCATGGGCACACCGCCGGGCATCTGAGGGACTTGGCGTGCAGGTCCGGGCGTTTCTTGCGGTACGCAATGTAGGACGCGAGGATGGTCGACCAGGTGAAAATCACCAGGATCGCCGACACCGTCGACACGATGGTGAAAGCCGTCATCACCTCCGGCACCACAAACAACAGCACCAGCCCCAGCAGCATCAACAGCGTGGTAAATGCCAGGCTGATAAACGGCACGCTGCTCTGCGACAAACGCCGGAATATGCCCGGCGCATCGCCCAGGTCGGCCAGGCCAAACAGCATGCGGCTCGCAGAAAACACCCCACTGTTGGCCGACGAAGCCGCCGAGGTCAACACCACAAAGTTGACGATCCCCGCTGCGGCCGGAAACCCCGCCACCAGAAATAACTCAACGAATGGGCTTTTGCTTGGTGACACGTGCTGCCACGACGTGACCGCGATGATGCACGCCAGAGCCAGTACGTAGAACAGAATGATGCGCAGCGGTATTGAGTTGATCGCCTTGGGCAAGGTCTTTTCCGGTGCCCGGGTCTCAGCCGCTGCGGTGCCGATCAGCTCGGTGCCGGCGAAGGAAAAGATCGCCATCTGGAAGCCGGCGAAAAATCCGAACAGGCCATTGGGAAACGCCGCCTGTTTATCCAGCAAGTGGCTCAGCGACGCAGTGACACCGGTGGGCGAGACAAACGAGCTGGCGATCAGCACCACGCTCACGCCGATCAGCGTGACCACGGCGATGATCTTGATGATCGCGAACCAGAACTCCACTTCGCCGAACAGCCTGACCGTCAGCACATTGAGCGCGAACAGCGTAAGCAACATGCCCACGGCGGGCATCCAGGCCGGCACGTCGGGGAACCAGTACTGGAAAAACCCGCCGACCACCACCGCGTCCCCCACCACCGCCACGCTCCAGCTGAGCCAGTACGACCAGCCCAGGAAGAACGCCGCACGCGGCCCCAGGTACGCGCCGGCAAAGTCGGCGAAGCTTTTGAAGTTGAGGTTGGACAGCAGCAGCTCGCCCATCGCGCGCATCACGAAATACACGAATAACCCGATGATCATGTAGATCAGGATGATCGAAGTGCCGGACAGCGCGATGATCTTGCCGGAGCCCATGAACAGGCCAGTGCCGATTGCACCGCCCATGGCCATCAGCTGGATATGGCGGTTGCTCAAGGTACGTTGCAACGCAGGCTTTTCACACAGCCCGGGCGTGGTTGTTTTCATCACAAAACCTCTTGTTATGTTTTTGAGTTTTGGCAGATAAAAGGCGTTGAGCGTTTGTTGTTATAGGGGTCAGGCGGTCTTGCTTTCGAACCCGTGCAGCACGTTGACGGCGTTGATGCCGATCTCATCGACCATGTAGCCGCCTTCCATCACGAACAACGTGGGTACACCGACGCTGGCGATGATCTCGCCCATGCCGAGGAAGTCCTGGCTGTCGAGCAGGAAATGGCTGATGGGGTCGTCCTTGAAGGTGTCGACACCGAGGGAAATCACCAGGACTTCGGGCGCAAAAGCACGCAGGCGGCGGCAGGCGTCGATCAGCGCGGTTTGGTAGTGGGCCCAGGTGGTGTTTTTCGGCAACGGGTAATTCAGGTTGAAACCCTCCCCGGCCCCGGCGCCCCGCTCACTGCTGAACCCGGAAAAATACGGGTACGAAACAGCCGGCTCGCCGTGCAGGGAGATGAACAGCACATCCGGGCGGTCGTAGAAAATATTTTGCGTGCCGTTGCCATGGTGAAAGTCCACGTCCAGCACCGCCACGCGCTGGGCGCCCTGGGTGATGGCCTGTTGTGCGGCAATCGCGGCGTTGTTGAGGTAGCAATAACCGCCCATGTATTCGCGCGCCGCGTGATGCCCCGGTGGGCGACACAGGGCGAAAGCGCTGTTATGGCCTTCGTCGATCAACGCCAGGCCAGTGAGCGCGATGTCGGCGCTGGTTTTGACCGCGTTCCAGGTGGTGTGGGTGATCGGCGAACCGGCATCCATGGCAAAGAAGCCCAGCTTGCCGTCGATGAAATCCGGCACCTGCTGATTGGCCAGGTCGCGCACCGGCCAGACCAGCGGCAGCGCGTCATGGCTGCGGCCGATGGCAGTCCACTCGGCCCAGGCGGTTTCGAGGAACGCGACGTAGCGCTCGCTGTGGGCATTGACGTAGCAGGCCCGCGCAAAGCTGCGCGGCGCGATGATATCGCCCAGGCCGACGTGCTGGACGCGATCACGCACGGTGTCGGCGCGGCTGGGTTGCTCGAACGAGGGTTTGAGCACGCCGTCCTTCAATTCGGTGCCATGGTGCAAACGGTGGGCATCACTAAAAACAGTCAGCATGGTTGTACATCCGCCAGTAAAAGACAGGGTCTATTTTGTTCTGGCGACGTGGGGCTTTCTTTGCTTTTAGTTGTGACGCTGTTAGGTTTATCGGGCGTATTTACCCTTTTTATGGCCCGATATGAAAAATAAAACCAAGCAGGTCGTTCTCGACGACACCGATCTCGCCCTCCTCGCCCTGCTGCAGGAAGACGCGAGTATTTCCAACGCGCAATTGAGCGAGCGCCTGTCCTTGAGCCTCACCCCCTGCTGGCGTCGTCGCAAGCGCCTGGAGGAAGAAGGCGTGATCAAGGACTACCAGGCCAACCTCGATCGCAAGAAGCTCGGGCTGGACATCATGGCGTTCGTGCATGTGCGCTTCGCGATCCACACCGACCATGCGCCCGACGCCTTCGAGGCCGTGGTGAAGCAACTGCCTGAAGTGCTGTCGTGCCACAAGATCACCGGCGACGCGGACTACCTGCTGCAAGTGCTGGCGGAGGATCTGGACAGTTACAGCGAGTTCGTCGAGAGCGTGCTGCGGCGTCAGTTGGGGATCGCTTCAATCCAGTCGAGCCTGGCGTTGCGCGAGGTTAAAGCGACCAGTCGAGTGGCGATTCCAAAGCGCGGTTGAGCCCCCCCTCGCACGCATTAAATACAGCGTGGATGGCGAAGCGCCATCCACGCGGATGTGAAAAATTCGTTAACTAATTCTCCCCAAAGGCTTTTTTGCGTAGGAATATTCTGCGACACTAATACGAATAATTATCATCAGCTTTATTATTCGCCAGGGACGGCGTTTCAGGGGAGAGTCCGTTCCATGTCTGTGCAACAACACGCCGGTAAGGTTTTTTCACCCAGCTTGATGGCATTGGCCGTCTGCCTCGCCACCTCGCCAGCGGCCTTTGCCGCCGAGACCCCGGCACCGGCCACCACGATTGAACTGGGCGCCACGCAAGTTTCCGGCGAGCAACAGTTGAGCGAGACGACCGAGGGCACGCAGTCCTACACCACCGGCTCGATGAAAACCGCGACCAAACTGCCGCTCACCATGCGTGAGACCCCGCAAGCCGTCACCGTGATCACGCGCCAGCGTATGGACGATCAGGCGATGACCAGCATCAACGACGTGGTCAACGCCACGCCGGGGTTGTTTCTGAACTACTCCAACGGGCCAGGTCGTCAGGCCTATACCTCGCGCGGGTTCGACATCGACAACCTGATGTATGACGGCATCCCCAGCGGCTATAACGGCGTCTCGGTGGGCGCACAGCCCAACCTGGCGATGTTCGATCGCGTCGAGGTGGTACGGGGCGCAACCGGCCTGGTGACCGGCGCGGGCAACCCTTCGGCGGCCATCAACCTGGTACGCAAGCGCCCACTGGACGAGCAGAAAGTCACCCTCACCGGCGCCGCCGGCAGTTGGGACGACTACCGTGGTGAACTCGATGCCTCCAGCCCGCTCAACGACAGCGGCACCTTGCGTGGCCGGGTCGTTGGGTCTTACGGCGACGCCAACAGCTTCATCGATGGCGTCGAGTCGTATCACGGCCTGTTCTACGCCGTCACCGAAGCCGACCTGAGCGAAGACACCACCCTGACCCTCGGTTTTTCCAACCAGAAGGACAAGACCAACTACTTCTGGGGCTCCTCGATGGTCGGCCTGAACGGCCATCACCTGAACCTGCCGCGCTCCTACAACCCAGGCACCGACTGGGAGAACAAGGATCAGGAAATCAACACGGTGTTCGCCGAGCTGCGCCAGCGCCTGGCCAACGACTGGCAACTCCAGGTCAACGCCAACTACGCCCAACAGAACGCCTTGTTCTCCGGTTCCTACCAATCACGCTGGACCAACAACACCCTGGCGCGCACGGTCTACCAGGCCGCTTACGATGAAGACCAGGCCGGTGTCGACGCCTTTGCCAGCGGCCCGTTCCAGGCGTTCGGCCGAACCCACGAACTGGTGGTGGGCGCCAGCCGCCGCATTTACGACATGACCTCCCACGACTACAGCCCGTACGACACCAACTGGCCGCTCACGGCGGGCAAACCGGATTTCGTCCACACCACCGATACGCGCGAAGTCACCACCCAGGACGGTTTCTACCTCACCTCACGCCTGAGCCTGGCCGACCCGCTCAAGCTGATCCTCGGCGCGCGCCTGGACTGGTACGACTACGATGCCCATGGCGGCGTGGACAACTCCAGCGACTACAAGGTCACCCGTAACCTCACCCGCTACGCTGGCTTGATCTACGATCTGGACGACCATCACTCGGTGTATGTCAGCTACAGCGATATCTTCACCCCGCAGACGGCCAAGGATGTGTCTGCCACACCGCTCAAACCGATCGTCGGCAAAAACTATGAGGTCGGCATCAAGGGCGAATACCTCGGTGGCGCGCTGAATGCCAGCGTGGCGCTGTTCAACGTCGACCAGGAAAACCGCGCAGTGGCGGTGGTCGTGGACAACTGCCCGCAGGCTTCCTGCTCGGTCGCCTCCGGCAAGGTTCGCAGCCAGGGTATCGACTTCGAACTGCAAGGCGCCCTGACCGAAAACTGGCAGGTGGGCGGTGGCTTTACCTACGCGCGCACCCACACCATCAAGGACGCGGCCAACCCCCAGGATGTCAACAAACAGCTCGACACCGACACCCCGGAAAAGCTGTTCAAGCTGACCACCAGCTACCGCTTTCAGGGCCCGCTGGAAAAACTTCGCGTCGGCGGCAACGTTTCCTGGCAGAGCCGTATGTACAACGACATCGAGCTGACCGACGGCAGCAGCTATCGCCTCAAGCAAGGCTCCTATGCGGTGACCGACCTGATGGCCGGCTACAAGGTCAACGACCACCTGGACCTGCAGCTCAACGCCAACAACATCTTTGACCGTCGTTACTACACCTCCATTTCCGACTCCACGAAATACGGCGGTGATGCCTACGGCAACCCACGCAACATGATGCTGACCGCCAAGTACAGCTTCTGACCCTCGCCCCCCTGCGGCTGCCCGTTCGGGCAGCCGTTCTTTTTAAAGCCCGCCTGAAAAATGCCGATAGGTAATGGGCAGCCCTGAACCTGCAAAAAACCTGATACCTGCGTTGCTCTGTACCCGCGTGCCGTCGTGGCACGCCGCATGCTTTGTTCCTGGCTCGTCCACATGGAGTAAGAGTGAATGCCTGTCCGCGCGCGTTTCCTGGAGCATTACCGCAAGGCCGACCGCATCATGCTGGCGTTGATCTGGCTGATGACGCTGTTCTCGCTGGGCCTCGCCTTCTGGCACGACACGTTTGCGCAAGCCTTGATCGTCGGCGGCGGCACCAGCCTGCTGCTGACCGTGCTCTATCGCGCCCTTGGCGGCACCCGTGTGATGCGCTGCGCACTGGGCGCGGGCTTGATGGTCATGGCCGCATTGCACATCAACCAGGCCCAGGGCGTGATCGAATCGCACTTCGGGATTTTTGCGTTGCTCGCAGTGCTGACGTTCTACCGGGACTGGCTGCCGATCCTGGTGGCAGCGCTCACCATCGCCGTTCACCACGTGGTCTTCCACGCCTTGCAGCATCAGGGTGTGCCGGTGTTCGTGATGGACCACCACGGCGGCTGGACGATGATTTTTGTGCACGCGTTCTACGTGGTGATGGAGACTGTCGCCCTGCTCTACCTGGCCATGCACAGCCAGGCCGACGCCGTCGAGAGCCAGGAAATGCTCGAAAAAATGCTCGCCGTCACGTCCCAGTTCAGCGCAGAAACTGCCACGGGTGAAGGCAAGGTCCACGTCTCCCTCACCCAGCGTTTCGAGCATTTCCTGCACCAGATAACCGGCCTGATCGACGGCGTCGCACGTGATTCCCATGGCCTTGGGCAACTCGGCCAGGAACTCGCCCACGCCAGTGGCACCCTGGAAACCGGCGCGCGCCAGCAACTGTCCGAAATTGCGCAAATGACCGGCTCCATGCAGCGCATGGAAGATGCCATGGGCCACATTACGGTGCACGTCGAACACGCGGTCGAGCACGCCGGGGTGGCCAGCCAACAGATCCTGCGTGGCCAGCAAAGCGTTGGTCGCGCACAACACGAAATCGCCCAACTGGCCTCGCGCCTGGAAGGCACCCACCACACCGTACAAGGCCTCGCGGTGCAGGCCGAACAGATCGGCTCCGTGCTCGAAGTCATCAGCAGCATCGCCAACCAGACCAACCTCCTGGCCCTCAACGCCGCCATCGAGGCCGCCCGCGCCGGCGAACAAGGCCGAGGCTTTGCGGTGGTCGCCGATGAAGTCCGCAGCCTGGCGCAACGCACGGCGGTATCCACCGAAGAAATCAAAACCATCATCGACGCGTTGCAGCAAGGCAGCCGCGAGGCCCTGCAAGCCATGCGCGACAGCCGCGAGGGCGTGGACCGCTGCGTGGAAGACAGCCAGGTCGCCGTCGACATGCTGCGCGCGGTGAGCAGTGACATTACCCAGATCGATGAGCTCAATGGGCGGATTGTAACCACCACACGCGAGCAGACGGCGGCGAATCTGGAGATTGTCGGCCGCTTGCAGTCCGTGCAAGGCATTGCGCAAAGCACGGCGCAGGATGTGGAAATGCTCGCCAAGAGCAGTGAACAGCTGCCGCCGATTGCGGTGCGCCTGGATGCGCTGGGCAGACGCTTTCATCCGTGAACGGCAGCGTTCCCACGCCCGTGGGAACGCTAATTCGCCCTTGCCCATTCGCCGCAAACAGGCTACAAATCCCTCCGCGAAGTTGTACGACAACTAACAATAAATGCCCATCCCCGATGATGGTGCCCACTGCCGAGCCCTCTGAATGACTGCCCCTGCCCTGTTCTCCCGCCACATCGCCGTATTGATTCTGCTGTGCATGGGCTGCGCCTTCGCCGGAAACCACATTGCCGCGCGCGTCGCCTTCGATGACGGAGCCGGCGTGCTGCTGGCCATCCTTATGCGCTCGGGCGGCACTCTGTTCGTGCTGGCCGTTCTGGTGGTATGGCAACGTCAAAGCCTGCGCCTGCCGCCAGGTGCATGGCGCTGGCAACTGCTGCTGGGCCTGCTGATCGCCACTCAAAGCCTGTGCCTCTACTCCGCCGTCGCCCGCGTGCCGGTCGCCTTGGCGCTACTGGTGGCCAACGTGTTTCCGATCTTGCTGGCGCTGCTCACCTGGGCATTGGGCGGCCCCCGGCCCACGCTGCGCACCGCCTCGCTGATGGGCTTGATTCTGTTGGGCCTGGTGTTCGTGCTGGATGTACCAGGCCGTCTCTTCGCCACTGCCGACATTGGCCCGCAATGGCTGCTTGGGGTGACGCTGGCGTTCTGCGCCGCCTTCGTCTTTGCCTGTGCGCTGTGGATCACCGACCACAAGTTGTCCCAAGTGCGTGGCTCGGTGCGCAGCCTGCTGACGATCTTCATCGTGTTCAGCAGCGTCAATCTCGCGGGCTTCAGCGGTGCACTGGCTGGCGGCATGAACCTGCCCGCGAGCAGCACCGGTTGGCTGGCGCTGGCCACATTGGTGGTGCTGTATGGCACGGGTTTTATCGTGCTGTTCATTTCGGTGCCGCGCCTGGATATGCCGCGCAATGCGCCGGTCATGAACATAGAGCCACTGGCGACGTTGCTGATGGGCTGGATCGTGCTCGACCAGATGCTCAGCGCCGGGCAGATGGTCGGCGGCGTCATCGTGGTGACAGGCATCGTACTACTGACTTACCGCAAAGCGGCCCCGTCTCGATAGTGCCCCGCCGCGCCTGGCCCGATTCCTGCCTCCCTCACTCCCAGCAGGTCGCTGCTGACTACGCGGACGACTCTTTTGGGCCCCGCCGCCGGGCCCTCTGCTCTGATAATCAGGCATCCCCTATCCGCGCCGAGGCCTTCCCCCATGACGAGCCCATCAACCGAACAGGTCAGCCCGCAAACCCTGCGAAAAGTCATCATCGCCGCCGGCATCGGTAACTTCGTCGAGTGGTTCGACTTTGCCGTCTACGGTTTCCTCGCCACCACCATCGCCCAACAATTCTTCCCCAGCGGCGACGCCAGCGCCGCGCTGCTCAAAACCTTCGCGGTCTTTGCGGTGGCGTTCGCCTTCAGGCCCCTGGGCGGGATTTTCTTCGGCATGCTCGGCGACCGCATCGGCCGCAAGCGCACGCTGGCCATGACCATCCTGCTGATGGCTGGCGCCACGACCTTGATCGGCCTGCTCCCCACGTACGCGGCCATTGGTGTGGCGGCGCCCATTCTGCTGTCACTGATCCGCTGCGCCCAGGGGTTCTCCGCCGGCGGCGAATACGCCGGTGCCTGCGCCTACCTGATGGAACACGCGCCCAGTGACAAACGCGCCTGGTACGGCAGCTTTGTGCCGGTGTCGACCTTCTCCGCGTTCGCCGCCGCTGCGGTGGTGGCCTATGCACTGGAGGCGTCGTTGTCCGCCGAGGCGATGGGCAGTTGGGGCTGGCGCCTGCCCTTCCTGATTGCTGCGCCGTTGGGCCTGGTGGGGCTGTACCTGCGCTGGAAGCTGGATGAGACGCCGGCGTTCCAGGCCGTGACGCAGGAGCACGCGGTCGCCCACTCGCCGCTCAAGGAAACCCTGCGCAACCATGGTGCAGCGATCTGTTGCCTGGGCGCTTTTGTGTCGCTGACGGCGCTGTCTTTTTACATGTTCACCACCTACTTCGCGACGTATCTGCAAGTGGCGGGTGGGCTGAGCCGAGCGATGGCGTTGCTGGTGTCGCTGATCGCACTGATTTTCGCCGCAGCGATCTGCCCACTGGCAGGCCTGTATTCGGACCGGGTAGGACGCCGGGTCACGGTGATGACCGCCTGCGTGTTGCTGATGGTGGTGGTGTACCCGTCGTTCCTGATGGCCAGTTCCGGTTCGTTCGCGGCGTCCATTGTCGGGGTCATGTTGCTGGCGGTTGGCGCGGTGTTGTGTGGCGTGGTCACGGCAGCGTTGCTCTCGGAAACCTTCCCGACGCGCACGCGCTATACCGCCTCGGCGATCACCTACAACATGGCCTATACGATTTTCGGCGGCACCGCGCCGCTGATGGCGACATGGTTGATCAGCACCACCGGCAGCAACCTGTCGCCGGCGTTTTACCTGATTGCGATCGCGCTGCTGGCGTTGGCGGGCGGGTTGGCGCTGCCGGAAACCTCAAGGATTTCCCTGCATGACGTGGGCACGCAGGAAAAAGGCGCCGCCGTCCTGCTCCCGCGCTAGGTGCGCTTCACGCACACAAACAAGGCATTGCCGGTGAGGCCGCCCCAGGGCGTGATGCGTTCGTAGTCATGCTCGAAAATGTGCACGTCAAACTGTGGCTGCAACAGCTGCTGCAGTTCGGCAAAACTGAACGCGACCATGGGGTGTTCGTCGTGCCAGGCCTGGGTTACGCCTGCAGTGGTCTTCTCGATACTCAGGCGCAGCGACTGCTGCTCGCCCTCTCCCCGGTAATGCCAGCCGGAGCCGAAGGTGAAGTGGCTGCCTTCACGCTGCACGCTGTGGCGCACCATCAAGCCGTTGTCGATCTGGCGCTTGTCCACCGCGTTGAAACAAAACACACCGTTGTCGGCGAGTGCGCCATGCACGCTGGCCAGGCACGCGCGCAGCTGCGCCAGCCCGGCGTTGTAATGGGTCGAGTAGAGGAAGCAGGTGATCAGGTCCTGCGGTTCATTCACCACAAAGCCAGCCATGTCCTGGCGACTGAACACTGCCTCGGGGCACCGCAACTGGGCGATATCCAGCATCGACTGGCTGATGTCCAGGCCGGCACTGTGGTAGCCAAAGTCGAGAAAATGCCGCACATGCGGCCCGGTCCCACACGCAAGGTCCAGATGCCGCCGCCCATCGTTCCCAAACAACTGGTGCAACCGGCGCACGCTGTGGCTTTGCGCCGGGTAATCGATGTCGGCACACATCAGGTCGTAGTAGATGGAAAGGTCGGTGTACAGCGCGTTGGAGGACATAAGTGGCCAGAGGGTTCGGCGGAAATTTCGCGGCGGCATGGTAACCCAGTCGCGACGGTTATGGTCTCGAACCTGAACACAGGCTCGATGAT
>NZ_WKCB01000039.1 GCF_021606685.1 Pseudomonas syringae
AAGATTTCTTCAACAACTTCAACCACTTGCGCTTCCGATCTCTCGTTAGCGGGAGGCGAATTCTACAGCGTTACACGCTGCTGTCAACACCTCTTTTTCTCCGCTTTCGACCGAGAAGATCGAAACGTTAATAGAGCCAAACAACACCGCTCTACCAACTCCTTCTGGGCTTGAATGAACTCAAGCAACTCGCTGTCGAATCTCGCATAACTCTTTGTTTACCAAGGAGTTTTCCGTTTCGACTGCGCCGGAAGTGGGGCGAATTATAGACTTCCAGAATCTGCCGTCAACCCTTAATTTTGCTTTTCTATCAATTAGTTAGGATTGATTAAAAAACAACCAAGACAACACCCCTAACGCTTCTATATAGAGGGAAAGCCTCAGATAACGCCCGCTTCCTTTAAGGCAGCCACATTCGCCGCCCCTAACCCCAACACATCCTTTAGCACCTGAGCCGTATGCTCCCCTAATAGAGGAGGCGCACTTCGATACTCCACAGGCGTCTTGGATAAACGAATCGGGCTGGCAACCTGGGGCACCATGCCCGCCAACGCATGAGGCAACTCCAATGCCAACCCACGCGCCTTGACCTGTGGGTCGGCAAACACCTGGTCCAGATCATTGATAGGCCCGCACGGCACACCGACTTGCTCCAGCGATGCCACCCACTCGGCCGTCGTCTTGAAGACCGTCGCCTGGCGAATCAACGGAATGAGCTCTGCGCGGTTGGCCACCCGCATCGTATTCGTAGAGAACCGCGGATCATCCGCCCACTGCGGTTGCCCGGCCACTTGAGCAAACTTGCGAAACTGGCCGTCATTCCCCACCGTCAGGATGAAGTCGCCATCGGCCGTAGGAAAATCCTGATAAGGGACGATGTTCGGATGAGCATTGCCAAGGCGCTTGGGCGATACCCCTGTGGTCAGATAATTCATGGCCTGGTTGGCCAGGCAAGCTACCTGCACATCCAGTAGCGCCATATCGATATGCTGCCCGCCGCCGTCATGGTCCCGGTGAGCCAGTGCGGCCAGGATCGCCACCGTCGAATAAAGCCCGGTGAGGATGTCCGTCAAGGCCACCCCAACCTTCACCGGCCCAGCCCCCTCATCACCCTCGGGCCGGCCAGTCAGGCTCATCAGCCCCCCCAGCCCCTGAATCATGAAGTCATAACCAGCGCGCGCCGCATAGGGCCCGGTCTGACCGAAGCCGGTGATCGAGCAATAGATCAACTCCGGGTTGATCTCCTTCAGCGACTCATAGTCCAGCCCATACGCTGCCAGGCCGCCGACCTTGAAGTTCTCGATCAAGATGTCCGACTTGGCGGCCAGGTCACGTATCAGCTTCTGCCCCTCCGGCCGCGTGAAGTCGATGGTGACCGACTCCTTGTTGCGGTTGGCCGAGAGGTAATAAGCCGCCTCACTGGTGTTCTCGCCATAAGCGTCTTTCAGGAAGGGCGGGCCCCAGGCACGCGTGTCGTCGCCATTAACCGGCCGCTCGACCTTGATCACCTCAGCGCCAAGGTCGGCCAGTATCTGCCCGGACCAAGGGCCCGCGAGCACTCGCGATAAATCCAGTACCCGTAGATGCGAAAGCGCGCCCATGCTCATGCTCCTATTAATAGAAGGCCTGCAGACCGGTCTGCGCGCGCCCGAGAATCAAGGCGTGCACGTCGTGGGTACCTTCATAGGTGTTCACCACTTCGAGGTTGACCAGATGCCGCGCCACACCAAATTCGTCGGAAATACCGTTGCCGCCCAGCATGTCCCGGGCCATGCGCGCGATGTCCAGGGACTTGCCGCACGAGTTACGCTTCATGATCGAAGTGATCTCGACCGCCGCCGTGCCCTCGTCCTTCATCCGCCCCAGACGCAGGCAACCTTGCAGGGCCAGTGTGATTTCGGTCTGCATGTCGGCCAGCTTCTTCTGGATCAGCTGAGTAGCCGCCAAAGGGCGCCCGAACTGCTTACGGTCCAGGGTGTATTGGCGCGCGGTGTGCCAGCAGGCCTCAGCAGCCCCCAACGCCCCCCAAGAGATACCGTAACGCGCTGAGTTGAGGCACGTGAAAGGCCCCTTCAGGCCGCGCACATCCGGGAAGATGTTCTCGTCCGGCACAAACACGTTGTCCATGACGATCTCACCGGTAATGGAGGCCCGCAGCCCGACCTTACCGTGAATCGCTGGCGCGCTCAGACCCTTCCAGCCCTTCTCCAGGACGAAGCCGCGGATATCGCCCGCGTCATCCTTGCCCCACACCACAAACACATCAGCGATCGGGCTATTGGTGATCCACATCTTTGCGCCCGTCAGGCTGTAGCCGCCATCCACCTTACGTGCGCGAGTAATCATCGCGCCCGGGTCAGAACCATGGTCAGGCTCTGTAAGCCCAAAGCAACCGATCCACTCACCCGAGGCCAGCTTGGGCAGGTACTTCTGCTTCTGGGCCTCAGTGCCAAACTCGTTGATCGGCACCATGACCAGTGAGGACTGCACACTCATCATCGAACGGTAACCCGAGTCGATCCGCTCCACTTCACGCGCAATCAGCCCGTAGCTCACGTAGTTCAAGCCACTGCCACCGTACTGCTCTGGAATCATGGCGCCCAGCAGCCCGGTTTCGCCCATCTCGCGAAAGATCGCAGGGTCGGTCTTTTCATGCCGGAAGGCTTCGAGTACGCGGGGCGCCAACTTGTCCTGGGCAAATTGCTCAGCACTGTCACGCACCATGCGCTCTTCTTCGGTGAGCTGTTGATCCAGCAGCAGCGGATCGATCCAGTTGAAGCTTGCCTTGCCAGCCATGAGTCAGTCCTCGTTCATAAAGCAGAAGTCGTGCTAGGAGCCTAGGCCGGGGAGAGGCGGAGGGCAAACGAGGTTTTTGCATAGGGTTGTGCTAATTTCTCACTTCGAAACGTTTTATAAGGGCGCCGACGCGCTTTATCAGTGAGCACACAGTACATGCGCAGAAAAATCCCCAGCACCACCGCCCTTGTCAGTTTCGAGGCTGCAGCCCGTCACGAAAGCTTCACCAAGGCGGCGCACGAGCTTTCCATCACCCAGGGCGCCATTTGTCGACAGATCGCCAGCCTCGAGGAGTTTTTGAGTGTCGAGCTGTTTCGACGCTCACGTCGCGGCGTCAAACTGACGGAAGCGGGGCTTTCCTATAGCCGCCGCGTCGCCACACAGCTGGATGCAGTAGAGCGCGACACCCTGTCGGTGATGGGACAGCAGGGCGCCAATGTCATCGAACTGGCTGTGGTCCCGACCTTCGGCACGCAGTGGCTGATACCTCGCCTCAAGGACTTCCAGCGCAAGCACCCTGAAGTCACGGTCAACCTCACCAACCGGACGCGACCGTTTCTGTTTGCTGACACCGAGTTCGACGCAGCGATCTACTTCGGCGACGCCGACTGGCCAGGCACCGAATCCCACCGACTGATGGGAGAAAACCCGGTTCCCGTGTGCAGCTCGCGCCTACTGGGCAGCCGCAAGCAATTCAGCCCGCAGGAGATTGCAGAACTCCCGCTGCTGCAGCAGACCACCAGGCCCTACGCCTGGCGCCAGTGGTTCAACGCCCAGCAGTTGAACGTGCCGCGCGACATGACAGGGCCGCGTTACGAGCTATTCTCGATGTTGTCCCAGGCCGCCATGCATGACATGGGGATTGCGCTGATCCCACCGTTTCTTATCCAAAGAGAGCTGGAAGAGAAACACTTGGTCATCGCAAGCCCCGAGGCGTTGAACAGCTCGAAGGCTTATTACTTGATGATTCCAGAAAGAAAGGTCGAATCCGCCTCACTGCACGCATTCAGAGACTGGCTGATCGACCAGTCACAGCGCTACAGCCCCAGCATATAAAGGAAATTCCGAATTTATTGACCCTGTAGTCAGTTAATTTGAAAGCCTACAGATATACGTATATGTCGCGTTTAAGCAGACTGTACCTCTCGTTTGAAAATAAGGCTCAAAGCCATGATTCTTCTGGCTTGTAGCGACTATCAGCGGTCAATGCGCGACTATTCACGGTAGCCATGGCGCAGATACGGATAATTGCCTGAACCCCTTTAAACACATGTATTTAAAGAGGTTATTTCGAGACATTGCGACAATCAGTCACAGGGTGACTTGTAGTTAATTTTTCGTCACCCGTCATAATCCCTTGAAGGCCGTAAAGTTCGCCTGCAAAATGCCGCGCCCCGCTGTCATTTCGGCGGGATCGTGCTGATCGGCCGCCCCAGCTGCGCCACCCACGGTGCACTGGCCTTTTTACAAAAAGATCAAAAGCAAAAAGATCATGCAGGAGATTTGACGTGCACATTGGTGTTCCTCTCGAAACCCAGACCGGTGAAACCCGGGTGGCTGCCACCCCGGAAACCATCAAGAAGCTGATCGGCCAGGGCCATAAGGTCACTGTACAAAGCGGCGCCGGCATCAAAGCCAGCATCGTCGACAGTGCTTATGAAACGGCAGGCGCAACCATTGGCAGCGCCAACGATGCGTTTGGCGCCGAGCTGATCCTCAAGGTGGTTGCCCCCAGCGACAGCGAACTGACGCTGATCAAAAGCGGCACCGTATTGGTAGGCATGCTCAATCCGTTCAGCAACGAAACCATTGCCAAGCTGGCCGAGCAGGGCATCACCGCCTTCGCGCTGGAAGCCGCGCCACGCACCTCAAGGGCGCAGAGCCTGGATGTGCTGTCATCGCAGGCCAACATCGCCGGCTATAAAGCCGTATTGCTCGCCGCCCATCACTACCCACGCTTCATGCCGATGCTGATGACCGCCGCCGGTACGGTGAAAGCCGCGCGCGTGCTGATCCTCGGCGCCGGTGTTGCCGGCCTGCAGGCCATCGCTACGGCGAAGCGCCTGGGTGCAGTGATCGAAGCGTCCGACGTACGCCCAGCCGTGAAAGAGCAGATTGAATCCCTCGGCGCCAAGTTTGTCGACGTGCCCTACGAAACCGACGAAGAACGCGAATGCGCCATCGGTGTCGGCGGTTACGCGCGGCCGATGCCTACTAGTTGGATGCAGCGCCAGGCCCTGGCCGTGCACGAACGCGCCAAGCAGGCCGACATCGTGATCACCACTGCGCTGATTCCCGGCCGCAAGGCACCGACCCTGCTCAGCGCCGACACCGTCGCGCAGATGAAGCCCGGTTCGGTAGTGATCGACCTCGCCGCCGCCCAAGGCGGCAACTGCCCGCTGACCGTCGCCGACCAGGTCGTAGTGGAAAACGGCGTGATCATCTGCGGCCCGACCAACCTGGCCGGTGCCGTTGCAGCCGACGCGTCAGCTTTATATGCGCGCAACCTGCTGGACTTCCTCAAGCTGGTCTTCAACAAGGAAGGGCAGTTTGAACTCAACCTCGAAGACGACATCGTCGCCGCGTGCCTGATGTGCCGCGACGGCCAAGTCATCCGCAAAAACGCCTAAACAGGGATTCAGACGATGGAAGAGCTTATCTCCCCCGGTATCTACAACCTGATCATCTTTGTGCTGGCGATTTATGTCGGTTACCACGTGGTCTGGAACGTTACACCCGCGCTGCACACGCCGTTGATGGCGGTGACCAACGCGATTTCAGCGATTGTGATCGTCGGCGCCATGCTGGCCGCCGCGCTCACCGTCACCCCGCTGGGCAAGACCATGGGCACCCTGGCCGTGGCGCTAGCGGCGGTCAACGTGTTCGGCGGCTTCCTGGTGACGCGCCGCATGCTTGAGATGTTCAAGAAGAAAGCCCCGAAAGTAAAAGAAGAGGCGCCCAAGTAATGAGCATGAATCTGGTCACGACGCTCTACCTGATCGCGTCGATCTGCTTTATCCAGGCTCTCAAGGGCCTGTCGCACCCCACCACGTCGCGGCGCGGCAACCTGTTCGGCATGCTCGGCATGGCGCTGGCGGTGCTCACCACCGTGGGCCTCATCTATAAGCTCGGCGCTGAGCTGGCAACCGCCGGCATCGGCTACGTGATTGTCGGCCTGCTGATCGGCGGCACCGCCGGTTCGATCATGGCCAAGCGCGTAGAAATGACCAAGATGCCGGAGCTGGTCGCGTTCATGCACAGCATGATCGGCCTTGCCGCGGTATTCATTGCGATTGCCGCCGTGGTCGAGCCGCAATCCCTGGGCATCGTCAAACACCTGGGCGATTCGATTCCTGCCGGTAACCGCCTGGAGCTGTTCCTCGGCGCAGCGATCGGTGCCATTACCTTCTCCGGTTCGGTGATTGCGTTTGGCAAGCTGTCGGGCAAGTACAAGTTCCGCCTGTTTCAGGGCGCACCGGTACAGTTCGGCGGTCAGCACAAACTGAACCTGGTGCTCGGTCTGCTGACGCTGGGTCTGGGCCTGGCGTTTATGTTCACTGGCAACCTGACGGCTTTCGCCCTGATGCTGGCACTGGCCTTCGTGCTGGGCGTGCTGATCATCATCCCGATCGGCGGCGCCGACATGCCGGTGGTGGTGTCGATGCTTAACAGCTACTCCGGTTGGGCTGCAGCGGGGATCGGTTTCTCGCTGAACAACTCGATGCTGATCATCGCCGGCTCCCTGGTAGGCTCCAGCGGCGCGATCCTGTCGTACATCATGTGCAAGGCGATGAACCGTTCTTTCTTTAATGTACTGCTCGGCGGTTTCGGCAATGCGCCGGATGCCGGTGCTGCTGCAGGCTCGAAGGAAGCACGCCCGGTGAAATCCGGCTCGGCTGACGATGCCACCTTCCTGCTGACCAATGCCGACACTGTGATCATCGTCCCTGGCTATGGCCTGGCAGTGGCTCGGGCGCAACACGCGCTCAAGGAACTGACCGAGAAGCTGACCCACCACGGCGTGACCGTGAAGTACGCGATCCACCCGGTGGCAGGCCGCATGCCCGGCCACATGAACGTCCTACTGGCCGAGGCAGAAGTGCCCTACGACCAGGTGTTCGAGATGGAAGACATTAACTCCGAATTCGGACAGGCCGATGTGGTACTGGTGCTCGGCGCGAACGACGTGGTCAACCCGGCCGCCAAGAACGACCCGAACTCGCCGATTGCCGGCATGCCGATTCTGGAAGCATTCAAGGCCAAGACCATCATCGTCAACAAGCGCTCGATGGCCAGTGGTTATGCCGGTCTGGATAACGAACTGTTCTACCTGGACAAGACCATGATGGTCTTTGGTGATGCCAAGAAGGTCATCGAAGACATGGTCAAGGCCGTCGAATAACACTGCTTCAGCGCAATACCCGAAACCCCGGCCTCGCGTAGGCTGGGGTTTTTTATTCCTTCATGAAACCCGACCAAAGGCTCTAAATCGCTGCTCGGCATTCGACCATGGTAGCGGGCCGAAATTTTTTGAAATCACTACACTGCCCACCTTGCTTCCGTAGCCTGAGATAACAATTCATGTACCGTGATCGTATCCGCTTGCCTTCGTTGTTGAACAAGGTCATGAGCGCGGCAGACGCCGCCGCACTGATCGAGGACGGCATGACCGTCGGCATGAGCGGCTTCACCCGTGCCGGTGAAGCCAAGGCCGTCCCCCACGCCCTGGCCGAACGCGCCAAGACTTCCCCGCTGAAAATCACCCTGATGACCGGCGCCAGCCTGGGCAACGACCTCGACAAGCAACTGACCGAAGCCGGCGTGCTCTCGCGCCGCATGCCGTTCCAGGTCGACAGCACCTTGCGCAAGGCAATCAACGCTGGCCAAGTGATGTTTATCGACCAGCACTTGTCGGAAACCGTCGAGCAACTGCGCAACAACCAGCTCAAGCTACCCGACATTGCCGTGATCGAAGCCGTCGCGATCACCGAACAAGGACACATCGTGCCGACCACCTCCGTGGGTAACTCGGCCAGCTTCGCGATTTTTGCCAAGCAGGTGATCGTCGAGATCAACCTGGCGCACAACCCGAACCTCGAAGGGCTGCACGACATCTATATACCGACCTACCGGCCCACGCGCACGCCGATCCCGCTGGTCAAGGTCGATGACCGTATCGGCAGTACCGCGATCCCCATCCCGCCGGAAAAGATCGTCGCCATCGTGATCACCAACCAGGCCGATTCGGCCTCCACCGTCACGCCACCTGACGCCGATACCCAAGGCATCGCCAACCACCTGATCAACTTCCTCAAGCAGGAAGTGGACGCCGGGCGCATGACCAACAAGCTCGGCCCGCTGCAAGCCGGGATCGGCAACATCGCCAACGCGGTGATGTGCGGCCTGATCGAATCGCCGTTCGAAGACCTGACCATGTATTCGGAAGTGCTGCAGGACTCCACGTTCGACTTGATCGACGCCGGCAAGCTGAGTTTCGCCTCGGGCAGTTCGATCACCCTGTCGGAACGGCGCAATGCTGATGTGTTCGGCAACCTGGAACACTACAAGGACAAACTGGTGCTGCGCCCGCAGGAAATCTCCAACCACCCGGAAGTGGTGCGGCGCCTGGGCATCATCGGCATCAACACCGCGTTGGAGTTCGACATCTACGGCAACGTCAACTCAACCCACGTCTGCGGCACGCGGATGATGAACGGTATTGGCGGCTCCGGTGATTTCGCGCGCAACGCCCACCTGGCAATCTTCGTCACCAAGTCGATCGCCAAAGGCGGCGCGATTTCCAGCGTAGTGCCAATGGTCAGTCACGTGGACCACACCGAGCATGATGTCGACATCCTCGTGACCGAGGTGGGCCTCGCCGACCTGCGTGGGCTCGCGCCACGGGAGCGGGCTCGGGTGATCATCGACAACTGCGTGCACCCGGCCTACCGCGATGCATTGAACAGTTACTTCGACGCGGCCTGTGCGATTGGCGGGCACACTCCACACATCCTCCGTGAAGCACTGAGTTGGCACATCAACCTGGAAGAAACCGGGCATATGCTCAACGGTTGATTGATACAGATTCGAGCTGATGCAAACACAGTTTCATCAGCTCGACAGTTCCATCCTCACATATTGAAAAAACTGTACTGCTGTACTGGTCTTTTCCTACTGAAATATCCTACTCCCCTGCCTCAAAATGCCGATTTCGCACTATTTAAGTGCAGACAGGTACAGTTGCCCCAATTACGTACAGTACAGCCCCTTCAAACAGTTAACTGCGCCCTCACAATACAGGTGAACTGTATCTAGAGAGTCTTGCGTCGGAGGAGGATCATTGGCATCAGTTAAACCACTACCTAATCCCGCCACAAGCGGAAGGATGTCATCATGGAACGTACACTCAGTTCCGAACTGTTCTTCGAAGAAAAAGCTGTAAACACCCAGGCTTCCATGCCTCTGCGCGTTCTTGCCAACCTGATGTTGTGGCAGCGCCGCATCTCCAGCCGCCACCAACTGGCTCGTCTGGATTCGCGTCTGCTGGCTGACGCCGGTATCAGCGAAGCTCAACGCTACGAAGAGCTGAGCAAGCCGTTCTGGCGCTAATTGGCGCTCGCTGGCCCTGACCCACCGGGTCCACCGCCAGCACTGATTTGTCAAAACAAAGCCCGCCCCGGGAAACCGGAGGCGGGCTTTGTTGTTTGCAGGATTCGCCCACGAATCGGCACTTTCCAGCCAGACAGGCACAGTTAACAGATATTTGATTATTACCAGTACAGTTATCCGATACATATAAAAGCTACGCGAATGGATAAACGTCGGCTTAATATCCAACCATCACGTGGCGAACCTCGTAGGACAGGCGTCTGAAGCCTATGGCAGCGGTGCTCGTTCAATCTCCGCGCTACGCCCACCTTAGTATTCATTTACAGGAGTCACCCCATGTCCCGTCTTCGCCTGCTCAGCGCAGCCGCCCTGTTGGTCCTGGCTACCAACGCCCACGCGACCAGCTTCATCGTGACAACCGACTCCATCGTCGGCGCCCTGAAAGCCACTTCCGACGCCACCTCCGATGCCACCTCGTCGCTGCGTGACAATAAGGTCGTGCGCGCCGCGCGTGACGACGCCGCCAGCTTTGTCGCCAGCGAAGGCGCCATTCGTGGCGTGAAGCTGGAAAGCGCACTGGCACAGATCCGCCAACAAGCACCACAACTGAACACCGCGACGGACGCACAACTGGCCCAGGCGATCCTGGCCATCTGAACCTGAGCCAGGCAGGGAGCGCCCGCCGCTCCCTGACACCTTCACTGGCTCTCGCCCGGGCATTGCGCTAGCCTTGGCGCTCGTTTTCAGTTGTCGAGTCCCATGGCTTTTTCAAACCGTCTGTTACTAGCATCCGTACTGTTATTTACCGGTGGGTCGCCAATGGCTTGGGCCTTTGACCTGACCACCCAAAGTACCGTCGCGAGCGCGTACGCCACCAGTAAGGTGACCTCCGCCCCCTTCGACAGAAAAGTCGTCGTGGCCGCTCAAGATGACGCTGCTGCCTTCATCGCCACTGGCGGTCAATGGCGGGGAGCACGGCTGGAGTCAGCGCTGGATTACCTGCGCCACACCCAACCAAAACTTAGCGCCAGCGACCTTGAACTGGCGCAGGCAATTCTCGTCCAATAATCATCTTTGTATTTCCATCTTTGTAATTGGAGTCATTACATGCGTAGCCCGCTGATCGCCGCCACCCTTGGCCTGCTGTTGTTGGCCGACGTTGCCCAGGCGCAAACCCTGGTGGCCACCAGTAACATCATTGTTCGCGCTTCCGGCCGTACCATTGATTTCACTTCGGACACCACGACTTCCATCCGCGACTCCAAAGTCGTGCGCGAAGCGCATGATGACGCTGCCAGTTTCGTCGCCACCAACGGTGAGATCCGCGGCGCACAGCTGGAAGCCGCCTTCGATACCCTGCGCACCCGCCTGCCGGAAGCGCGTGACGCCAGTGACCAGACCCTCGCCGAAGCCATTCTCGCTCTGTGAGGCGCCTCACCGCCTGGCTCCTGGTCGGGGCTGTGCTGCTGTGTGCCAACGCAGCCCAGGCCAGCCTGCAACTGCGGCTCAAGACCGATGGCTTGAGCCCGGCCGAACAGCAGGCCAGCCAGGCATTGCTTGATGAAGCGCTGCGCTCGCTGCCGCCGCGCTTTATCGAACAACTGGACCGAACCATAGACGTCGGCTGGACCGACAAGATGCCCGAGAACGCCTACGGCCAGGCCTCCCTGGTGTCGGAGCTGGACCTCAACCGCAACCTGCTGGCCAGCCTGACCGACGGCAGCGCCGCCACCCAGAAAACCAATCGCCCCCACGGCACCGTGCGCCGGGAAATGCTCGCCACCGTGCTGCATGAACTGACCCACATCTATGACCGTGCACGCCTGTGGTCCAAAGACGAGCGCACGCTCATCCAGCGCTGCAGCCGCCAGAACAACATCACCGGCCTGATCGGCCTGCCCGATCAATGCCGTGGCCAGAACGACCGGCGCTTTACTCTCAGCGACGACCCACGCCTGCTGGACCTTGCCGGCTGGCCGCAATATGTCGGCCGTCGCGGTGAGCGTGAACAGCACAACCGTCAGATCGTGCGCAGCCCGGACATCTACGAAACCACCAGCCCGCTGGAGTTCGTCGCGGTCAACATGGAGTACTTTCTCCTCGACCCGAGCTACGCCTGCCGTCGCCCCGCGTTGTTCCGCTATTACAAGGAACACTTCGGCTGGGCCCCGCCCGACCAGGACACCTGCGCCAAGAGCTACGCATTCCTCAACGCCGGTAATGATTTCGCCAAGACGCCCCTGGGCCACGTCGACCCGGAGCGAGTCTACGAAATCGACTACCTGCTCGCCGAAGCCAACCAGAACCTGGTAAGCCGCTGGGGCCACAGCATGTTGCGCCTGGTGATCTGCGCGCCGGGCCGCCCGCGTGGCCCGGATTGCCGGCTGGATCTGGACCAGCACCTGGTGCTGTCCTACCGTGCCTTTGTCGGTGACGTACAGCTGTCGAGCTGGGACGGCCTGGTCGGCAAATACCCGTCACGGCTGTTCGTCCTGCCGCTGGCTCAGGTGATCGACGAATACACCAAGACCGAGCTGCGTGGCTTGGCGTCGGTGCCGCTGAAACTCACACGCCAAGAGATCAACGACACTGTCGAGCATGCCGCCGAAATGCACTGGAGCTACGACGGCAGCTACTTCTTCCTCTCCAATAACTGCGCCGTCGAAAGCCTCAAGCTATTACGCAGCGGCAGCGCCAACCCGCAATTGACCGGGCTGGACAACATCACCCCCAATGGCCTGCTCGAAGTCCTGCAAGCCCGCGGCCTGGCGGACACCAGTGTACTCAACGACAAACGCGAGGCGTTGCGCCTGGGGTATCACTTCGACTCCTTCCGCGAACGCTACCAGGCGATGTTCGATGTGCTGCGCAAACACCTGCCGATCAAACAGACCCAGGTCGAAGACTGGCTGTCCCTGAGCGCCGCAGAACGCCGCCAGTGGTTCGACCAGGCCGACCTGCGCACCAGCGCCGCGCTGTTGCTGCTGGAGCAGGCGAGCTTTCGCAAACAGCTGATGCTGGCCCAGGACGAAGTCAAACAACGCTATCTGGGTGCCCGCGAGCTGAAAAACGGCGGCATGGAGAAGGCCAACGCCACGCTGCAACAAATCCTCGCCAACAGTGGCTTCCTCAGCCGCCCGGCGGAACTGCTGGGCAGCGGCGGCTATGGGCTGCCGCAACCGTCGGAGGCCAAGCGCCTGGAATCGGAAAGCGCCGAGCGCCAGAAGCAGCTGCAATCGCTGACCGGCGAGCTGGATAAAGAGGTGAGGGCGCTGCTGGAGCCTTCCCGCGCGGCCGAAATTGCTGCCTGTGAAGCCAACCTCAAACAAGTCGGCGAGCACTTGCGCAAGCTGCACAAGGCTGCGGGCGGCCTCGAACTGCCCTGACACCCAGGCCTGAACACAGTCCAAATGTAGGAGGGGGCTTGCTCCCGATAGCGGTGGATCAGCCAATGAATCTGGTGGCTGACACTCCGCTATCGGGAGCAAGCCCCCTCCCACATTTGACCTATGAATGTCTGAAGACCGTGCGTCCGCCCACCCTCACCTGTTTGCTCAGCGAAAGCTGGCTGAAAGCTTCCCCGTCTAGGATCGCCCCACTGCCGGCAACAGACCGGCCGTTAACAACAACAATGGTGATCCTGATGTCCGCTCGTACCCGCCTGTTCGCCCCAACTCCACCCGTACGCCTCGTGCCTTTCGTTCTGCGCTGACCCCAACCGGTTCGCCATTCCCTAGCCGCGCTACGCCTGGAGTACTCCTATGCTGACTTTCCTTGGCTTTGCCATGGTCATCACGTTCATGTTCCTGATCATGACCAAGCGCCTGTCCGCGCTGATCGCGCTGATCATCGTGCCGATCCTGTTCGCGCTGTTCGGCGGTTTCGCACCCAAGATCGGCCCAATGATGCTCGAAGGCATCACCAAGCTCGCGCCGACCGGCGTGATGCTGATGTTCGCCATCCTCTACTTTGCCTTGATGATCGACTCCGGCCTGTTCGACCCGGCCGTGCGCAAGATCCTCAAGATGGTCAAGGGCGACCCGCTCAAAGTCTCGGTCGGCACCGCCGTACTGGCACTGGTGGTGTCTCTGGACGGCGACGGCGCGACCACTTACATGATCTGCGTAGCCGCCATGCTGCCGCTGTACCAGCGCATCGGCATGAGCCCGCGGATCATGGCTGGCCTGATCATCCTCGCCGGTGGCGTGATGAACATGACGCCTTGGGGTGGCCCGACCGCCCGCGCCGCCAGTGCGCTGCATGTGGACCCCTCGGACATTTTCGTACCGATGATCCCGGCCATGGCCGCGGGTGTGGTGGCGATCCTGGTCATCGCCTATATGTACGGCAAGCGCGAACGTGCACGCTTGGGCGAGTTGCACTTGCAAGGCGACGAGATCGACCATAGCGAAATCAGCGTGTCGCAATTCCCGGACGCCCGTCGTCCCAAGCTGATCTGGTTCAACGGCGCCCTGACGCTGGCCCTGATGTGCACGCTGATCGCCGGTCTGTTGCCGCTGCCGGTGCTGTTCATGGTGGCATTCAGTATCGCGATGATCGTCAACTACCCCTGCCTGCAACAGCAAAAAGACCGCGTCGCCGCCCATGCTGGCAGCGTTCTGGCGGTGGTGGGGCTGATCTTCGCAGCCGGCATCTTTACCGGCATCCTGTCGGGTACCGGCATGGTCGACGCCATGTCCAAAAGCCTGCTGGCGGTCATCCCTGAAGCCATGGGCCCGTACCTGGCGGTGATCACCGCACTGGTGAGCATGCCGTTCACCTTCTTCATGTCCAACGATGCGTTCTACTACGGCGTCTTGCCGGTGCTCGCCGAAGCGGCCAGCCACTACGGCATCTCGGCCGTGGAAATGGCCCGCGCGTCCATCGTCGGCCAGCCTGTGCACTTGCTCAGCCCGCTGGTACCCTCCACCTACCTGCTGGTGGCCCTGGCGGGTATCGAATTTGGCGATCACCAGCGCTTCACCCTCAAGTGGGCAGTACTGGTGTGCCTGTGCATAATGTTCGCCGCATTGCTGATGGGGATTTTTCCGCTGTTCAGCACTCTATAATCGTACCAACTCAACCGCGCGGCGCTGCAGCTTGCGCGGTTTAACACTTGCTCAAAGGAATACACATGGAATGGCTGACCAATCCGGAAATCTGGATTGCCTTCTTCACCCTGACGGCCCTAGAGATCGTCCTGGGCATCGATAACATCATCATGATTTCGATCCTGGTCAGCCGCATGCCCAAGCATATGCAGGCGCGCACCCGGATCTTCGGCCTGGCGCTGGCCATGGTCACGCGAATCCTGTTGCTGCTGTCCATCACCTGGGTCATGCAACTGACCGCCGACCTGTTCGTGGTCTTTGGCCAGGGCATTTCCGGTCGTGACCTGATCCTGTTCTTCGGTGGCCTGTTCCTGCTGTGGAAAAGCTCCCAGGAGATGTACCACGCCCTGGAAGGTGAAGACGAAACCCAGGAAGAACCGGGCGGCAAGGGCGGCAAGTTCATCTACACCATCATCCAGATCGCGATCATCGACATCGTGTTCTCGCTGGACTCGGTGATCACCGCCGTCGGCATGGTTTCCCATGTACCGGTCATGGTCGCGGCGATCGTGGTTGCCGTCCTGGTGATGATGCTGGCAGCCGGCACCATCAGCGAGTTCATCGACAAGCACCCGTCGCTGAAGATGCTGGCGCTGTCGTTCCTGCTGGTGGTGGGTACCGTGCTGATCGCCGAATCCTTCGACGTGCACGTGCCAAAAGGCTACGTCTACTTCGCCATGGCGTTCTCGCTGGCAGTGGAAGCGGTGAACATCAAGATGCGTACCGCCATCGCGAAAAAGAAGAAACAGCAGGACCCTGTGAAACTGCGCAAGGACATCCCGGGTCAATAATCTTGGTCCGCTGCTGAAAATGGGGCGTTCGCGCCCCATTTTTTCATCTGCAAAAAACTGATTTCATGACAGTTTTGTTTCAATCCGTACTTTAGCTATGCGATGCTGGCACGAAACCCATTCGCCAACTACAGCTTAACTACAAGACGTAGAGCGGCACGCGGCAATTCTCATTTGCTCCTGTTGGAGTACACCCACACGGGGGGCCGAGCATGCTGACCTTGCTCAATCTGCTTTCCGCCGTGACCCTGCTTATCTGGGGCACGCACATCGTCCGTACCGGCATCCTGCGGGTCTACGGTTCCAATTTGCGCCAAGTCATCGGGCAGAACATGTCCAAGCGCTGGCTGGCGTTTGTCGCCGGTATCCTGGTGACCGCCATGGTACAGAGCAGCAACGCTACGGCGATGCTGGTGACTTCCTTCGTTGGCCAGGGCCTGATGGGGCTGATGCCCGCCCTGGCAACCATGCTCGGCGCCGACGTCGGTACGGCGCTGATGGCCCGAGTGCTGACATTCGACTTGTCGTGGCTGTCGCCGCTGCTGATCTTTCTCGGTGTGATCTTCTTTCTGTCGCGCAAACAGACGCGGGCAGGGCAGTTGGGCCGAGTGGGGATCGGCCTCGGGCTGATCATCCTGGCGTTGCAATTGATCGTCGAAGCGGCCGGACCCATCACCCACGCCCAGGGCGTGAAAGTGCTGTTCGCATCGTTGACCGGTGACATCCTGCTCGACGCCCTGGTTGGCGCCTTGTTCGCGATGATTTCCTACTCCAGCCTGGCCGCCGTCCTACTGACAGCCACCCTGGCCGGTGCCGGCGTGATCGGTCTGCACGTGGCCATCGGCCTGGTGATCGGCGCCAATATCGGCAGCGGCGTGCTGGCCTTCCTCAGCACCAGCATGCAAAACGCGGCCGGGCGTCAGGTGGCCCTGGGCAGCCTGTTGTACAAATTGATCGGCCTGCTGTTGATCATCCCGGTGCTCGACCCGCTGGTGCTGTGGATGGATGGCCTGGACTACAGCGCCCAAGGCATGGTCATCACCTTCCACCTGCTCTACAACGTCAGCCGCTGCCTGATCCTGCTGCCGACCATCGGGCCGATGGCACGCCTGTGCGCCTGGTTGCTGCCGGAACAAGCAGAGACCAATGGCAAAGCCAAACCCCGTCATCTCGACCTCGCTGCCCTGGCCACGCCGAGCCTGGCACTGGCCAACGCCGCGCGGGAAACCCTGCGCCTGGGCGACCTGATCGACAACATGCTCACCGCGATGCAGGAAGTGCTGCGCGGCAAACAGACGGCCATCACCCAGGAAATGCGTAGCCTCAGCGATGACGTGGAGGCCCTGTACAGCGCGATCAAACTCTACCTGGCCCAAATGCCCCGCGAAGACCTCAGTGAACACGACAGCCGCCGCTGGGCCGAGATCATCGAATTGTCGATCAACCTCAAGCTCGCCGGCGACTTGATCGAACGCATGCTGCGCAAAGTCCAGCAGCAGAAGACCTCCCAACGCCGGCAGTTCTCGGAAGTGGGCCTGGAAGAACTCAGCGGCCTGCACAGCCAGCTGATTGCCAACCTGCGCCTGGGCCTGTCAGTGTTCCTCAGTGCCGACCCGGAAAGCGCCCGACAATTGCTGCGTGAGAAGCGCCGCTTCCGCGCCCAGGAACGCCGCCTGGCGCACGCCCACGTCAGCCGCCTGCAACGCAAGATCGTGCAGAGCCTGGAGACCAGTTCCCTGCACCTGGAACTGATTGCCGACATGAAACGGCTCAACTCGTTGTTTTGCAGCAGTGCTTATGTCGTGTTGGAAACGTCCGACACCGGCGCGCTCTCCGCCGAAGATATTGCCGACATCACACATTCGCCCTGAACGGATGAGGGCCCGTGAAGTCAGTTAAAGCTGACCTCACTCGCCAGGAAGCTAGTTATGCGTCGCCTGTTGTTCGCTTGCCTGCTCATGGGTTCTGCCCACGTCTTCGCCTTTGACCGCCTGCAAGTCGAGGGTTACACCTTGCCCAACGGCCTGCAATTGCTGCTCAAACCGGGCACCGAACGCGGGCACGTGGCCATCCGCCTGGTGGTGGGTGTTGGCCTGGATGACTTTGGTTGCGAAGAGAAAGAGCTGCCGCACTTGCTCGAACACTTGCTGTTCAGCGGTATAGACGGCGGCGGCGAGGGCGACCTGGAAGACCGCATGCAAGCCCTGGGCGGCGAGTGGAACGCCTACACCAGCAACGCCGACACCACCTTCGTAATCGAGGCGCCTGCGCAAAACCAGCGCAAGGTGCTCGACCTGCTGCTGGCCATCATCACGCGTACCGAGCTGACCGACGCCCATATCAACGCCGCCAAGCAGGTGGTCGAGCGCGAAGACGGCGGCCACTATTCACACCTGCAACGCCTGCTCGACCGCCAGGACCTGGGCCACACCGCGAGCAATCAATTGGCGGTCGAGCTTGGGCTTAAATGTGCGGAACGCGCCGAGGTCGATCACTTGACCCGAGAACAGTTGGAGAACCTGCGCAAAAATTGGTACGCCCCTAACAACATGACGCTGATCATCGTCGGCGACCTCGACAAATTGCTGCCCGCCTATCTGGAACGCACCTATGGCCAACTCGATCCGGTGGAGCCCACCGAGCACCCGTCGCTGCCGCACATCCAGCACACCGCCGCAGGCCATCGCGAGCTGATCCACGGCTGGGTCGGCGACAGCGCCAAGCTGCACTGGTTGTTCCCCGAGCCGGTGCTGGATGACCAGTACGATGAAACCTATGACCTGCTCAAGGATTATCTGGACTGGGCGCTGTACCGACAACTGCGACTCAAACACGGCTTGTCCTACGGCCCTTGGAGTAAACGCGAGGTGCTCGGCGGCGTCGGTTTCCTCAGCCTGAACGCCGACCTGGAACGGGAAAGCCTCCCCGAGGCCGAACAGGTGCTGCAAGACCTCAAGGCGCAATTACTCAAAGACGGCCTCGACCCCAAGGTATTCGCCCGCCTGCAACAAGCCGCCATCGCCCGCCAAGCGTGGGCGGTGCAGGGCAACAGTGCGCTGGCCGACTATTACTGGAGCGCTGCAGCGGACTACAACAACGGCCGTTTCAGCGACCCGGTCAAACGCATCAAAGCCGTCACCCTGGAGCAGACCAACCAGGCCATGCGCCAAGTGCTCGATCAACCCGGCTATTGGCGCGTCGAAAAACCGCTGCTGAGTTATGACACCCTCAGCTGGATCGGCGGCGCGGTGCTCGGGCTGATCGCCATTGTGTTGATCGGTGTGCGGGTTTATCGCAAACGGATCGCGTAATGAGGCACCGGACACCGGGCCAAGACGTTATTCTGTCTGGGATTTTCTCCTACAAAGACTGCGAACCGCCGAATGCAAAACGTGACCCGCTTAATCACCCGCATCCTCGAACTGATGAAGCGCTACCCAGGGGTGATTGCACTCGGCGGTTTCATTTCGGGCGTGTGCAGCTTCATCCTGGTGGATCGCCAGCAGGGCATGGCCAGCTGGATCGCAGTCATCATGCTGGTGAGCTGGCTGTGGCTGATGCTGGAAAACAGCTTTACCCAGCTGTTCACCAAAGTCTTCAAACGGGAAATACCCGAACCGCTGTTGCGCTACGCGACCCAGATGATCCACCAGGAAAGTCTGTTTTTTGTGTTGCCGTTCTTTTTCGTTACCACCGCCTGGAACAGCGGCCAATCGGTGTTCACCGGCCTGCTCGGTGCCGCCGCACTGGTGTCGATCATCGACCCGCTGTACTACAAGTGGCTGGCGCCCAAGCGCTCGCTGTTCCTTGCCTTGCACACCCTGACCCTGTTCGCCGCGCTGCTCACTGCGCTGCCGATCATCCTGCACCTGACCACCGCCGAAAGTTACAAACTCGCCCTTGGCGTGGCCATGGCGTTGTCGATTCCAAGCCTGGCGGTGAGCTTGCCGCTGCGCAGCCTCAAAGGCTGGGCGATGCTGCTGGGGGTCACGGCCGCGATTGGTTGCGCCGGGTGGTTCCTGCGCAGTTGGGTGCCACCCGCGACCTTGTGGATGACCGAGGTGGCCATCAGTACCCAACTGCAAGACCGCACGCCGGGCGATGACCTCAAGGAAGTCAACGCCGCCCAACTGCGCAGCACCGGCTTGTACGCGTACACCGCAATCAACGCACCGCGCGGGCTGGATGAGCGGATCTACCACGTGTGGAAATTCAACGGCAAAGAAGTCGACCGCATCGCCCTGGATATCCACGGCGGACGCAAGGAAGGCTATCGCGCCTGGACCCACAAACAGAACTTCCCGGCCGACGCGGTTGGCCGCTGGCAGGTGCAGGTGTTGACCGAAGACGGGCAGGTGATCGGCGTACTGCGTTTCAAAGTGACGGACTCAGCACAAACGGACAATCCAAAGTAGGCCGGATCGTGCTATTACGTAGGGATTGTGGATAGCCAGACAAGCTCGGAGCTTATGACCAGTAGCACTACGGCCGGCGCCGCCCAACTTGATACATCCGCCACCCCTCCCTTGCTCAGGATTACGGGGGACTGGACGCTTGCCCACTACGCCAGCCTGAAGAAGCTGTCGGACACACTCGACGGCCAATACGACGCCGGCGCGCGCATCGACCTCAATGGCCTCGGTGCTCTGGACACCGCCGGTGCGTCGCTGCTGGTGGAGTTGCTGGGGCCGACCCGTATCGAGCAATCCGCCGAGCAGACCGATTGCAGCCTGTCCGTCGCTGACCGCGCGCTACTCAAGACCGTCTACCGCTCTCTCAACGATTTTTGCGTGCCGGAAAAAGCCCCCGAAGAAGCCGCCGGCATCCAGGTGCTGGCGCGTATCGGGCGGGCAGTGGACACGGTGTGGCAGGACAGCAAGCAACTGCTGGGTTTTATCGGCCTGATCCTCGAAACCTTCGCCCGCGGTATTTTCCGGCCCAAACGCTGGCGCCTGACCCCGATGGTTGCGCACCTGGAGCAGGTCGGCCTCGACGCCGCGCCCATCGTGGCCTTACTGACCTTTCTGGTCGGCGCCGTGGTGGCCTTTCTCGGTGCCACGGTACTCAAAAGCTTCGGGGCGACGATTTTTACCGTGGACTTGGTGGCGTTCTCTTTCCTACGTGAATTTGGCGTATTGCTCACCGCAATCCTGATCGCCGGCCGCACCGCCAGTGCGTTTACCGCACAAATCGGCTCGATGAAGGCCAACGAAGAAATCGACGCGATTCGCACGTTGGGCCTGGACCCGATGGAGCTGCTGGTACTGCCACGCGTGTTGGCGCTGTTGGTGGCGCTGCCGATGCTGACCTTCCTGGCGATGCTTTCGGGGATTATCGGCGGTGGGGTGGTGTGTGCCGTGGCGCTGGATATTTCGCCGGCGATGTTTCTGTCGCTGCTGCAATCGGACATCGGCGTGCAGCATTTCCTGGTGGGTATGGTTAAAGCGCCGATCTTTGCCTTCCTGATTGCCGCCATCGGCTGCCTGGAAGGCTTCAAGGTCAGCGGCAGCGCCGAGTCGGTGGGCGCCCACACCACCTCCAGCGTGGTGCAATCGATCTTTGTGGTAATCGTGCTGGACGCGGTCGCTGCGCTGTTCTTCATGGAGATGGGCTGGTGAGTCGCTTACACCGTGCGCCCGCCGAGGCGGTGATTGAGGTGCGGGGCCTGTGCAATCGCTTTGGCACTCAGAGCGTGCACGAGAACCTCGACCTGGACTTGTACAAGGGCGAGATTCTCGCCGTGGTCGGCGGCTCCGGCAGTGGCAAGTCGGTGCTGTTGCGCAGCATCGTTGGCCTGCGTCGGCCCAGCGAAGGCGAAGTGCGGGTGTTCGGCAAGAACCTGCCGAACCTGTCGGAGCATGAACGCTCGCTGGTCGAGCGGCGCTTCGGCGTGCTGTTCCAGAAGGGCGCGCTGTTTTCCTCACTGACCGTGACCGAGAACGTCGCACTGCCGTTGATCGAACACGCCGGCCTCAGCCGCCGCGATGCCGAGCACCTGGCCGCCGTCAAACTGGCCCTGGCCGGGCTGCCGCTGTCGGCCGCCGACAAGTACCCAGCGTCACTGTCTGGCGGCATGATCAAGCGCGCCGCCCTGGCCCGCGCGCTGGCATTGGACCCGGACATCCTGTTTCTCGACGAACCCACCGCCGGCCTCGACCCGATCGGCGCGGCGCAATTCGACCAACTGATCCTGACCCTGCGTGATGCACTGGGCCTGAGCGTGTTCCTGGTCACGCACGACCTCGACACGCTGTACACCATCACCGATCGCGTGGCGGTGTTGGCGCAGAAGAAAGTGCTGGTGGCCGATGCCATCGATATCGTCTCGGAAACGGACGACGCCTGGATTCACGAATATTTCCACGGCCCCCGGGGCCGCGCGGCATTGGATGCCGCTCAACCGCTCAACGAGGTATGACATGGAAACCCGAGCCCATCATGTGATGATCGGTCTGTTCAGCGTAATCGTGGTGGTCGGCGCGATGCTGTTTGGCCTGTGGCTGGCCAAATCCAGCGTCGACAGCGCCTTCCAGGATTACGAAGTGATCTTCAACGAGGCGGTCAGCGGCCTGTCCCAGGGCAGCTCGGTGCAGTACAGCGGGATCAAGGTGGGCGACGTTATCAGCCTGAGCCTGGACCCTAAGGACCCGCGCCGTGTACTCGCTCGCATCCGCCTGGCCGGCCAGACGCCGATCAAGGAAGACACCCAGGCCAAGCTGGCACTGACCGGCATCACGGGCACCTCGATCATCCAGCTCAGTGGCGGCACCCCGCAAAGCCCGGAACTCAAGGGCAAGGACGGCAACCTGCCGCAGATCATCGCGTCGCCATCGCCTATTGCGCGGCTGCTGAACAACAGCAACGACCTGATGACCGGCATCAACCTGCTGCTGCACAACGCTAACCACATGTTCTCTTCAGAGAACGTCGACCGCCTGAGCAAGACCCTGGACAACCTGCAACAAACCACCGGCGCCATCGCCGACCAACGCGGTGACATCAAGGTGGTCATGCAGCAACTGATGCAAGTGAGCAAACAGGCGAGCGCCGCCCTGGAGCAAACCACCACGCTGATGCGCAACGCCAACGGGTTGCTCAACGATCAAGGCAAGCAGGCCTTTGGCAGCGCCGAGCAGGCGATGAAATCCCTCGAACAGAGCACCGCGACCATCAACACCTTGCTGACCAACAACAAGGACTCAGTGAACAGCGGCATGCAGGGCCTCAACGAGCTGGCACCGGCCGTGCGCGAACTGCGCGAAACCCTCGGCTCGTTGCGCGCCATTTCCCGCCGCCTGGAAGCCAACCCCAGCGGCTACCTGCTGGGCAGCGACAAGAACAAGGAGTTCACGCCATGAAGCGTGCTTACCAAATGATCGCCCCTGTGGCGTTGGCCCTGATCAGTGCGTGCTCGATCCTGCCCAAGGCCGACCCTACGGACGTGTACCGCCTGGCCTCGGCCCAGACCACCCATCAAGGCGCGCCAGTGGCGTGGTCGCTGCGTGTGAACAAACCACAGACCAGTGAGTTTCTCGACAGCCCGCGCATTGCCGTGGTGCCCAATGGCGACCTGATCAGCAGCTATGCCAACTCACGCTGGAGCGATCCGTCGCCGGTACTGTTGCGCAACCGCTTCATGGATGGCTTTCAACGCGATGGTCGGGTGACGCTGCTGAGTACCGACGACACCAACCTGCAGTCTGACTATGAGCTGGGCGGGCAATTGCAGGCGTTCCAGAGTGAATACCGCGGCAGTGCGGTGGAGGTGGTGATTCGCCTGGACGCGCGGTTAGTGCGCGGGAGTGATCAGCGGATTGTGGCTAGCCGGCGGTTTGAAGTGAGGCAGCCGGTGAGCGATACCAAGGTGCCGGCGGTGGTCGCCGGGTTTGGCCGGGCGGGGGATCAGTTGAACCAGCAGGTGGTGGATTGGGTGGTGCAGCAGGGCAATACAGCACCGAAACATTGAGGGCCTCATCGGGGGCAAGTCGAATCGTCGCACCGCCCCTCCCACATTTGCCCGCATTCATCCTGACGAAATGCGGTCAAATGTGGGAGCGGGCTTGCTCGCGAAAGCAGTGTCAGCCTTAACCAAAGAACCAGTAGCACACCGCAATCGCCGCCACCACACCAGCCAATTCCGCCAGCAATGCACACCCAACCGCATGCCGCGCGCGCTGGATGCCCACCGAGCCAAAGTACACCGCCAACACATAGAAGGTGGTTTCCGTACTGCCCTGAATCGTCGCCGCCACCAAGGCCGGGAAGCTGTCCACGCCTTGGGTCTGCATGGTCTCGATCAGCATCGCCCGCGCAGCGCTGCCCGAGAACGGCTTGACCATCGCAGTCGGCAAGGCGTCGACAAAGCGCGTATCCAGGCCGGTCCAGGCCACCACATGACGAATCCCTTCCAGAGCCAGGTCCAACGCCCCGGAGGCGCGCAACACGCCCACCGCGCAGAGCATCGCGACCAGATACGGCAGCAGGTTCTTGGCGACATCAAAACCTTCCTTGGCCCCTTCGACAAACGCTTCGTAGACCTTGACCTTGCGCAGCGCGCCGATCACCAAAAACAGCATGATCAGGCCAAACAGCGTGAGGTTGCCGAGGATCGAGGACAGCGCAGCCAGTGCCGTCGCGGACAGGGTCGCCAGCAGCGCCATGAAGCCCCCCAGCACCAGTGCACCCGGGATCAGGTACGCCAGCACCACGGGGTCCCACAACCGCAGCCGCTGCATCACCGCCACTGACAACAGGCCCACCAGGGTCGATGCACTGGTCGCCAACAGGATCGGCAAAAACACCAACGTCGGGTCGGGGGCGCCTTGCTGGGCGCGGTACATGAAGATGGTCACCGGCAGCAGCGTGAGGGAGGACGCATTGAGCACCAGGAACAGGATCTGCGCATTGCTTGCGGTGTTGGGAATGGGGTTGAGTTCCTGCAGCGCCTTCATGGCTTTCAAGCCAATCGGCGTTGCGGCGTTGTCCAGGCCCAGGCCATTGGCGGCGAAGTTGAGGGTGATCAAGCCGATGGCGGGGTGCCCGGCAGGCACTTCCGGCATCAGGCGACGAAACAGCGGGCCGAGTGCCTTGGCCAGCCAGTCGACGATCCCGGCCTTTTCGGCAATACGCAGAAAACCCAGCCACAACGTGAGGGTGCCGAACAGCAGCACCATCACTTCTACCGACAATTTGGCCATGGCGAAAATGCTTTCCACCATCGCCGCAAAAATCCCGGCGTTACCGCCGACCAGCCATTGCCCCAGTGCTGACACCATTGCCACGACAAAGAAGCCAAGCCACAGGCCATTAAGCATCAGTTAAATCCCCCGAAAGATGGAGCGAATGATAGCGGGGCTGGCAGAAACGACAAACCCCGGATTTTCCGGGGTTTGCGTAGGAATAACGACGTGATCAGCCGCGACTGGCTTCACCGACCGGCAGCGCTTGCTTGCTGCGCCAGTGCGGCAGGGAGTTCCAGTAACGCTCGCCCTTGGCGTCGTCGTACATGCCTTCCCAACGGGAGATAACCAGTACGGCCAAGGCGTTACCGATCACGTTCAAGGCGGTACGCGCCATGTCCATGATGCGGTCGACACCGGCAATGAACGCCAGGCCTTCCAGCGGAATGCCGACGCTGCCCAGTGTAGCCAGCAGCACCACGAAGGACACGCCCGGTACACCCGCGATGCCTTTGGACGTGACCATCAGGGTCAGCACCAGCATCAGTTGCTGGCCGATCGACAGATCGATGCCATACAGCTGCGCGATAAAGATCGCGGCGATGCTCTGGTACAGGGTCGAGCCGTCGAGGTTGAACGAGTACCCGGTCGGCACCACGAAGCTGCAGATGGCTTTTGGCGCACCGTAGGCTTCCATCTTCTCGATCACCCGTGGCAGCACGGTTTCGGAGCTAGCGGTGGAGTAGGCCAGCACCAGCTCATCCTTGAAGATGCGCATCAGCTTGATCACCGAGAAGCCGAACAGGCGGGCGATCAGGCCGAGGATCACAAAGGCGAAGAACAGGATGGCCACGTAAACCAGGATCACCAGCTTGGCCAGCGGCAGCAAGGAGGCGAAACCGAAATTGGCCACCGTTACCGCGATCAGGGCGAATACACCGATAGGAGCGTATTTCATGATCATGTGGGTGACTTTGAACATGCTCTCGGACACGCCCTGGAACATGGTCACCAGCGGCTCGCGCAGCTCCGGCTTGAGGCTCGACAAGCCAAGGCCGAACAGCACGGAGAAGAAGATGATCGGCAGCATTTCGCCACGGGCGACAGCTGCGAAGATATTCGACGGGATCAGGTTGAGGATGGTCTCGATGAACGCATGCTCATGCTGCACTTCGGCAGCGGTGGCGGTGTACTTGGAAATATCGACGGTACCCAGGGTACTCATGTCGATGCCAGCGCCCGGGTGGAAAAGGTTGGCCAGCAGCAGGCCCACCACGATAGCGATGGTGGTGACCACTTCGAAGTAAAGGATGGTTTTGACACCGATACGCCCGAGCTTTTTCGCGTCACCGACACCGGCAATGCCGACGATCAGCGAAGAAATCACAATCGGGATCACGATCATCTTGATCAGGCGGATAAAGATATCGCCTGCCGGCTGCAGCACATTGCTGATCCACCAGGCCTTTTCAGCACTGAAATGGTTGAGCACTGCACCGATTGCGATCCCCAGCACCAAACCGATGAGGATCTGCCAGGCGAGGCTTAGCTTTGCCTTCTTCATGTCATTACCCTTACTTCAAGTGAACTCAAGGCAAATGCGCCAGCTGCAACGCTCGAAAGCGAAAAAGTGTGTGCATCAGCCTCCATGGAAGGTCACCGCAGCGTGGCCGAAATGGCTTACTGGCAGGCGAAAAAAGGCGCAACTATTCCGATGCAAGGGAGCGACGTCTAATGCCGTAAACGCCTACCCTATGCCGAATCGGCATGGCTTTTTTTCATAATAACTGTCCGAACGGTCAGTTCAAATGCGACATATTGCCAGGGGAATATGCCGTGAACCTGCCAAATCAGGCTCGCGCAGAGATTCAACACGAGTTGGATCGGCTGGCAGAAATGCCCGAAAAGTCATGGGGTAAGGTCAGAAATGTCGTCTGTAGCAGACGAAACTTTCTCGATAGATGGTCGCGCGGACACACCCAGTAATGGTTGCTTGCGTGCGAAAAGAAAATTCACAGCTATGAGCGGCATGAGAGGCGCAGATAGGACGCATAAGCCCGCCGCAAGTTCAGCAAGCTTGAGGACTTGTGAACTTGCGTCGCAGCTTTTCACCTGACCCGGCCCTTGCGCAGGCACTCCCTGTACCCGTAGGTCACGCCGATCTCGATTGATCAGAGCAACCCAGCCCCCTGGTCATGCACCGCCCTTGGCGAGCGGTACAGACAGAAAGAAGCGAGGGGCTTCTTTCTATGGACGCTGGCCCCGTCGACGACATGTGCGTCAGACGGAACCTAGTACCAATTCGGATCTTTCTTCAGCTGCTCCATCAGCAGCTTCTGCATCCCTTCATCCGGCTTACCGATAAAACGGTAATCGGCGTGCCGCGTTGGAGACTTGTCCGACGGCAAGCCGACCGGTACTTGCACCAACATGGCATAGGCGTCGTCCTTGTCGAGGCTGAAAGCAACGATCAAGCGCTTGTTCAGGCATGTGTCTGCAGTCTCACAGAGCGGCCCAACCAGGTACTTGTCGCCGTCTTCTTCCACGGCATTCATTTGTTCGGCCGTGCCGGACAGGTTCATCACCCATTCCGGCAGGCGCTCTTCTTTCTTCACCACGTCTTGCCAGGTTTCGCGGTACTGCGGGTCCGCGCTGAGCAACTCGTTGGCCCGGGATTGGCCGTCATTGGCAGCCATCGCCAGGCCGCTGCCGCCCACGAGCAGGGCGGCAAACATGGCTTTAAAGGAAGTGGTCATGTTCAGCCTCGGCCGCGACGACCAAAGAAGAACGACGCAATGAACATCACCAGGAAGACCACGAACAGGATCTTGGCGATACCCGTAGCGGTGCCCGCGATACCACCGAAGCCCAGGACTGCAGCCACAATGGCGATGATCAGAAATGTGATTGCCCAACTCAACATGGTGATTCTCCTTACGCTTCTATAAGAGGTAACAGCGGTAATGCCAAACGGCTGCTCAGTACAAGCAGCCGCTTTTGTTGCCTAGAACACCCAACGCTCTTGGGTTGGCAGCTCGCCCAGGGTTGAATCCTGGTCGGCTACGCGCAATTGCGGGGCAGTTACATCGGCACTTGCGCTACCGACGGAACGGCTCTCAATTGAACTGAAATGGGTTTGTGTCATGGCCGGACGTTCGAAATGCGCGGTCTGCTGCTGACTCTGCTGCCAATGTTGCATCTGCTGGCCCGCAATCAACGTGACCATCAACGCCAGGCTGGCAAACAGACCTTGCTGCAAGCGCAGTGGCGATACACACAATTGGTTGAGGCTTTGGCGAGTCATGCTGCTTTGCTCCCGCATTCTGATTGTTCGTTGGGATAGCTATTGCAGAGCGCATGCCAGCTTTTTTACAAAAAAAAATTCAATAAAATCAATGAGTTAAATATATGCGCTAGGTGAACTGCCTAGCATCCTGCACGATGCCCCCCAGCAGGCCGTGCGAAATGCACGATGGTCAGTGGTCGGGTCAGCGGATAGAAAGGCAATAGGCCGTTGCCGAACTGGCAAGACGGAATGAAAACGCCATCAATCAGGGCTATTTAGGACGCTTTACAGATACCTGCACGACGTTGTCATTTATCGATCAGAATAAACCATGCAACTTGCCCGATTATTCCGGGACTAAGCAAAGATCATTCATAGTTAAGGAGCGCGGGACAGATGGAATCAGCCAAGGAACTTCAAGGCCGTATTCTTTTAGTGGATGACGAATCCGCGATCCTCCGCACCTTCCGTTATTGCCTGGAAGATGAGGGCTATACGGTTGCCACCGCCAACAGCGCGGCCCAAGCCGATGCCCTGATGCAGCGCCAGGTGTTCGACCTGTGCTTCCTCGACCTGCGCCTTGGCGAGGACGATGGCCTGGTGGTGTTGGCCCAGATGCGTATTCAGGCACCGTGGATGCGGGTCGTGATCGTGACCGCGCACTCCGCTGTGGATACCGCCGTGGATGCCATCCAGGCTGGCGCCGCTGATTATCTGGTAAAACCCTGCAGCCCTGACCAACTGCGCCTGGCCACCGCCAAGCAACTGGAAGTGCGCCAGCTCTCCGCCCGTTTGGAAGCGTTGGAAGGTGCAGTACGCCAGCCCAAGGACGGCCTCGACTCCCACAGCCCGGCGATGATGGTGGTGCTGGAAACCGCGCGCCAGGTCGCCGGTACGGATGCCAACATCCTGATCCTGGGTGAGTCCGGCACCGGTAAAGGTGAGCTGGCCCGCGCCATTCACGGCTGGAGCAAGCGTTCCAAGAAATCCTGCGTGACTATCAACTGCCCGTCGCTGACCGCAGAGCTGATGGAAAGCGAGCTGTTCGGCCATAGCCGTGGCGCGTTCACCGGCGCCAGTGAAAGCACGTTGGGCCGCGTCAACCAGGCGGACGGCGGTACGCTGTTTCTCGACGAGATCGGCGATTTCCCCCTCACGTTGCAGCCCAAGTTGCTGCGCTTTATCCAGGATAAGGAATACGAACGCGTGGGCGACCCGGTCACCCGTCGCGCCGACGTGCGCATCCTTGCGGCCACCAACCTGAACCTGGAAGACATGGTGCGCGACGGTCGCTTCCGTGAGGATTTGCTCTACCGCCTCAACGTGATCACCTTGCACCTGCCGCCACTGCGCGAGCGCAGCGAAGACATCCTGACCCTGGCCGACCGCTTCCTGGCACGTTTCGTCAAGGAGTACGCTCGCCCGGCGCGCGGTTTCAGCGATGAAGCGCGCGAAGCGCTGCTGAACTATCGCTGGCCGGGCAATATCCGCGAGCTGCGTAACGTAGTGGAACGCGCGAGCATTATCTGCCCCCAGGAAAAGGTCGAGATCAGCCACCTTAGCATGGCCGAGCAGCCGACCAACAACGCGCCGCGTATCGGCGCAGCGTTGAGCCTGGACGAACTGGAAAAAGCCCACATCGGCGCCGTGCTTGCCACCAGCGACACCCTGGACCAGGCGGCTCGTACCCTTGGCATCGACGCGTCGACCCTGTATCGCAAACGCAAACAGTACAACCTGTGAGCTGTACCCTATGAAGTTAGCGATGAAACTGCGCACTCGTCTGTTCCTGAGTATCTCAGCGCTGATTACCGTCGCCCTGTTGGGTTTGATCCTGGGCCTGGTCAGCGTGATGCAAATGGCCAAGACCCAGGAGTCCCTGATTCGCAGCAACTTCATTACCCTGGATCTGGGGCTCAAACTGCGTCAGAGCCTCGGCGATCAGTTGATCATGATGCTGGAGCAACGCCCCGACCCCGAGGCTTTGCAAACCTCCAAGCAACATTACTTCGACCTGTTGGACCAAGGCATTGCCCACGAACAGCGCGACGGGCATGGCAACGGTTTCAGCCAGGCGCGTGTCGACTATCAAAAGCTGCTGGACGCGTTTGATCAGTCTCAGCAGCCGTCTCCACCGCCGGGCAGCAAGGATAAACTCACCGAAGCCTTCAATGTGCTGCGCAACGGGCTGATCACCGAACACAAACAGGCGTTGGCGAACATCAGTACCAGCGAACACAAATCACGCGAACGTGCCTTGCTGATCGCCGGCCTGTTGGGGTTGGTGGGGCTCGCGGTGCTGATCATCGGATTTGTCACGGCCCATGGCATCGCCCGGCGCTTCGGCGGGCCGATCGAAGCACTGGCCAAAGCGGCGGACAAGATCGGCCAGGGTGATTTCGAGGTGACGCTGCCGATCTCATCGGCGGCGGAGATGAACCAGTTGACCCGCCGCTTCGGCATCATGGCCGAAGCCTTGCGCCAGCATCAGGCGACCAATGTCGATGAGCTGTTGGCCGGCCAGCAACGCCTGCAAGCAGTGCTCGACAGCATCGATGACGGCCTGCTGATGATCGACCGCCAAGGCCGCCTGGAGCACCTCAACCCCGTCGCGCAGCGCCAGCTGGGCTGGGACGAAGCACGCCTCGGCCAGGGCCTGGGCGAGGCACTGGTACGTCCGGAGCTGGATGAACAGCTGCAACTTGTACTGCGTGGCGGCAACCTGGAGCGGGCGCCGGAAGACCTGGAAATAGAAGTGGAAGGCGAGCTGCGCTTGCTGACTTACAGCCTCACGCCCGTCAGCCATACCCAAGGGCATATTCTGGGGGCGGTGATGGTGCTGCATGACGTGACCGAGCAACGCGCCTTCGAGCGGGTGCGCAGCGAGTTTGTGTTGCGCGCCTCCCATGAGCTGCGCACGCCAGTCACCGGTATGCACATGGCGTTCGGGCTGTTCCGCGAGCGCGCGAAGTTTCCTGCGGAATCCCGTGAAGCGGACCTGCTGGATACGGTGAACGAAGAAATGCAGCGCCTGATGCAGTTGATCAATGACCTGCTCAACTTCTCGCGCTACCAGAACGGCCTGCAGAAACTCACCCTGGGCCCGTGTGACGTCACCGACCTGCTCGAACACGCCCGTGCGCGCTTCGTCGAGCCGGCCAATGCGCAGCACATCGAACTGCTGGTAGAAGCGCAGTCCGACCTGCCCCGGCTGTATGCCGACCAGGCACAACTGGAACGGGTGCTCGACAACCTGCTGGGCAACGCCCTGCGCCACACCGCCCAAGGCGGGCAGATTCGCCTGCAGGCGCGTCGCCATGGCGAGCGGGTGATCATCAGTGTCGAGGATAACGGCGAAGGCATTGCCTACGGGCAGCAGGGCCGGATCTTCGAGCCCTTTGTGCAGGTGGGTCGCAAGAAAGGCGGCGCCGGCCTTGGGCTGGCGCTCTGTAAGGAAATCGTGCAATTGCATGGCGGCCGCATGGGCGTGTATTCGCGGCCGGGGCAGGGCACCCAGTTCTATATGGCGCTGCCGCTTTAGGGCTTATCGTCGGTTCAACGCCCGCAGGATCGCGGCACTTTCCGCATCGGGCGTGCCATCAAACAGCGCCGGCCGGAAGTGCATCTGGAACGCCGCCATCACGTGACGCGTGGCTACATCCAGTTCGCCGGTCTGAGGCGTCTGGTAGCCCAGGTGCGCCAACTCCTCCTGGAACCAGGAAATGCTCGGCAACTGGGCGGCATATTGCACCTGGAAACGCGCCACGGCCTGGGCATCCGGCCACACGCCCAAGCCTTCATCGGCCAACTGCTTCCAAGGGAACAGGGGGCCCGGGTCGAGCTTGCGCAATGGCGCGATATCGCTGTGGCCAATAATGTTCTTGGGGTCGATTCCGTTGCGCCTGCTGATGTCCTTGAGTAACACCAGCAGCGATTTCACCTGCGCTTGCGAATACGGGTACCACAAGCGGCCCGTGGGCGTGTCCGTGTAGCCGGGGTTTACGATCTCGATGCCAATGGAGCTGGAATTGAGCCAGGTGCGGCCCATCCACTCGCTTTCCCCCGCATGCCATGCGCGCTTGCCCTCGTCTACCAACTGGTAAACCGTAGCGGAGGCATCATCGCCGATCAGGTAATGGGCACTGACCTCGCCGTGGGTCAACAGGGCCAGGGAGCGCTCAAGGTTGGTCGAGGTGTAATGGACGACCACGAATTGCACACGGTTGTCGTAGTTGACCGACGGGTGGCTGGTGTCCAGGCGGGGGCCGCTGGCGCAGCCCGCGAGCAGGAGAAACACAAAGGCGAAGTACAAGGATTTCATGGCGGAAGACATTACGCTGAAGACGATAATGCAACAGTGTAACGTACCGTTCCGGGCCCGGCGGTCAAATTACAAAATGGAACATCTTTTACGCCGCTTGCACCTGATTGCGCCCGGCAGCCTTGGCCCGATACAGCGCCGCGTCGGCACGCTTGAGTGCCAGATCACTGCGCTCTCCCGGCTGGAACTGTGCCACGCCCATGGACACGGTGATCGTCACCGGCTCGCCCTTGAAGTGAAACGGGCACGCTTCAATCGCCGCGCGCAGCACGTCGCCGGCCGCCAGGGCCTCCGTCAAGGATGAGTTCGGCATCAGCAACACAAACTCTTCACCGCCAAAGCGCGCAATAAAGTCGTTCGGCCGCAGGCGCTTGCGCAGCACGTTGGCGATGATCTTGAGCACCTTGTCACCGGCCAGGTGGCCGTAGCCATCGTTGATCCGCTTGAAGTGGTCCAGGTCCAGCATCGCCAGCGACAGGCTATTGCCGCGCTGGTGCCAGAGGTTCACCTCCTGGTCGAGGCGTTCGCTCCAGGCTGCACGGTTGGGCAGGCCGGTGAGCGGGTCGATCAGAGCTTTCTGACGCTGCACCTCCAGGTGCTCGCGATAGCCCTGGGCCTCCTGCTCCATATGGGCGACCCGCTCGGCCAGCCCTTTGAGGCGCGCAGCCACTTCCTGCTCGCGCTGATCACGTTGTTGCTGGTGCTCGTCCATGGTGCCAAGCAAGCCTTCAAGATGGCTTTCCAGCACGTGCTTGAGGCTGTCCAGGTCGGCGGCCTCCTGCACACTGCTTTGCAGGCCGTCGACCTGTTCGCGGATCTGCGTATCCAGCTCCCGCGCGGCGGAACGGCTATCGGCATGGCCGTCGCTGGCGACCTGCAAGTGCCCCTGGAATGCCTCGAGGCGCTCGTTGAGCTGCTTGAGGTACGCCTCGAACTCATGCTGGCCGCTGTCGGTGATCGCCAGCATCAGCACCGCCAGGTCATCGAGGATCGGCAGCAGCTCGTACCAGTTCAAGCCGTGGGCCAGGCGCTCACGCATGGCTTCGGCCTGGGGCCGGTGACGCTCTGGCAGGGACAACTCTTCCAGCAGGCCGAGCAAGGTGTCTTCGATGTGTTTGGCCACGGAGCTGTAGGACGGCTCCGGCGAATCCGGCAAGGAATAGACGCCATCTGTTTGCAATTCGTCGGGGTCAGGCTCCTCCGCTTCCAGCACGGGCGGAAGCGACAGGCTGCCGATAGCCGTCTCATCGGGTGTCTCGACCTGAGCCGATGGCCTCTCGATGAAGGCTGCGAGAGCGCTTTCGGGGGCTTGCTCTTCTGCCCGAGGCTCGGACGCCTCAGGCTCGATAGGCGCGACGGGCACCTCGACTGGAGCCGATTGAGCCGGGGTATCGGCGATCACTGGTTCGCTGGCCGCCTCGACAACCTGGGACGGCGCAGCGGGCTCAAGGGGCGCGGCCACGGGCTCTTGGGCCTGTGGCGCAAAGGCGCGCAAGGCTTGGGTAAGCTCGTCGGATTGCTCGGGCTGCTCAGGCTCGGCTTGCGGTTTGGGCGCTACCGAAGCTGGGGAGGGGCCAGCAGGCTGGTCACTTACTACCGTTTCGCTTGCTGCCTCCTTGGCGCCGAACAGGCGTTGCAACAAACCAGGCCCGGCGCGTGTGGTTTCGCCGTCCGGCTCCAGGTTATCCAGTGCCTGCCCCTGGAGGCCACTCAGTTCACTGAGCAACAACGGGATCTCACGGGCCTGGCTGACGCGCCCATCCAGCTGCTTGGCAAAGGTTTTCAGCGGGCGTGCGACCTCACGAGGCAACGGCAGCTTTTGTAATTGGCTGACCAGGGAAGTGAGCGCCGTGCTGATCTGTTCCACCCGGGTTTCGCGGCGCTGCTCGGAATCCAGCACGGCTTTTTCGAGGCGCGGCAACAGGGCAGCGAGGGCTGCATCCATGTCATCCGTGCGAACGACGTCGCGCATTTCCTTCATGCATTGGTCGACAGCGCGGTCGGTGCCTTCAGCGGCCAACGTACTGCGCACCAGGCCTCGGCGCAGCAGGTCGAGGCGGGCAGCCCAGCGGCGTTCGAGCTTTTCTTGTTGCTCGATGCTTTTAAGGTATTTTTCTTTCCAGCGCTGGGCGTCGTCGCTCATGCAAGGGGTCCGCTGGTACCCGGGCTCAACGCCGGAAATGCATCCGCGGTAAGCGAACCCGGCAAACGAATCTCTACCGCGACCGGCAGATGATCGGAGATGGGCTGCGCCAGCACCTGCACACTTTCCAGGGTGAGGGTCGGGCTGAGCAGGATATGGTCAAGACAGCGTTGCGGGCGCCAGCTGGGAAACGTGGCCTCGACTTGCGGCGCCAGTAGCCCGAGGTCGCGCAACGGCGAATTCAGCAGCAGGTCGTTGGCATGGGTGTTCATGTCACCCATCAACACCTGGTGTTTGTAATTGCCGATCAACTCTCGGATGTAGGCCAGCTGCATGGTGCGCGTGCGTGCACCCAGCGCCAGGTGCATCATCACGACCACCAGGGCTTCAGGGCCTTCGCCAAAGCGCACGAGAATCGCCCCCCGCCCCTTGGGGCCTGGTAACGGGTGATCTTCGATGACAGAGGGCTTCAGGCGGCTGAGCACGCCATTGCTGTGCTGCGCCAAGCGCCCGAGATTACGATTGAGTTGCTGGTACCAGTAGGGGAATGCACCGAGATGGGCCAGGTGTTCCACCTGATTGATATAACCGGAGCGCAGGCTGCCGCCGTCGGCTTCCTGCAGGGCGACCAAGTCGAAATCATTCAACAGGTCGCCGATCTTCTGCAGGTTACCGGCCCGACCATTGTGGGGCAGCAGGTGCTGCCAGCCACGGGTGAGGTAGTGCCGGTATTTTTCGGTGCTGATACCCACTTGGATATTGAAGCTGAGCAGGCGCAGGCGGCTGTCTGCCGGCAGGCCTGTGGATTCCAGGTGATGCTCGTTGACCTGCGGGTCATGCAGGCCAACGACGCGTTCGGTACCCCAGCGGCGCATGGCAGGCCCCTTACTTGGCTGCGCGCTCTTTGGCGATCAGCTGGTCGGCAACGTTGAGGGTCGCTTCAGGACCACCGGTGGTGCCCAGGTCGAAACGGTACTTACCGTTGACGATCATGGTCGGTACACCTTGCACACCGTACTTCTGCGCGAGTTCCTTGGCCTGTTTGATCTGGCCCTGGATAGCGAAGGAGTTGAAGGTGGCCAGGAACTTGTCCTTGTCGACACCTTGGGTTGCAACGAAGTCAGCCATTTCGTCCGGCTTGGTCAGGCGCTTGCCTTGTTTCTGGATCGCGTCGAATACCGCGTTGTGGACCTTATGCTCCACACCCATGGCTTCCAGGGTCAGGAACAGTTGGCCGTGGGCATCCCATGGGCCGCCGAACATGGCTGGGATACGTTTGAAGTTTACGTCCTTGGGCAGTTTTTCAACCCATGGGTTGATGGTCGGCTCAAAGGCGTAGCAATGCGGGCAGCCATACCAGAACAGCTCCACTACTTCGATCTTGCCAGGCACCGAGACCGGCACCGGGTTGGCCAATTCCACGTAGGTTTTACCGGCTTCAAGCGGCACGTCGGCAGCTTGTGCGGTCATGCCTAAGAGGCTGGCAGTGACGAGAGCGGCGCTGAGGATCAGATTACGCATGCTTTACTCCTGGACAAATAAAGTCGCCTCACGCGACCTTTGTTGTGACAGGTCTACGCGGACATGAGTTCGTTAGTGTAACGGCAGCGGCCACAAAAAAGGGCGGCCTAAGCCACCCTTTTTATGCTTGCATCGACGGATTAATCGAGTGTTAACGTACGGCCGAGATCAGTGCAGGCCCTGGATATACTGGGAAACCGCTTCGATGTCTTTGTTGCTGAGCTTGCCGGCGATGCTTTGCATGATTTTGGTATCGCCGTCGTTGGTGCGATTACCTTCACGGAAGTCCGTCAGTTGCTTGGAAATATACTGCGCGTGCTGCCCACTCAAATGTGGGAAACCTGCTGCGGCAAGCCCAGCACCATTGGGCGAATGGCAGCCGATACAAGACGGCATGCCTTTTTCCAGGTTGCCGCCGCGGAACAATTCTTCACCGCGAGCAACCGTTTTAGGATCAGCAGCTCCCACACTGCCTTTCTGGCTGGCAAAATACGCCGCGAGGTCTGCCAGGTCCTGATCGCTGAGGTTGGTCAACAAGCCGGTCATTTCCAGCACCGTGCGCTTGCCGTCCTTGATGTCGTGCATCTGCTTGGTCAGGTAACGCTCACCCTGGCCCGCCAGTTTGGGGAAGTTCGGCGCCGGGCTGTTACCATCCGGTCCGTGGCAAGCACCACATACGGCGGCTTTCGCCTGACCCGCTGTAGCGTCGCCTGCAGCATGGGCAACACCGGTGATGCCCAAGGTCAACAGCAGACTCACGATCAGTTTGTTCATCAGCTAATCCAACTACGGCTAAGGGTTTAAGAGTTATCTACCGGGTTTACTCACCATCAACTCGTTGATGGCCTGGTAATCCTCAGTACTGCAGTCCATGCACAAACCACGCGGCGGCATTGCCTTGAAACCCTGGGTCACGTGTTGCCTCAGCGTGGCCACGCAAACTCGGTTGTACAGCGCCTCTGGTTCCTGTGTAGCCTGAGCGCCAAAAAGCGGGACCAGGACACCAAAAGCGCGCAACCATCAGGTCATACATCGACCTTTTCAGGGTTTGAGAGCGTTTTGCGTTCTAATGCGCAATAAAGGTCTTTCGCTCCCGTGAATTTCATCCTTCGCTGGGACAAAACACACACAAAATCTGCGGCATTATATACTGGCGCTACTGAAACGGAAACGACACCGCTTGCCGCACCCTTTTTCGGCACCGCCCACATCGGAAATCTCATGCAACTCAAGAATCCCATCCTCGGTCTGTGCCAACAGTCCACCTTCATGCTCAGCGCCGCCAAAGTTGACCAATGCCCCGATGACGAAGGCTTTGAAGTTGCCTTCGCCGGCCGTTCCAACGCCGGTAAGTCCAGCGCACTGAACACCCTGACCCACGCCAGCCTGGCGCGCACCTCGAAAACCCCCGGTCGCACGCAACTGCTCAATTTCTTCAAGCTAGACGATGATCGGCGTCTGGTCGACCTGCCAGGCTACGGTTACGCGAAAGTACCTATCCCGCTGAAGCTGCACTGGCAGCGTCACCTGGAGGCTTACCTGGGTGGCCGCGAGAGTTTGAAGGGGTTGATTCTGATGATGGACATCCGTCATCCAATGACCGACTTCGACCTGCTGATGCTCGATTGGGCGGTCGCCAGCGGCATGCCGATGCATATCCTGCTGACCAAGGCCGATAAGCTGACCTACGGCGCAGCCAAGAACACCCTGCTCAAAGTGCAGTCCGAAATTCGTAAGGGTTGGGGTGAGGCGATCACCATCCAGCTGTTCTCGGCGCCCAAGCGCATGGGCCTGGAAGACGCTTACACAGTGCTGGCCGGCTGGATGGAATTGGCGGACAAAGGCGCGGAAGTTACCGAGTAACTTTTCTGCGGGCAAAAAAAACCCCGGACTTCGTATGGGGAGGGGAAGTTCGGGGTTCAAGTTCCGGACCGCTAGGGCGGGGTCCAGATATCTGCCAACACTTAACACAACATAGGAGCATTGAAGGGCTTCACCACCCATTCAGTAACTCTGAGTAGCACTTCACAGGTTAAGTTCCGGCGCGCTCAAAAAACTATTGGAAATAACTGACGGCGAATTCGGTACTAAAGCACTCTGCCACCACCCCGAGTGATGGCAAAACCCCCGAAATCAGTGCGCTTCGTCCCAGTTGTCGCCCACGCCCACATCCACCACCAACGGTACATCCAGCTGCGCAGCGGCACTCATGTGCTCGCGGATTTTCTCGCTGACGACGTCAACCAAGTCCTCACGCACCTCAAGCACCAATTCATCGTGAACCTGCAGAATAACCTTGGCATCCAGGCCGGAGTCGGTCAGCCAGTTGTCCACCTGCACCATGGCTTTCTTGATGATATCCGCGGCCGTGCCCTGCATCGGCGCGTTGATCGCGGTACGTTCGGCGGCGGCGCGCTCCTGGGGCTTGTTGGAGTTGATATCCGGTAGGTACAGCCGGCGGCCAAAGAAGGTTTCGACATAGCCTTGATCGGCCGCCTGAGCGCGCGTGCGCTCCATGTACTCGCGAACCCCAGGGTAACGGGCGAAATACACATCGATATAAGCCTTGGCGGTCTTGGTATCGACGCCGATGTCTTTGCCGAGCTTTTGCGCCCCCATACCGTAGATCAGGCCAAAGTTGATCGCCTTGGCACTGCGGCGCTGATTGGACGTGACCTGCGCCAACTCAACCTTGAACACCTCTGCCGCCGTGGCGGTGTGCACATCCAGGTCGTTGCGGAACGCATTCATCAGCCCCTCGTCCTTGGACAAGTGCGCCATGATCCGCAGTTCGATTTGCGAATAGTCCGCCGCCAGCAGCTTGTAGCCCTTGGGCGCGACGAATGCCTGGCGAATCCGCCGACCCTCGGCGGTGCGCACCGGGATGTTCTGCAGGTTCGGATCGCTGGAAGACAGGCGCCCGGTGGCCGCTACCGCCTGATGATAAGACGTGTGAACACGCCCGGTACGCGGGTTGATCTGCTCCGGCAGACGGTCGGTGTAGGTACTCTTCAGCTTGCTCATGCTGCGGTACTGCATCAGCACCTTGGGCAGCGGATAGTCATCTTCGGCCAGCTTGGCCAGCACCTCTTCCGCCGTGGACGCCTGCCCTTTGCCGGTCTTTTTCAGCACCGGCAGGCCGAGTTTCTCGTAGAGAATCGCCCCAAGCTGCTTGGGCGAGCCCAAGTTGAATTCCTCACCGGCGATCTCGAACGCCTGGCGCTCCAGCTCGACCATCTTGTTGCCCAGCTCAATGCTCTGAACGCCGAGCAACTGCGCATCCACCAGGGCGCCCTGGCGCTCGATACGCGCCAGCACCGGCACCAAGGGGATTTCGATGTCCGTCAGCACGCTGGCCAGGCTCGGGATGGCTGCCAGTTGCGCGAACAGGGCCTGATGCAAGCGCAACGTCACGTCGGCGTCTTCCGCCGCATAGGGGCCGGCCTGTTCAAGCGGGATCTGGTCGAAGGTCAGCTGCTTGGCGCCTTTGCCGGCGATGTCCTGGAAGCTGACGGTGTCGTAGTCCAGGTACTTCTTGGCGAGGCTGTCCATGTCATGACGGGTCGCGGTGGAGTTCAATACATAGGACTCCAGCATCGTGTCGAACGCGATACCGCGCACGGTGATGCCGTTCGCCGGGTCGCCGCCAATCGCGCAGTTGGCCAGAATGTTCATGTCGAACTTGGCGTGCTGGCCGACCTTGAGTTTGCTCGGGTCTTCCAGCAATGGCTTCAGGGCCAGCAAAACGGTATCGCGGTCCAGCTGCTGCGGGGCATCGATGTAGGAGTGGGTCAGCGGGATGTAGGCCGCTTCATGGGGCTGCACAGCAAAGGAAACCCCGACCAACTGCGCCTGCTGGGCATCAATCCCGGTGGTTTCAGTGTCGAAAGCAAACAGTTTTGCGGCGTTCAGCTTTTTCAGCCACGTGTCGAACGTGGCCTGGTCGAGGATCGTGGTGTAGGACGCCTCCACCGGCGCAGCCGGCGCAATCACCTCTTCAACAGCCGGAGCCGCCTCGGTGGATGCCTTGAGCTCTACACGCTTGGCATCGCGCTGAATCTCATCAAACCAGCTCTTGAACTCCAGCAGCGTGTACAGCTCCAGCAGTTTTTCGCGGTCCGGCTCGATCAGGTGCAGGTCGTCCAGGCCTACATTCAACGGCACATCGATCTTGATTGTCGCCAGCTGATAGGACAGGAACGCCATCTCCCGATGCTCTTCCAACTTGGCCGGCAGCGTCTTGGCGCCGCGGATAGGCAAGGTCGGTACGATGTCCAACTGCTCATAAAGCTCTTTGAGGCCGCCGTTCACACCCACCAGCAAGCCGGAAGCGGTCTTGGGACCAATGCCCGGAACGCCTGGAATGTTGTCGGACGAATCGCCCATCAACGCCAGATAATCGATGATCTGCTCGGGAGCGACGCCGAATTTCTCTTTTACGCCCTCGATATCCATCGAACTACCGGTCATCGTGTTGACCAAGGTAATGTGCCCGTCGACCAGTTGCGCCATGTCCTTGTCGCCGGTAGAAATCACCACCGGACGGTCAGCTGCCGCGCTGCTGCGCGCAAGGGTGCCGATCACGTCATCGGCCTCGACGCCTTCGACGCACAGCAACGGGAAGCCCAGGGCGATCACGCTCTGGTGCAACGGCTCGATCTGCACACGCATGTCATCAGGCATGCTTGGGCGGTTGGCCTTGTATTCGGCGTACATGTCATCGCGAAACGTCCCACCCTTGGCGTCGAATACGACGGCAAACGGGCTGTCCGGGTACTGCCTGCGCAGGCTTTTGAGCATGTTCAACACGCCCTTGACCGCACCGGTCGGCAGGCCTTTGGAGGTGGTCAGCGGTGGCAGCGCGTGGAAGGCGCGGTACAGGTAAGAAGAACCGTCCACCAGGACGAGGGGCGCTTGGCTCATGAGCAGGATCAACCTTTTCGGCGGGTCAGGCGCTAGAATAGCCGGACCAATGAAAACAAAGGGACAAGGTTATCATGCGTACATTCAATCGCCTGCTGTTGACTGGCCTGATTGCACTCGCTCCGATGGCTGCCATGGCGGCAGACAGCGCCCCTTCGGGTGACCCGGAAGTGACCATTCGCACGGAAGGCGACAAGACCATCCAGGAATACCGCCAAAACGGTTTCCTGTACGCGATCAAGGTCACGCCAAAGGGCGCACCCCCGTATTTTCTGGTGCGCGCGGACGGAACCGATGCGAACTTCATCCGCTCTGACCAGCCGGATATGCTGATCCCGTCATGGAAGATCTTCGAATGGAAATGATTTCTTAACTTAAATTGGCGCCGCGCCCTGCGGCGCCCGTAATGGCAGTTTTAACCATGTCTGTGTTCACCCCCCTGGCTCGGCCCGAGCTGGAAACCTTTCTCGCCCCTTACGGGCTCGGCCGCCTGCTTGATTTCCAGGGGATTGCTGCCGGTAGCGAAAACACTAATTTCTTTATCAGCCTGGAGCAGGGCGAGTTCGTCCTGACCCTGGTGGAGCGCGGCCCGGTCGCAGAAATGCCGTTCTTCATCGAACTGCTCGACGTGCTCCATGACGCCGACCTGCCTGTGCCGTACGCGCTGCGAACCACTGACGGCGTGGCCTTGCGCGAGTTGAAGGGCAAGCCTGCGCTGTTGCAACCGCGCCTGGCCGGCAAGCACATCAAAGACGCCAACGCCCAACATTGCGCACAGGTCGGTGACCTGCTCGGCCACCTGCACCTGGCGACTCAAGGCGAAAAAGTGCTGGAACGCAAGACCGATCGCGGGCTGGACTGGATGCTCAGCGAAGGCGCGAAGCTGATTTCACACCTGAGCGACGCGCAGCAGCGCCTGCTGCACGCTGCGTTGGCCGAGATCGATGCGCATAAAGCCGACATCCTCGCCCTGCCACGCGCCAACGTGCATGCCGACCTGTTCCGCGACAACGCGATGTTCGAAGGCACACACCTGACCGGCTTGATCGACTTCTACAACGCCTGCTCAGGCCCGATGCTGTACGACGTGGCAATCGCCCTGAACGACTGGTGTTCGGATGCGGATGGCCTGATCGATGGGCAACGCGCCCGTGCGTTGCTGGGCGCCTACGCAGGGTTGCGGCCGTTTACCGCCAAGGAAGCCGAGCTGTGGCCGACCCTGTTGCGCGTAGCGTGTGTGCGTTTCTGGCTGTCTCGCTTGATCGCGGCGGAGTCGTTTGCCGGGCAGGATGTGTTGATCCATGACCCCGCCGAGTTCGAACATCGGTTGGCGCAGCGCCAGCAAGTGACCGTCCACCTGCCGTTCGCGCTCTGAAAATGTGGGAGGGGGCTTGCTCCCGATTGCGGTAGCTCAGTCAACTTATGCATCGACTGAACTTCCGCCATCGGGAGCAAGCCCCCTCCCACCTTAGATCTGCGCTGCGTCTTACAACGATTCCAGGCAACCCGCCAAGTCATTCCCCAGCTTCTCCAGCACCTGCTCATAACCTTGAGCCGTCGCCGGGGTATAACCGCCCAGCGCATCCAACTCCGCCAGTTTCACCGGCAACCCGGCCACCAGCGTTTCAGCCAGACGCGGGCGCAACGGCGGCTCGCTGAACACACAGGTCTTGCCGACTTCCTGCAAACGCGTACGCATCGCCGCCACGTGCTGGGCGCCAGGCTGTACCTCTGCGGCAACGCTGAACACACCGGCATGCTTGAGCCCATAAGCGTCTTCGAAGTAATCGAAAGCTTCGTGGAACACGAAGTAAGGTTTGCCATCAATCGGTGCCAGGCGGGCTTTCAAGCGCGCGTCCAGGGCATCCAGGCGCTCATCGAAAGCCTTCACATTGCTCTGGTAACGCGTGGCATTGGCCGGGTCGGCGGCGCTGAGATCAGACGCCATACGCGCAGCAATCACACGAGCGTTTACGGTCGATAGCCACAAGTGCGCATCCAGGCTACCTGGACGGTGATCGTGGTCGTGTTCGTCGGCATCGTCGGCGTGAGAGTGGCTATCTTCAGCGAATCGACGCAGCTTCATGCCCGGAAGGTCCTGCACGGCCACCGTTGCTGCCGTACGACCCTTCAGCACGCGTGGCAGGAAACTCTCCATATCCGGGCCGATCCAGTACAGCAGGTCCACCGACTGCACGCGCCGTACGTCGGAAGGTCGCAACGCATAGTTATGCGGCGACGCACCCGGTGGCAGCAACACCTCGGGAACGGCCACGCCGTCCTGCACAGCCGCGGCAATCAACTGTAATGGCTTGATACTGGTCAGCACCTTGACCTCAGCCTGAGCGGCACCCGCGATGAACAAACTGGTGACAAAAACGACAAAAACGGGAAAAAGTCGGGACACGATGACCACTCAATGACGTAGGAACGGGTAACATAATAACGTCTCTATCAAATGTCTGTCGCCGCTCATGCCTAAAACACCGCTTGCCAGCCGTCCCCACGACCACTCTCACTGCGTGCATACCGCGCTGTCGGAGGCCGATACTCTGTGCGCACAGAAGGGCTTGCGCCTGACCGCCTTGCGCCGTCGGGTGCTGGAACTGGTGTGGCAGAGCCACAAGCCACTGGGCGCCTACGACATCCTTGGCGTGCTCAGCGAGCAGGACGGCCGCCGCGCCGCGCCGCCTACCGTGTACCGCGCGCTGGATTTCCTGCTGGAAAACGGCCTGGTGCATCGCATCGCCTCCCTCAACGCCTTTGTCGGCTGCAACCACCCGGAACACGCGCACCAGGGCCAGTTCCTGATCTGCCGCGAGTGCCACGCCGCCATCGAGCTTGAGCAAAAAAGCATCAGCGACGCGATTATCAAAAGCTCCGCCGACGTGGGTTTCCGAGTCGAAGGGCAGACGGTCGAAGTGGTCGGCCTGTGCTCGGGCTGCCAGGGGGCTTGATGAGCAACGCTTTAATCCGCCTGGAACAGGTCGGGGTCACGTTTGCCGGGCAAAACGTGCTGGATAACATCGCGCTGAGCGTGGAGCCGGGGCAAATCGTCACCCTGATCGGCCCCAATGGCGCGGGCAAGACCACCCTGGTGCGCGCCGTCCTCGGCCTGCTCAAGCCCGACACCGGCAGTGTGTGGCGCAAGCCCAAGCTGCGCGTGGGTTACATGCCGCAAAAACTCCACGTCGACCCGACCTTGCCGCTGTCCGTACTGCGCTTCTTGCGCCTGGTGCCCGGTGTAGACCGTGCCCGCGCGCAGGCGGCGCTCAAGGAAGTCGGGGCCGAGCAAGTCATCGACAGCCCGGTGCAAAGCATCTCCGGCGGCGAAATGCAGCGTGTGCTGCTGGCCCGCGCCTTGTTGCGCGAACCCGAGCTGCTGGTGCTCGATGAGCCCGTGCAAGGCGTCGACGTCGCCGGCCAGGCCGAGCTGTACAGCCTGATCACGCGCCTGCGCGACCGCCATGGCTGCGGCGTGCTAATGGTCTCCCACGACTTGCACCTGGTGATGAGCACCACCGACCAGGTGGTCTGCCTCAACCGCCACGTGTGCTGTTCCGGCCACCCGGAACAGGTCAGCGGCGACCCGGCGTTCGTCGAGCTGTTCGGCAAGAATGCCCAGAGCCTGGCGGTCTACCACCACCATCACGACCACGCGCATGATCTGCACGGTGCCGTGGTCGACGATCCCGCCGCCCCTCATACCCACGTTCATGGAGATAGCTGCAAGCATGGCTGATTTTCTGCTCTACGCCCTGCTGGCAGGCTTGGCTCTGGCTGTGGTGGCGGGCCCATTGGGCTCGTTCGTGGTCTGGCGGCGCATGGCGTATTTTGGCGACACCTTGTCACACGCCGCGCTGCTGGGCGTGGCCATGGGCTTTTTGCTGGACGTCAGCCCGACCATCGCGGTGACCGTGGGCTGCCTGCTGCTGGCGGTGCTGCTGGTGACCCTGCAACAGCGCCAACCGCTGGCCTCCGACACACTGCTGGGCATCCTGGCGCCCAGCACCCTGTCCCTGGGCCTGGTGGTGCTGAGCTTCATGCACGAAGTGCGCATCGACTTGATGGCTTACCTGTTCGGCGACTTGCTGGCGATCAGCCCGACCGACCTCGCCTGGATCCTCGGCGGCAGCGCGGCTGTGCTGCTGGTGCTGGTCGCCCTGTGGCGTCCGCTGCTGGCGATCACTGTGCATGAGGAACTGGCCAGGGTCGAAGGCCTGCCCGTGCCGGCGCTGCGCATGGCCCTGATGTTATTGATCGCGGTGGTGATCGCTGTTGCGATGAAGATTGTCGGCGTATTGTTGATCACGTCGCTGCTGATCATCCCCGCCGCCGCCGCCCAGCGCCATGCCCGCTCACCGGAGCAAATGGCAATTGGCGCAAGCCTGTTGGGGATGCTGGCAGTGTGCGGGGGCCTGGCGCTGTCCTGGTTCAAAGACACGCCAGCGGGGCCGTCGATTGTGGTTACGGCGGCCGCCCTGTTTCTGCTGAGTTTTGTCCTGCCCCGTCGAGGGGTGTAGACTTGCTCGCTTTTTGCGCAATTAGAGAGTCGCAGGAATGAAGCCGTTCACCTCCCGTTATCTGCTCCTTGCCGCATTTTCCCTGCTGCTGGGCGCCTGTCAAAGCACACCGCCCGTCGCCCCAGAGGCTCCGGACACGCGCGCTGCGGCCATCGCGCAGCTGGAGCAAAACCTGGCCAGCAGTGAACTGGCCACCGCCGAAGATCAGCTTGCCGCCTTGCAGGCACAGTCGCCCAACGACCCGGCTTTGGAGTCCTACCAGCGCCAGCTGGCCGAAGCGTATCTGCAGCGCAGCCAGATCGTGCTGCAAAAAGGCGATGTAAACGCCGCAGCGACTGCCCTGAGCCGTGCCCGCGCGCTGATGCCCAAGGCGCCCGCGCTGACCGGCGGCGTCAACAGCGCCATCAGCCACGCCCGCAAAGCTGAACTGGATAAAGCCGAGGCGGCGTTGAAAGCTGCCGAAGCCAAGCCCGCTGCCAAGGTCATCGACCCGTCAGCGCCCAGCACCACCGTGGCACTGAACCTCACGGATATCGAAGAGCTTCGCCACCAACTGGATGCGATTGCCACCGACGTGGTGAATTACGAGTGCGACGTGAGCATCCAGGCGCCGCGCACCGAGGATTACCCGTGGCTGGCCACGTTGCTGACCAAACGGGTAAAGCGAATTGATTCGGGGTATGACCTGAAGATTCACCGGCAGATTCTGAAGAATATTCCGGCGCAGGTTGTGCTGATTCCGCGCAAGGCGGAGTAAAGCTATCGGGGGCAGGTTCGACTTGCCCCCGATAGCGATCTAACCAACAACCATTGATTTAAGCCGGAATGGCCTTGGCCTTAGGCTCCCGATCCCAGACCCGATGCTGGCCGATCGCGGCAAAAAACGCCTTGAACGCCTTGGCATCCGCACCCACGATCAACCCCGCATCCGTCTCCAGCTTGAGCAGATCCAGCAATGGCTTCGCGTCATTGGCAACGGCAATCGCCTTGAGGTGCTTGTACGCCTCGAGCACGTAATGCAACGCCACGCCATCGCCGCTCAGCGCTTTCACCGACTCTTTGCCACCGGGGATAAACACTGCGTCGAACGCAACCGACGGCAAACCCTCCATCGACGCATCCACCGGCAGGCTCTTGCCATCCGCCGTGGTCACCGGCGCCGATGTTGGCCCCAGCAATTTGGCGTGTGCACCTTCGGCCTCAAGCGCTTTTTTCAACGCGGCAATCGCGGCCCCGTCCACACCATTCGCCGCCAGGATCGCGACCTTGCGGGTTTTGATGTCGCCGGGCAACAGGTTGGCCTGACTCAACGCCGGCGAACGGGCCAACGCGGTTTCGCGCTCTGGCACCGTGCCTTTTTTGGGCACCGGCAAGCCAAGGTTCTGCGCCACGCGCTTGGCCAGCTCCAGGTCGATATTGGCCAGGATCTCATTGACCTGACGGGCGCGAATGAATTCACGCTCAACCTTGCCCAACTCAAAACTGTAGGCGGCAATGATGTGCTCTTGCTCGTGCTTGCTCATGCTGCGAAAGAACAGGCGCGCCTGGGAGAAGTGGTCGCCGAACGACTCGCTGCGCTCACGCACTTTGTGGGCGTCGATGCGTTCGTGATACGTCTCAAAACCACCGTCCTGCGCGGCAGGCGGAGTTTCTTTCGGCCAACCGCCGTCAATGGAGTTCGGCTCATACGCCGCGCGGCCTTTGTCGATGGTGGTGCGGTGCATCGCATCGCGCTGGCCATTGTGATACGGCGCCACCGGGCGGTTTATCGGCAACTCGTGAAAGTTCGGGCCACCCAGTCGGCTGATCTGCGTGTCGGTGTAGGAAAACAGCCGACCTTGCAGCAACGGATCATTGGAGAAGTCGATGCCGGGTACAATATGGCCTGGGCAGAACGCAACCTGCTCGACCTCGGCGAAGAAGTTATCCGGGTTGCGGTTGAGCACCATTTTGCCCAGCGGCGTAATGGGCACCAGCTCTTCCGGGATCAGTTTGGTAGGGTCAAGGATGTCGAAATCGAAGGCATGCTCCTTGTCCTCGGGAATCACCTGCACACCCAGTTCCCACTCTGGGTAATCGCCCATTTCGATGGCTTCCCACAGATCGCGACGGTGGTAATCGGTGTCTTTACCGGCGAGCTTTTGCGCTTCGTCCCACACCAGCGAACAGGTGCCAGCTGTAGGGCGCCAATGGAATTTTACGAAGTTGGAAGTACCTTGGGCATTCACCAGGCGGAAGGTGTGCACGCCAAACCCCTGCATGCTGCGCAGGCTTTTTGGAATGGCGCGGTCAGACATTGCCCAGATCACCATGTGGGCAGATTCGGGCTGCAGCGAGACGAAATCCCAGAAGGTATCGTGGGCCGATCCGCCGGTAGGAATTTCGTTATGCGGCTCAGGCTTAACGGCGTGTACAAAGTCAGGAAACTTGATCGCGTCCTGGATGAAAAACACCGGCATGTTGTTGCCCACGAGGTCGAAGTTACCTTCGTCGGTGAAGAACTTCACGGCAAAGCCGCGCACGTCACGCACCGTATCGCCGGAGCCACGCGGGCCTTGCACGGTGGAAAAGCGCACGAATACCGGGGTTTTATGCCCTGGGTCACGCAGGAATCCGGCCTTGGTCAGCGCCGAATGGTTTTCATAGGATTGGAAGTAGCCGTGGGCGCCGGTGCCCCGGGCATGCACGATGCGCTCGGGGATACGCTCATGGTCAAAGTGCGTGATTTTTTCACGCATGATGAAGTCTTCAAGTAAAGACGGGCCACGGGCGCCGACTTTCAAGGTGTTCTGGTTATCGGAAATCTTGACGCCTTGGTTGGTACGCAGGGCCTGGCCGGTCGCGTCGGAACGGAACTCCTCCAGGGCCTGCAACTTGGCGTTGGTATTGCCACGGTCCAGGGTGTCGGTGCCCGCAAGTTCACTCTTAGGCGGGGTCGCTGGCTTCTTGGTACTCATCAGTCAAAACTCCTTATTCAAATTGGCCAGAGCGGTCCCCGGCTCGTTTGAGCAAAACCCCAGGCACGGCACCTGGGAAATCGAGTTGCTTAACTAGTGACTGATGGGGTTTTGGGCCGTTCCTTTTTTATGACCTTTGATCGCGTTATTGCCAAATCGCTGGTTGAATGCGAAATAAATGCTAAGAAACACTATACGGACAGGCTAAAATGCGCGCCCGGCTAACCGCTGATCCCTTTTCCATGCGCCCCACAAGGTTCGCTACGTGATCGAGTTTCATAACGTCCATAAAACCTACCGCGTCGCCGGTAAGGAAATCCCCGCGCTGCACCCCACCAGCCTGCGCGTCGAAAACGGCCAGGTGTTTGGCCTGATCGGCCACTCCGGTGCGGGAAAAAGCACCCTTTTGCGTCTGATCAATCGCCTGGAACAGCCAAGCGGCGGTCAGATCCATGTCGACGGTGAAGAAGTCACCGCGCTGGACGCCAACGGCCTGCGCCGTTTCCGTCAGCAGGTCGGGATGATTTTCCAGCACTTCAACCTGCTGGCCTCCAAGACCGTCGCCGACAACGTGGCATTGCCGCTGACCTTGGCCGGCGAGTTGTCCCGCAAGGAAATCGACCTGCGCGTGGCAGAATTGCTCGCCCGTGTCGGTTTGTCTGACCACGCCAAAAAGTACCCGGCGCAGTTGTCCGGCGGTCAGAAGCAGCGCGTCGGCATCGCCCGCGCCCTCGCGACCAAACCCAAGATTTTGCTGTGCGACGAGGCCACCAGCGCCCTCGACCCACAGACCACCGCCTCGGTCCTGCAACTGCTGGCCGAGATCAACCGCGAGTTGAAGCTGACCATCGTGCTGATCACCCATGAAATGGACGTGATCCGCCGCGTATGCGACCAGGTGGCCGTGATGGACGCCGGCGTGATCGTCGAGCAAGGTTCGGTGGCCGACGTGTTCCTGCACCCCAAGCACCCGACCACCAAGCGCTTCGTGCAAGAAGCCGAGCAGGTTGACGAAGGCGAGCAGCGTGATGACTTTGCTCACGTACCCGGCCGCATCGTGCGCCTGACGTTCCAGGGCGAAGCGACCTACGCACCGCTGCTGGGCACCGTCGCACGCGAAACGGGTGTGGACTACAGCATCCTCGCCGGTCGTATCGACCGCATCAAAGACATCCCCTACGGGCAACTGACCCTCGCCGTCACCGGCGGCGACATGGAAGCCGCGTTTGCGCGCTTCACCGCCGCAGACGTCCACATGGAGGTGCTGCGCTAATGGAAACCCTGTTGAGTTTCTTCGCCAATATCGACTGGTCCGAAATCTGGCTGGCCACCGGCGACACCATGACCATGCTGTTCGGTTCGTTGTTCTTCACTGTGGTGCTGGGCCTGCCGTTGGGCGTGCTGCTGTTCCTGACCAGCCCGCGCCAACTGTTCGAACAAAAGGGTCTGTACGCGCTGCTGTCGCTGATCGTGAACATCCTGCGCTCGCTGCCGTTCATCATCCTGCTGATTGTGATGATCCCGTTCACCGTGTTGATCACCGGCACCTCGTTGGGTGTGGCGGGCGCGATTCCGCCGCTGGTAGTGGGTGCGACGCCGTTCTTCGCGCGCCTGGTGGAAACCGCCTTGCGTGAAGTCGACCGCGGCATCATCGAAGCCACGCAGTCGATGGGCGCCAGCACGCGCCAGATCATCACCAACGCGCTGCTGCCCGAAGCACGCCCTGGCATTTTCGCGGCGATTACAGTGACGGCTATTACACTGGTTTCCTACACGGCCATGGCCGGTGTGGTCGGTGCCGGAGGCCTGGGTGACTTGGCGATCCGTTTCGGTTACCAGCGTTTCCAGACCGATGTCATGGTGGTCACCGTGGTGATGCTGTTGGTACTGGTGCAAATTCTGCAAACCGTCGGCGACAAGCTGGTGGTGCATTTTTCTCGAAAATAACGGCCATTGCCGGCCATAAGCCGGCCAATGCCCGAACAAGGAGCTTGTTGGATGAAAAAACTACTGGTTGCTTTCGCCGCCGTTGCCGCGTTTTCCGCCCACGCCGAGACCATCACGGTCGCTGCGTCGCCGGTGCCCCACGCGGAAATCCTCGAATTCGTGAAGCCTGCACTCGCCAAAGAAGGCGTGGATTTGCAGGTCAAGGTGTTCACCGATTACGTGCAGCCGAACGTGCAGGTGGCTGAAAAGCGCCTGGACGCCAACTTCTTCCAGCACCAGCCGTACCTGGATGAGTTCAACAAAGCCAAGGGCACTCACCTGGTGAGCGTCGGCGCTGTGCACCTGGAACCGCTGGGCGCTTACTCCAGCAAGTACAAGAAGCTGGACGAGCTGCCAAGCGGCGCTAACGTGGTGATCCCGAACGACGCCACCAACGGCGGCCGTGCGCTGTTGCTGCTGGCCAAGCACAACCTGATCACCCTGAAGGACCCGACCAACATCCTGTCGACCATCAAGGACATCACCGGCAACCCGAAAAACCTGAAGTTCCGCGAACTGGAAGCCGCCACATTGCCGCGCGTGCTGACCCAGGTCGACCTGGCGCTGATCAACACCAACTACGCCCTGGAAGCCAAGCTGGACCCTTCCAAGGATGCATTGGTGATCGAAGGCAACGACTCGCCTTACGTGAACATCCTGGTGACCCGCGACGACAACAAGGATTCGGACGCAGTGAAGAAGCTGGTTGCTGCCCTGCATACGCCTGAAGTGAAAGCGTTCATCCTCGAGAAGTACAAAGGCGCGATTCTGCCGGCGTTCTGATCTGACTCGATCTCCAGCACACTGAAGATCAAAAAATGTGGGAGGGGGCTTGCTCCCGATAGCTGAGTGTCAGTCACTGCATCTGGTGACTGA
>NZ_WKCB01000004.1 GCF_021606685.1 Pseudomonas syringae
GCCCACGGATTCAAGGCTGCGGGCGGGCACACCGAGCCGGAGGCGAGGTGCCGAGTGGTGGGGCAAGAGCCTTTTGGTTACTTTTGGGCTCTTTTCAAAAGTGACCCGCTGTAAGAGCGGAACCAATCCCCGCCGTTACCCAACAACGGATATGTACTCAACCCCAAAAATCACCGACCAACCTTCTTCTTAGGCACAATCTTCCCCAACACCCGCCGCGCCAATCGCTTCAATTTCGACTCCTTCTCCGGCTCCGCCAACCCCTGCTGCCTAAGCCAATCCTTCCAGCGAATCCGCTCATCACGCACCAGCCACCCCTCCTGCTGGGCAAAGCTCTCAGCCAGGTACAACCCCCGGGTACTGGCCGGATACAGCTGATCCTTCTTCACGGTATACAACTCAGCAAGCGGCTGGCCATCCTTCAACGGCATCAAATACAAATCCGGCCGCTGGCGGTCCAGGCGCGCGACAAGCTGGTCGCCTTCAAGCCGCTCATCCACATGGAACAGGCTCAGCGACTTGGCCTCCTTGGGCACCTCAAGACGCAAGTCATAAATCAATTGCAACGACGCGGTCGGCAGATGCACATAGGCCCGTGGGCGCTCGATCAGCTGCGTCGTGGCGCAGCGCACCGGGCGTGCGGCGCCGGACAGCGGGCTCAAGCGAAACGGCAGCGCCTCGCGGTAATGCAGGGCGGCGGAGTAGGGCGCCGGCAGCCAAGTGTCGTTGAACCGCCCGCCGAGCCAGCCTTCCGGCGTCTCCAACAGGCATTCCTCGGCAATCTCCTGGATGGCGGTGTGCAGCGGCAGGTTCAATTCGTGGGCGGGGACATAGCCGGAGATCAGCTTGAGTACCACGTCGCCACGGTCCTGGCGACGCTGGCGCACCAGCACCCAGTAATCCTTGTTCTGCCAGTGCAGGGTCAGGCGTACCGACACGCCGAGGTTGGCCAACTCCAGCGCGAAACGCTCGGGGTCTGCCACGTCTACCGGCTTGCGGCGTTGCAGGGTCTGGGCAAAGTTGAGCGGCATGCCCACGCTCTGGTAGCTGAGGCCTTCGGGCGTGGCTTCGACGTGCAGCGGCAGTGTCTTGAAGTTGCTGGGGTTTTTTCTTATGAGCGTTCGCGGCATGTCGGCTCCTTCCTGGGACGGGTCGGCCGCGTCGGCGGCATCAGAGTTGACGAATGACTTGGGCAGCGGTCGCCACGTTATGGGCCAGGTGCAGCGGATTAATGGTCCCGACAATAGCACTGGCAACGCCCGTTTGCGCAAACAACAACATGAAACTGGCGCGTATTGGATCCATTCCCGGCTCCAGGCACACATGGCCGCTGGCCAAGGCTTTTTTCACCAGAATGCCCTTGCCGTGCGCCGCCGCATATTCAATGACGGTTTTCTCGGCCTGTTCGTTCAGATTGTAGGTGACCATCGCGCAATCACCTTGTTCCAGAGCCTTCACGCCGCCCTCGACGGTTTTGCCGGAGAAGCCGAAACCGCGAATCTTGCCCTCTTGTTTCAGCGCCGCGAGGGTCTGGTACACCTCGCAGTCGTTGAGGATATGCAGGTCGTTGCCGTCGGAGTGCACCAGCACCAGGTCGATAAAATCAGTTTCAAGGCGTTTCAAGCTGCGCTCGATCGACAGCCGCGTGTGAGCGGCGCTGAAATCGTGGCTGGACGTGCCATTTTCGAACTCTTCACCGACCTTGCTGACAATCACCCAGTCCTTGCGCTGGTCACGCAACAGCGGGCCCAGGCGTTCTTCGCTGATGCCATAAGCCGGTGCGGTGTCGATCAGGTTGATCCCCAGTTCGCGGGCCTGGCGCAGCAGCATGCGCGCTTCGTCGTCACCGGGGATCTGGAAGCCGTTGGGGTATTTCACCCCCTGGTCGCGGCCCAGCTTGACGGTGCCCAGGCCCAGTGGCGACACCAGCAGGCCGGTGCTGCCGAGGGGGCGATGCAGGTCGTGCAGGGTAGGCAGGCTCATGGCAACAGTTGCTCCCAGGCAGGTTGGCCGAGGGTCGGTTTGGGCAGGTCGGGCAGGGGGGCGCCGGCACTTGGGTGGATACCGTCGCGCTCCAGGCTGTTGATTACCCGGTCGGCGAAGTCCGGCGCCAGCGCCAGTTTGGTCGGCCAACCCACCAGCAGCCGGCCTTGCTCGGCGAGGAAAGCGTTGTCGGGACGCGACAGGCCCGATTGCAGCGGCTCGGCCCGGTCGACGCGCAAGGTGGCCCAGCGGGTCTGGCTCATGTCGATCCACGGCAGCAGTTGCGCCAGCTCTTTCTGGGCAGTGGCGATCTGTTCTTCAGGCGTGCGCGCCACGCCATCGGCCTCGGCAATGTCGCCGCCCATGTACCACACCCAGTTGCCATCGGCCGCCGGGTGCGTGGTCACGGTGATGCGCGGTTTGGTGCCGCCGCCGAGGCAGTGGGCGTACAGGGGCTTCAAGCCAGGGCCTTTGGCGATGATCATGTGCAGCGGGCGCGTCTGCATGGCCGGCTGGCTCAGGCCCAGGGCGGTCAACAGGTCGGCGGTGCCAGCGCCGGCGCTTAGCACGATGCGCTGGGCGCGGATCTCGCGGCCATCGACCTTGAGGCCCACCAAGGTATCGCCTTCGCGCAGCGGTTCGATGTGCTGACCGGCGAGCAAGCCATCACCGGCCAGTTGCGCCAGGCGTTCGATCAGGCTGGGTACGTCGATGACCAGTTCGGCCAGGCGATAAACCTTACCCTTGAAGCGGCGGTCTTGCAGCGCCGGGGGCAGTTCATCGCCCTTGACCTGATCGACACGGCCACGCACCGCCTTGCTGGCAAAAAAGCTGGTGAGGTTGCCGGCAATCGTGCCGGGGGACCACAAGTAATGCGCCTCAGAGAGCAAGCGCACGCCGGACAGGTCCAGCTCGCCATTACCCGCCAGGGCTTCACGCCAGCGGCGCGGCATATCGGCAATCGCTTCGGATGCGCCGGTGAGGGCGCCGTGCAGGGCGTATTTGGCACCGCCGTGAATGATCCCCTGGGACTTCACGCTCTGCCCGCCACCCAAGGTGGCGCTTTCCACCACCACCGTGGAAAACCCCTGGCGGCGCAGGCGCGCATTCAGCCAGAGGCCGGCAACCCCGGCGCCGACAATCAGAACGTCGGTGGAAATAACGGATGGCATCGGCGACCTCAGTGTTCAAGACAAGAGGCGCAGTATACAGGCTGTTGAGTAGCGGTCAGTGCCCGGCGGTTTTCGAGAACAGCTGGATGACCACCACGCCCAGCACAATCAGGCCCATGCCCAGCATCGCCGGCACATCCAGCTTCTGCCCGTAGATAAACAGCGCCGCGATGCTGACCATCACGATGCCCATCCCGGCCCATACGGCATACGCCACGCCGACCGGAACGGTGCGCACCACCAGGGTCAGCATCCAGAAGGCCACGCCGTAGCCGACGATCACCAGCAGCAGCGGGATTGGCGTGCTCCAGCCCTTGATGGCTTTCATGGAAACGGTGGCGATCACTTCCGAGCAGATGGCAATGGCCAAGTAGCAGTAGGCGGCGTTCATGGGGTAGTCCTCGGTATGCAGCAATCTGATAAGGCCGGCATTCTAGAGGGTTGTCAGATGGGGTAAAGTCATTACCTATCCGAAATGAAGATGGGTTGAGCCATGGCCGTGCAATGGAATCTGGAACAGATGCGCTTGTTTGTCAGCGTTGCCGAACAGCGTTCGTTTTCAGCAGTGGCGCGCCAGCAGCGCAAGGCCCAGTCGGCGGTCAGCAATGCAATTGCCCTGCTCGAGGCGGACCTGGGCGTGAGCCTGTTCGAGCGTAGCAGCGGCCGCCAGCCAAGCCTGACCGAAGCTGGCGCTGTGCTGCTGGAGGAGGCACGCGAGGTGCTGCGCCAGTGTGAGCGCCTCAATGGCCGGGCGCTGTCATTGACGCGTGGTGAAGAAGCCTGCCTGCGCCTGGCCCAGGATGAGGCCATGCTGTTCCAGCCGGTACTCGACAGCCTTGAAGCGCTGGCGGCACATTACCCGCTGCTGGAAGTGCAATTGTCCAGCGCGGCCCAGGGCGATGTGGCGCGCAAACTGGTGGAGCGCCAGGCGGACCTGGGCTTGTTGTTCTATCACGACCAGATCCCCGAGGCCCTGGAGCGGCGGGTGGTGGGCAGTGTCGAAATGGTCACCGTGTGCGGCGTCAACCACCCGTTGGCCAAGGAAGGGTACGTCACCTGCCAGCGCCTGGCCCAGTATCGGCAGTTGCTGATGTCGACCCAAACCAGCGTTTACCCCGGCAGTGAAGCGGCCAGCCCGCTGGTTTGGCGCGCCGACAGTTTCTACGTGTTGGCCGAATGGCTGATGAGTGGCCTGGGCTGGGCCTGGCTGCCTCGGCATATCGTGCAGTACCCGACCTATCAGCAACAAATGGTCGAACTGGACAGCGAATGGACCCCGCCGGCGCTGGTGGTCGAGCTGGTTTGGCGGCGCGACGAGCACCTTGGCCCCGCCGCGCGCTTCCTCGCCCAACGTTTTGCAGAGTGCTTGCAGGCGATCGACTGAAAAAGCCGATAAACTCCGCCGCCATGAATAGAACTCTCTATAGCTGTCTGTTTTACCTGGCGCTGCCCTTGGTGGCTTTACGTCTGTGGCTGCGTGCGCGCAAGGCGCCGGCTTACGCCAAGCGCGTTGGCGAGCGCTTCTCCTATGGCTTGCCGCCGATGCAGCCGGGCGGGATCTGGGTGCATGCCGTGTCAGTGGGCGAAAGCATTGCCGCGGCGCCGATGATCCGTGGGCTGCTGGCGCGCTATCCGGCGCTGCCCATCACCGTCACCTGCATGACGCCGACCGGCTCCGAGCGCATTCAGGCGCTGTTCGCCAACGAGCCGCGCATTCAGCACTGCTATTTGCCCTACGATTTGCCGTGCGCGGCCAAGCGTTTTCTTGATCGCGTACAGCCCAAGCTGGCTGTGATCATGGAAACCGAGCTGTGGCCCAACCATATCCACGCCTGCGCCCAGCGCGGTATCCCGGTGGCATTGGCGAATGCGCGACTGTCGGCGCGCTCGGCCAAGGGCTATGCTCGGTTCGCCAAACTGACGGCGCCAATGCTGGCGCAAATGAGCCTTTTCGCCGTGCAAACCGAGACCGAGGCCCAGCGTTTTCTCAGCCTCGGCGCGCGACCGGAAACCGTTGAGGTCACCGGCTCGATCAAGTTCGACCTGACCATCGACCCCGAACTGCCAGTGCGCGCCGCCGCCTTGCGTGCGCAATGGGGCGCCACTGAACGCCCGGTGTGGATCGCCGCCAGCACCCACGCAGGCGAAGATGAAGTGGTGCTCGCGGCCCATCGCCAATTGCTCGAAAGCTATCCCAACGCGCTGCTGATTCTGGTGCCGCGTCATCAGGAGCGCTTTGGCCCGATGTTCGAGCTGTGTGAACAGCAAGGTTTTGCCACCGTGCGCCGTTCCAGCGGCGAGGCGGTCACGGCGGACACTTCGGTGTTGCTCGGCGACACCATGGGCGAGCTGCTGTTTCTCTATGCCCTGGCCGACAGCGCCTTTGTCGGCGGCAGCCTGGTGGCTACCGGTGGGCATAACCCGCTGGAGCCGGCGGCGCTGGCCAAGCCGGTGCTGATGGGGCCGCACGTGTTCAACTTCCTTGAAATCACCGCGATGATGCGTGAAGCGGGGGCGTTGCGTGAGGTGGAGGATGCAGAGGGGTTGGCCGAGGCCGTGCGGCAGCTGTTCGAGTTGCCTCGGGATGCGCAGAAGATGGCCGAGGCGGGGCTCAAGGTGATGCAGGCCAACCAGGGTGCGCTCAAGCGCTTGCTGGATGGCCTAGGCCGACTGATCAACTGACACAGCACCGCATAACCAATGTGGGAGGGGGCTTGCTCCCGATAGCGGTGGATCAGCCAATACATGTGCTGACTGACACACTGCTATCGGGAGCAAGCCCCCTCCCACATTGGTTTGTAGTGTGTTCAGTAACCGGGGCGGGCTTTCAGCTGCTCGGCCGCAGCCTTGGCCAGATCCGGCGGCAGGAAGTCCCTGTCCGGGTTGTAGTCAGCCTTGAGGTAGCGCGCCAGATCCTGCAGGTCCCCCGGGTTCAAGGTGCCCGCCGCCTGCTTGAGGCGCAGGTTGTCGAGGATGTAGTCGTAGCGGCTGTTGTTGTAGTTGCGCACCGACGCGTAGAGCTGGCGTTGTGAGTCCAGCACATCGACGATGTTGCGCGTGCCCACCTGGTAACCGATTTCCGTGGCTTCCACCGCGCTCTGGTTGGAGATGATCGACTGGCGGCGCGCCTGCACCTGCTCCACATCGGTGTTCACCGCACGGTGCAGGTTGCGCGTGTTTTCCACCACTTGGCGGCGCAGGCCTTCGCGTTGCTGCTCGGTCTGGCCCAAGCGCGAGTAGGACTCACGCACTTGCGAGCTGGTCAGGCCGCCGCTGTAGATCGGGATGTTCAAGCGCAGGCCAATCGTGCGCTGCTCCACATCGCCGCGGTACGGCGTGCCAAAGGCATTCGGGTTGCTGAAGCCGAGGGCGTCGTTGTCACCTTTTTCGTACTGCGCCACGGCGTCCAGGGTCGGCGCATGGCCAGCCTTGCGCTGCTTGAGGGTTTCTTCGGCGGCAGTGACCGCGTAGTTGCTGGCGAGCAGGTTGAGGTTCTGGCGGCCGGCCGTCTCGACCCAGGCCTTGGCGTCGTTCGGTAGCGGTGGCAGCACCGGCAGGGTGTGAACAATGCCCTGGATCGAGTTGTACTGGCGGTTGGTCAGGGTGATCAGCGCTTCAAAGGCGTCGTCCACCTGGCGCTGGGCCAGAATCCGGTTGGCCCGTGCGGTGTCATAGCTGGCCTGGGATTGCAGCACGTCGGTCTTGTCCGACAGGCCGACGTCGAAGCGCTCGTTGGACTGGTCGAGTTGGCGCTTGAAGGCGTTTTCTTCAGCCTTGGTCGAGGCCAGGTTGTCCTGGGCGCGCAGCACGGCGAAGTAGCTTTCGGCACTTTGCAGGATCAGGTTCTGTTCGGTGGCCGACAGCTGCAGCGCGGCCTGCTCGTTGGTGGCCTCGGCGGCTTGCAGCTGGAACCAGCGGTCGGCGCGGAACAGCGGCTGGCTCAGGGTCGCGCGCCAGGAGTGCGCATCGCGGTTGGCGGTGGCGGCCGGCGTGTCGATCTGGGTGCGCACGTTATTGATATCGGCGCCGCCCGACAGGTTCGGCAGCAGCCCGGCGCGGGCCTGGGGCACCACTTCTTTTTGCGCGCCATATTGCGCGCGGGCAGCAGCCAGGTCGGCGTTGTTGTCCACCGCTTCCTGGTAGACGCTGACCAAGTCAGTTCTGGCGGACAAGGGCGCTTCAGCTGCCCAGACCATTCCGTTGGTCGCACAAGACACGGCGAGAGCCAGTGAGAGTTTGCGCAGCATGTGGCGATCCCTAGAGTGAATATTACGACGATAATTTAGCGCCCAAGGCTAAGGCGGGCCATTCCTGGCGTCAAGCCTTCTGGCGGTCATCGAGTGTAGTGGCGCTGACCCGGCGCAACAATCCCGCAATCGCGCCATTCATCACGCTGAATACACGGCTATTGGCAATTTGCCCACGGCATGGTCTAGACTGGCCGCGTTCTTGTCGGGGTGCCTTGTTGGAAGGCTGAGATCGGTAAATACCGGATCCCGTTGAACCTGATCAGGTTAGCGCCTGCGTAGGGAACAAGATTTCTCGTCACCCGGCGAGTCCTCTTGTGCTTCGTCCGGGATGTTGTTCGACAATCGAACAGCCCTCGTGCGCCAAGCACAGCACTGGTTTCAGTGCGTCCGTCCGTCACAGGTTCGCTCCGACAAAAATCCACCGCCTGGATAGTTGGAGAGCCCGTGATGAGCACAGAAATAAAAAGTACAAAACTGAAAAATACCGTGCACCTGAGTGAATCGGCCAAGGTCGATTCCGGCTCCGTACAACCCTTTACCCGCTCGCAAAAAATCTATGTGCAGGGCACTCGCCCGGACATTCGCGTGCCGATGCGCGAAATCAGCCTGGACGTGACCCCCACCGACTTCGGCGGTGAAATCAACGCGCCCGTGGTGGTGTACGACACCTCCGGCCCCTACACCGACCCCAACGTGATCATCGACGTGCGCAAAGGCCTGGGCGATGTGCGCTCGCCGTGGATCGAAGTGCGCGGCGACACCGAGCGCCTGCCGGGCCTGAGTTCGCACTTCGGCCAGCAGCGCCTCAGCGACGCCGAGCTGACCGCGCTGCGCTTCGCCCACGTGAAGAACCCGCGCCGCGCCAAGGCCGGGGCCAACGTCACGCAGATGCACTACGCGCGCAAAGGCATCATCACTGCCGAGATGGAATACGTCGCCATCCGCGAAAACATGAAGCTCGAAGAAGCCCGCGCCAGTGGCCTGCTCGACCAGCAGCACGCCGGCCACAGCTTCGGCGCCAGCGTGCCGAAAATCATCACACCGGAATTTGTGCGCGAAGAAATCGCCCGTGGTCGCGCGATCATCCCCGCCAACATCAACCACACCGAACTGGAACCGATGATCATCGGCCGTAACTTCCTGGTGAAGATCAACGGCAACATCGGCAACAGCGCGCTGGGCTCGTCCATCGAAGAAGAAGTGGCGAAACTCACCTGGGGCATTCGCTGGGGTTCGGACACGGTGATGGACCTGTCCACCGGCAAGCACATCCACGAAACCCGCGAGTGGATCATCCGCAACTCGCCGGTGCCGATCGGCACGGTGCCGATCTACCAGGCCCTGGAAAAAGTCGGCGGCGCCGCCGAAGACCTGACCTGGGAGCTGTTCCGCGACACCTTGATCGAACAGGCCGAGCAGGGCGTCGACTACTTCACCATCCACGCTGGTGTGTTGCTGCGCTACGTGCCGCTGACGGCCAAGCGCGTGACCGGCATCGTGTCGCGTGGCGGTTCGATCATGGCCAAGTGGTGCCTGGCGCACCACAAAGAGAACTTCACCTACACGCATTTCGACGAAATCTGCGAAATCATGAAGGCCTACGACGTCAGCTTCTCCCTCGGCGACGGCCTGCGCCCGGGCTCGATTGCCGACGCCAACGACGCCGCGCAATTCGGCGAGTTGGAAACCCTTGGCGAGCTGACCAAGACCGCCTGGAAGCACGACGTGCAAACCATGATCGAAGGCCCCGGCCACGTGCCGATGCAATTGATCAAAGAGAACATGGACAAGCAACTGGAATGCTGCGACGAGGCGCCGTTCTACACCCTCGGCCCACTGACTACCGACATTGCGCCGGGTTACGACCACATTACCTCCGGCATCGGTGCGGCGATGATCGGCTGGTTCGGCTGCGCCATGCTCTGCTACGTGACGCCCAAGGAGCACTTGGGCCTGCCGAACAAGGATGACGTGAAGACCGGGATCATCACTTACAAGATCGCCGCCCACGCTGCCGACCTCGCCAAAGGCCATCCCGGTGCGCAGATCCGCGACAACGCCTTGAGCAAGGCGCGCTTCGAGTTCCGCTGGGAAGACCAGTTCAACCTCGGCCTCGACCCGGACACCGCGCGTTCGTATCACGACGAAACCCTGCCCAAGGACTCGGCCAAGGTCGCGCATTTCTGTTCGATGTGCGGGCCGAAATTCTGCTCGATGAAGATCACCCAGGAGGTACGTGAGTACGCGGCCAACCAGCGCATTGAAGCGGTGGACGTGGACGTGGCCAAGGGCTTGGCGGAACAGGCGGAGCGGTTCAAGCAGGAAGGGAGTCAGCTGTACAAGAAGGTCTGACCTCAGATTGCAGGTGCCTGCACTGGCCTCATCGGGGGCAAGCCCCCTCCCACAGTTTTGAACGTGTTCACACTTCAAAATGTGGGAGGGGGTTTGCCCCGCTCCCCCATTGGAATGCGTTCCAAATGTGGGAGCGGGCTTGTTCGCGAAGGCGATCCATCAAACAACAAAGTGCCCCTCAGAGATACCACCCTTGAACATTCAACCGAGTACCTACTCCCCCGACATCGCAGTGCCTGCTGACAAAAGAGTTTTTGGCGCCCGCGACCTGTTCTCCCTCTGGTTCTCCCTCGGCATCGGCCTGATGGTCCTGCAAACCGGCGCATTGCTGGCGCCGGGCCTGGGTCTCTCCGGCTCGTTACTGGCAATTTTCCTCGGCACTCTGGTCGGCGTGCTGTTGCTGGCCGCCGTCGGCGTGATCGGCAGCGACACCGGCCTGTCCGCCATGGCCGCGCTCAAGCTCAGCCTCGGTGCCAAAGGCGCCAGCCTGCCGGCGTTGCTGAACCTGCTGCAGCTGATCGGCTGGGGCTCGTTCGAAATCATTGTGATGCGTGATGCTGCGAGCCTGTTGGGCACGCGGGCGTTCAGCGAGGGCAGCCTGCTGGCCAGCCCACTGCTATGGACCGTGTTTTTCGGCGGGTTGGCGACCCTGCTGGCCGTGAGTGGCCCGTTGACGTTCGTGCGACAGATCCTGCGCAAGTGGGGCATCTGGCTGCTGCTGGCCGCGTGCCTGTGGCTGACCTGGAACCTGTTCGCCAAGGCCGACCTGGCCGCCCTCTGGGCTCAGGCCGGTGACGGTTCGATGCCGTTCGCGGTGGGCTTTGACATTGCGATTGCCATGCCGCTGTCGTGGCTGCCGCTGATCGCCGACTACTCACGTTTCGGCAAGCGCGCGAAAAGCGTGTTCGGCGGCACTGCGCTGGGCTTCTTTATCGGTAATTTCTGGCTGATGAGCCTGGGCGTGGCCTACACCCTGGCGTTTGCGCCCAGCGGTGAAGTGAATGCGCTGTTGTTGGCATTGGCCGGGGCGGGGCTGGGGATTCCGCTGTTGCTGATCCTGCTGGACGAGTCGGAAAACGCTTTCGCCGATATTCACTCGGCGGCAGTCTCCAGCGGCATTCTGCTGCGTTTGAAGGTCGAGCACCTGGCCTTGGGCATTGGTGTGCTCTGCACTTTGATCGCCTGTTTCGCACCGTTGGCCCAGTACCAGAACTTCCTGTTACTGATCGGCTCGGTCTTCGCGCCGCTGTTCGGCGTGGTGCTGGTGGATCACTTCATCCTGCGCCGGCGTGGCCTGGGCGCGGTTGCCAACCTGTGCTGGCCGGCACTGCTGGCCTGGCTGGGAGGCATCGGCACCTACCATCTGCTGGCCAACCTGTACCCGGATATCGGCGCGACCCTGCCGGCGCTGGTGCTGGCAGGGCTGTTGCAGTTCATCCTGGGGCGGGTCTTCAGTGGCGCACGGGCACCAGCTCAGGCTTGATGATGCCGTCCAGGCGCGAGTAGGGAATCTGCAACTCGACATGGCCGAGGGCATAAGGGGCGATGGTGGTGGTGGGGTACTTGAGGATCACGCCACCATAGGTCAACGCCACGTTTGGGGTTTTCTGGAAGGGGTAGGTCTTGACGAACTCCGGCTCCAGGCTCAGGCGCGTGCTGATCAGCCAGCTGTTATGCGCCACCTGGGCGGCTTTCCAGAAGGCCTCTTCCTTGCCCGGCAGCAGCATGTCGGTCAAGGACAGGGCTTTTTGCTGCTGGCGCGAATAGTTGATGAACGCACGGCCCGGCTCGCCGTGGGTGGCGCCCTGGTCCAGGTAACTGGATAACTCGATGATCACCAAGCCGTCATGCTGCTCGCGTACTTTGGCCTGCAAGTACATGTTGTTGCGCGGGGCGGCGGTCTGCAGGAATTGCTCGCGATAGCTTTCCAGGCTGGTCGGCAGCGGATCGCTTGGCGCGGTGCGGGTCATCTCGAGCAGGCGTTGCTCGATCAAGGCGTCCAGCTTGGGCTCCTTGGCAAAATGCACCGTGTCGATATTCACCAGCGGGCAATCGGCGCTGGCGCAGCCTGGCTTGCTCTGCTCGGTGGCGTCGCGGGTGGCTTCCAGCGGGGTCTTGAAGCTCGGTTGGAACAGGCTCTGGCAGGCGCCGAGGGTCAATGCGATGCAGGCCACGGAGGCGATTTTTAAAAGCGACATGTAGGGTCTTCGTCCGTCAATAAGAGCGAAATTGTGCAGCTTCGACTACCGGCAAGGCAGTCAGTTCGCCACTAAGCTGATTAGAGTGAGTTTGACGCCCGCCGTCTATCCCGGCAACCGGAAAGGGGCTGCGCCAAGGGGCAGGAGCGCGTTAGGATGGCGCCAATTGCTCAGGCTTAACGAGGATGGGATATGACGGATTTTGCAAAATCGACGCCGAGCAAGATCGAAATTGTTCAGCGCGACAATGCCTACCAGGGCTTCTACAAGCTTGACCGCGTGCAGCTGCGCCACGAGAAATTCGACGGCGGCCTGAGCCGGGTGATCAACCGTGAAGTCTTCGTGCGTCACGACGCCGTGTGCGTGCTGCCCTATGACCCTCAGCGCGATGAAGTGGTGCTGATCGAGCAGTTTCGCGTGGGCGCCATGGGCCGGGCCGATAACCCGTGGCTGATCGAGATGGTCGCCGGGCTGATCGACAAGGATGAACAGCCGGAGGAGGTTGCACACCGCGAAGCCGAGGAGGAAGCTGGGCTGACATTCTCCGCGCTGTGGCCGATCACCAAGTATTTCCCGTCGCCCGGCGGCAGCACTGAATTTGTCCACTTGTACCTGGGCCGTTGCGACAGCTCGGGCGCCGGTGGCGTCCATGGACTGGAAGAAGAGGCAGAAGATATCCGCGTCACCCCCTGGGCGTTCGAAGATGCCCTGCAAGCGGTGCGTGACGGCAAAATTTCCAACGCAGCCAGCATTATCGCCCTGCAATGGCTTGCGCTTAATCGCGCGGAAGTGAGGGGGTTATGGCAGTAAAGGCACGGGAACGTTACCGAGTCGACCTGATCGGGCTGCAAGCTGCCTGTGAGGCCAACTATGCGCGGCTGATGCGTCTGCTGCCCGACATGCGCCACGCGCCCGAGGCGCGGCGCATCGGCGTGACCCATGGCGACCAGATGCTCGGCGTGCTGGCCCTGGAAGTCATCGTCAACTGCCCGTACACCACCACCTTGCGCGTGCGTCAGGAGCACAGCCTGCCGTGGCTGCCGGTGCCGCAACTGGAAGTGCAGGTGTACCACGACGCGCGGATGGCCGAAGTGATCAGCGCCGAACACGCGCGGCGCTTTCGCAGCATCTACCCTTACCCCAACGTGTTCATGCACCAGCCCGACGAAAAAGCACAACTCAATGTGTTTCTTGGTGAATGGTTGAGCCACTGCCTGGCCCTGGGCCATGAGTTCGAAGTCGTGCGGTAGATGTGATCTGCGTCTGCTTTCAGGGTTTCCTCTTTGCGTCCCGCCCCAGCATAATCGCGGCAACCGTCCATTTCCTGTGATTGCCCTGGGAGAGCGCCTTGCCGAGCGTATCCACCGTGAACCCCGATGCGCCGGCGTTGCTGGTGCAGTTGTCCGACAGCCATCTGTTTGCCGAGGCCGACGCTACGCTGCTGGGCATGAATACCCGTGAAAGCCTGCAGCGGGTAATCGAGTTGGTGCGCGAGCAGCAGCCACGGATCGACCTGGTGCTGGCCACGGGTGATTTGTCCCAGGACGGCACGCTGGCGTCTTACCAGCAGTTTCGCCAGATGACTGCGCCGATCGGCGCGCCCACGCGCTGGATCCCCGGTAACCATGACGAGCCGCAGATCATGGCCCACGCTGCCGTGCACAGCGATTTGCTCGAGCCAGTGGTCGATGTCGGCAATTGGCGCGTTACCTTGCTGGACTCCGCCGTGCCAGGCTCGGTGCCCGGTTACCTGCAAGACCAGCAACTGCAATTGCTCGCCCAGGCCTTGAGCGAGGCGCCCAGCCGCCATCACCTGGTGTGTTTTCACCATCACCCGGTGTCCATCGGCTGCGCGTGGATGGAGCCTATCGGCTTGCGTAACCCCGAAGCGCTGTTTGCCGTGCTCGACCGCTTCCCGCAGGTCAAGGCGGTGCTCTGGGGGCACGTGCACCAGGAAATCGACCGCGAGCGCAACGGCGTGCGCCTGCTGGCGTCGCCGTCCACCTGCATCCAGTTCGCGCCGGGCAGCGAGGATTTCAAGGTCAGCGAGCAAGCGCCCGGCTATCGCTGGCTGCGCCTGCATGCCGACGGGCGGTTGGAGACTGGCGTGGAGCGGGTCAAAGGCTTCACCTTCACCATCGATTACGGCAGCAACGGCTACTAACAGCGGCAAACACTGATCCAAATGTGGGAGGGGCGGTGCGACGAATCGACTTGCTCCCGATGGCTGAGTGTCAGGCAATAAATAGGCTGGCTGACCCACTGCTATCGGGGGCAAGCCCCCTCCCACATGGGTTCTGCAGTGGCGGGGCAATAGGGGACTCACACAGGGCTTCGATCCCTGTAAACTGCGCCTCTTTTGGCGCAAGCATGGAGAGCCCGGCATGTCCGCTTCGATCCTGTATATCCATGGTTTCAACAGTGCGCCTGCGTCCACCAAGGCCAGCCAGCTGATCACCGTGATGGGCCGGCTCGGTCTAGCCGACCAACTGCGTGTGCCGGCCCTGCATCACCACCCGCGTCAGGCGATTCCGCAATTGGAGCAGGCCATTGCCCAACTGGGACGGCCACTGCTGGTCGGCAGCTCACTCGGCGGCTACTATGCAACCCATCTTGCCGAACGCCATGGCCTCAAGGCGCTGCTGGTCAACCCGGCGGTCAGCCCGCATCGGATGTTCGATGGTTACCTGGGCACCCAGAAGAACCTCTATACCGATGAAACCTGGGACCTGACCCACGATCACGTCGCCGCCCTGGCCGAGCTGGAAGTCCCGGCCCCGCAGGACGCCGCGCGTTATCAAGTGTGGTTGCAGACCGGCGATGAAACACTGGATTATCGCCTCGCCCAGCAGTATTACCGGGCCTGTGCCTTGCGCATCCAGGCTGGTGGCGACCATGGTTACCAGGGCTTCGCCGAGCAATTGCCGGCGCTGTTGAGCTTTGCCGGCATTGGCGCAGATCAGTATCAATCCTTCGATTTTTCGGCACTGTAATTGCCTTGGAAACCGCAGGTTACTTTTTAATCGAACGACTCACGACGAGACCCCATGGCCACTCCCAGCGCTAGCTCTTATAACGCCGACGCCATCGAAGTCCTCTCGGGCCTCGACCCGGTGCGTAAACGCCCCGGCATGTACACCGACACCAGCCGGCCGAACCACCTTGCCCAGGAAGTCATCGACAACAGCGTCGACGAAGCCCTGGCCGGCCACGCCAAGTCGGTGCATGTCATTCTCCACGCTGACCATTCTCTGGAAGTGTCCGACGATGGTCGCGGCATGCCGGTGGACATCCACCCGGAAGAGGGTGTGCCGGGCGTCGAGCTGATCCTCACCAAGCTGCACGCCGGCGGCAAGTTTTCGAACAAGAACTACCAGTTCTCCGGTGGTTTGCACGGTGTTGGTATTTCCGTGGTCAACGCCTTGTCCACGCTGGTGCGGGTCAAGGTCAAGCGCGACGGCAACGAGTACCAGATGACTTTCGCCGATGGCTACAAAGCCACCGACCTGGAAGTGATCGGCACCGTTGGCAAGCGCAACACCGGTACCAGCGTGTACTTCGCGCCGGACCCTAAGTACTTCGATTCGCCCAAATTCTCCATCAGCCGCCTCAAGCACGTGCTCAAGGCCAAGGCAGTATTGTGCCCAGGCCTGCTGGTGACCTTTGAAGACAAAGGCACCGGCGAGAAGGTCGAGTGGCACTATGAAGACGGCCTGCGCTCCTACCTGGAAGATTCCGTCAGCGACTTCGAACGCCTGCCCAATGAGCCGTTCTGCGGCAGCCTGGCCGGTAATAAAGAAGCGGTCGACTGGGCGTTGCTGTGGTTGCCCGAAGGTGGCGACAGCGTGCAGGAAAGCTACGTCAACCTGATCCCTACGGCCCAGGGCGGCACCCACGTCAACGGTTTGCGCCAGGGCTTGTTGGATGCCATGCGCGAATTCTGCGAATACCGCAGCCTGCTGCCGCGTGGTGTGAAGCTGGCGCCGGAAGACGTGTGGGAGCGCATCGCGTTCGTGCTGTCGATGAAAATGCAGGAGCCGCAGTTCTCCGGCCAGACCAAGGAACGCCTGTCGTCCCGCGAGGCGGCGGCGTTTGTCTCCGGTGTGGTCAAGGACGCCTTCAGCCTGTGGCTCAACGAGCACCCGGAGCTGGGCCTGGCCCTGGCGGAGCTGGCGATCAACAACGCCGGCCGTCGCCTCAAGGCCAGCAAGAAGGTCGAGCGCAAACGCATCACCCAAGGCCCGGCATTGCCCGGCAAACTGGCCGATTGCGCCGGGCAGGACCCGATGCGCTCCGAGCTGTTTTTGGTCGAAGGTGATTCCGCCGGTGGTTCCGCCAAGCAAGCGCGGGACAAGGAATTCCAGGCGATCCTGCCGTTGCGCGGCAAGATCCTCAACACTTGGGAAGTCGACGGCAGCGAGGTCCTGGCCAGCCAGGAAGTGCACAACATCGCCGTGGCCATCGGCGTCGACCCAGGCGCGGCGGACATGAGCCAGCTGCGCTACGGCAAGATCTGCATCCTCGCCGACGCCGACTCCGACGGTCTGCACATCGCCACCTTGTTGTGTGCGCTGTTCGTGCAGCACTTCCGCCCGCTGGTGGACGCAGGCCACGTCTACGTCGCCATGCCGCCGCTGTACCGTATCGACCTGGGCAAAGAGATTTTCTATGCCCTGGACGAGGCCGAACGCGATGGCATCCTCGACCGTCTGGTGGCCGAGAAGAAGCGCGGCAAGCCGCAGGTCACGCGATTCAAAGGCCTGGGTGAGATGAACCCGCCGCAACTGCGCGAAACCACCATGGACCCGAACACCCGGCGCCTGGTGCAGTTGACGCTGGAAGACTTCGCCGGCACGTCGGAAATGATGGACATGCTGCTGGCCAAGAAACGCGCGCCGGACCGCAAAGCCTGGCTGGAATCCAAAGGCAACCTGGCCGAGGTGCTGGGCTGATGCGCACAGGTTTCGCCCTGGCGATCCTGATGTTGAGCGGGTTGGCGGCCACCCAGGCGCTCGCGGCGCCTGCGGCTGAGCTGGTGTTGGTGTCCGAACACCCGGTGGAGGGCATGCGCGGCGGTAACCTGTCGGGCCTGGCCCTGTGTGGCACTGAGTTGTGGACGATTTCTGACCGCGATGACGACCAGATCTATCGGCTGGATATCAGTGCGCCGACCTGGCAGGCCGAAACGGTGAAGATCGACGTGCCGCCCGTGCCGGAGTCGGGTTTGCCCTGGGGTTTACGTTCGCGCACCAAGGCCGCTGCGCTTATTCGTGGGGGTGACCTGGATTTCGAAGGCATCAGCTGCGATGTCGCCGGTAACCGTTACATCGTCAGTGAAGCCCATGCGGCAGTGCTGCAAGTGCCGGTAACGGGTGCGCCCGAGTGGCTGAAGATCGCCCCGGGCATGGTGCGCGAAGCACGCGCCAGCGGCATGCTGCTGCACTTCAACGCGTTGTTCGAAGGCCTGGCGGTGAACGCCGAGGGCAATCAGATCTGGCTGGCCGCCGAGCGTGAGCGACGTGGTTTGATCTCGATCAAGCGCGCGCAAAGTGTCTGGGATTGTGACGGACCTTGCGTGTTATTGAGTGAAGCGGGCACCGAGATGCAACCCGAGCAGGTGCCCAAGGCCAGGGCCGTCTCGAGGAATTTTTCTGATGTGGCGCTGTTTGAGGGCAAGCTGTTCACCCTCGAAAGCAGCCAATACCAGCTGTGCCGGCGCGATGCTGCCACGGCCGCCGTCGAGCGCTGCTGGTCGTTCGCTGCAGAAATGCTTGCGCCGCAACGTCTCTATGATCAGCCCTATGGCCTGGCCGAAGCCCTGGTGGTCGACGCCGAGGGTGCCTGGATTGGCCTGGACAACAATTTCGGCCCCCGCGTCGATGGTGAAAAACGCCCTGTGGTCTATCGTTTCGCCGCCCCTGCCGGTGGCTGGAGCGCCCAGCCATGAGCTATCCCTTTTTTGAATTGACTCGGCGCAGCGGCAGTTCCGCTGTGCCTCACACCACATTGATGAGGCCCGCATGAGTGACATCCTCGCAGACAGCTTAGATGGCGTAGAGCGCCGGTCGCTGGCTGACTTCACCGAAAATGCCTACCTCAACTACTCCATGTACGTGATCATGGACCGCGCCTTGCCGCATATCGGCGACGGCCTCAAGCCCGTACAGCGGCGCATTATCTACGCCATGAGTGAGTTGGGCCTGGACGCCGATTCCAAGCACAAGAAGTCGGCGCGTACCGTCGGTGATGTGCTCGGTAAGTTCCACCCCCACGGCGACTCGGCGTGCTACGAAGCCATGGTGCTGATGGCCCAGCCGTTCAGCTACCGCTACACGCTGGTAGACGGCCAGGGCAACTGGGGTGCGCCGGATGATCCCAAGTCCTTCGCCGCCATGCGTTACACCGAGGCGCGCCTGTCGCGTTACTCGGAAGTCCTGCTGAGCGAATTGGGCCAGGGCACCGCGAACTGGGGGCCGAACTTTGACGGCACCCTCGACGAACCCCTGGTGTTGCCGGCGCGTTTGCCGAATATCCTGCTCAATGGCACCACCGGCATTGCGGTCGGCATGGCCACCGATGTGCCGCCGCACAACCTGCGCGAAGTCGCCACGGCCTGCGTACGCTTGCTGGATGAGCCCAAAGCCACGGTCGAGCAGCTCTGCGAGCATATCCAGGGCCCGGACTACCCGACCGAAGCGGAAATCATCACGCCGCGTGCCGACCTGCTCAAGATGTACGAGACCGGCAAGGGCTCGGTGCGCATGCGCGCTGTGTACCACATCGAAGACGGCGACATTATTGTCACCGCGCTGCCGCATCAGGTCTCCGGTGCCAAGGTGCTGGAGCAGATCGCCGCGTTGATGCAGGCCAAACCGTCGAAACTGCCGCAAGTCGCCGACCTGCGTGACGAGTCCGACCACGAGAACCCGTGCCGCATCGTTATCATCCCGACCAATAGCCGGGTCGATCATGAAGTGCTGATGCAGCATCTGTTCGCCAGCACCGACCTGGAGTCGAGCTACCGGGTCAACGTCAACATCATTGGCCTCGACGGTAAGCCACAGCTGAAAAACCTGCGCAATTTGCTCGTGGAATGGCTGGAGTTCCGCATACAGACCGTGCGCCGCCGGCTGCAATTTCGCCTGGACAAGGTCGAGCGTCGCTTGCACCTGTTGGACGGCTTGCTGATTGCCTACCTCAACCTGGATGAGGTGATCCACATCATCCGGACCGCCGAGCACCCGAAAGCCGAGCTGATCGCGCGTTTCGAGCTAAGCGAGATCCAGGCCGACTACATCCTCGATACCCGCTTGCGTCAGTTGGCGCGGCTGGAAGAAATGAAGCTGCGTGACGAGCAAGACGCACTGCTCAAGGAGCAAGCCAAGCTGCAAGCCCTGCTGGGCAGCGAAGCCAAGCTCAAGAAGCTGGTGCGCAGCGAGTTGATCAAAGACGCCGAAACCTACGGTGATGACCGTCGTTCGCCGATCGTGCAGCGTGCCGAAGCCAAAGCTCTGACAGAAACCGAGCTGCTGCCGAACGAGAAAATTACCGTCGTTCTGTCGGAAAAGGGTTGGGTTCGTTCCGCCAAAGGGCATGATATTGACGCCACCGGTTTGTCGTACAAGGCCGGGGATGGTTTCAAGACCGCTGCGGCCGGGCGCTCCAACCAGTTCGCGGTATTTATCGACTCAACCGGGCGCAGTTACTCGGTCCCGGCCCATACCTTGCCTTCGGCGCGTGGCCAGGGCGAGCCGCTGACCGGGCGCCTGACGCCGCCACCGGGGGCGAATTTTGAATGTGTGCTGCTGCCGGACGACGATGCGCTGTATGTGATCGCCTCCGACGCGGGTTATGGCTTCGTGGTCAAGGGTGAAGACCTGCAGGCCAAGAACAAGGCGGGCAAGGCGCTGTTGAGCTTGCCCAACAATGCCAAGGTGATCCTGCCGCGGCCAGTGGATGATCGCGAGAGCAACTGGCTGGCGTCGGTGACCACCGAAGGGCGTTTGCTGGTGTTCAAGATCAGCGATTTGCCGCAGCTGGGCAAAGGCAAGGGCAACAAGATCATTGGGATTCCCGGGGAGCGGGTGGCCAGTCGCGAAGAGTACGTGACCGACATCGCGGTGATACCGGAAGGGGCCACGCTGGTGCTGCAAGCCGGTAAACGCACGCTGTCGCTGCGCCCTGATGACCTGGAGCACTACAAGGGCGAGCGCGGTCGTCGCGGTAACAAATTGCCTCGCGGCTTCCAGCGTGTGGATGCTTTGTTGGTGGAAACGCCCGTTTAAGGCGGATTAGAGCCCTCGATCTACGATTTAACGCGTAGATCGACGCTTTGGCGCTGGAGTCATGGCGCATATTCACGGATGATATGGCCTTTCCAGCGCCGGCGTGGCCGAGCGTGTTTAGGTTATTTTTAAGTATTACATTGTGGTTCGCCTTGTGGCAGCCACCTGGATGGGATGATGACTGCTCCACGCCTTCCTTTTATTTTCATGCTCGCTGGCCTTTTGGGGCTGGCGGGTTGCAGCACACACCAGCCGGTGTCGCTGTACCAGCTGGACAGCGGAAGTCCGGCTCAGCCAGCGCAAACGGCTGGCATGGCCGTTTTGCTGGGCCCGGTGGTTGTGGCTGACTACCTGCAGCGCGAAACCTTGCTGCAACGTCAGAACGACGGCAGCCTGCAAGGTTCCACTGATGGTCGTTGGGCGGGCAGTTTGTCGTCCGATATCAACCAGTTGATGTTGCGCCAGGTGGCGGGTCATCTGGACAGCCAGCGTGTGGTGCTGGCGCCTGCTCCTACGGGCTTCAGCCCGGATGTGCAGGTGCTGCTGACGATCACCCGGCTCGACTCCGGTGCTTCGCAGCCGGCGATCCTCGATGCGCAGTGGCGCTTGATCGACCGCCGTGGCCAGGTGCGTGATAACCGCATCGTGCACCTGCAAGAAGAACACACCGGCAGCACCGCGTCCCAGGTTCAGGCCCAGGGCGTGCTGTTGCAGAACCTGGCGCAGCAGTTGTCGGTGGCCCTCAAGCCATTGGCCAACCAGCCGCCAATTGCCGAGGCGCCCCGCAAGCAAGCCCCGGTACAGGCTAAGCCGGCAGAGCCGCAGAAGCCAAAAATGCCGATGGCGGTGCCGATTCGTACGGACATGGAAGTGTTCAGGTTCTGATCGCAATCGCGCACAAACAAAAGGCCCGCTGAGTAAGCGGGCCTTTTGTTTGTGCAGGATCTGACTTATGAAGAGAGTGCCAATTGAGATGAGCAGGCTGTGGCGAGCGGGGCCTTGTGTGGAGGGCAGAGCTAGCGTCTTGTGTGGCGAGCGGGCTTGCCCGCGTTGGGTTGCGAAGCAGCCCCAGAAATCCTGGGAGCGCTTCGCACTCCAACGCGGGCAAGCCCGCTCGCCACACAAGGCCCTCATTGCAATAGCCCGTTCGCCATACAAGGCCGCCACACGACTCGCGTCAGGGTTTGGCGCGGGTCTCATGCATGCGTGCCAGCTGGCGTTCCAGCATCGACGGATACGGCTCCATCAGGCGCTCCACGCAGCTGGCGCCTTCTGGGCTGGCAATCGGGCGAATGCGTGCGCGCTGGCGGATCAGCGTGTCTTCACTGATCTTGCGTTCCACCAGCAGCAGGTTGCGGCTGTGTTGCGACAAGGCCAGCGCATCCTGGGCGATTTCCGTCAGCAGCAGGTCGATCTGGCTCATGCCGAACAGGTCGTCGCCCACCGTTAAACCAAGCTGCAGTTGCAAGGTGATGCCGCTGTCGGCCACTTCAATCTGCAACTCATGGCCCAAGGCGCGCAGCAACTCGCCGCAGCAGATGGCGTTGGTCAGATAGTCTTCGCCGCTGTCTTCGCTGTGGAACAGCATCAGTGTGCTGCCGTCGTTCAGGGTATGCAGCTCGCTTTGATACAGCGAAGCGGCCTGGTCGAGGCAGTCGCGGTAGCGTTCCAGCAGCTCGGTCAGGCGGGCGCGGGGCAGGCGACGCAATTGATCCTGGGCACCCAGTTGCACGGCCAGTACGGCGCTGTGCTGGGGCTCGGCATTCGGCGCAGGTGCCGGCTTGGGCGCGACCGCCGGGCTGTTGGCCGAGGTATCGCGCAGGTCGGCGAACGGGTCTTCGTCGTCCAGTTCGTCTTCTTCGGCCTTGAACGCCTGGCGAGTTACAGGTTTGAGGCCTGCCACCGGCGCGCTTTCGTCGAAGCCCGGGTCGCGCAGGTTGCGCACTTCAAACTCGGGTTCGTCGCCGTAGTCGGCGTCATCGTAGTCAGGTTCGGGCTCGGCCGCGCGGGGCGCAGGCTCCGGTGCAAAGCTGGCGTGCAGTTGGCGGGCAAGGTCGCCGATCTCATCCTGGCGGTCGGTGGCCGGGGTGTGTTCGTCGATGTCCCGCAGCCAGATGCGCAGTTGCATCAGCGGCGTGGAGATATGCCGACCCAGGCGCAGGCTCAAGGCCAGGGCCAGGGCCAACAGGATCGCGCTGAGGATGCCCATGCTCTGCAGGCTGATGGTCATCGGCTGCTGGAACTGCTGCATGTCGAGGCTGATACGCAGTTGGCCGGCCTTCACATCCTGAAATGTAATATTGCTCTGGTACAAGCCTTCCGCTTCGCCCAGCAGGCCGTTTTTCGGGCGTTGCCCGGCTTCGGCCATGATCCGGTTGTCCACGCTGTAGATGGCGGCGTGGGCCACCAGCGGGTTTTTGGTCAGGTTGTTGAGCAGCACGTTGAGGCTGAGGATGTCGTTGGACACCAGCAACTCGGTCGCCGAGGTGGCGGTCTGGGTGGTGAGGCTCTCACCCAGCGCGTCAGCTTGCTCGTGCATGGCCTGCTTGAACTGCAAGCCCATCACGCAGGCATAGATCACCAGGGCCAAGGCGACCAGGATCACGTTATGGCTGGCAATGCGCAATGCGATCGGTACACGGCGGTGGCGCAGTGCCCGGAAGATCAGCAGGAAGAAGTTATCGGTTTTTACTGGCGTGGGCCGGTTCACTTGCGCTCGGCTCTTGGTCCGTGAAGTTGACGCGCAGTATAGCGACAGCCCTAGGACCGGCAAAGCGCTGGCTGTGCCCGATGGTCACTGAAAGTGGGTAGAATGCGGTTTTTTTCCAGCCTGGGGGTGCGCCTTGCGCGAAATTGTCCTGATTAACATCACTGGTGTTGACCGTCCGGGTCTTACCGCAGCCATTACCGGTGTTCTGGCCCAGGGTGGTGTGAACATTCTCGACATCGGCCAGGCGGTGATCCACGACACCTTGTCGTTTGGCATCCTGGTGGAAATCCCCAGCACCGAGCAGGCCTCGTCGGTGCTCAAGGACATCCTGTTTACCGCCTATAAGCTGGACCAGCAGGTGCGTTTCACGCCGGTGTCCGAAGCGGATTACCAGCATTGGGTGGAAGGGCAGGGCAAAAAACGCCATATCGTTACCCTGCTGACCCGTAAGGTCACTGCCGAGCAGTTGCAGCGCGTCAGCTCGATCACCGCGCAGTACGGTTTGAATATCGACCATATCGACCGTCTGTCGGGCCGCATGCCGCTGGACACGCCAGCCGACAAGGGCAAGGGCTGCATCGAGTTCTCGGTACGCGGTGAGCCGGCCGACCCGCAGGCCCTGCGCGCCGAGTTCCTCAGCGTGGCCCAGGAACTGAATGTCGACATCGCCTTCCAGGAAGACTCACTGTTCCGTCGCAACCGCCGCCTGGCCGTGTTCGACATGGACTCCACACTGATCGAAGCCGAAGTTATCGATGAGCTGGCCAAGGCGGCCGGTGTGGGCGAGCAAGTGTCTGAAATTACCGAGCGCGCCATGGCTGGTGAGCTGGATTTCCGTGCCAGCTTCAAGGAGCGCCTGGCCCTGCTCAAAGGCCTGGACGTCAGCGTGCTGGACTCGATTGGTGCTTCACTGCGCCTCACCGAGGGCGCCGAAACCCTGTTTGCCGAACTCAAGCGCCTGGGCTACAAGACCGCGATCCTGTCGGGCGGCTTCACCTACTTCGCCAAGCAATTGCAGGCCAAGCTGGGCATCGACTACGTGTTTGCCAACGAGCTTGAAGTGGTGGATGGCAAAGTGACGGGCGTGGCGGTGGAGCCGATTGTCGACGCGCAACGTAAAGCCGATTTGCTAAAGGAATTGGCCCACAAGGAAGGTTTGCGTCTGGAGCAGACCATTGCGGTCGGCGACGGTGCGAATGACTTGCCGATGCTGGCGATTGCCGGGCTGGGCGTGGCGTTCCGTGCCAAGCCACTGGTGAAGCAGTCAGCCAAGCAGGCGATTTCGACGCTGGGGCTGGACGGTGTGCTGTATCTGCTGGGCTTCCGTGATCGCGACGGTCAGCTGTAAGTAGAAACTCGGTAAAAAATGTGGGAGGGGGCTTGCCCCCGATAGCGGTGTATCAGCCAGCACATAAGTTGCCTGACACTCAGCCATCGGGGGCAAGCCCCCTCCCACATTTGAACTGCAATCGGCTTCAATCAGGCTTTCGGCAGTGCCATACCCTGGCCCATTCGCACCGGGGTGCCGGCGGCCAATTCTTCAGCCCACTTCACCTGATCCGGCCCAAACAGCACGATCGCGGTGGAACCCAGCTTGAAGCGCCCCAGCTCCGCACCTTTCTCCAGATGAATCGGCGCGCGTGCAGCTTCGTCGTAGCGGAAGGTTTTCAGCTCGCGTTTCGGCGGCGTGACCAACCCGGCCCAGACCGTTTCAATCGACGCCACGATCATCGCGCCCACCAATACCACGGCCATCGGGCCGCGTTCGGTGTCGAAAATGCAGGCAACCCGTTCGTTACGCGCGAACAGTTCCGGTACGTTTTCGGCGGTCGTCTGGTTCACCGAGAAGATGCGCCCAGGAATGTAGACCATTTCGCGCAGGGTGCCGGCCAGCGGCATGTGCACGCGGTGGTAGTCCTTGGGCGACAGGTAAACAGTCGCAAAGTCGCCACCCATGAACGGCGCCGCCACGGCCGCATCGCCGCCCAGCAATTCCAGCACGCTGAAGCTGTGGCCCTTGGCCTGGAACACGCGACCATGTTCGATCGGGCCAAGCTGGCTGACTGCGCCGTCGGCCGGGCTCAGCACCGCGCCTGGGGTCTGGTCCAGCGGGCGGGCGCCGTCTTTCAGGGCGCGGGTGAAGAAGGCGTTGAAGTGCTCATAGGCGGTCACGTCTTCTACCAGCGCCTGGGACATGTCCACTTGATAACGCTTGGCGAACCACGTGGTGAAGGCATTCTTGAACCAGCGCACGCGGCACTCGGCAATGCAGCCGGCCAACCGCGACAGCAGGTGGTGCGGCAGCAGGTACTGGCTGAGGATAAACAACTGCTTTTTCATAACTGTCCTTAAACCTTAAATCTCAACGGGGGTGTCGGGGTGGTTGCCCCATTCGCCCCAGGAACCGGCATAACCTTTGACTCGCGGATAACCGAGCGCCTTGGCCACCAGATAGGTGAAGCCAGAGCGGTGGTGAGTCTGGCAGTGGGTGATGATTTCTTTATCCTTGGTCAGCCCAAGGTCTTCGAGGATCTGCGGCATGTCGCGGCGGATGCGCAGGTTGCGCGCCTTGTCCATGCCGGCGGTCCATTCGAAATTCACCGCGCCGGGGATGTGTCCGCCTTTGGCCGCGAGGACTTTTTCACCGGAATACTCCAGCGGGCCGCGCGCGTCCCAGATACCCAGGTCGGCTGCGCCGAGGCGGCTTTGCAGGTATTCGCGGGTAGCGGTGGGGCCGTCGTGCAGCGTGAGGCTGACCGGGCCGCCGACCGGGGCGGGTACCTCGGTGGAAACCGGGTGTTTTTCCTCCAGCCACGCCAGCAGGCCGCCATCGAGGTAGTGGTATTTCTGGTGGCCGATCACGTCGAGCATCCAGATAAAACGCCCGGCCCAGCCGCCGCCCTCGTCGTCGTAGATCACGTAGGTGGCATCCGGGGTGTGGCCGAGTTCGCCGAACAGCTTTTCCAGGTCAGCCTTGTGCGGCAGCAGGCCGGGCGTGGGCGCCTGGCCCAGTTGGGTGCGCTTGGGGTCAACGAAATGCGCGCCGGGGATGTGCCCCTGGGCGTAGCGGGCGGCACTGGTGAGGTCCACCAGAATCAGGTGTTCGGCATCCAGTCGACTAATAAGGTCGCTGGATTCGATCACCAGCGGCAAGCCAGAGAAGTCAGGCATGTGAGGTCTCCTGGGCACAAATGTTGGCGATAAAAGAGGGCGATTGTAGCGCAAGCATCAGGCGCTGCGGTTGGTAAAGCTGTGCAGGGCTTTCTCGATGCACTGGGCGGTTTTGCCGAAGGCCTGCACGGTGGTTTCCGAGAACGGCCCACCGCCCTGGTCGGCCACCATCAACATCACCACTTTGCCGTTGCAGCTCAACGAGCGCAGCAGCAGGTGTTCACCGGTGAACAGCCGACGCAGGATCGGCGGTAGCAGCGCCGAGAACTGCGCGTGGTTATCCGGGTTGAGGCGCACCTGGGCGGATTTTTCCAGCAGGCGCTGCAGGAGGGTGCTGTTGACCACGTCCAGGCTCAGGTTGGCGGCGTCCTTGGGCAGGCCGTCAACCTGATGCACACGCAAGGTGCTTTGGGCGCGGTCGGTCATCAACAGCATGACCCGCTGCATGCCGCTGGCGACCAGGGCCTCGCGGGCGCAAGTGGTCAGGTGCATGGCGTTGGCGAAGCGGCTCGGCTCCACCAGCAATTCGGTGCAGCGCTTGCGCCATACGGCCAGCGCTTCGGCGGTAGGCGGTGGTGCCGGAAGCAGGCCGCGATGAATCTTTTGTACATGCCATGGCCAGATCAGCGACAGCGCCGGGTGCCACAGGTCGGGCATCAAGGTGGTGCGGGCGCTGGTCACGGCCTGCTGGTGAACCTGCTGCTGCACGTCGCCAAGCGGCTGTTGCAGGTACAGCGCGGTGAGGTACTGCCAGCGCTGCGTGTGCGGGCAGGTCCAGGATTCCTGGGCCGACATTGCCAGGCCGTTGGCCAGCAGCACGGTGTTGGCCGGCTGGTTCAGCCAGCGTCGCAGGTTGGGTTCGGCGTCGAGCAATTGCTGATGGCGCAGCGGGTCGTCTTCGCGGGCGATATGCAGCGCCTTGACCAGTAACCGCTGTTCGTTGCGCAGCAGGGTATAGCCCTGGGACACCCAGATCGGCAAGTGCCAGGTTTCGGTCAGGCCCAGGCACAGGTCCAGCAGGCGCACGCCGAACAGTTCCTGTTCGACCTTGCGTGCACGCTCGCCTTTATGGATAACCCGCAGTTCCCATTCTTCCAGGAGCTTGGGGTAGGCCACCGCCATGGGCCACAGCGGCGACAAAAACAGCAGGCTGCCCCAGTGGATGTCTTGCCACAGCCGCGCCAGGCGGCTGCCGAACAAACCGTTGGCCTGCTGCGAGGCGTGCTGGCTGACCAGCAGCAGTTGGCGCAACGCCACGGGAATCTCGATGTCGGGCACCGCTGGCAAGCGCGCCAGCAGTTCTTCGGCACGCTTGAGGCCCAGACGGTTGAGCGCCACTTCGAGGTTTTCCGCCGGCGCAGCCAGGCTGCCATGGGTCTGGCTATTGGCCTCGCGCATCACGCTGAGCACCAGGGCCGGGCTGCTTTGCATCAGTTCGGCAATGTCTCGCAACGAACTGCGGCTGTCGCGGATGGCTTTGCACACACGGTCGTGGCTGGTCTGGGGAACAGGCAGCAGCACGTCGTCAAGGCGCTTGATCCAAGCGGCGAGAGAAGTGGGTTTTGCAGTTGGGACTGTCGTTTCATTAGCCATGATTGGGGCGCGATCATCACTTGCGGTCAACACGCCCGGAGCGGGCCGAACTGGCTTTTCGCCTTAACGGGCTATAGTCTGGCGCAGTTTTGCCGATAAGTAGAACAAGAGTTTTTCAGTTACCCCAAATATGTCCATGAACCCGACGGCGCAAGTACTCATCTCCTATGGCTAAAATTATCGGCATCATCGTCGTCTTCGCGAGCGTGCTCGGCGGGTACGTCCTGTCCCACGGTAAAATTGCGGCACTGATTCAGCCTTTCGAGGTACTGATTATCGGTGGTGCGGCATTGGGTGCGTTCCTGCAGGCCAACCCCGGCTACATGACCATGCACGTGGTCAAGAAATCCCTGGCCATGTTCGGTTCGCGTTTCACCCACACCTTCTATCTCGAGGTGTTGGGCCTGGTCTACGAGATCCTCAACAAGAGCCGCCGCGAAGGCATGATGGCCATCGAGGCCGACATCGAGGACGCCGCAGCCAGCCCGATTTTCGCCAAGTACCCGGCTGTGCTCAAAGACGAGCGCATGACCGCCTACATCTGTGATTACCTGCGCATCATGTCCTCCGGCAACATGGCCCCGCATGAGCTGGAAGGCCTGTTCGACATGGAGCTGTTCAGCCTTAAAGAAGAGCTGGAACACCCCTCCCACGCCGTGACCGGCATTGCGGACGGCATGCCCGGCTTCGGTATCGTTGCGGCGGTACTCGGTATCGTGGTGACCATGGCCTCGCTGGGCGAGGGTGACCAGGCGGCCATCGGCATGCACGTAGGTGCGGCGCTGGTGGGTACCTTCTTCGGTATTCTCGCGGCCTACGGCTTCTTCGGCCCGCTGGCCACCTCCCTGGCTCACGATGCCAAGGAAGAAATCAACCTGTATGAGTCGATCAAGGCCAGCCTGGTAGCGTCCGCTTCCGGCATGCCGCCGTCGCTGGCGGTGGAGTTCGGTCGCAAGGTGCTGTACCCCAAGCATCGCCCAAGTTTTGCCGAGCTGGAACAAGCGGTTCGCGGTCGCTAAGCCATGGAAAACAACCAGCCGATAATCATCAAGCGCGTCAAGCGCTTCGCTGCGGGGCACCATGGCGGTGCCTGGAAAATCGCCTTCGCCGACTTTGCGACGGCGATGATGGCGTTCTTCCTGGTGCTCTGGCTGATGTCCACCGCCACGCCTGAACAGAAAATCGCCATCGCCGGTTACTTCAAAGACCCGATTGGCTTCTCGGAGAGCGGCACGCCCTTCGTGATCGACCTGGGCGGCTCGCCGCAACTGGCGCCGGAGCGCACCATCAACCCGGAAGTGAAGACCGAAGCGCCGCAGGAGAAAATCCCGATCGAGCGCGACACCGTCGAGGCCATGGCTGATCAGGTCGAACAGGAGCGCCTGGAGCTGTTGCTGCAAGAACTGCAGACCAAGGTTGAGGAAAACCCGCAACTGCTCAAGTTCAAGGACCAGATTTCGTTCGAGATCACCCCGGACGGCCTGCGCATCCAGATCACCGACGCGGCCAACCGGCCGATGTTCGACTCGGGCAGCGCGCGCCTGAAGCCGTACTTTGAAGACATCCTGCTGGCCATGGCCGACACCATCAAGGCGGTGCCGAACAAGATCAGCATCAGCGGCCACACCGACGCCAAGCCGTATGCGGGCCAGGGCGACTTCGGCAACTGGGAGCTGTCGGCCAACCGTGCCAACGCTGCGCGCCGTGCACTCGTAGCCGGCAGTTACCCGGACCCGCAAGTGGCGCGCGTGGTGGGTTTTGCGTCGTCGCAGCTGTTTGATCACAAAGACCCCTTCAACCCGATCAACCGCCGCATCGACATCGTGGTGCTGACCAAAAAGGCCCAGCGCGCGATTGAAGGCGACCAGCCACCGCCCGCAGCGCCAACCCCAGGGGCGGGCGCGCCAGGCGAAGTACCGGTCGACCCGAACGCCATCCCGCCAGGGCAGGAGCCGTTACCGGCCCATGAACTGCGCCAGAAGCTGAACCTGTTTGATGACGGTGGGGTTAAAGATCCTACGGTGCCAAAGGCTGGTACCTAGGTAGTGGCGAGCCGGCTTGCTCTGGCAATTAGGCTTTTTGTCGCAAGTAGGCTTGTTGTGGCGAGCGGGTTTGCCCGCGTTGGGCTGCGAAGCAGCCCCAGATAAATCAAAATGCGGTGTATCAGATACTCCGCAGGGCCTGGTTCCAGGGCCGCTTCGCGGCCCAACGCGGGCAAGCCCGCTCGCCACATTGTCAGCAGTGCGAGTTAGTAACTGCTTTCAGGCAGGCTGGCAATAATCGACCGATAGCTGTTCATCCGCTGCTGCTGCACGCGGCCATCTTCGAGGGCCTTGAGCAGTGCGCAACCCGGCTCGCGGTCGTGTTTGCAGTCGCGGAAGCGGCACGTGCCGATCAGATCGTTGAACTCGATGAAGCCCGCTTCCACATCGCTGCGGCTGACGTGGCCGAGGCCGAATTCGCGGATGCCGGGGGAGTCGATCAGTTCGCCGCCGCCGGGGAAGTGGAACAACCGCGCGGTGGTGGTGGTGTGAGTGCCTTGGCCGGACAGCTCCGACAGGGGGCCGACACGGGTGTCGACTTCCGGCAGCAGGCTGTTGACCAGCGATGACTTGCCCACGCCCGACTGGCCGACAAACACGCTGATGCGCCCGTCCAACTGCTGTTGCAGCTGTTCCATGCCGTTGCCGTGATGCGCCGAAACCTCCAGCACCGGGTAACCCAGGGTGCGGTAGACCGCCAGCAGCGCATTGAGCGCCGGAGCGTTCTGTTCGTCGATCAGGTCGAATTTGTTCAGCAGCAGCAGCGGACGGATGCCGGCGTGCTCGGCCGCGACCAGGTAGCGGTCGATCAGGTTGGCATGCGGCTCGGGCAGCGGCGCGAACACGATCACGATCATGTCGACGTTGGCCGCCACCGGCTTGAGCTGGCCACGGCTGTCGGGGCGGCGCAGTTCGGTGGTGCGTGGCAACTGGGCGACGATGACGCCGATGCCCTGGTTGCCAGCACGCCACACGACCTTATCGCCGGTGACCAGCGCAGGCAGGTTGGCGCGCAAGTGGCAGCGAGAGACCGAGCCTGCGAGTTCGCCCTCGAGCGCCTCGACTTCGACCTGTACGCCAAAGTGCGCGATCACCAGGCCCGTTTGCTCGGGGCCGAGGTCGCCGCCCTCGAGCGCTTCCACGGCGGAGGATTCACGTTTAGCGGCGCGTGCGGCGCGCTCACCTTGAATCTTTTCGATGCGCCAGTTTTGGCGACGATTGAGCTGGCGTTTGGCCATTGGTGTTCCGTGTCGATAATGCAAAGGTTGGGTGAAACGGTCGCGAGTCTAGCACGGCCCCGCCTGCTAAACTGCGCAGCTACGCCAAGGTGCCAAGAGAATCAAGCCATGCAAAACCCACAGAACCTGATTTGGATCGATCTGGAAATGACCGGTCTGAACCCCGACACCGACGTCATCATCGAGATGGCCACCATTGTCACCGACAGCAACCTCAATACCTTGGCCGAAGGTCCGGTGATCGCCATCCACCACAGCGACGCAGTGCTGGCCACCATGGACGAGTGGAACACCCGCACCCATGGCAACTCCGGCCTGACCCAGCGCGTACGCGACAGCCGCATCAGCATGGCCGAGGCCGAAGCCGAAACCATCGCCTTCCTGGAAAAATGGGTGCCCAAGGGCAAGTCGCCGATCTGCGGCAACAGCATCTGCCAGGATCGTCGCTTCCTCTATACCCATATGAAAGGGCTGGAAAGCTACTTCCACTACCGCAACCTCGATGTGTCCACCTTGAAAGAGCTGGCCGCGCGCTGGGCGCCGGAAGTCAAAGACAGCTTCCATAAAGGCAGCACCCACCTGGCACTGGATGATATTCGCGAGTCGATCGCCGAGCTGCAGCATTACCGCAAGCATTTCATCAAGGCTTGAAGATTTGGCGCCTGGCCTGGCGCCTTCGCGAGCAAGCCCGCTCCCACATTCGGCTGCATTCCAAAGCTGGAACTCGGTCAAATGTGGGAGCGGGCTTGCTCGCGAAGGGCGCAACGCGGTCTTTCGCCAAGCGCCCCCTTTTGGTGCCATCATCAAATGATTAGACTGCGCGCCTCTTTGCAAGGATCGCCATCATGCTGCTGATGCTCTACCTCATCGCCATCACCGCCGAAGCCATGACGGGCGCTTTGTCCGCCGGGCGGCGTGGTATGGACTGGTTTGGCGTGGTGTTGATCGCATGCGTGACGGCGCTGGGCGGCGGTTCGGTGCGCGATGTGCTGTTGGGCCATTACCCGCTCACTTGGGTCAAGCACCCGGAATACCTGGTGCTGACCTCCGTCGCCGCGCTGGTGACGATCTTTATCGCGCCGCTGATGCGCCATCTGCGTTCGCTGTTCCTGGCCCTGGACGCCGTGGGCCTGGTGGCCTTTACGCTGATTGGCTGCATGACCGCGCTGGAAATGGGCCACGGCATGCTGGTGGCGTCGGTCAGCGGGGTGATCACCGGGGTGTTCGGCGGCATTCTGCGGGATATTTTCTGCAACGATATCCCACTGATCTTTCGCCGCGAGCTGTACGCCAGCGTGTCGTTCCTCGCCGCCTGGTTCTACTTGCTGTGCCTGTATCTGGAACTGCCCAGCGAGCAATCGATTCTACTCACCCTCTTCAGCGGCTTTCTATTACGCCTGCTGGCGATCCGCTTTCACTGGGAAATGCCCAAGTTCGTCTACAACGACGACGTCCACTAGCGCGCCGCGTGCTGGCTCAGAGCCCACTCGACGTGCTCGCGCACCAGCTCCGACGGGTAATCGCGGCGCGCCTTCAAGGCTTCCAGCACCGGAATGCTCGAGGGCGCATTGCCCAGGCCCACCGCCAGGTTGCGCAGCCAGCGCTCATACCCGGCGCGGCGTAACGGCGAGCCTTCGGTGCTGCTGAGGAATTTATCCTCGTCCCACATAAACAGTTCGGCCAGCTCGGCGTTATCCAGGTTATGCCGCGGCTTGAAGTCGCTCTCGCCAGTAGGGCGAGCGAAACGATTCCACGGGCAAACGATCTGACAGTCATCGCAGCCGAATACCCGGTTGCCGATCAATGGGCGCAGGTCCTCGGGGATCGCGCTTTTGAGTTCGATGGTCAGGTAGGAAATGCAGCGCCGGGCGTCCAGCACATAGGGGCCGACGAAGGCATTGGTCGGGCAGATATCCAGGCAGGCGGTGCAGCGGCCGCAGTGTTCGGTGGTATGAGGGGGATCTACCGGCAGCGGCAGATCCACAAACAGCTCGCTGAGGAAGAAATAGCTGCCGGCCTTGCGATTGAGCACCAGCGTGTTTTTGCCGATCCAGCCCAGACCGGCCTGCTCGGCGATGGCTTTTTCCAGCACCGGTGCGCTGTCGACAAAGGCGCGAAAGCCGAACGGGCCGATCTGTGCCTGGATACGGTCGGCCAGTTGCTGCACGCGTTTGCGGATCAGCTTGTGGTAATCGCGGCCCAGGGCGTAGCGCGAGATGTAGGCTTTTTCCGGCTTGGCCAGCAGCTGCGCCATTTGGGTGTCGCCTGGCAGATAATCCATGCGCAGCGACACCACGCGCAAGGTGCCGGGCACCAGTTCGTCGGGGTGCGAACGTTTGCTGCCGTGGGCGCCCATATAGTCCATCTCGCCGTGGTAGCCCGCGTCGAGCCAGCGTTGCAGGTGCTGTTCATGCTCGGCCAGATCCAGGCCGCTGATGCCGACTTGTTGAAAGCCCAGCTCGCGGCCCCAGTCTTTGATCGATTGGGCGAGGGCGGGCAGATCGGAGGTAATAGCGGGCATGAGACACGGGAAACCACAGGTTAGATGCGTATAATTCTGCCAGACATCGGAGCTTGAAGACGCATGCCGCAGACAAAACTCGAAATAACCGACGTTCAGCCCCTGTTGCACGGCCAATTGCCGCAACTGGCTGCGCGTTCCTCAGACGCCCATAAAGGCCAGTTCGGCCACCTGCTGGTGATCGGTGGCGACCGCGGCGTTGGCGGCGCTGCGCTGCTGAGCGCCGAAAGTGCCTTGCGCAGTGGCGCGGGCATGGTGTCCCTGGCGACCCGGCCTGAGCACGTGCCCGCCGCGTTGGCCCGCTTGCCGGAGGTGATGACCGTTGGCGTGAGTTCGGCCAACCAGGTGATGGGGCTGCTCGAAAAAATCTCGGTGATCGTCATCGGCCCGGGCCTGGGCGACGCCGCCTGGGGCAAGAGCCTGTTGTCCGTCGCCGCCAACGCTAAACAGCCACAGGTCTGGGACGCAGACGCCTTGAACCAGCTGGCCAAGGGCGGCGTCAGCCTGCCGGCCAACAGCGTGATTACCCCGCATCCGGGGGAAGCCGCACGTTTGTTGGGGCTTTCGACAGCCGAGGTTCAGGCCGATCGTATTAGGGTGGCGCGCGCGTTAAGTCAGACATTCAATGCAGTGGCTATCCTCAAGGGTGCTGGCAGTTTGATTGCCAGCCCTGACGGACGTGTTTCGCGGTGTGACCAAGGCCATCCGGCCATGGCGACGGCGGGGCTCGGCGATGTATTGGCGGGCCTGGTGGGCGCCTTGTTGGCGCAAGGCCTGCCGGCGTATGAAGCCAGCTGCCTCGCCGTGTGGTTGCACGCGACCGCTGGGGATCGCCAAGGCACCTTTGGTCGCGGCCTGGCGGCCGGTGACCTGATACCCGCCATTCGTCAATTGTTGGAGGAGCAGTCGCCGTGCCTGAAGTAATCCTTTTCGTGGCCGATGAAGACACCATGGTGGCGTTCGGTCATCGCATTGCCCAGGTCACGGGCGGGGCGGGGCTGATCTTTCTTGAGGGCGACCTGGGCGCAGGCAAGACCACGTTGTCCCGGGGGATTATTCGTGGCCTGGGTCATACGGGAGCGGTCAAAAGCCCTACGTTTACCCTGGTTGAGCCCTACGAGATCGGCGCGGTTCGAGCGTTTCACTTCGACCTCTACCGCCTGGTCGACCCCGAAGAGCTGGAGTACATGGGCATCCGTGATTACTTCGATGAAGATGCGCTGTGCCTGATCGAGTGGCCAGATAAAGGCACAGGCTTTTTGCCAAAGCCGGACCTGACCATTACCATTACGCCGCATGATCACGGACGTCAGCTGAAGTTGTTGCCCCAGAGCGCGCGCGGCCAGTCGTGGTGCGCCGCTTTGGCATTGGAATTCAAATAATTGGTGGGGTTAGGTATGCGCTTTCGCGCGATGGTTGCTGTCGTAGGGGTGTTGCTTGCGGCAATGACTTTCAATGCTCTGGCTGCTTCGCAGGTGAAAAGTGTTCGCCTGTGGCGAGCGCCGGATAACACGCGACTGGTGTTCGACCTGTCTGGCCCGGTCCAGCACAGTGTCTTTACCCTGACGGCGCCTGATCGCCTGGTGATCGACATCAACGGTGCGACCCTGGCCGCGCCGCTGAAAGTCTCCACCGCCAACACGCCGATTACCGCGATGCGCTCGGCGCAGCGCACGCCGACCGACCTGCGGGTGGTGATCGACCTGAAAAAAGTCGTCACCCCGAAAAGCTTCTCCCTGGCCCCGAATGCCCAGTACGGCAACCGACTGGTGGTCGACCTGTTCGACAACGCCGCCGACGCCGCACCGCCGCCTGCGCCGACCCCGAGCGTGGCCACAGTGCCGGCAGTACCGGTCAACCCCGCGCAACCCCAGGTCAAGTTGCCGCCTCCGCCTCCGGCGCCGGCCGGCAAGCGCGACATTATTGTGGTGATCGACGCCGGCCACGGCGGTGAAGACCCGGGGGCCTCTGGGTCGCGCGGCCAGCATGAAAAAGACGTGGTATTGGCCATCGCCCGAGAGCTGCAGCGCCAGGTCAATGGTATGAAAGGCTACCGCGCCGAGCTGACCCGCACCGGCGACTACTTCATTCCGTTGCGCGGCCGTACCGAAATCGCCCGCAAAAAGGGTGCTGATCTGTTCGTGTCGATCCATGCCGACGCCGCGCCATCGACCGCCGCGTTCGGTGCGTCGGTGTTTGCCCTGTCGGATCGCGGCGCTACGTCGGAGACTGCCCGTTGGCTGGCCGACAGTGAAAACCGTTCCGACTTGATCGGCGGGGCCGGCAACGTGTCCCTCGATGACAAGGACAAGATGCTCGCCGGGGTGCTGCTCGACCTGTCGATGACCGCCTCGCTGACCTCCAGCTTGAACGTCGGGCAAAAAGTCCTGAGCAACATTGGCCGAGTCACCTCGTTGCACAAACAGCGCGTGGAGCAGGCCGGGTTCATGGTGTTGAAATCGCCGGATATTCCGTCGATCCTGGTGGAAACCGGGTTTATCTCCAACGCCAACGAAGCCTCGAAGCTGGCCAGTGCGAGCCACCAGCAGGCGCTGGCGCGTTCGATCAGCGCCGGTGTTCGCCAGTTCTTCCAGCAGAACCCGCCGCCGGGCACCTACATTGCCTGGCTGCGCGATTCCGGGAAGATCGCCCAGGGCCCGCGTGATCATCGCGTGCAGCCGGGCGACACGCTGGCGATGCTCGCGGTGCGATTCCAGGTGTCGGCCGCGACCTTGCGCAGCGCCAATAACCTCAAGACCGACGAATTGAAGGTCGGCCAGGTGCTGACCATCCCCGGCACCGAATTGGCGGCACAGTAATGAGCGAATCAGTCTTGAACAGTGGCTCGCGCATCGAGCTGCTCAGCCCGCGCCTCGCCAACCAGATTGCGGCAGGTGAGGTGGTCGAGCGGCCTGCCTCGGTGATCAAGGAGCTGCTGGAAAACAGCATTGACTCCGGCGCCAAGCGCATTGATGTCGACGTGGAGCAGGGCGGCGTCAAGCTGCTGCGCGTGCGCGACGACGGCAGCGGCATCTCTTCGGATGACCTGCCGCTGGCCCTGGCCCGTCACGCCACCAGCAAGATCCGCGACCTGGAAGACCTGGAGCGGGTGATGAGCCTGGGCTTTCGCGGTGAGGCCCTGGCTTCGATCAGCTCCGTAGCCCGTCTAACCCTGACCTCGCGCACCCGCAGCGCCGAACAGGCCTGGCAGGTGGAGACCGAGGGCCGCGACATGGCACCGCGGGTCCAGCCGGCTGCGCACCCGGTGGGCACTTCGGTGGAAGTGCGCGACCTGTTTTTCAACACCCCGGCGCGGCGCAAATTCCTCAAGGCCGAAAAAACCGAATTCGACCACCTGCAAGAAGTCATCAAGCGCCTGGCGCTGGCGCGCTTCGATGTGGCGTTTCACTTGCGCCACAACGGCAAGACCATCCTCAGTCTGCACGAAGCCCATGACGACGCCGCGCGCGCTCGGCGTGTGTCGGCGATCTGCGGGGCGGGCTTCCTGGAGCAGGCGCTGCCCATCGAGATCGAACGCAACGGCCTGCGCCTGTGGGGCTGGGTTGGGTTGCCGACGTTCTCCCGCAGCCAGGCTGACATGCAGTACTTCTTTGTGAACGGCCGCGCGGTGCGCGACAAGCTGGTGGCCCACGCGGTGCGCCAGGCCTATCGCGACGTGTTGTTCAACGGCCGGCATCCGACGTTCGTGCTGTTTTTTGAGGTCGACCCGTCGGTGGTCGACGTCAACGTGCACCCGACCAAGCACGAAGTGCGCTTTCGCGATGGGCGCATGGTGCATGACTTCCTCTATGGCACCCTGCACCGCGCCCTGGGTGATGTGCGCCCGGATGACCAGTTGTCCGCGCCGATCGTGACGGCGGTGGTTCGCCCGAGTGGGCCGGAGGCCGGTGAATTCGGGCCCCAGGGCGAAATGAGCCTGGCGGGCAACTTGCTGCAATCGCCGCAACCGCAGCCTGCGTACACGGCGCCTGGCGCCGGTGCCGGCGCGGGTTATCAGTATCAATACACGCCGCGTCCGCAATCGGCCGTGCCGGTGGCCGAGGCCCAGGCCGCTTACCGTGAGTTTTTTGCACCGCTGCCGGGCGCCGAGCCGGGTGCTGTGGCCCTGCCGGAAGGGGGCGGTGATATTCCGCCATTGGGTTATGCGTTGGCGCAGCTCAAGGGGATCTATATCCTTGCCGAAAACGCCCACGGCCTGGTGCTGGTGGACATGCACGCCGCCCACGAGCGGATCATGTACGAGCGCCTCAAGATCGCCATGGCCAGCGAAGGCCTCAGCGGCCAGCCGCTGCTGGTGCCGGAGACCCTGGCCGTCAGCCAACGCGAGGCCGATTGCGCCGAAGAGCACCACGGCGTATTCCAGAAGCTCGGCTTCGAATTGCAGCGCCTGGGCCCGGAAACCCTGGCGATCCGGCAGATTCCTGCATTGCTCAAGCAGGCCGAGGCCAACCGTCTGGTCGCCGATGTGTTGGCCGACCTGATGGAATACGGCACCAGTGATCGCATCCAGGCGCATATCAACGAACTGCTCGGCACCATGGCGTGCCACGGTGCCATTCGCGCCAACCGTCGCCTGGCCCTGCCGGAAATGAACGGCCTGCTGCGCGACATGGAAAACACCGAGCGCAGCGGCCAATGCAACCATGGCCGACCGACCTGGACCCAGATGGGCCTGGACGATCTGGACAAACTGTTCTTGCGCGGTCGTTGATGAGTGTCTTGCCCCCCGCGATCTTCCTGATGGGCCCCACGGCCGCCGGCAAGACCGACCTGGCCATTGAGCTGACCAAGGTACTGCCGTGCGAGCTGATCAGTGTCGACTCTGCCCTGGTTTACCGGGACATGGATATCGGCACCGCCAAGCCATCAAAAGAGCTGTTGGCCCAACACCCGCACCGTCTGATTGACATCATCGACCCGGCGCAGAGCTATTCGGCGGCGGATTTCCGTAGCGACGCCTTGGCCGCCATGGCCGAGATCACCGCGCGGGGCAATATCCCGTTACTGGTGGGCGGTACGATGCTCTATTACAAGGCTTTGCAGGAAGGCCTGGCGGATATGCCACCGGCCGACGCGCAGGTGCGCGCCGAACTTGAGGAAGAAGCTGCGCGCCTTGGCTGGCAAGCCCTGCACGACCAGTTGGCGGCGGTAGACCCGGTCTCTGCGGCGCGAATTCACCCCAATGATCCCCAGCGCCTCACCCGAGCCCTGGAAGTCTGGCGTGTAAGCGGCCAGACCATGACTGAACATCGGCTGAAACAAACTGCGCAAAGTGCTGACGCAGGCGCATCTGGACAGTCACAATTGCCCTATACTGTGGCAAATCTGGCCATCGCTCCGGCAAATCGCCAGGTGCTGCATGAACGAATTGCACAAAGATTCACAATTATGTTGGAACAGGGGTTTATCGACGAGGTCGTAGCACTGCGTTCAAGAGGTGACCTGCATCCCGGGCTGCCTTCTATACGTGCTGTAGGCTACCGCCAAGTCTGGGATCATCTGGATGGCAAGCTGACGTCAGCCGAAATGCAGGAGCGCGGCATCATTGCCACGCGCCAATTGGCGAAACGCCAGTTCACCTGGTTGCGCAGCTGGAGCGATTTGCACTGGTTGGACAGCCTGGACAGCGACAATCTGTCACGCGCCTTGAAATACTTGGGAACGGTCTCCATATTGAGCTGAGTCCTTGCAATTGCCGTCTATCCTTGGGGGTGTGACGGCCATAAGCTATCTATTTTCCGATTTTTTATTATTGATCCTTAAAGGAGTGCGGCACATGTCAAAAGGGCATTCGCTACAAGACCCTTACTTGAATACTTTACGTAAAGAGAAAGTGGGGGTTTCCATCTACCTGGTCAACGGTATCAAGCTGCAAGGTACGATCGAGTCGTTCGACCAGTTCGTGATCCTGCTCAAGAACACCGTGAGCCAGATGGTTTACAAACACGCTATCTCGACAGTAGTGCCAGTACGTCCGATCCGTCTGCCTAGCGCAGCAGGTGACGAAGTCGGTGACGCTGAGCCAGGTAACGCCTGATAGGAGTCTCCTTTGTTCTTTGAGCGCCACGGTGGTGGTGAGCGGGTAATCCTCGTTCACTTGGATGGACAGGACCCTGAGGCGCGCGAAGATCCGCAGGAGTTTCAGGAGTTGGCAAATTCGGCCGGCGCCGAGACCGTTGCGTTTTTTAACGTACCGCGTCATCGGCCAACCGCCAAATTCCTGATTGGCAGCGGCAAGGTCGAGGAACTGCGCGACCTGGTCCATGCCGAAGAAGCCGATCTGGTGATCTTCAACCATACCCTCACGCCCAGTCAGGAACGTAACCTCGAACGTGTTTTCGAGTGTCGCGTGATCGACCGCACCGGCCTGATCCTCGATATTTTTGCCCAACGCGCCCGTACCCATGAAGGCAAGCTCCAGGTCGAACTGGCCCAGCTTGACCACATGAGCACTCGGCTGGTTCGCGGCTGGACTCACCTTGAGCGTCAAGGTGGTGGTATCGGCATGCGCGGCCCGGGTGAAACCCAGCTCGAAACCGACCGACGTCTGTTGCGGGTTCGCCTGCGCCAGATCAAGGGCCGACTCGAAAAAGTCCGCAGTCAGCGCGAGCAATCGCGACGTGGCCGTTCGCGTGCGGATATCCCTACCGTGTCCCTGGTGGGCTATACCAACGCCGGCAAATCCACGCTGTTCAACAACGTGACCAAATCCGACGTGTACGCAGCCGACCAACTGTTCGCCACTCTCGACCCGACCTTGCGCCGTCTGGACATTGACGACCTGGGGCCGATTGTCCTGGCCGATACCGTGGGTTTCATCCGCCACTTGCCCCACAAGCTGGTCGAGGCATTTCGGTCTACGCTCGAAGAGTCGAGCAATTCCGACCTGCTGTTGCACGTGATCGATGCGGCCGAACCGGATCGCATGCTGCAGATTGAGCAGGTGATGGTGGTGCTGGGCGAGATTGGCGCCCAGGACTTGCCGATCCTCGAGGTCTATAACAAACTCGATTTGCTTGAAGGCGTTGAGCCACAGATCCAGCGTGACGAAGATGGCAAGCCCCAGCGGGTATGGCTGTCGGCACGAGACGGGAGTGGTTTGGAGCTGCTTGAACAGGCCATCGCCGAACTGCTCGGCAGTGATTTGTTTGTCGGCACCTTGCGCTTGCCTCAGCGTTTTGCTCGACTGCGTGCACAGTTTTTCGAGTTGGGCGCGGTACAGAAAGAAGAACACGACGAAGAAGGTGTCAGCTTGCTGGCCGTTCGATTGCCGCGCGCGGAGCTGAATCGGCTGGTCAGCCGTGAAGGCGTTGTACCGACAGAGTTCATCGAACAACACACTTTGCAATAAAAGCCTCCCAAAGCGGTTGTGCCGCAGTGGCAGGCATTCTGTAGCATTGGTCGGCGCGCCGTGGGTGCGTCTTTGCTTTATCAGATGGAGAGCGCTATGGCTTGGAATGAGCCGGGTGGCAACTCGAATAATCAGGATCCTTGGGGTGGTAAACGCCGCAATAATGGCGACCGCAAGGGGCCACCAGATCTCGACGAGGCCTTCCGAAAGCTGCAGGAAAGCCTGAATGGGTTGTTCGGTGGTGGAAAAAAACGTGGTGGTGACGACGGCGGTCGTACAAGCAAGGGCGGCGGCTATGGCCTGCTGGGCCTGGGTCTTGTCGTGCTGGCGGCCGTATGGCTGTACAGCGCCGTCTACGTGGTGGACGAGCAGGAGCAGGCCGTGGTGCTGCGCTTCGGCAAGTACTACGAGACCGTCGGCCCGGGCCTGAACATCTACTTCCCGCCGATCGACAAGAAGTACATGGAGAACGTCACGCGTGAGCGTGCCTACACCAAGCAGGGCCAGATGCTGACCGAAGACGAGAACATCGTCGAAGTGCCACTGACCGTGCAGTACAAGATCAGCAACCTGCAGGACTTCGTGCTGAACGTTGACCAGCCGGAAATCAGCCTGCAACACGCGACCGAAAGTGCCCTGCGCCACGTCGTCGGTTCTACCGCGATGGACCAGGTGCTGACCGAAGGCCGTGAGTTGATGGCCAGCGAGATCAAGGAGCGTCTGCAACGGTTCCTCGATACCTATCGCACCGGTATCACCGTCACCCAGGTGAACGTACAGAGCGCAGCCGCACCGCGCGAAGTGCAGGAAGCCTTCGATGACGTGATCCGCGCCCGTGAAGACGAGCAGCGTTCGCGCAACCAGGCAGAAACATACGCCAACGGCGTTGTGCCGGAAGCCCGTGGTCAGGCCCAGCGCATCCTTGAAGATGCCAACGGTTACCGCGACGAAGTGGTCTCCCGCGCCAAGGGTGAGGCGGATCGCTTTACCAAACTGGTCGCCGAGTACCGCAAGGCCCCTGAAGTTACCCGCGAGCGTCTGTACCTGGACACCATGCAGGAAGTCTTCAGCAACACCAGCAAGGTTCTCGTGACCGGCAGCAAAGGTGGGCAGAACAACCTGCTGTACCTGCCGCTGGACAAGATGATCGAAGGTGGTCGTAGCAGCACCGGCGCAGCGTCCACCGGTTCCAATGCCGCTGCCAACGAAGCGAGCGCCCGTGCGGCCGCTGACTTGCTGCAACAGCAAACACGTACCAGGGAGAGTCGTTGATGAGCAATAAATCGCTGACCGCCCTGATTGTGGGCGTCGTCGTGGTCATCGCTGCCTGGAACTGCTTCTACATCGTCGCTCAGACCGAGCGTGCGGTGCTGCTGCAATTCGGTCGCGTGGTCCAGGCGGATGTCCAGCCCGGCCTGCATGTGAAGGTCCCCTACGTGAACCAGGTGCGCAAGTTCGACGCCCGCCTGATGACCCTGGATGCACCGACGCAACGCTTCCTGACCCTGGAAAAGAAAGCCGTGATGGTTGACGCCTACGCCAAGTGGCGCGTCAAGGATGCCGAGCGCTTCTACACCGCGACCTCCGGCCTCAAGCAGATTGCCGACGAGCGTTTGTCGCGCCGTCTGGAGTCGGGCCTGCGTGACCAGTTTGGTAAGCGCACCCTGCACGAGGTGGTCTCCGGTGAACGTGATGCGCTGATGGCGGATATCACGCGTTCGCTGAACACCATGGCGGAAAAAGAGCTGGGCATCGAAGTGGTTGATGTACGAGTCAAGGCCATTGACCTGCCCAAGGAAGTGAACCGCAGCGTGTTCGAGCGTATGAGCACCGAGCGTGAGCGTGAAGCCCGTGAGCACCGCGCCAAAGGTAACGAGTTGGCCGAGGGTATCCGTGCGGATGCCGACCGTCAGCGTCGTGTACTGTTGGCCGAAGCCTATCGCGAGTCTGAAGAGGCGCGTGGTGATGGTGATGCTCAAGCTGCGGCGATCTACGCCAAGGCTTACGGCCAGGACCAGGAGTTCTACGCGTTCTACCGTAGCCTGCGTGCCTACCGTGAAAGCTTCGCGAACAAAACCGACGTCATGGTGCTGGACCCAAGCAGCGACTTCTTCCGCTACCTGGAAAAGTCCAAGTAACCGGCCCGTGATTCTGTAGGTGTCACTCCCGTCGGGCGGCTAAAACGCCTGGCGGGGTGATCCTTTCAGAAAACGGGTGTATGATGCGGCAGCCGGGAAATTCCCGGCTTTTTTGCGTCTGCATGTTTGATTCGGCAGGCGTGACAGGTTTTTCGAGGAAAGTGCCCGACGAGGCCGGTTACAGGTCGTTCGTCACGTCGCTCTTGCGCGTGGTTTATGCAGGAGGCGGGCATTTTCTGCTTCACTCAAGGCTCGGCCGAGGGCTGGCCGCCCGGATCATAGGGGAATGGCGTAATGGCAACGGTAGACCGCTGGCTGCTGCCAGATGGCATCGAAGAAGTACTGCCACCAGAAGCTGCGCGCATTGAAGTAGCGCGTCGCCAGGTGTTGGATCTGTTCCAGAGCTGGGGTTACGAGTTTGTCGTGACCCCCCATATCGAGTACCTGGAATCCCTGCTGACCGGCGCGGGCCAGGACCTGGATCTGCGCACCTTCAAGGTCATCGACCCGCAGTCGGGTCGGCAAATGGGTTTCCGTGCCGACATCACGCCGCAAGTGGCGCGCATCGATGCGCACACCCTGCGCCGTGAAGGCCCGAGCCGCCTGTGCTACGCCGGCAGCGTGCTGCATGCGCAGCCGCGCGCCTTGTCGTCGTCCCGTAGCCCGATCCAACTGGGCGCCGAGTTGTACGGTGATGCCAGCCCGAGCAGCGACGTTGAAGTGATCAGCCTGATGCTGGCCATGCTGCAACTGGCTGACGTGCCGGATGTCCACATGGACCTGGGCCACGTCGGTATCTACCGTGGCCTGGCGCGTGCGGCCGGTTTGTCGGGTGAGGTGGAACAACAGCTGTTCGATGCCCTGCAACGCAAGGCTATCGACGAAGTGATCGCCCTCACCGAGGGTGTGCCTGCGGATCTCGCCGGCATGCTGCGTGCGCTGGTGAACCTGTGTGGCGGCCGTGAAGTGCTGGTGGCTGCGCGTGAGCGCCTGGCCAATGCGCCGGCGCCGGTATTGGCTGCACTGGATGACGTACTGGCAATTGCCGAGCAGTTATCGGCGCGCTTCCCGGAGCTGCCGCTGTATTTCGACCTGGGTGAGTTGCGCGGCTATCACTACCACACCGGTGTGGTGTTCGCAGTGTTTGTACCGGGTGTTGGCCAGGCCATCGCCCAAGGCGGTCGTTACGACGATATCGGCGCTGACTTCGGTCGCGCGCGTCCGGCGACTGGCTTTTCCACCGATTTGAAAACCCTGGTGACCCTGGGGCGTGCTGAGGTCGAGCTGCCGTCTGGTGGCATCTGGATGCCCGACAGTACGGACGCGGCACTCTGGCAGCAGGTTTGCCAGTTGCGCAGTGAGGGTCAGCGTGTCGTCCAGGCTTTGCCTGGGCAGCCATTGGCCGCCGCCCGTGAAGCGGACTGCGACCGGCAATTGATTCTGCAGAACGGGCTTTGGCAAGTATCGCCACTGGCTTCTTGAGTTTTCCTGCCGGCCATCGCCGGCACCAAGTTTGCGCGAATGAGGACAAGTGTTATGGGTAAGAATGTCGTAGTCCTGGGCACCCAATGGGGTGATGAGGGCAAAGGCAAGATCGTTGATCTGCTGACCGAACATGCTGCCGCCGTAGTGCGCTACCAAGGTGGCCACAACGCTGGCCACACCCTGGTCATCGATGGCGAAAAAACCGTCTTGCACCTGATCCCGTCGGGCGTACTGCGCGAAGGCGTGCAGTGCCTGATCGGCAACGGCGTGGTGGTTGCACCTGACGCCCTGCTGCGCGAGATCACCAAGCTGGAAGAAAAAGGCGTACCGGTGCGCGAGCGCCTGCGTATCAGCCCGTCCTGCCCGCTGATCCTGTCCTTCCACGTTGCGCTGGACCAGGCCCGTGAAAAGGCCCGTGGCGAGCTGAAGATCGGTACTACCGGTCGCGGTATCGGCCCGGCCTACGAAGACAAGGTTGCTCGCCGTGGCCTGCGTGTGGGCGACCTGCTCAACATGCCGCGCTTTGAAGACAAGCTGCGTGAACTGGTGGATTACCACAACTTCATGCTGGTGGGTTACTACAAAGAGCCGGCCATCGAGTTTGAAAAGACCCTGGCTGAGTGCAAGGAATACGCTGAGCTGCTCAAGCCGCTGATGCTGGACGTGACGGCCGAGCTGCACGACCTGCGTCGCGCCGGCAAAGACATCATGTTCGAAGGCGCCCAGGGCTCGTTGCTGGACATCGACCACGGTACCTACCCGTACGTGACCAGTTCCAACACCACCGCCGGTGGCGTGGCGACCGGTTCGGGCGTTGGCCCGATGTTCCTGGACTACATCCTGGGCATCACCAAGGCGTACACCACCCGTGTAGGTTCGGGTCCGTTCCCGACTGAGCTGTTCGACGAAGTCGGTGCACACCTGGCCAAACAAGGTCACGAGTTCGGTGCAACCACCGGCCGTGCGCGTCGTTGTGGCTGGTTCGACGCCGTTATCCTGCGTCGCGCTATCGATGTGAACAGCATCTCGGGCATCTGCCTGACCAAGCTGGACGTGCTCGACGGCCTGGAAACCATCAACATCTGCATCGGTTACAAAGATGCAGAAGGCAACGACGTTGCGCCGACCGACGCTGACAGCTACGTAGGCCTGCAGCCTGTGTACGAAGAAGTGCCGGGCTGGAGCGAGTCGACCGTGGGTGCCAAGACCCTGGAAGAGCTGCCAGCTAATGCGCGCGCCTACATCAAGCGCGTTGAAGCACTGATCGGTGCGCCGATCGACATTATTTCGACGGGCCCGGACCGCAACGAAACCATCGTTCTGCGTCATCCGTTCGCGTAATAAGCTGTTGATGTAAATAGCAAAGGGCTCCTTGGGGAGCCCTTTGTCGTTTCTGCATGCCAAGCGGCACGACCCTTGCTGTATATCTTTCTTTCGCGGTGCCATCAATTTAATGGCACCCGTGGTGGAGGGATTCCCGATGTCTGCCGTTCTCTCATTGTTACAAAGCCGTCTGTTGCGGCCTGTGTTCGTTACCCTCGGTATCGCTCTTTTGGTGCAAGTGTTGGTCGCGGTCGCTCTAACCCGGAGCACCGTCACCGCGCTGGAGGCTGATTTGGACAATCGGCTCGGAATAGACAGCCAGAAATTGTCCGGCGAATTGGCGCAGGCCGGCACAGAAGTCACGTCCAGCCTGGAGAGCTTGTCCACCAGTACCCGTCAGCGTCTGACCGCAGGGCTGTCTGCGCGCCTGCAGGAAGAGCAGAAGCAACTGCGTGCGACTCTGGAAAAAGACCTGCAAGACTCCGCCAATGATATGGCGCAACTGCTGGCCTCGGTGGCGCCCCGCGCCATGTGGGACAGTGATGTGCCGACCCTCTCGGAGTTCGCCCGGCGCGCCCAGCGCAATCCCAATGTGTTGTTCGTGGTCTACGACGATGCGGCGGGGGAGCATTTGACCCGCTACCTGAATCGCGAAAACCCGATCAACAAGGCATTGCTGGAAAAAGGCCAGGGCGACCGCGCCTTGGACAAGGTGCTGAATGCGGCGAAGAACGATCCGTCGGTGTTCTACGTCGAGGCGTCCATCAGCCCCAACGGCGTCGAGATCGGCAAGGTGTTGATGGGGGTCTCGACCGCCGCGGTTGAGGCCGAGCTGCAGGCGCTGGACAAGCGTTTTGCTGCCCTGATCGCCAGCGGTGATCAATTGGTCGGCGACAGCCTCAAGGGGGCTGCCGCCGATAGCGCGGCGGCCATGGGCGCGCGCCTGCAATCGGCGCAAGCCACGGCGACCCAGATGACCGCCAATACCAGCAGTGCCGTCCAGGAGGCCGCCGGCACGCTGCGCTGGCGCATCGGCCTGGGGCTCGCTCTGGTTGGGTTTGGCGTATTGCTGTTGATCGCCATTGTGCTCGGGCGTCGTGTGGTCAATCGGCTTAAGCTGTTGATTGCAGCCATGGATGACCTGGCGGCGGGGGAGGGCGACCTCACCAAGCGCGTGCAGATCAGCAGCAAGGACGAAATCGGCGACATGGCCTCGGCGGTCAATCGCTTTGTGGATAAGTTGCAGCCCATCGTGCGTGAAGCGGGCGATGTGGCTCAGCGTACCGGTGTCGAAATCGGCGCCATGACCCTGCGCAATGCCGGTGCCGACGCCGCCGCCGGCTTGCAGCGCGATGAGGTCGCCGAAAGTTTGCGCGCGCTGTCGCAAATGGCTGATGAGGCTCAGGCCGAAAGCCATGCCATGCAGGCGGCCTTGCAGCAGGTCGTGGATATTCGCCAGGCCACCGATGAGAACTCGCGCACCTCGGCCGAGGTCGGCAGCCTGATCGAGGCCCTCGCGGGGCAAGTGCAGGCGGGCTCTCAGGTGATCGAGCGACTGGCGCAGCAAAGCCAGCAAATCGAGGTGGTGCTGACGGTGATTCACGGCATCGCTGAACAGACCAACTTGTTGGCGCTCAACGCAGCCATCGAAGCGGCGCGTGCGGGGGAAACCGGGCGTGGTTTTGCCGTAGTGGCGGACGAGGTGCGAGCGCTGGCCAGCAAGACCCAGAGTTCGACCGGGGACATCCAGGCGCATATCGTGGCGCTCCAGCAAGGTGCGCGCGAGGCCGTGGACACTATCGGCAAGGCAGGGCGCCAGGCCAGCGAAGGGCTGCTGGTGCTGCGTGACAGCGTGCGATTGCAGCAGACCGTGCAGGCTTCAGTGGAGCAGGTGCATGCGGCCATCGGCCTGGCCACGCGTGCGGCCGAGCATCAGGCGCAGGGTGCGCATGCGGTGCGTGGGCGGGTGGAGGTGATCCATGCCCAGGCCGAGCGTGCGGCGCAGGCGGTGGTCGAGACGACCGCCAGTGGCAAGGTGCTGGATGGGCTGGCGGCGCAGTTGAAGGCGAGTTTGGGGCAGTTTCGGGCTTAGGGTTGCCTGTTCTGGCCTCATCGGGGGCAAGCCCCCTCCCACATTTAATAGGCGCCGCGCTCAAAATGTGGGAGGGGGCTTGCCCCCGATAGCGGTCTCAGCGGCTCAGATACATCCGAGTCGTCAATAGATAAACCGGCAACCCCGACACCAGAATCAACAGCGCGGCATACGGCGCCGCCGCCGCAAACTCCACATTCGAGGTATGCGCCCACACCGCTGTCGCCAAGGTATTCAACCCCGTCGGGCTCAGCAGCAGCGTGGCCGTCAACTCCTTCATCGCATCCAGAAATACCAGCGCAAACGCCGCGCCCAATGCCGGGAAAATAATCGGCAGGGTGACTCTGCAAAACGCGCTGAATGACGATGCGCCCAGCGTGCGCGCGGCCTCTTCCAGTTGCGGTGCGGCTTTGTTCAACGCCGTGCGAATCGGCGCCTGGGCCAGCGGCAGAAACAGCAAGGCATAAGCGATCAGCAGCAACGCCGAGGTCTGGTACAGCGCCGGCACGTAATGCAGTGCGAAGTACACCAGCGTCAGCGCGATCACCAGGCCGGGCAGGGCGTGCAGCAGGTACGGCAGCCGCTCGGCCCACATCGCCAGTTGGCCTTTGTAGCGCACCACCAGCAGCCCCACCGGCACTGCCAGCACCAGGCACAGCGCCGCGCCGCCCAGCGACAACGCCAGTGAGGACAGCAACGCCTCACTGATTTCGGCCAGCGGAAATGCCGCCGAAGACCCCACCGCCAACCAGTAACCGAGCATCCCCAGGGGGATGCCGCTGCCGATGATCGCCAGCGCCAGGCAATACACCTGGCCCAGCGGCGCCCACTTGCCCAGTCGGACCTGCGCTGCATGCCGCGCCGCGCCCTGGCCGATGCGCACGTGGCGGCCCTTGCCGCGCACGCGCAGCTCCAGCCACAACAGGGTCAGGCACATTACCAGCAGCACCGCCGAGAGCATCGCGGCGTTGGCGTTACTGAATTCCAGCTCGAACTGCTGATAGATCGCGGTGGTGAACGTCTGCAGGCCGATGATCGACAGCGCACCGAACTCCACCAGCATATGCAGTGCGATCAGCAGTGCCCCGGCCAGCAGCGACGGCCACAACAGAGGTAACGTGATACGCAGGAATACGCCCCAGCGATTCAGCCCCAGGGTCCGCGCCGACTCCTCCAGGGAGGGGTCAAGATTGCGCAGCGTCGCCGCCACCGGCAGGAACACCAGCGGGTATTTGGACAGGGTCATCACCAGGATTGCGCCGCCAAGCCCTTCGAAATTGGCGCTCAGCGACACCCAGGTGAAGCTGCTGACAAACGCCGGCACCGCGAACGGCAGGCACAGGATCACGCCCCAGATGCGTCGCCCCGGCAGGTTGCTGCGTTCGAGCAGCCACGCCAGGGACAAGCCAATCACGCCGCAGGCCACCGTCACGCCAATCATCAGCGCCAGGGTGTTGCGCAACAGCCCGAACACGTAAGGCCGCCACAGCAGGTGCACCGCCTCCGCCCAGCCCGCTTGCCAGGCTTTGGTCCCGACATACACCAGCGGCAGCAGGCTCAAGCCCACCAGGAACAGTACGGGAAGCAACAGCCAGATCGACGGGCGCTTGCGCCGTGGGCTGAAACCCCCGCGCAGGGCGGGGGCGGGTCGCGATGGGGTCATCAGTTCAAGCCAACTTCACGTTCCAGGTCCAGGGCTTCTTCAGCGTTGCCCAGGTCGGCGGGGGTGACTTTCGGCGGTTGCAGCTCGCTGAACGGCTTGAGGCCACGGTTGGATTCCATGCCTTTGCGCAGCGGGTATTCGGCAGAAGTGTTGGTGATCACACGTTGGCCTTCTTCACTGGCCATGAACGCCAGCAGTTGCTGGGCTTCTTTCGGGTGTTTGCTGGATTTGAGCGCCGCTGCGGAAGACACAGTGATCAGGCCGCCGGCATCACCATCGGTGAAGTAATGCAGCTGGGAATCCAGGTTGGTTTTTTCCTTCTTGAGGGCAAACCAGTAGTAGTTGTTCACCAGCACGGTGGCCACTTCGCCGTTTTCTACGGCTTTGAGGGCGACCATATTGTTGCTGTACACCTTGCCGAAGGCGCGCAGGCCGGTCAGCCATTCTTCAGCGGCTTCGCGCCCGTGCAGCTTGATGATCGCCACGGCCTGTTCCTGGAACGCACCGCTGGTGGGTACGAAGCCGACCTTGCCTTGCCATTCGGGACCAGCGAAATCGAGCACCGACTTGGGCAGGTCTTTTTCGGCGATCAGTTTCGGGTTGAAGGCCACGACGCGGGTGCGTGCGGTTACGCCCATCCAATCGCCATTGCTGCCGACATAGTCCTTGGGCAATACGTCGAGGGTGCTGGCATCGATCTTGGCCAGCAGGCCTTGCTCGCCGAGTTTGTTCAGCGGTGGCGATTCTTCGGTGTAGATCACGTCGGCCGGGGAGCGATCGCCTTCTTCTACGACCTGGCTGGCCAGCTGGTTGCTGCTGCCTTTGCGCACGTTGACGTGAATACCGGTCTTGGCTTCGAAGGCTTTGGCGAGTTCATCGCCGACTTCTTTGTGTTGGCCGTTGTACAAGGTCAATGAGATCTTGTCGGCGCAATAGGCAGTGGGCGAGAGCAGTGTCAGGCCGAGCAGGGTAGCGCTCAGGCCGCGCAGAAGGGATGTTTTGAGACGGGTATCGCGGATCATCATCCTAAGTGTTCCTCGCTTGTATGCAACAAATCGTTGCAAGGATAAACGATAAAACTTCTCAGGTGCGGTTGAGGGCGCGGATCGCCAGGGAGTTTTCAAACCCCGGAAACGAAAAAACCCGCTTTCGCGGGTTTAATCTGAATTTGGTGCCCAGGAGAAGACTCGAACTTCCACGACCTTGCGATCACCAGCACCTGAAGCTGGCGTGTCTACCAATTTCACCACCTGGGCTTTATCAAGCAACGTTGCCGCTGTTGATGGGGCGAACTATACGGCGGGCTTTTTGATCTGTAAACCCCTGATTCAAAAATATAAATCAAGTTTCTCGTTACAAATCAAAGGCCTGAAACGCAAAAACCCGCTTTCGCGGGTTTTTGGGAGACTCAAGGTTTAACCTTGAGTTTGAAATTGGTGCCCAGGAGAAGACTCGAACTTCCACGACCTTGCGATCACCAGCACCTGAAGCTGGCGTGTCTACCAATTTCACCACCTGGGCAGCATCAACAACGTTGCCGTCGTCGATGGCGCGCACTATACGGAGCGCTTTTTAAGCTGTAAACCCCTGCCATGAAAAAATCCTGGAAAATTTCGCCAATGGTCGTGCAAGGTGTATTCCGAGGGCGGCAAAGCCCTTTTAAACGCTAGTTAACGCCTGAAATTTCCCGTTTCAATACGCGTATGCCAAACTAACCCGCATATAGACAAGGTGAAAACTCTCTAATGGCCGATTGGCAGTCCCTCGATCCCGAGGCCGCTCGTGAAGCGGAAAAATATGAAAACCCTATTCCTAGCCGCGAACTGATCCTGGCGCATCTCGCCGATCGGGGTTCGCCTGCTAGCCGCGAGCAGCTGGTTGAAGAGTTCGGTCTGACCACCGAAGACCAGCTCGAAGCCCTGCGCCGCCGCCTGCGTGCCATGGAGCGCGATGCTCAGTTGATCTACACCCGCCGTGGTACCTACGCGCCGGTGGACAAGCTCGACCTGATCCTTGGCCGCATTGCCGGCCACCGTGACGGCTTCGGCTTCCTGATCCCGGATGACGGCAGCGATGACCTGTTCATGAGCCCGGCGCAAATGCGCCTGGTGTTCGATGGCGACCGTGCGCTGGCGCGTGTTTCCGGTCTGGACCGTCGCGGTCGGCGTGAAGGCGTGATCGTCGAAGTGGTGTCCCGTGCCCACGAGTCCATCGTCGGCCGTTACTTCGAAGAAGGCGGTATCGGCTTTGTTGTGCCGGATAACCCCAAGGTCCAGCAGGAAGTGCTGATCACCCCTGGCCGCAATGGCGCCGCCAAGGTCGGCCAGTTCGTCGAGGTGAAAATCACCCATTGGCCTACTGCGCGCTTCCAGCCACAGGGCGATATCGTTGAAGTGGTCGGCAACTACATGGCGCCGGGCATGGAAATCGACGTTGCGTTGCGCACTTACGATATTCCTCACGTCTGGCCGGATGCAGTCATCAAGGAAGCCCGCAAGCTCAAACCGGAAGTGGAAGAGAAGGACAAAGAGAAGCGCATCGACCTGCGCCATCTGCCGTTCGTCACTATCGACGGTGAAGACGCTCGCGACTTTGATGACGCGGTCTACTGCGAGGCCAAGCCTGGCAAGTTGCGCCTGTTCTCCGGCGGCTGGAAGTTGTTCGTCGCAATTGCCGACGTGTCCAGCTACGTGAAGATCGGTTCGGCCCTGGATGACGAGGCCCAGGTGCGCGGTAACTCCGTGTACTTCCCTGAGCGCGTGATCCCGATGCTGCCTGAGCAGCTGTCCAACGGCCTGTGCTCCCTGAATCCGAAAGTCGACCGTTTGGCCATGGTGTGCGAGATGACCATCTCCAAAACCGGCGAAATGACCGACTACCAGTTCTATGAGGCGGTGATCCATTCCCAGGCGCGTCTGACCTACAACAAGGTCAGCACCATCCTGGAAACGCCCAAGACCAGCGAAGCCAAGGCCCTGCGTACCGAATACGCTGGCGTGGTGCCGCACCTCAAGCAACTGTACTCGCTGTACAAGGTGTTGCTGGGCGCACGCCATGTGCGTGGTGCGATCGATTTTGAAACCCAGGAAACCCGGATTGTCTTCGGCTCCGAGCGCAAAATCGCCGCAATTACCCCGACCACCCGTAACGATGCGCACAAGCTGATCGAGGAATGCATGCTGGCGGCCAACGTGGCCACCGCTGAATTCCTGAAGAAGCATGAGATCCCTGCGCTGTACCGTGTGCACGATGGCCCGCCGCCGGAGCGCCTGGAAAAACTGCGCGCCTTCCTCGGCGAGCTTGGCCTGTCCCTGCACAAAGGCAAGGACGGCCCGACGCCCAAGGATTACCAGGCCTTGCTGGCCAGCATCAAGGACCGTCCGGATTACCACGTGATCCAGACGGTGATGCTGCGCTCGTTGAGCCAGGCGGTGTATAGCGCCGATAACCAGGGCCACTTCGGCCTGAATTATGAGGCGTACACCCACTTCACCTCGCCGATCCGCCGTTACCCCGACCTGCTCACGCACCGGGCGATCCGCAGTGTGATCCACTCCAAGCAAGACACCCCGCACGTCAAGCGCGCCGGTGCCATGACCATTCCGAAAGCACGGATCTATCCGTACGACGAAGCGGCCCTGGAACAGCTGGGCGAGCAGTGCTCGATGAGCGAGCGCCGCGCCGACGAAGCCACCCGCGACGTGGTGAACTGGCTCAAGTGCGAGTTCATGAAGGATCGTGTTGGCGAGTCGTTCCCGGGTGTGATCACTGCGGTGACTGGCTTTGGCCTGTTTGTCGAGCTGACCGATATCTATGTCGAAGGCCTGGTGCACGTCACCGCCTTGCCGGGTGACTACTACCACTTCGACCCTGTGCATCACCGCCTGGCGGGCGAGCGCACCGGTCGCAGCTTCCGTTTGGGCGATACCGTGGAAGTGCAGGTCATGCGCGTCGACCTCGACGAGCGCAAGATCGACTTCGGCATGCCGGATAAGCCAGCTGAGCCCGCAGGCCGTAAAAAGCGTGGCGCCGGTACCGCAGCGCCAGCCTCCAAAGGCAAGGGCGCTCCTGCGAAAGCCGCAGCCGAGCCTGCGCCGGCCAAGGCAGGTCGTCGTTCGTCTGCCAAGGACAAGGCCCCCGAAGCCTACCGCCCAAGCGACGCAGCGGCGAAAAACGCCGAGCTGCGCAAGAGCCGCGAATTGAAGCAGCAGTTGCTCAACGAAGCCAAAAGCGGTGGTAAAGCGGCGTCTGGGGGAAAGTCCCACGGGGCGGAAAAGCCGTCGAGCAAGCCCAGTAAACACCGTAAAGGCCCGCCCAAAGCGGGTTCGGCCCCTGCCAAAAGCAGCGGGTCGCGCAAACCTAAGGCCAAGTCATGAGTCTGGAAAAAATCTACGGCGTACACGCCGTAGAAGCCCTGCTGCGTCACCACCCCAAGCGCGTCAAGCAAGTGTGGTTGGCGGAGGGTCGCAGCGAGCCGCGCGTACAAGCGTTGGTCGAACTGGCCACACAAAACAAAGTCGCTATCGGCCAGGCCGAGCGTCGTGAAATGGACGTCTGGGTAGAAGGCGTCCACCAAGGCGTGGTTGCGGACGTAAGCCCTAGCCAGGTCTGGGGCGAAGCGATGCTCGACGAGCTGCTCGACCGCACCGAAGGCGCGCCGCTGTTGCTGGTGCTGGACGGCGTGACCGACCCGCACAACCTCGGCGCCTGCCTGCGTTCGGCGGATGCTGCCGGTGCGCTGGCGGTGATCGTGCCTAAAGACAAGTCGGCGACGTTGACGCCGGTTGTGCGTAAAGTCGCCTGTGGCGCAGCGGAAGTGATTCCGCTGGTGGCCGTGACCAACCTGGCGCGCACCCTGGAAAAACTCCAGCAGCGCGGCTTGTGGGTTGTGGGCACGGCAGGGGAGGCTGAGGTCAGCATTTATGACCAGGACCTTACCGGCCCGACCATCCTGATCATGGGTGCCGAGGGCAAGGGCATGCGTCGCCTGACCCGCGAGCATTGCGATTACCTGGTGCACCTGCCGATGGCCGGTAGCGTCAGCAGCCTCAACGTGTCGGTCGCGACCGGCGTGTGCCTGTTCGAAGCGCAGCGTCAGCGTGGTGCCAAGGTCAAGGCCAAGAAGTAATTCTGAGTCTGGCATAGATGCAAGATGTGGGAGGGGGCTTGCTCCCGATAGCGGCGGGTCAGTTACAGGTGATGTGACTGACCCACCGCTATCGGGAGCAAGCCCCCTCCCACATTTGTTTTGGGGTGCTGGGAAGATTGTTCAAATAATCACCAATCACCTTGCGCCCTTTCTTCCCCTTCTCTACAATTGCGCCCCTTGCCTTCCTGGCGGGCACCGATGTGCCTCCCTGTGGCAAGATCCATAAGTGTCATTCACTCCTTGTCTGACCGTTTTTGAGCGGCAGGCTACAACCCGTAAGGAGCATTCATGCGTCATTACGAAATCATCTTTTTGGTCCACCCGGATCAAAGCGAGCAAGTCGGCGGCATGGTTGAGCGTTACACCAAGCTGATCGAAGAAGACGGCGGCAAAATCCACCGTCTGGAAGATTGGGGCCGTCGTCAACTGGCCTACGCAATCAACAATGTTCACAAGGCTCACTACGTGATGCTGAACGTTGAGTGCACTGGCAAGGCCCTGGCCGAGCTGGAAGACAACTTCCGCTACAACGATGCAGTGATCCGTAACCTGGTCATCCGTCGCGAAGAAGCCGTTACCGGCCAATCCGAGATGCTCAAGGCTGAAGAAAACCGCAGTGAGCGCCGTGAGCGTCGCGACCGTCCTGAGCACGAAGGCGCTGATAGCGCTGATAGTGATGACAGCGACAACAGCGATAACGCTGACGAGTAATCCACGGACCTTTTAAGGAGCCTATCAAATGGCACGTTTCTTCCGTCGTCGTAAATTCTGCCGCTTCACCGCTGAAGACGTGAAAGAGATCGATTACAAAGATCTCAACACTCTGAAAGCCTACGTATCCGAGACCGGCAAAATCGTTCCAAGCCGTATCACCGGTACCAAAGCACGTTATCAGCGTCAGCTGGCCACCGCTATCAAGCGCGCCCGCTTCCTGGCCCTGCTGGCCTACACCGACAGCCACGGCCGCTGAGACCGGGCAGTCGACAAGTAGTAAGGGATTGAATGCATGCGCGCCTTAGCTGAGTTCATCATGCGCGGTCGTGTGCAGGCCACTCTGGTAGTGGCTGGATGTGCGGCATTGCCGTTGCTTTATTGGTTGGGTGCTGCTGCAGGTTGCCTTGTGCTTCTGCGGCGCGGTTTGAAGGACGCCCTTGGCGTTCTTGCCCTGGGACTGCTACCGGCCTTGGTCTGGTGGCTGCAATTCGACGATCCACGGGTACTTCTGGTACTGCTGGGGTCATCGAGCCTTGCGTTGGTTTTGCGCGCAAGTGAGTCCTGGGTCCGCACGCTGCTGGTCAGCGTGGCATTGGGGTTGGTGTACTCAGTGATGCTTGGCGCGGCTTTCCGCCCGCATATCGAGGCGCTGGCGCAGGAGATCGTCAAGATCCTGCCGCTGGCTCTCGGGGATCTCTACCAGCAATTGTCGGTAGATGAGCGAGCGCGTTTCGCGTCACTGATTGCACCGGTCCTGACCGGCCTGATAGCGGCACTGATGCAGATCGTCAGCGTGCTGAGCCTGATTCTTGGGCGTTATTGGCAGGCGTTGTTGTACAACCCGGGTGGTTTTGGTCGCGAGTTTCGCAGTATCAGAATCCCCGCGGGGCCGGCGATGTTGCTGCTGGCGTGCATGGTTGTCGGGCCGAACTTCGGTACCCAGATGGCCTTGCTGGCGCCAATTTGCAGCGTACCGCTGGTGTTTGCCGGGCTGGCCCTGATTCACGGGCTGGTTGCGCGAAAGCGCCTGGCCAAGTTTTGGCTGGTGGGGTTGTACGTCACGCTGTTGCTGTTCATGCAGCTGATCTATCCGTTACTCGTGGTTTTGGCCATTGTCGACGGCCTGATTGATTTTCGCGGTCGTCTGGCGCCGAAAGACGCCGATAACGCGAACGGTGAAGGTTAAAAGTTAGAGGATTTTCACATGCAACTGATCCTTCTGGAAAAAGTCGCCAACCTGGGCAACCTGGGCGACAAAGTGAACGTTAAGGCCGGCTACGGTCGTAACTACCTGCTGCCATACGGCAAAGCCACCGCTGCAACCGCTGCCAACCTGGCTGCGTTTGAAGAGCGTCGTGCTGAGCTGGAAAAAGCCGCAGCAGACAAAAAAGCTTCGGCCGAAACTCGCGCTGCCCAACTGGCTGAGCTGGAAGTGACTATCACTGCCACTGCCGGTGACGAAGGCAAGCTGTTCGGTTCGATCGGCACCCACGACATCGCTGATGCACTGACCGCCTCCGGCGTTGAAGTGCAGAAGAGCGAAGTTCGTCTGCCGAACGGCACCATCCGCAACGTAGGCGAATTCGACGTAGCCGTGCACCTGCACGCCGAAGTTGAAGCCACCGTACGCGTTGTCGTGGTAGCAGCTTAAAGCAGCACCTAACTGGGTGGCACCTCGCGTGCCAGCCGGTTAACATCGGGCACGATCCTGTTTACAGGTCGTGCCTTTTGTTTTTCTACACTCCCCAAATTCCAAGTGGCCATGAACGATATTTCAGCTCCTGAGCAATACGATCTGCAAACCGCTGCCCTCAAGGTGCCGCCGCATTCCATCGAGGCCGAACAGGCCGTGCTCGGTGGCTTGATGCTGGACAACAACGCCTGGGAACGCGTGCTGGATCAAGTCTCGGACGGTGATTTCTATCGCCATGACCACCGCCTGATCTTCCGGGCCATCGCCAAGCTGGCCGACCAGAACTCACCGATCGACGTGGTGACCCTGGCCGAGCAACTCGACAAGGAAGGCCAGACTTCTCAGGTCGGCGGCCTCGGGTACCTCGGTGAGCTGGCTAAAAACACGCCGTCGGTCGCCAACATCAAGGCCTATGCCCAGATCGTTCGCGCGCGCGCCACGTTGCGCCAGTTGATCGGCATCGCCACCGAAATCGCCGACAGCGCCTTCAACCCGGAAGGCCGCACCGCCGAAGAGATTCTCGACGAGGCCGAACGGCAGATCTTCCAGATCGCCGAAGCCCGCCCGAAAACCGGCGGCCCGGTCAGCGTCAACGACCTGCTGACCAAGGCCATCGACCGCATCGATACCCTGTTCAACACCGACAACGCTATTACCGGCCTGTCCACCGGCTACACCGACCTGGATGGCATGACCAGCGGCCTGCAGCCGTCCGACTTGATCATCGTCGCCGGCCGTCCGTCCATGGGTAAGACCACCTTTGCGATGAACCTGGTGGAAAACGCCGTGTTGCGCAGCGACAAGGCGGTGCTGGTGTACTCGCTGGAGATGCCAGGTGAATCGCTGATCATGCGTATGTTGTCGTCCCTGGGCCGTATCGACCAGACCAAGGTGCGTGCCGGCCGCCTGGAAGATGACGACTGGCCGCGCCTGACCTCGGCGGTCAACCTGCTCAACGACCGCAAGTTGTTTATCGATGACACCGCCGGTATCAGCCCGTCGGAAATGCGTGCGCGTACCCGGCGACTGGTGCGTGAGCACGGCGACATCGCGCTGATCATGATCGACTACCTGCAGCTGATGCAGATCCCGGGCTCCGGCGGTGATAACCGTACCAACGAGATTTCCGAGATTTCCCGCTCGTTGAAAGCCCTGGCCAAGGAATTCAACTGCCCGGTGGTTGCCCTGTCGCAGCTCAACCGCTCCCTTGAGCAGCGCCCGAACAAACGCCCGATCAACTCCGACTTGCGGGAATCCGGAGCGATCGAGCAGGACGCCGACGTGATCATGTTCGTGTACCGGGATGAGGTCTATCACCCGGAAACCGAATACAAAGGTGTCGCCGAGATCATCATCGGCAAGCAGCGTAACGGCCCGATCGGCACCGCGCGCCTGGCGTTTATCGGCAAATACACGCGCTTCGAGAACCTGGCGCCGGGCAGCTACAACTTCGAAGACGAGTAAACACAGCGCTTTCAATTCCGACTGCAAAGGTCGGAATTGGTCAAAATTTGTGCTATATTCCGCGCCCGCGATTTTTCATCTCAACACCGGTCACCGTCATGCAAACAGCCAAGCCGTTATTTGACTATCCCAAGTACTGGGCCGAATGTTTCGGTCCTGCGCCATTCCTGCCGATGAGCAGGGAGGAGATGGATCAGCTTGGCTGGGATTCCTGCGACATCATCATCGTCACCGGTGATGCCTACGTTGACCATCCGTCGTTCGGCATGGCGATCATCGGCCGGCTGCTGGAGTCCCAGGGCTTTCGCGTCGGGATCATTGCCCAGCCTAACTGGCAGTCCAAAGACGACTTCATGAAGCTCGGCGAGCCGAACCTGTTCTTCGGCGTCGCGGCCGGCAACATGGACTCGATGATCAACCGCTACACCGCCGACAAGAAAATCCGCTCCGACGACGCCTACACCCCTGGCGGCATGGCCGGTAAGCGCCCGGACCGCGCCAGCCTGGTGTACAGCCAGCGCTGCAAGGAAGCCTACAAGAACGTGCCGATCGTGCTCGGTGGCATCGAGGCTTCGCTGCGCCGCATCGCCCACTACGACTACTGGCAGGACCGCGTGCGCAACTCGATCCTGATCGACGCCACCGCCGATATCCTGCTGTACGGCAACGCCGAGCGCGCCATTGTCGAAGTGGCCCAGCGCCTGTCGTGGGGCCACAAAATCGAAGACATCACCGATGTGCGCGGCACCGCGTTCATTCGCCGTGATACGCCTGCCGGTTGGTACGAAGTGGACTCCACGCGTATCGACCGTCCGGGCAAGATCGACAAGATCATCAACCCGTACGTGAACACCCAGGACACCGAGGCCTGCGCCATCGAGCAGGAAAAGGGCCCGCAGGACGATCCGGAAGAAGCCAAGGTCGTGCAGATCCTGGCCAGCCCCAAGATGACCCGCGACAAGACCGTGATCCGCCTGCCATCGGTGGAGAAAGTCCGTGGCGACGCGGTGCTCTACGCCCACGCCAACCGCGTGTTGCACCTGGAAACCAACCCAGGCAACGCCCGCGCCCTGGTGCAGAAGCACGGTGAAGTGGACGTGTGGTTCAACCCGCCGCCCATCCCGATGACCACCGAGGAAATGGACTACGTGTTTGGCATGCCTTACGCACGTGTTCCGCACCCGGTGTATGGCAAGGAAAAAATCCCGGCCTACGACATGATCCGCTTCTCGGTGAACATCATGCGGGGCTGCTTCGGTGGCTGCACCTTCTGCTCGATCACTGAGCACGAAGGCCGCATCATCCAGAACCGTTCCGAAGAATCGATCATCCGCGAAATCGAAGAGATCCGCGACAAGGTCCCAGGCTTCACCGGGGTGATTTCCGACCTCGGCGGCCCGACCGCGAACATGTACCGCATCGCCTGCAAAACGCCGGAAATCGAATCCGCGTGCCGCAAGCCGTCGTGCGTGTTCCCTGGCATCTGCCCGAACCTGAACACCGACCACTCCTCCTTGATCCAGCTGTACCGCAGCGCCCGTGCACTGCCGGGTGTGAAGAAGATTTTGATCGCTTCCGGCCTGCGCTACGACTTGGCCGTTGAGTCGCCGGAATACGTCAAAGAGCTGGTCACCCATCACGTCGGTGGCTACCTCAAGATCGCCCCGGAACATACCGAGGAAGGTCCGCTCAACCAGATGATGAAGCCGGGCATTGGCAGCTATGACAAGTTCAAGCGCATGTTCGAGAAGTACACCAAGGAAGCGGGCAAGGAGCAGTACCTGATCCCGTACTTCATCGCCGCCCACCCCGGCACCACCGATGAAGACATGATGAACCTGGCCCTGTGGCTCAAGGGCAACGGCTTCCGCGCCGACCAGGTGCAGGCGTTCTACCCGTCGCCGATGGCCACCGCCACCGCGATGTACCACTCGGGCAAGAACCCGCTGCGCAAGGTCACCTACAAGAGCGACGCGGTGACCATCGTCAAGAGCGAAGAACAGCGCCGTCTGCACAAGGCGTTCCTGCGCTACCACGACCCGAAAGGCTGGCCGATGCTGCGTGAAGCGTTGACCCGCATGGGCCGTGCCGACCTGATCGGGCCGGGCAAGGACCAACTGATCCCGCTGCATCAGCCGTCCACCGATAGCTACCAGAGCGCGCGTCGCAAGAACTCAACGCCGGCCGGCAGCCACAAGGTCGCCAAGGAAACGACGACGAAGATCCTCACCCAGCACACCGGTTTGCCACCGCGTGGCAGCGACGGCAGCAACCCGTGGGACAAGCGCGAACAGGCCAAGGCTGCCGCGCAGGCGCGCAACAAGCAGGCGGCCAAAGAGCGTAGCGATGCGGCCAAGGGCAAGGGCGGCAAGCCTGCGCGCAAGCCGGTCGTGCCGCGTTGATCGTAGCCTGAACATGCAAAACGCCAGCCTTGTGCTGGCGTTTTGCTTTCTAGCCGGTGGGAAGTCTGTTTGTTAAGGTGGCGGCCATTAAATCGCTATCGGGGGCAAGCCCCCGATAAGGCCCGACCGGCCACCATCACTTTCAAGGAAGAACACCCATGGGCAACCCACTGGCCGGCATCGGCATGGACTCCAACCGCTCCCAGTTCATGGCGCGCCAGCGCATCGAAAGCCAGATCAACCTGCCGCGCCTGTTCGCCGCCATCGATGCCGACCCCGCTATCGTCGGCGCGGGCGTTGTGTACATCGACGCCGATTTCAACGTGGTCACCCTGCGGGAGTTTCAGCCGATCTGCAGCATTGCGCCCAAACGCATCATTTTGCGTGAAGCGCAGAAATACATCGCCCCGGCGCAATTTGCGCAACAGGTGCAGGACAATCCCCGCGAATCACGCCTGGTGGGCGAGGCGATCAACACATCCCTGTCCTGCGCAGGCGCGATCATCGGTTGGATCGTCGTGCTCAGCGGCACCGTCGCCGTGCCGTTCACGGCGGGCGCGAGCAGCGTGATTACGGCCATCGGCTACACCGCCGCCACCGCCAGCACACTTCAGTGTTTCGCCAGTGGCTATCGCGTCAGCAACGAGATCAGTAATCCCGCCAAAAATGACCAGCTCGACAGTGCGCAGTGGTATCAGTACACCATGATCGCGCTGGACGCTGCGTCGTTGATCGGGGTTGGGGCGTCGACGCTGACCACGGTAAAACTGGTGCGCTTGAATCAGGCCACCACCGGCAAGAGCGTGAGGGACGTACTGCGTGGGTTGAACCGGCAAGAGCGCGCCAAGCTGACGAAAGAGCTGCTCAGCATTCAGGATCCGCGCATCAGCGCCAAAATGCTCAAGTTGAAACAGTTGTCCGGCGAGGCGACCAAGCGTTTCACGCCAGCCCAGGTCAAGCATGCAACAGTGACCCAGATACAGGATGCCCTGGGGGCTGCCATCGGGTTTACCGGCAGTGCACTCTCGGGGAACGTGCGCACTATTGCCGTGGGGTTGTATGAGGAGATGGGCGATGAATGAGCTGCCCGGCGTTCGCAGTTTCCTGGCGCAGTATTTTCCGGTCTTCATGGGCGCGATTTTCGCGGCGGTGTTCAGCCTGGTGTTTGCGGTGCCGCTGATATTCGACAGTTATTTCCCAGGCTTGCCGCTGGACGACAACCTCAAATATTCCTTTTGGGGTGGCCTCGCGCTGACGTGGGGCATCGTGCAGTGCAATTTCATGATTGCGCGCGGCCGCCCGCAGTGGGTATGGCCGCTGGTGATACTGCTCGCACTGTGTGTCCTGGCGGTGTTGCCCACTGTTGCGTTTGGCCCGCATTGGCTGTCCTACGGCTTGAGCCTGTTGTTCCCCCTGCTGGGGTTGCTGCTGCTCAACAGCAAGCGTCACCGCGAAATGCGCCAGAAACTGGTTGAAGTGCGGCGGCTGCGCCAAGCCATCATCGCACCCCACAAAGCGCGCTAGCTGGGTAGATTCACCACTGATCCTCACCTGCGCGCCACAAATATGTGCATCACTTGCACCGCGGCCCCACCGTTCGCGTCGTTTTGGTGCTGTACTGCACCGGGTCTTACGATAAAGCGCAATGACCGCCGCTCTGGCATAAGTCTTGCGCGCTTTGTGCCCATGCCCTGGCTCGCAGGAGGCCGCCGTGTCGATTCATGTCGCGTTGCACCACGTTACGCATTACCGCTATGACCGCGCTGTCGAACTCGGCCCACAGATTGTGCGTTTGCGCCCGGCGGCCCACAGCCGCACGCGGATTTTGTCCTACGCGCTGAAAGTGCTGCCCGAGCAGCATTTCATCAATTGGCAACAGGACCCCCAGGGCAACTACCTGGCGCGGCTGGTGTTCCCGGAAAAAACTGACGAACTGCGCATCGAAGTCGACTTGGTCGCCGAGATGGCGGTGTTCAACCCGTTCGACTTTTTCCTTGAGCCCTACGCTGAAAAAATTCCCTTCAGCTACGCCGCCGATGAGCAGCGCGAGCTGGCGCCGTACCTCGAAACCCTGCCGCTGACGCCGAGGTTTGCCGCCTACCTGGCCGGTATCGACCGTACGCCGTTGCCCGCTGTGGATTTTCTGGTCGGCCTCAACCAGCGCCTGGCGGCTGATATCGGCTACCTGATCCGCATGGAACCCGGCGTGCAAACCCCGGAATTCACTCTGGAAAACGCCTCCGGCTCCTGCCGCGATTCGGCCTGGCTGCTGGTGCAACTGCTGCGCAACCTCGGCTTGGCCGCGCGGTTTGTGTCCGGTTACCTGATCCAGCTGACCGCCGATGTCAAAGCCCTCGATGGCCCGTCCGGCACCGAGGTGGACTTCACCGACTTGCACGCCTGGTGTGAGGTGTACTTGCCCGGCGCGGGCTGGATCGGCCTGGATGCCACCTCTGGGCTGTTCGCCGGTGAAGGGCATATCCCGTTGGCCTGTAGCCCCGATCCATCGTCCGCCGCGCCGATCAGTGGGTTGGTTGAACCCTGCGAGTGCGAATTCACCCACGAAATGTCGGTAGAGCGGATTTGGGAAGCCCCGCGGGTGACCAAGCCCTACACCGAAGAGCAATGGCTGGCGATCCAGGCCCTGGGCCGGCAGATCGACGGCGACCTGCTCAAGCACGACGTGCGCCTGACCATGGGCGGCGAACCGACTTTTGTGTCCATCGACGACCCCGACGGCGCCGAGTGGAACACTGCTGCGCTGGGGCCGGACAAGCGCCGCCTGTCTGCCGAGCTGTTCCAGCGCATGCGCAACCACTACGCGCCCCAGGGGCTGGTGCATTTTGGCCAGGGCAAGTGGTACCCCGGCGAGCAGCTGCCGCGCTGGTCGCTCAATTGCTACTGGCGCCGTGATGGGGTGCCGATCTGGCACAACAGCGCGCTGATCGCCGACGAGCAGCAGGACTACGGCGCCGATGGCGTGCTGGCCGGGCGCTTTCTGGCCAGCGTGGCCGAGCGCCTCAAGCTGCCGGCGCGCTTTGTGTTCCCGGCCTTCGAAGACAATTTCTACTACCTGTGGCGCGAAGGTGCGCTGCCGCACAACGTCACTGCCCAGGACTCGCGCCTGAGCGACGACCTGGAGCGCGAACGCCTGCGCAAAGTGTTCAGCCAGGGCCTGGATAAAGTCATCGGCCAAGTGCTGCCGCTGGCGCGCACCGCCGCCAATGATCGCTGGCAGAGCGGGCGCTGGTACCTGCGCGACAACCATTGCCGCCTGGTGCCGGGGGATTCTGCGCTGGGCTATCGCCTGCCATTGGCCTCGCAGCCTTGGGTGACGGCGGCGGAGTACCCGTTTGTGCATCCGACTGACCCTAACCAGGATCAGCCCGAACTGCCGAGCACTTCCCAACTGCAAAGCCACGGCGAGCCTGCGCCGGTGGATGAACGCGTGCCCAAGGTGGACGAATCCGCCGACTGGCTGACCCGCACCGCGCTGTGCGCCGAGGCGCGGGAAGGCCGCCTCTACCTGTTCATGCCGCCCCTGGAGCGCGTCGAAGACTACCTGGAGCTGGTGGCCGCCATCGAGGCGAGCGCCGAAGAGCTGCACTGTCCGGTCCTGCTGGAAGGCTACGAGCCCCCGGCGGATACGCGCTTGAGCAACTTCCGAGTCACGCCCGACCCGGGTGTGATCGAGGTCAACGTGCAGCCGTCCGCCACCTGGGACGAGTTGGTGGAGCGCACCGAGTTTCTCTACGAAGAGGCGCGGCAAACCCGCCTGACCACTGAGAAGTTCATGATCGACGGCCGCCACACCGGCACCGGCGGCGGTAACCACTTTGTGCTGGGCGGCGCCACGCCCAAGGATTCGCCGTTCCTGCGCCGGCCAGACCTGCTGCGCAGCCTGATCAGCTATTGGCATAACCACCCGTCGCTGTCGTACCTGTTTTCCGGCCTGTTTATTGGCCCGACCTCCCAGGCGCCACGGGTGGACGAAGCGCGCAACGATGCGCTGTACGAGCTGGAAATTGCCTTCGCGCAAATGCCCGCGCCCGGTGAAGACTGCCCGCCGTGGCTGGTCGACCGCCTGCTGCGCAACCTGCTGATCGACGTGACCGGCAACACCCATCGCGCCGAATTCTGCATCGACAAACTCTACTCACCCGACGGCGCCACGGGCCGCCTGGGCTTGCTGGAATTGCGCGCGTTTGAAATGCCGCCCCATGCGCGCATGAGCCTGACCCAGCAATTGCTGTTGCGCGCCTTGGTCGCGCGTTTCTGGCGTGAGCCTTACGCGCCGCCGAAACTGGCGCGCTGGGGCACCGAGCTGCATGATCGTTTCTTGTTGCCGCACGTTATCGAGCAGGACTTCGCTGACGTGATCGTCGAGTTGAATGCCGCCGGCTACCCGCTGCGCGCTGAATGGTTCGCCGCGCACCTGGAGTTTCGTTTTCCCAAGGTCGGCGACTACGCGGTCAGCGGGATCGAACTGGAGCTGCGCCAAGCCCTGGAGCCCTGGCATGTGTTGGGCGAGGAAGGTGCCGTGGGCGGCACGGTGCGTTATGTGGACTCATCCCTGGAGCGCTTGCAGGTCAAGTTGAGCGGCCTGCCGCCGCAGCGTTATCTGTTGACCTGCAACGGCATCCCGGTGCCTTTGCAGCCCACGGGCCGAGTCGGTGAGTTCGTCGCCGGCGTGCGTTACCGCGCGTGGCAACCGGCCAACTGCCTGCAACCGACCATCGCGGTGCATGCACCGTTGGTGTTCGACCTGTTGGACACTTGGATGCAGCGCTCGCTGGGCGGCTGCCAGTACCATGTCGCGCACCCGGGCGGGCGTAATTACGACAGCCTGCCGGTGAATGCCAACGAGGCCGAGAGCCGGCGGATGGCGCGGTTTTTCCGCTTGGGGCATAGCCCAGGCAACCCGCCGGTCCCGCCTGTGGGGACAAACGACGAATGGCAGATGACCCTGGACCTGCGACGCTTCCCCAATAAAAATGACTAAGCGCGACCCATGTGCAAGGGAAGTGCTTTTGTGGCGAGCGGGCTGGCCCGCGTGGGGCCGCGCAGCGGCCCCAAAAAATGGGAGCGCTGCGCACTCCAGCGCGGGCAAGCCCGCTCGCCACAGGTGTTTTCATCCACATCGGATTGCAGTGAATTTGATTTAAACTGACTCCCCTTGCCTCTGCCGAGCGTTCCATGCCCGACTTGCTCGACCGTTACCCGCTGACTGCGGGCACTTATCACGAACTGCTCGATGACAGTGGAGCGGTGCGTGCCCATTGGCGGCGCCTGCTCGACCACCTGCAGCGCAGCACGCCGGCGCAATTGGCTCAGCGCCAGGCGTTGCTGACCCGGCAAATCCAGGAAAACGGTGTGACCTATAACGTCTACGCCGACCCCAAGGGCGCGGATCGCCCGTGGGAACTGGACCTGCTGCCCCATGTGCTGGCTGCCGATGAATGGCAGCACCTGTCGGCGGGTATCGCCCAGCGAGCGCGCCTGCTCAATGCGGTGCTGGCCGATCTGTACGGCCCGCAACGCTTGATCAAAGAGGGGTTGCTGCCCGCTGAGCTGGTGTTCGGGCATAACAACTTCCTGTGGCCGTGCCAGGGCATCCAGCCGCCGGATGGGACTTTCCTGCACCTGTATGCCGTGGACCTGGCGCGTACGCCGGATGGCCGCTGGTGGGTGACTGCCGACCGTACCCAGGCGCCGTCGGGCGCAGGTTATGCGTTGGAAAACCGCACCATCGTGTCCCGTGCTTTCCCGGACCTGTACCGCGATCTGCAGGTGCAGCACCTCACCGGTTTTTTCCGCACGCTTCAGGAAACCCTCGCGCGCCAGGCGCCCGGCGATGACCAACCGCCGCTGATCGTGCTGCTCACGCCGGGGCGTTTCAACGAAAGCTATTTCGAACACCTTTACCTCGCGCGCCAGCTCGGTTACCCGTTGGTGGAAGGCGGCGACCTCACCGTGCGCGACAGCACCGTGTTCCTGAAAACCCTCAGCGGCCTGCGCCGGGTGCACGCGATCATGCGCCGCCTGGACGACGACTTTTGCGACCCGCTGGAGCTGCGCACCGACTCGGCCCTGGGTGTGCCCGGCCTGCTCGGCGCCGTGCGCCAAGGCAATGTGCTGGTGGCCAATGCACTGGGCAGCGGCGTGCTCGAATCGCCCGGCTTGCTGGGCTTCCTGCCCAAGATCAATGAGTTTTTATTTGGCGAAGCGCTGATCCTGCCGTCCATCGCCACGTGGTGGTGCGGTGAGGCGCCGGTGCTGGCCGAGGCCCTGGAAAAACTGCCCGAGTTGCTGATCAAGCCGGCGTTCCCCTCGCAAAGTTTTACCCCGGTGTTCGGGCGTGACTTGAACGACGCGCAACGCCAGGCCCTCGCTGACCGCATGCGCGCGCGGCCTTACGCGTATGTCGCCCAGGAGTTGGCGCAGCTGTCCCAGGCGCCGGTGTGGCACACGGTGGATGACCACTTGCAACACCGCGCCATCGGTATGCGCGTCTATGCCGTGGCCGGTGGCGATGGCTATCGCGTATTGCCCGGCGGGCTGACCCGCGTGGCCGCGGAAGCCGATGCCGAGGTGGTGTCGATGCAGCGCGGCGGTGCCAGCAAAGACACCTGGGTGCTCGGCGAGCGTGCTGCCGGTGGTGAGCATTGGCGTGCGCAACGGGCGATTGGCGCCCATGATCTGGTGCGCCGCGACCCCTATTTGCCATCGCGCGTGGTGGAAAACCTGTTCTGGTTTGGCCGTTATTGCGAGCGCTGCGATGACAGCGCGCGCTGGTTGCGTATCGTGCTCGCGCGCTACGTCGACGGCGACGATCCGCTGGCGTTGCAGGCGGCGGTCGAACTGGGGGAAAACCTGCGCCTGTTGCCGGAGGAGGGCGAGCTGCCCGAACGGTTGCTGGCAGCCTTGCTGGGCGATGACTGGCCATCGAGCCTGCGTGCCAACTTGCAGCGCTTGCAGTGGGCGGCGTCCCAGGTGCGCGGCAAGTTGTCCCGCGAGAACTGGCAGGCGTTGGTTGAGTTGCAACGCGAAGCCATGGAGCTGGAAAGCGAGGCGCCGGATTTTGGCGAGCTGCTGGACTTCCTCAACCGCTTGGTGATGTCACTGGCGGCGTTGTCCGGGTTTGCCCTGGACGACATGACCCGCGACGAAGGCTGGCGCTTCCTGATGATGGGCCGGCGCATCGAGCGCCTGCAGTTTCTCAGCAGCAGCCTGGCGGCGTTCCTGCGGGGTGTGGCGGTGTTCGATCAGGCCGGGCTGGAGTGGTTGCTGGAACTGGGCAACAGCAGCATCACCTATCGCTCACGCTACCTCGCGGTGCCGCAACTGATTCCGGTACTCGACCTGTTGCTGCTGGATGAGCAGAACCCCCACGCCGTGCTGTTCCAGCTGAAACTGGTGAGCCGCACCCTGCGTCGCCTCAACGACGACTTTGGCGTACCGCGCGAAACGGGGCTGGCACCGCTGGTGGAGCGCTTGGCGCGTTTCGACCTGGGGTGCCTGGAGAACCCGTTGTTTGGCGAAACCAGCGTGCGTGCGGCCTTGGACGGCCTGGCTGACCTGCTGCAAGCAGTCGCCGATGAAAGCGGGCAGGTCTCGGACCGCCTGGCGTTGCGCCATTTTGCCCATGTGGATGATGTCAGCCAGCAAACGGTGTCGGTGTAATGAGCGCGCGTTATCAGATTTTTCACGATACCCACTACCACTACGACAGTCCGGTGTCCCTGGCCCAGCAACTGGCGCACCTGTGGCCCCGGCCGTGTGCCTGGCAGCGTTGCACCTGGCAGCAGCTGGACATCAGCCCCGAGCCTACTGCGCGTCGCGATGAGCTGGACGTGTTCGGCAACCCGATCACACGCCTGGCGTTCGAGCGGCCGCACGACGAACTGCTGGTGAATGCCGGACTGACCGTGGAAGTGCTGGCGCGGCCAGTGCTGGACTTCCAGCAATCGTCGCCCTGGGACCAGACCCGAGACAGCCTGACCTACAGCAGCCAGCCACTGTCACTGGACATGATCGAAGCCTGCCGCTATCGCTTCGAATCGCCCTACGTGCACCTGAAAAAAACCTTCGTCGAGTTCTCCGAAAGTTGCTTCCCCCCCGGCCTGCCCTTGCTGCTGGGTGTGCAGGCCTTGATGGAAAAAATCTTCAGCGAATTCACCTTCGATGCCGAAGCCACCCAGGTCGCCACGCCGCTGGTGGAAGTGCTGGAGCGCCGTCGCGGCGTGTGTCAGGACTTCGCCCACCTGATGCTCGCCTGCCTGCGCTCGCGGGGCCTGGCGGCGCGCTATATCAGCGGCTACCTGCTGACCCAGCCGCCGCCCGGCCAGCCACGCCTGATCGGCGCCGATGCCTCCCACGCGTGGGTCTCGGTGTATTGCCCGGTATCGGGTTGGGTGGATTTTGATCCGACGAACAATGTGCAGCCGGCACTGGAGCACATCACCCTGGCCTGGGGCCGGGATTTCTCTGATGTGTCGCCGTTGCGGGGGGTGATTCTGGGGGGAGGGAGCCATGACCCGGAGGTGCGGGTGACGGTGATGCCGCTGGAGTGATTGCCGGTCTTACTGTCGTAAGCAGGCTTTGTGGCAACCCGGCTTGTAGTGGCAAGCCGGCGTGCTATGGCAAGCAGGCTTGCTGTGGCGAGCGGGCTTGCCCGCGTTGGGCTGCGCAGCAGCCCCTATAACCGATTCAACGATCTTTCTGAAGCACCACGGGCATCGATCGGGGCCGCTTCGCGACCCAACGCGGGCAAGCCCGCTCGCCACAACACGCCCGCTCGCCACGACAAATCCGTTCGCCACAGGGTGGGAACGGTCAGTTATTCAGCCGGATCTTTTGGTGTTTCGGTCTCGTCGCTCGTTACTTCACCATCGGCATCCGGGTTCAGTGCGCCCGCTTCTTCGTCTGCAGCGGCTTTCTTGCGTTGCAGTTTTTCCTCTTTCTTCTGTTCCTTGGCCAGGTCTCTCTGACGTTTGGCGAAGGAGTAATTAGGTTTGGCCATGGGCGATCCTCTAGGGTCGAAGGTGAGGGTGGCGGCGCGCAGCTGCCTTGGGTCGCTATGGTAGCAGCTTAGCAGCGCGCTTGGCCTTCACTTACCGCAGGCGTACGCGGCCAGCAGGCCGTTGAAGAATTGATTGAAGTGCATGGCAGAGCCTCCGATGGGTGATGGGCCGATCATAGGCGGGTCGTCGTACTTTGGCTGGTAGATTGTGTTGATCAGTCTGATAGCCTAAAGTTGTATACAATCTGTTGATGCAGATCATAAGAATTCAAGCCTGTTTGAGGCACCCTTACCGCAATCCGCGTTTTTAAACCCTGCCTTGGAGATTCACATGTTTGCCAAACTCATTGCTGTTTCCCTGCTGACTCTGGCGAGCGGCCAGTTGCTTGCTGCAGAGTGCAAGGTCACGGTCGACTCCACTGACCAAATGTCGTTCAACACCAAAGCCATTGAAATCGACAAGAGCTGCAAGACCTTTACCGTCGAGTTGACTCACTCCGGCAACTTGCCAAAAACCGTCATGGGCCACAACTGGGTGCTGACCAGCGCTGCCAATATGCAACCGGTTGCCAGTGATGGCATGGCTGCTGGCATTGACAAGGACTACCTGAAACCAGGCGACGACCGCATCATTGCTCACACCAAGATCATCGGTGCCGGTGAGAAAGATTCGGTGACCTTCGACGTGTCTAAGCTGGCGGCTGGCACGGATTACGCGTTCTTCTGCTCGTTTCCGGGCCACATCTCGATGATGAAAGGCACTGTGGTCGTTAAGTAACACCGCGTTATCGTTCTTCGCGAGCAAGTCGAATCGTCGCACCGCCCCTCCCACATTCGACCGCATTCTCATGTTGGAACTCGGTCAACTGTGGGAGGGGCGGTGCGACGATTCGACTTGCCCCCGATGACGCGAGCAAGCCCGCTCCAACACTTTGAAGTGTGAATACATTCAACTGTGGGAGGGGGCTTGCTCCCGATGACTATCTGACAGTCAACACAAACCTATCTGACTCACCTCACGGCGCAAACGGCATAACCCTCTTGTGCTCAGTCTTGCGATACGTCTCGCAGATAATCCGGAACGCTTCCTCGCGCACCGGCTCACCGTGCAGGAACGCATCGATTTCGGCATAGGTCACGCCATGTGACGCTTCATCCGGCTTGCCGGGCGACAGGTCTTCCAGGTCGGCCGTCGGCACTTTCTCCACCAGCGACTCCGGCGCGCCAAAGTGCCGCGCAATCGAGCGCACCTGGTTTTTCACCAGCCCGCTCAACGGGGCCAGGTCGCAGGCACCGTCACCGAACTTGGTGAAAAAGCCCATCACCGCTTCCGCCGCATGGTCGGTGCCGATCACCAGCCCACCCGCCGCACCGGCAATGGTGTACTGCGCGACCATGCGCATACGCGCTTTGGTGTTGCCCAGCACGAAGTCACGGGACACCGCCGCCTTGCCTTCAAACGCCGCCACTTCGGTGGCCAGGGCTTTCACGGCCGGCCCGATATTCACGGTGTGGCGCTCGTCCGGCTCGATAAAGTCCACCGATGCCTGGGCGTCGATTTCATCGAACTGGGTTTCGTAGGGCAGGCGCACGGCAATAAACCGGTAAGCCTCATCCCCGGTGCTGGCCCGCAGTTCCTGCATCGCACGCTGGGCCAGCAGGCCTGCGGTCAGGGAGTCGACGCCACCGCTGATGCCCAGCACCAAGGTCTTGAGCCCGGAGTTGCGCAGGCAGTCCTGGATAAAAGCTATGCGGCGGGCCACTTCGGCCTCAAGGGCGGCCTGGTCGTTGAATGGCGCTTGGACCTTGAGCTGCTGCGCAATCTCACGCTGTACGGCTTGCATGATTCACTCCTTGCTGGAAAGGGCAGGTACTTTGAAAACGTGACGCAAATAGGCGACGAAATTCGGGTCGGTGCAATGGGTCTTGCCCGCTTCATCGGAGATCTTCGCGACGGGCTGGCCATTGCAGGCGGTCATTTTAAGCACGATGCTCATCGGTTCCACCCCCGGAATGTCGCAGGTCAGGTTGGTGCCGATACCGAAGCTCACGTTAATGCGACCGCGTAGCGCACGGAAAATCTCCAGCGCCTTGGGCAGCGACAGGCTGTCGGAGAACACCAGGGTCTTGCTCATCGGCTCAATGCCCAGCTTGTGGTAGTGGGCGATGGCTTTTTCGGCCCACTGCACCGGGTCGCCGGAGTCATGGCGCAAGCCGTCGAACAGCTTGGCGAAGTACAAATCGAAGTCGCTGAGGAAGGCGTCGGTGGTGATGCAGTCGGTCAGGGCGATGCCCAGCAGGCCACGGTATTCGCGGACCCAGCAATCGAGGGCGGCGATCTGGCTGTCGATCAGGCGCGGGCCCAGTTGCTGGTGGGCCATGATCCATTCGTGGGCCATGGTGCCCAATGGCTTCATATCGAATTCGCGGGCCAGGTGCACGTTGCTGGTGCCGACAAATCGCCCGGGGAAGTCATGCTTGAGCACGCTGACCACTTCTTCCTGCACGCGGTACGAGAAGCGCCGGCGCGTGCCGAAGTCCGCCACTTGCAGCTCGGACAGCTCGTCGCTGCTGGCGTTGGCGGTCAGCCAGTCGAACTTGCGGTACAGCTGTTCGCGCGCCTGTTCGAGGATCACGGTCTGGTAGCGGTAGCGGTTACGCACTTCGCTGACGATGGCCAGCATCGGCACTTCGAACAGAATCACATGCAGCCATGGCCCGCGCAGGCGGATGAACAGCTCGCCGTTCTCGATGCCGGTCTGCACATAACGCAGGTTGAAACGGAACAGCCCGAGGAAGCGCAAAAAGTCCGGCTTCATGAAGCTGATGCGTTCCAGGAAGCCCAGTTGGTCGGGGCTCAGGCTCAGCTCGGCGAGGCGCTCGATCTGGTAGCGGATCTCCGCCAGGTACGGGCGCAGGTCTTCACTGTTACGGCAACGAAACTCCCATTCAACTTCCACGTTCGGGTAGTTGTGCAGCACCGCCTGCATCATGGTCAGCTTGTAGAAGTCGGTGTCGAGCAGGTTCTGCACGATGCGATCGGCAAACACACTCTCGCTCATAACGGGAATCTCCAGACGGGTCGGCGATGGGCGCCGGCCTTTACGCACAATTAAGGAAGGGGGCTAGTGGCGCATAGACCTGGGTCGGTTTGCCAGTGATTTTTTCAGTGAGGCCACCGGCCTCATCGGGGGCAAGCCCGCTCCCACATTTGAAATGCATTCCAAATGTGGGAGCGGGCTTGCTCGCGAAAGCGGTATTTCAGGCACTAAATAACCTGCTCCATCATCCATTTCACAAACTCGCGCACCTTGGGCACCTCCGCCGAATGCTCCGGGTACGCCAAATAGTAAGCATCCTGGCTTGGCATCGCATGCTGCCAGGGGATCACCAGCTTGCCGTCGGCCAGTTCTTCTTCGACCAGAAAGCGCGGCAGCAGCGCCACGCCGCAGCCCACCTGGGCGGCGCGGATGCACATATAGACGGTGTCGAAACGCGGCCCGTGGTAGCTGTGCTCGGTCTGGTAACCCTGCTCGGCGAACCAGTCGTGCCAGCCCTGGGGGCGCGAGGCGTTTTGCAGCAGCACCAGGTCGCTCAGTTGCGTGGGGTCGGTGAACGGCTGCGCCGGCAGGCTGTGCGGCGCGCACACGGGAATCAGCTCTTCGCTGAACAGTTTCAGGCTCTCGGTGCCGGGCCGTGAGCCCTGACCAAAGTAGAACGCCATGTCGGCCTTGCCCTGCAGCAGCTCGTCCGGCTCCTGCTCGTTGCACAGGTCCAGGTGGATCTGCGGATGCCGCAAGCGCCAGCCCTTGAGGCGCGGCACCAACCAGCGCGCGCCGAAGGTGTAGGGCGTGGACACGCGCAGCACTTGGGTTTCGCCGCCGTAGGAGCGCAGATAGTGGGTGGACATCTCCACCTGCGTGAGGATCTTGCGCACTTCCACCAGGTACAGGTCGCCTGCCGGGGTCATCTGCAAGCGGCGGCGCACCCGGCGAAACAGCAGGTGCTGGAGCAACTCCTCCAACTGCGCCACCTGTTTGCTCACCGCGCTTTGCGTGAGGTTCAGCTCCTCGGCGGCGCGGGTAAAACTCAGGTGGCGGGTGGCGGCTTCAAAGCACTGCAAGGCGGTGATCGAGGGCAAATTTCTTTTGTTCAGCACGGCATGCCTCTTTTTATTCTTTGCATGAATAAACGGAATGATATCTCGCCTAATCGTCGTTTGTTGGCAAGTCTTGGGCCAGCTACAACTAAGGTCTGGATCGCCGTGTCCGTGGCGGCGCGAATTTTCTGTTTGAGTTTGAAGGAGTGACCCATGGTTGCCGCATTGCTTGATCGTCTCGGGGTAAACCCGGCGCTGTACCAGGCGGGCAAACAGCCCGTGCATTCGCCGATTGATGGCAGCCGCATCGGCAGTGTGCACTGGGAAGGCGCCGCCGAGGTGGAGCAGCAGGTCAGTCGCGCCGAGCATGCATTCGATGCATGGCGCAAGGTGCCGGCCCCGCGTCGCGGCGAGTTGGTGCGCCAGTTCGGCGACGTGTTGCGCGAATACAAGGCGGATCTCGGCGAGCTGGTGTCCTGGGAAGCCGGCAAGATCACCCAGGAAGGCCTGGGCGAAGTGCAGGAAATGATCGACATCTGCGACTTCGCGGTCGGCCTGTCGCGCCAGCTGTACGGTTTGACCATCGCCTCCGAGCGCCCGGGCCACCATATGCGTGAAACCTGGCACCCGCTGGGCGTGGTCGGCGTGATCAGTGCGTTCAATTTCCCGGTGGCTGTGTGGGCGTGGAACACCACCCTGGCCCTGGTGTGCGGCAACGCGGTGATCTGGAAACCATCGGAAAAGACCCCGCTCACCGCCCTGGCCTGCCAGGCGTTGTTCGAGCGCGTGCTGAAGACATTCGACGGCGCACCGGAGTACCTGAGCCAAGTGATCATCGGCGGTCGTGACGCCGGCGCCGCGCTGGTGGATGACCCGCGCGTTGCCCTGATCAGCGCCACCGGCAGCACCCGCATGGGCCGCGAGGTCGCACCGAAAGTCGCCGCACGGTTTGCCCGCAGCATCCTCGAACTGGGCGGCAACAACGCGATGATCCTCGGCCCAAGCGCCGACCTCGACATGGCCGTACGCGCCATCCTGTTCAGCGCCGTCGGCACCGCCGGCCAGCGCTGCACCACGCTGCGCCGCCTGATTGCGCATGAATCGGTCAAGGAAGACATCGTTGCGCGCCTCAAGGCTGCGTATTCCAAGGTGCGCATCGGCCACCCGCTGGAAGGCAACCTGATCGGCCCGCTGATCGACAAGCACGGCTTCGAGAATATGCAGGACGCCCTGGAGCAGGCCTTGAGCGAAGGCGGCAAGGTGTTCGGCGGCAAGCGCCAGTTGGAAGACACATTCCCGAATGCCTACTACGTGTCGCCAGCCATTGTGGAGATGCCCGAGCAGAGCGACGTGGTGTGCACCGAAACCTTCGCGCCTATTCTGTATGTGATTGGCTACAGCGACTTCGCCGAGGCCCTGCGCCTGAACAACGCCGTGCCTCAGGGCTTGTCGTCGTGCATCTTCACCACCGATGTGCGCGAGGCCGAGCAGTTCATGTCGGCGGTGGGCAGTGACTGCGGCATCGCCAACGTCAACATCGGCCCGAGTGGTGCAGAGATTGGTGGCGCGTTTGGCGGTGAGAAAGAGACCGGCGGCGGGCGTGAGTCGGGCTCGGATGCATGGCGTGGGTATATGCGTCGCCAGACCAATACCGTGAACTATTCGCTGGAATTGCCGCTGGCCCAGGGCATTACCTTCGACTAAACCACTGTCGAAACGCGGTTGAAAATGTGGGAGGGGGCTTGCCCCCGATGGCGGTGTGTCAGTCAACAAACGTACAACTGATCCACCCCTATCGGGGGCAAGCCCCCTCCCACATTTGATCGCATTAGCAGTTCGGAAAAGTTGTTTGTTAGGTCTCACCGGAGTCTGGCAATGGCGCTACGCGAAACATGTTTATGGGAACACCTCACCCCCAGCCGGCCCGATCGCGCCGCGCTCAAGGGTGAGGTCAAGGTGGATGTGTGCGTGATCGGCGCCGGTATCACCGGTTTGTCCGCGGCCATTCACTTGCTGGAACAGGGTAAAAGCGTCGCCGTGCTGGAGGCTCATCGCACCGGCCACGGCGGTTCGGGGCGCAACGTCGGGCTGGTGAATGCCGGCATGTGGATCCCACCGGACGAGATTGAAGCCGGTTTCGGCGAAGCGGTGGGCAGTCAGCTCAACCGCATGTTGGGCGCGGCGCCGTCGCTGGTGTTCAGCCTGATCGACAAATACAACATCGATTGCCAGTTGCGCCGCGAGGGCACCCTGCACATGGCGCACAACGCCCGTGGCGAGGCGGATTTGCGCAGTCGCGAAGCACAATGGAAGCGCCGTGGCGCGCCAGTGGAATTGCTCACCGGCCAGGCCTGCGAGGACGCTACGGGCACGCGGAAAATCGCGGCCGCCTTGCTCGATAGACGTGCCGGCACCTTGAACCCGATGGCTTACACCAGTGGTTTGGCCAATGCAGCAGTCGGCCTGGGCGGGCAGCTGTTCGACCATTCTCCCGTCACCCAACTTGAGCGCCAGGGTGCGCACTGGTCAGTGCAAACCGCGCAAGGTTCGGTGCAGGCTGCACAGGTGGTCATCGCCTCCAATGCCTACACCCAAGGCGAATGGACCGAGCTGCGCCGTAACTTCTTCCCCGGTTATTACTACCAGGTCGCGTCGGCCCCGCTGACCGACGCCGCCGCCGAGCGGATCCTCCCCGGCGGCCAGGGCTCGTGGGACACGCGCCAGGTATTGAGCAGTATCCGCCGTGATGCCGATGGTCGCCTGTTGCTCGGCAGCCTGGGCAACGGTAACCAGAAACCGGCGTGGTTCCTCAAGGCGTGGGCCGATCGGGTGCAGCAGCATTACTTCCCGTACCTCAAATCGGTGCACTGGGAATACACCTGGACCGGTTGCATCGCCTTCACCCCTGACCACCTGATGCGCCTGTTCGAACCGGCGCCGGGCCTCGTGGCAGTAACGGGCTATAACGGGCGCGGCGTGACCACCGGCAGCGTGGTCGGCAAGGCCTTTGCCGACTACCTGTGTCACCAGAATCCCCAGGCGCTGCCTATCCCGTTTACGCCCATGCAGCCTCTGGCCGGGGTGGGCCTGCGCAGTTGTCTTTATGAGGCGGGATTCTCGCTGTATCACGCCGGGCAATGCCTGCGGATCGTGATCTGATCAGCGAAATAGCGCTCAAAAGCCTGCATTTTCTTAGCAGGCTACTAATCTGTATTGGTGCAAGTCGTAGCAATCACGCACTGTAAATGTGCAGTTCCGTTACGCACATTGTTACAGGTGTAGGAACTGTCGTTTATCCCTCCGGTTGCAGCTGCGACCTGCCGAGGTTGTACTTTTTCGGTCCATTGGTTGCACCTCTGGACGCTAGACGGTTGCACGTCCTGACAGAAGGAGTCGAAACGCCATCAATCACAATGACACCGTGTCTTTTTGAAGAATAAAAACGTAATGGCACGCGCCTTGCTCGGGGCTTTCAGTGAAAGGTTTGAATGCAAGTTGTCGTGCCAAAAATCAAAAATATCGGAGCACCACTCATGTCCCAGACGTTTTACAAGAAAGGTTTTCTGGCCCTTGCCGTTGCAGCGGCGCTGGGTGTTTCTACGTTTGTTCAAGCTGATGTGAAAATTGGCGTGGCGGGGCCGATGACCGGCGCCAACGCTGCATTCGGTGAGCAGTACATGAAGGGTGCCCAGGCGGCAGCCGATGTGATCAACAAGGCCGGTGGCATCAACGGCGAGCAAATCAAGCTGGTTGCCGGTGACGATGCCTGTGAACCCAAGCAGGCCGTGGCCGTGGCCAACCGCCTGGCCGACCAGGACAAAGTGATCGGCGTGGTCGGGCACTTCTGCTCGTCCAACACCATTCCGGCCTCCGAGGTTTACGACGAAGCTGGCATCATCGCCATCACCCCGGGCTCCACCAACCCACAAGTGACCGAACGCGGCCTCGGCGCCATGTTCCGCATGTGCGGCCGTGACGACCAGCAAGGCATCGTCGCCGGCGACTACATCGTCGACGTGCTCAAGGGCAAGAAAGTCGCGGTCATCAACGACAAAGACACCTACGGCAAAGGCCTGGCCGATGCCACCGCTGCCCAGTTGACCAAGCGCGGCGTCAAGCCGGTGCTGGAAGAAGGCCTGACCCGTGGCGAGAAAGACTTCAGCGCCCTGGTCACCAAGATCCGCTCCACCGGTGCTGATGTCGTGTACTTCGGCGGCCTGCACCCGGAAGCCGGTCCACTGGTTCGCCAGATCCGTGAAGCCGGCCTCAAAGACGTCAAGTTCATGTCCGATGACGGTGTAGTGACCGACGAGCTGGTGGCTACCGCCGGCGGCAAGCAATACGTCGATGGCGTGTACATGACCTTCGGCGCCGACCCGCGCCTGCTGCCAGACAGCAAGGCCGTGGTGGAAGAGTTCCGCAAAAACGGCACTGAGCCTGAAGGCTACACCCTGTACGCCTACGCCTCGGTCCAGGCGCTGGCCGCCGGCTTCAACGGTGCCAAGTCCAACAAGGGCGAAGACGCCGCCAAGTGGCTCAAGGCGAACCCGGTGAAAACCGTTATGGGTGAAAAAGCCTGGGATGCCAAAGGCGACCTGAAAGTGTCCGACTACGTGGTTTACCAGTGGGACAAAGACGGCAAATACCATCAGTTGGAAAAGCAGAAGTAATCCATGTGGGAGGGGGCTTGCCCCCGATAGCGGTGTGTCAGTCAACAGTTGTTCAGATGACCCACCGCATCGGGGGCGAGCCCCCTCCCACATTGGGACAGTGTTGTTATTGAGATCTGTCTTTTCCTCCAGAGGCTCCGCACACCCACCGGTGTGCAGGTGCTCACCGCGTGAGATTGCGTTATGGATGGTATTTTCCTGCAGCAACTGGTCAACGGCCTGACCCTCGGGTCGGTCTATGGCCTGATCGCCATCGGCTACACAATGGTCTATGGCATCATTGGCATGATCAACTTCGCTCACGGCGAGGTTTATATGATTTCCGCTTACCTCGCGGCGATCAGTCTGGCACTGCTGGCTTACTTCGGCATCGAATCCTTCCCGCTGCTCATTCTCGGTACGTTGATCTTCACCGTGGTCGTTACCGGCGTGTACGGTTGGGTCATCGAGCGTGTCGCCTACAAACCCTTGCGCAACTCCACCCGACTGGCTCCGCTGATCAGCGCCATCGGTATCTCGCTGATCCTGCAGAACTACGCGCAGATCGCCCAGGGTGCGAAACAACAAGGCATTCCAACGCTGCTCGCCGGGGCCTGGCGTGTCGACATCGGCACCGGGTTCGTGCAGCTCACCTACACCAAGGTATTCATCCTTGTGGCGGCGTTTGCCGGCATGGCGTTGCTCACCTACATCATCAAGTACACCAAGCTCGGCCGCATGTGCCGTGCCACCCAGCAAGACCGCAAGATGGCCTCGATCCTGGGTATCAACACCGACCGCGTGATCTCCTACGTGTTTGTCATCGGTGCCGCGATGGCGGCGTTGGCCGGCGTGCTGATCACCCTCAACTACGGCACGTTCGACTTCTACGCCGGCTTCATTATCGGCATCAAGGCGTTTACCGCAGCGGTACTCGGCGGCATCGGCTCCCTGCCTGGGGCGATGCTGGGCGGGATCATCCTGGGTATTTCCGAGTCGCTGTTCTCGGGGTTGATCAACTCTGACTACAAAGACGTGTTCAGTTTCTCCCTGCTGGTGGTGATTCTGATTTTCCGTCCCCAGGGCCTGCTGGGTCGCCCACTCGTGGCTAAGGTGTAAACATGTCTGCTGCCAAACCCATCGATATCAAGAAAAGTGTGGTCGATACGGTCCTTGCCGGGCTGATTTCGCTGATCGTGTTCGGTCCGATCGTCGGCGTGGTCCTCGACGGCTACAGCTTCAACCTGGAACCGGCCCGCGTGGGCCTGCTGGTCGCCATCGTGATGGTCGGCCGCTTCGCCATGAGCCTGTTCTTGCAAACCCCCAAGGGCGTGAAGATCCTGCAGGGTTTCGAGAGCAGTGGCTCTGGCGTGCATGTGCTGGCGCCGGACTACAAGTCGCGGCTGCGCTGGATCATCCCGGCGTTGATCGTGATTGCCATCGTGTTTCCGATCTTCGCCAACAAGTACCTGTTGACCGTGGTGATCCTCGGGCTGATCTACGTGTTGCTTGGCCTGGGCCTGAACATTGTGGTGGGCCTGGCCGGCCTGCTCGACCTGGGTTACGTGGCGTTCTACGCCATCGGCGCCTACGGCCTGGCGCTGGGTTATCAATACCTCGGCCTGGGCTTTTGGACCGTGCTGCCACTGGCGGCCATCGCGGCGGCGTTGGCGGGGTGCATACTCGGGTTCCCGGTGTTAAGGATGCACGGCGATTATCTCGCCATCGTGACCCTGGGCTTCGGTGAAATCATCCGCCTGGTGCTCAACAACTGGCTGTCGTTTACCGGCGGGCCAAACGGCATGCCGGTGCCATCGCCGACCTTCCTCGGCCTGGAGTTCGGGCGGCGCGCGAAGGATGGCGGGGTTCCGTTCCACGAATTCTTCGGCATCGACTACAACCCCAACATCAAATTCCTGTTCATCTACATCGTGCTGTTCCTGGTGGTGCTGGCCGTGCTGTACATCAAGCACCGCCTGACCCGCATGCCGGTCGGCCGCGCCTGGGAAGCCTTGCGCGAGGACGAAATCGCCTGCCGTTCCATGGGCCTGAACCACGTACTGGTCAAGCTCTCGGCCTTCACCATCGGCGCCTCGACGGCCGGTTTGGCCGGGGTGTTTTTCGCCAGCTACCAGGGGTTTGTGAACCCCTCGTCGTTCACCTTCTTCGAGTCGGCGCTGATCCTGGCCATCGTGGTGCTGGGCGGCATGGGCTCGACGGTGGGCGTGGTGATTGCGGCATTCGTGCTGACTGTCGCGCCGGAGTTGCTGCGCAGTTTCTCTGAGTACCGCGTACTGCTGTTTGGCGTGTTGATGGTGGTGATGATGATTTGGCGACCGCGCGGGCTGATCCGCATCAGCCGCACTGGTGTGACCCCACGTAAAGGAGTGGCGCCATGAGCAAGGAAGTCGTCCTGTCCGTGGAACACCTGATGATGCACTTCGGTGGCATCAAAGCCTTGAGCGACGTGAGCCTCAAGGTCGAACGCAACTCGATCTTCGCCCTGATCGGCCCCAACGGCGCCGGCAAGACCACCGTTTTCAATTGCCTCACCGGCTTCTACAAAGCCAGCGGCGGCAAGATCGAACTCAATATCCGTGGCAAGCAAACCAACGTGATCCAACTGCTCGGCGAGCGCTTCAAGGCCGCCGACTTTGTATCGCCCAAAAGCTTTTTCAGCCGCGTGTACTACAAGATGTTCGGCGGCACCCACCTGGTAAACCGTGCAGGCCTGGCGCGTACCTTCCAGAACATTCGCCTGTTCAAGGAAATGTCGGTGCTGGAAAACCTGCTGGTGGCCCAGCACATGTGGGTCAATCGCAACATGCTGGCGGGCATTCTCAACACTAAGGGTTACCGCAAGGCTGAAAGCGACGCCCTCGACCACGCCTTCTATTGGTTGGAAGTGGTCGACCTGGTGGACTGCGCCAACCGCCTGGCCGGTGAGCTTTCCTACGGCCAGCAGCGCCGCCTGGAAATCGCCCGCGCCATGTGCACCCGGCCGCAGATCATCTGCCTGGACGAACCGGCAGCGGGCCTCAACCCCCAGGAAACCGAAGCCCTCAGCGCGATGATTCGTCTGCTGCGCGACGAACACGACCTGACGGTGGTGCTGATCGAACACGACATGGGCATGGTGATGAGTATTTCCGACCACATCGTGGTGCTGGACCACGGCAACGTGATCGCCGAAGGCGGGCCGGAAGCGATCCGTAACGACCCGAAAGTGATTGCCGCCTACCTGGGCGCTGACGAAGAGGAGCTGGTATGAGTGCACCTATCCTCGAAATGAAGGACCTGGACGTGTTCTACGGCCCGATCCAGGCCCTGAAAAAAGTCTCGCTGCACATCAACGAAGGCGAAACCGTGAGCCTGATCGGCTCCAACGGCGCGGGCAAATCCACGTTGCTGATGTCGATCTTCGGCCAGCCACGGGCCGAGTCGGGGCAGATTCTGTACAACGGCGTCGACATTACCCACAAGTCGTCCCAATACATCGCCTCCAACGGCATTGCGCAGTCGCCGGAAGGGCGGCGGGTGTTCCCCGACATGACCGTCGAGGAAAACCTGCTGATGGGCACCATCCCGATTGGGGATAAGTTCGCCCAGGAAGACATGCAGCGCATGTTCGAGCTGTTCCCACGGCTCAAAGAGCGGCGCACCCAGCGCGCCATGACCATGTCCGGCGGCGAGCAGCAAATGCTCGCCATCGCCCGCGCGCTGATGAGCCGGCCCAAGCTGTTGCTGCTGGACGAGCCGAGCCTGGGCCTGGCGCCGATTGTGGTGAAGCAGATCTTCGCCACCCTGCGCGAGCTAGCGGCTACCGGGATGACTATCTTTTTGGTGGAGCAGAACGCCAACCACGCGCTGCGCTTGTCGGACCGGGCGTATGTGATGGTCAACGGTGAGATTCGCCTGACAGGCACCGGTAAGGAATTGCTGGTGAATGAGGAAGTGCGCAACGCCTATTTGGGTGGCCACTGATTTAAATCACAACGCAGTATCCTGTGGGAGGGGGCTTGCTCCCGATAGCGGTGTGTCAGTTTCAGATGTTTTGACTGACAAATAGCTATCGGGAGCAAGCCCCCTCCCACATTTGTTTTGTGTGATCCACAAGACCCGCTTCCAAATTGTGGAAAACAAATCCAGCCTGCCTCCAAAGCGCGACATATAGCCGCCGCAAATCCCTGTTTTGTCACAGTTTTGACTTGTCCCCATCCGCTGTGGAACCGGCTGTGGGTAACGTGGGTGTAGCTGGCTGCAAGCCTTTGATTACGTGGCTTGTAGCGCGGCGGTTGTTTTTTGATCAGGCGCTTTTTCGCAACCCTTCAAGGGTTTTGTCAACCTGTTTAAAGACACAGGTATATGACCAAAATATGTCCCGCCAGCCTGTGGATAAGTCTGTGACTAAACTCTGGAAAGACGGCCGCAGAGGCCGGAATGACTGGCCTGGAGCCATCGTCTGAATTTTTGCGTTTCCCGAGGGCCTACATACGCCCCCGCCAAGGTCAAGCAAAAAACTTTCTAAAACCGTCTACAGCCCTTGTGAATAGCGGCTTGGGGCTTTTTACACTTGCCCCCAAAGACTGTGGGCGCAGCTGTGGATAACCTGCGCGCATATGGCTGCGGGCCACGGTTTATATGGCTTTGCTCGGCATGGTTAAAAAATGACCAGTCATGCATCAAGTTGCGTGCTTAGCGGTTGCCGCAACCGCGGCGTAAGGGCATTCTGCTGGCTGATTTTTTTCCCGATGCCCGCAAGGAGAACACCATGTCCGACACGCTGTTTATTACTGGCGCCACCTCAGGTTTCGGCGAAGCCTGCGCCCGTCGTTTTGCCCAAGCCGGCTGGAAACTGGTGCTCACTGGCCGTCGTGCCGACCGTTTGAATGCACTGGTCGAAGAGCTTTCCAAGCAGACCGAAGTGCACGGCCTGGTCGTGGATGTGCGTGACCGCAAGGGCATGGAAGACGCCATCGCCAACCTGCCGCCATCGTTCGCCACGTTGCGCGGGCTGATCAACAACGCCGGCCTGGCCGTGGGCACCGACCCTGCGCCCAAGTGCAGCCTCGACGATTGGGAAACCATGGTCGACACCAACATCAAGGGCCTGCTGACCACCACCAGCCTGCTGCTGCCACGCTTGATCGCCCATGGCCGGGGCGCCGGGATCATCAACCTGGGTTCCATCGCCGGCAGCTACCCGTACCCGGGCAGCCACGTGTATGGCGGCTCCAAGGCGTTCGTGAAGCAGTTCTCGCTGAACCTGCGCTGCGACCTGCAAGGCACGGGTGTGCGTGTGACCAACATCGAGCCAGGCCTGTGCGAGAGCGAGTTCTCCCTGGTGCGCTTCGGCGGTGACCAGGCGCGCTACGACGCCACCTACGCCGGCGCCGAGCCGATCCAGCCGCAGGACATTGCCGACACGATCTTCTGGGTGCTGAACACCCCGGCGCACGTGAATATCAACCGGTTGGAGCTGATGCCGGTGAGCCAGACCTGGGCTGGGTTTGCGATTGAGCGTGGGGCCAAGTAAGGCTTAAGACCGAGGCGCTGCCATCGGGGGCAAGCCCCCTCCCACATTGACTGCATTTCAAAGTTGAAACTCGGTTGAATGTGGGAGAGGGCTTGCCCTCGATGGCGTCAAATCGGCCAAAACACGGCATAAGGTACACTCCCCTCCGGAAAACCCTCCGCACTGTGCGGTTTAAAGGTTTTGACAGGAGGAAATGTGAGTAACCGAGGTGAGCAGGCACTGCTCAAACAATCGACCATTCTGATGTTCGCCGTCGCGATCGCCGGGATTGTCACGGGCGTGGTATCCGGCGCCCAATCCATTTTGTTCGACGGCTTTTTCTCGCTGATCGCCACCGCCATCAAGGTGTTGATGCTGATCACGGCCAAGCTGATCGCGAAGAAAAGTAACGACCGCTTCCAGTTCGGCTACTGGCACCTGGAGCCCATGGTGCTGTTGATCGAAGGCAGCTTCCTGCTGCTGATCGCAATCTATGCCTTCCTTAACGGTGTGTTCGGCATCATCAATGGCGGGCGCGAGATCGAGTTGGGGTTGGTGATCATCTACGCGGCGGTATTTACCGTGGTGGAGTTCGCCTATTTCTTCTACGTGCGTTATCGCAATCGCACCCTCAAATCCTCACTGATTCAGTTCGACAACATCAGTTGGCTGGTGGACGCGATGCTCTCGGTGGGCTTGCTGATCAGCTTTCTCGCCGCGCTGTTGCTCAAGGCCCAGGGCTATGGCGAGTGGGCGGTGTATGTCGACCCGCTGATCCTGATCCTGTTGGCGCTGAGCATGCTGGCGCCGGCGTTCAAGATCCTGCGCCCGGCGTTGCGCGAGGTGCTGGGGATCGCCCCGGACCAACTGGACGACAAGGTGCGGGAAGTTATGGCTGAAGTGCAGGCCAGACATGGTTTCGATGACTATGTGTCCTACGTGCAAAAGCACGGGCGGGCGCGGTTTATCGAGATTCATGTAGTGTTGCCGGCGAATTACCCGGTGGATAACGTCGCGACGCTGGACGCCTTGCGCGAAGAGATATCCACAGGGCTCGGCACGCCGGATGCGGCGCGCTGGCTGACGATCAGTTTTACCGGGGATCGCAAGTGGGTTGCGTGACAGCCAGTTAGACCCAAGTGAGGCCATCGGGGGCAAGTCGAACCGTCGCACCGCCCCTCCCACATTAGACCGAGTTCCAGCATGAAAACGCGGACAAATGTGGGAGGGGCGGTGCGACGGTTCGACTTGCCCCCGATGAGGCCAGACAGGTCACCCGAGATGCTGGATCAAACCCTGATAACAAGTCGCCAAATGATAAGGCGTGGTAGAAGGCATATCCCGCCGACTCACCTCACCCTGAGCATCCAGGCATTCATGCCAGCCTTTCTCATGCAGAAAATGCTGTTGCAGCGCCAGCAACTGGCGCTGCAACACGGCTTCGCTGCCCGGTCGCAAGGTCAGGGCCCGCAAGTATTCGGCCTGGGCCCAGATGCGCTGAGTGCCATCGCGTACGGTGCCGTCCAGGGCCAGCATGCCGCTGACCGCGCCAGTTAACTTATCCACACCCTGTTGCTCGGCGTAGGCAAATGCGCGCGTCAGCGAGGCATGCAGCGGGGTGCCGCGCAGGACGGGCGATGATTCGAGCAAAAAGAACCATTCGAACTGGTGCCCCGGCTCAAACCAGTTATCCACCGCGCCCAGCGGTTTTTCCATCATCACGCCGTGTTGGCGGTCGATAAAACGCTTCTGCAGGGCGGTGGCCAAGTCCAGCAGGGCGTCTTGGGTGATCGCGTCTTCACGCACGGCCAGCGTGGCGAGGAAGCCTTCGGCCAAGTGCATCAACGGGTTCTGCAGGGGCCCCGACTTGAGCGATGACCAGTTGCGTTCCAACACCGCTTCGTACAGGCCGTCGCCGGTGGCGAAACGCTGGGCGACCACTGCCAGGGCGGCGTTGAGTACCGATTCCACCAGCGGCTCACGCACCTTGGCCCAGTAATGCGCGCAGGCAAAGATAATGAAGGCGTGGGTGTAGAGGTCTTTGCGCTTGTCCAGCGGCTGCCCGGCCGGGTCGATGCTGTAGAACCAGCCGCCGTGCTCGGCGTCGTGGAAATGCCGCTGCAGGGAGCGGAACAGCGCGGCCGCGCGCTCCTCGGCGAACGCCGCACCCGGCTCGCCGATCAGGCTGGCGAACAGGTACAGCTGCCGGGCACAGGCCATGGCGCGGTAGCGATGTGGGGGCAGCGGTTGGTGATCGGCGTCCAGCGCCTCGTAGGGCAGCGCCAACTCGGCATTCCAGCCCGGGCCTTGCCAGAGCGGCACGATCAGGTCATGGAAGTGGGTGAGCACAGAATTCAAGGCGGGTGGGAAAGCGCTGGGCATTGGCTGGCGTCGTCACGGCAGGGGTGTAGGCGCGCATGGTAGCAGGCTTGGGTTCGGTGGTGTCTGTGTGAGCGCTTTCGCGAGCAAGCCCGCTCCCACATTTGACCGAGTTCCAACTTTGGAACGCAGTCCAGTGTGGGAGGGGGCTTGCCCCCGATGAGGCCCTCAACAGCCCCGCAAATCACCCCGCCAGCAACCAAACCCCAGTCGCCGCCGAAGCCGCCCCGGCAATCCGCACCAACGGCGCCGCCGCGGCCGGCAGCAAGCGCACCACGGCATACCCGGCGGCGTGCAACACCGCGGTCGCCCCGACAAACCCGGCGGCATACGCCCAAGGGCTGGACATGTCCGGCAGCTCCAAACCATGGGCCACACCGTGGAACAGCGCAAACAGCGCCGTGGCACCTACCGCCATGAATAGCGGCGGGCGCACCGCCAAGGCGACCGCCAGGCCCAGGGCCAATACCGACGCGGCAATCCCGCTTTCCAGCAGTGGCAACTCCAGGCCTTCAAAACCCAGCACGCCGCCAATCAGCATGGTGCCCACGAAGGTGCAGGGCAGCGCCCAACGCGCGGCGCCCTTTTGTTGGGCGGCCCACAAGCCCACTGCCACCATGGCCAGCAAGTGGTCGAGCCCGCCCAAGGGGTGGCTGATGCCGGCAAGCAGGCCGTTGTCACCGTGGCCCGGGTGAGCAAAGGCCAGGGCAGGTGTGAGCAGCAGGGCGGCGGCTGCGAAGAGTTTTTTGAGGCTCATGGACAGGTTCCTTGGGGTTGATCAGGCAGCGGTCAGCAGACCCTGACGTTCGATAAAGGCGACGATGTCGTCCAGGCCGACACCGGTTTTCTGGTTGCTGAACACAAAGGGTTTGCCGTTGCGCATACGTTGGGTGTCGCTGTTCATCAGCTCCAGCGAGGCACCGACCAGGGGCGCGAGGTCGATCTTGTTGATCACCAGCAGGTCGGATTTGCAAATACCGGGCCCGCCCTTGCGTGGCAGCTTGTCGCCGGCGGACACATCGATCACGTAGATGGTCAGGTCCGACAGCTCCGGGCTGAAGGTGGCCGAGAGGTTGTCGCCGCCGGACTCCACCAGGATCAGGTCGAGGCCGGGGAAGCGACGGTTGAGTTGGTCAACCGCTTCCAGGTTGATCGAAGCGTCTTCGCGGATCGCCGTGTGCGGGCAGCCGCCGGTTTCCACGCCGATGATGCGCTCGGGTGCCAGGGCCTGGTTGCGCACCAGGAAGTCGGCGTCTTCGCGGGTGTAGATGTCGTTGGTGACCACTGCCAGGTTGTAGCGATCACGCAGCGCGAGGCACAGGGCCAGGGTCAGCGCGGTTTTGCCGGAGCCCACCGGGCCGCCGATGCCGACGCGCAGGGGTTGTGTGTTCATTTTGCTTCTCCTAGGAACGGAACAGGCGGCTGTACTGGCGCTCATGGGCCATGCACGCCAGGGACAGGCCAAAGGCGGCGCTGCCGAAATGGTTGGGGTCGATACGGGCGGCGTCCTGCTGGGCCTGTTGCAGCAGCGGCAGCAATTGGCTGGTCAGGCGTTGTGCGGCTTGCTGGCCCAGGGGCAGGGTTTTCATCAGCACGGCCAATTGGTTTTCCAGCCAGCTCCAGAGCCACGCGGCGAGGGCGTCGTCGGGGCTGATCGCCCAGGCCCGTGCTGCCAGCGCCCAGCCGAGGGCCAAGTGCGGTTCGGGGCAGCGTTCAAGGAATTGCCGGGCGGCGCTGTCCAGTTCGGGCAAGCCGTTGAGCAACTGTTGCAGGGAATAGCCCATCTGCCGGCTCTCCTGGTACAGCTCGCGCGTCTCGCGGCTGGCGCGGTGCTCTTCACACAATTGCTCAAGGCGCGGCCAGTCCTGCTCGGCAGCGGCGCGGCAGTGGGCGAGCAGCAGCGGCGCTTCAAAGCGCGCCAGGTTGAGCAGCAACTGGTCGCTGATCCAGCGCCCAGCACTGGCGGCATCGTTCACGCGGCCGTTTTCCACGGCCATTTCCAGCCCTTGGGAATAGCTGTAGCCGCCAATCGGCAATTGCGGACTGGCCAGACGCAGCAGCGCCCAGGCTGGGTTCATAAACGCACGCCGAACTGGTGCAGTTTGGGCGCGTAGTTGAAATCTTCATCGCCATGCCGCGAATGATGATGCCCACCACCGTAGGCACCATGTTCCGGCTGGAAGGGCGCCTCAAGCGTCTCGACATGCGCGCCCAACTGCTCAAGCATGGCCTTGAGCACGTAGTCATCGAGCAAGCGCAGCCAGCCATCCCCGACTTGCAAGGCCACATGGCGATTGCCGAGGTGATAGGCCGCGCGAGTCAGTTCGAAGGCGCTGCTGCAGGTGACGTGCAACAGTTGTTCAGGCCGCGCGCAAACGCGTACGACGCGTCCGTCTTCGGCCTGTAGGCATTCGCCATCGTGCAGCGGTGGCTGGCCGCGCTCCAGGAACAGGCCGACGTCTTCGCCGTCGGCACTGAAACAGCGCAGGCGACTTTTGCTGCGTGCTTCGAAGTTCAGCAGCAGCTCGGCGGCCCAGAGGGCCTGGGGGGCGATTCGGCGGTGGATCACCAGCATCAGAAATCTTCCAGCTATGAGCGATGAAAGACATAGAGCAAGGGGCTTGCCAACCCGCATGCAGGGTAAGAATTGCCTGTAGGCAGGCGCGTCAATGCCACTAAACAGGGCGTAGGACGTGTATTGGGGTGCCTCAAGATGGTGCGAGGCTGAGGTGGGCGCACCCGTGATGGGCGTTTTAGGACTTTTCCTACCTGAGCGTAAGCGTCGACGTTAAACCCGCTGAACGCCGCTTCAGTAGCCTGTGTGGCCTGTTTAATTCACGGCGGCATTCCTCATGTTCAAGTCATTGTGTTGTTGGGTCATTTTCAGTCCAGTGTTTACCATCGTCTCTGCCTCGGCCAACTGGCAACCACGCTTGACCTTCGAAGTTACGCAGCCGCCCGTCATTGATAAGGTGATCGGACGCGCCCACGCGTTGCTCGGTACGCCTTATAAAGGCGGCGGCACCACGGTTGAGCAAGGGTTTGATTGCAGCAGCTTGCTGGTCTATCTGTTCAAGACCGAGGCGAATATCCGGTTGCCGCGTACCACGTCGCAGATGCACCGCTCAGCCGCCACGACCATCCCGCGCGAGGCGCTCAAGCCGGGCGATGCGGTGTTTTTCAAGGGCAATGGGCGCGGTCAGGTCAGCCATGTCGGGCTTTATATCGGTAATGGTCAGTTCATTCATTCGCCCAGCACCGGCAAGCGCGTGCGAATCGACTCGTTGAGCAAAGCTTATTGGGACAAGAACTACACCTCCGCCAAGCGTTTTCATACGGCGGGCTGACAGGCTTACTCGGTGCTGCCGAGCCCTTGCCAATGCTTGAGGCCGATAAAGATAAAGCGCAATTGCTGGGTGATTTTCGCCTGGGGCGTCAGGTGCGCAGGCAAGGCCTGGGCAGGCGGGTCGATGATGTCGGGGAGGGTGGCGAACACGCTCTTGACGATCAGGTCGGCCATCACGTGCAAGCCTTGGGCATCCAGGTGCTGAAGCTTGGGCATCAGCGTCAGGTCGGCGGCCAGGTCGCGCGTGATGTCTTCGCGCAAGGCGCCGATGGCCTGGCGCACTGCCAGGCAGCCGCCGTATTGCTCGCGGGCCAGGAACAGGAACTGCGAACGGTTGGCCGACACCACATCGAGAAAGATCCGCACCGAGGCGTCGATGATGCCGCCCATCACGAACTCGTTGTGGCGCACCAGGCGGATCGTGGCGCGAAAGGTCTGGCCTACTTCGCTGACCAATACGAGCCCAAGCTGGTCCATGTCGTCAAAATGCCGATAGAAACCGGTGGGCACGATGCCGGCGGTCTTGGCCACTTCGCGCAGGCTCAGGCTGCCGAACCCACGGCCACACTCCATCAGATGGCGGGCTGCGTCCATCAAGGCGAGGCGGGTCTGTTGCTTCTGTTCGGCGCGGGGCAGCATTGGCGGGCGGGCTTTGTCGACAAGTACAGCGATGCACTCTAGCAAAACAGCTTCGTCGGCGTCGAACTTGGCGGGGAGGGTAGGTGACGCGGTTTATACAAAAGCAAAAGCCCGATCGACAGATCGGGCTTTTTTCTGGGCCACCACAGGCTTAGCTCTGTGCTTGATGCAGTTCTTGCAGACGGTCGGCACCGCCTTCAGCAACGCCTTCGGTGTAAGCGCGTTTGTTGGCGTTGTCGGAACCGCCTTCAACCAGACCTTTCTGTTCCAGGCGATCACGGCCACCTTCGGCAACACCTTCAGTGTAGGCGCGTTTGTTGGCGTTTTCGGCGCCACCTTCAACCAGGCCTTTCTCTTCCAGGCGGCTGCGGCCGTTTTCAGCAACAGCGCCTTTGGCGTAGTCGCGGTTTTCGTCTTCTTGCGAACCGCTGCGAGCCAGGGTCTGGCTGGATTCAACGGCTTGGGCTTTGTTTTGCGGGATTGCTTGTTCGGCGGCTGGCAGGGCAAAGGCGCTGGAAGCCAGGATGGATAACAGGGCGGTAGCGAGTAATTGGCGTTTCATGATGGGTTGCTCCTTGGGAGGGCGATAAAGTGGGTACAGGGCTAATGCTACTCTCGATAAGTCGATATAAAAGTTCATAAACACAATGGTAATAATCAACAGAATTGATTGTTCGTCGGAGAGGCTCTAGGACGGGCCTCTCAAGCACGCGGTTTTGCACCATGGTGGGTATTTTCGACCCGTCTGTGGGTAACACCGGTGCATTGTTGAAGGTTTAGGTCGCGCGAGCTGTAGGAGAAGTCGCTTTTTTTGCGACGAATGCGCACTCCGGCTAAACCCCCAGACCATTTGTCAGTCGTAGCTCTATAAGCTGTAGTCAAAAGGTGCGCGGCAGCGTGCACCCTCAGTCGTAATCAGGAGTCCTGTGCAATGACGCGCACTCGTAAAATCGTCGTTTGGAGCTGCGCCAGCTTCGTTCTGCTCATCGCTGTGGTGGTGCTGGTTCTGGTGTTCTTTGACTGGAACCGCATCAAGCCGCCGCTCAATGCCAAGGTCTCCGAAGAATTGCATCGCCCGTTTGCCATCAACGGCAACCTGGCCGTGGTGTGGGCGCGTGAGCCCGACGAAGGTGGCTGGCGCGCCTGGGTGCCGTGGCCGCATGTGATTGCTGAAGACCTGACCCTGGGCAACCCGGACTGGTCGAAAAAACCGCAGATGGTCACGCTGAAGAAGGTTGAGCTGCGCATTTCGCCACTGGCGCTGTTGGTACAGCGTGTGGTGGTCCCGCGTATCGACCTCACCGAACCGAGCGCCGAGTTGCAGCGCCTGGCCGATGGCCGCGCCAACTGGACGTTCAAGTTCGACCCCAAAGACCCCAACGCAGAACCTTCCAACTGGGTGGTGGACATCGGCGCCATCGGCTTCGACAAGGGCCATGTCACCCTCGACGACCAAACCCTCAAGACCCAGCTGGACGTGATCATCGACCCGCTGGGCAAGCCCATCCCGTTCGGCGAAATCGTTGGCGATGCGGATGCCAAGAAGGCCCTGGAAAAAGGCTCCGCCCCACAGGACTACGCGTTTGGTCTCAAGGTCAAAGGCCAGTACCACGGCCAGAAGCTCGACGGCAGCGGCAAGATCGGCGGCCTGCTGGCGCTGCAGGACGCGGCCAAGCCGTTCCCGCTGCAAGCCCAGGTCAAGATTGCCGACACCAGCATTGCCCTGGCCGGCACGCTGACCGACCCGCTGAACCTCGGCGCCCTGGACCTGCGCCTGAAGCTCGCGGGCAGCAGCCTGGGCAACCTGTACCCGCTGACCGGCGTGACCCTGCCGGACTCGCCAGCCTATTCCACCGACGGTCACCTGATCGCCAAACTGCATGAAGCCAGCGGTGCCTCATTCACCTACGAGAACTTCAACGGCAAGATCGGCAACAGCGACATCCATGGCAACCTGGGCTACGTCGCCAGCCAGCCCCGGCCCAAGCTCAGCGGTGCGCTGGTGTCCAACCAATTGCTGATGACCGACCTCGCGCCGCTGATCGGCGCCGATTCCAACGCCAAGCAAAAGGCGCGTGGCGGCGAGAGCAAACAACCCGCGACCAAAGTGCTGCCGGTGGAGGAGTTCCGCACCGAACGCTGGCGCGACATGGATGCCGATGTGGAATTCACCGGCAAACGCATCGTGCACAGTGCCGACCTGCCCTTTACCGACCTCTACACCCACCTGGTCCTCAATAACGGCGAGCTGAGCCTGGAACCCCTGCGCTTCGGCGTGGCCGGCGGCAAGCTCGATGCGCAGATCCGCCTCAACGGCCGCACCACGCCGATGGAAGGCCGCGCCAAGCTCACCGCGCGCAACTTCAAGCTCAAGCAGTTGTTCCCAACCTTTGAACCGATGAAAACCAGCTTCGGTGAACTCAACGGCGATGCCGATATTTCCGGGCGCGGCAACTCGGTGGCAGCGCTGCTGGGCACGTCCAACGGCGACCTGAAAATGCTCATCAACGATGGCGCCATCAGCCGCAGCCTGATGGAAATTGCCGGGCTCAACGTGGGTAACTACGTGGTCGGGCGCCTGTTCGGCGACAAGGAAGTGAAGATCAACTGCGCGGCGGCAGATTTCGGCATCAAGACCGGGCTGGCGACGACGCGGCTGTTTGTGTTCGATACCGAGAACGCGATCATCTACATCGATGGCACGGCGAATATGGCCACAGAGCAGTTGGACCTGACGATCACGCCGGAATCCAAGGGCTTCCGCCTGTTCTCCCTGCGTTCGCCGTTGTACGTCAACGGGCCGTTTATCAAGCCGAATGCCGGTGTGAAAGCCATCCCCCTGGCCCTGCGTGGTGCTGGCATGGTGGCCTTGGGGGTGATTGCCGGCCCAGCGGCAGGCTTGCTGGCACTGGTTGCACCGAGCGGCGGCGAGCCGAACGAGTGCGCGCCATTGCTGCAGCAGATGAAGGAAGGCAAGGCGCCCAAGACGGTGAAAGGCTGACTGACAACCTGCAGGCCGCAGGCTGCAGTTGCAAATGTGGGAGGGGGCTTGCCCCCGATAGCGGTGTATCAGTCAACTCATTCAGTGACTGACCAACCGCCATCGGGAGCAAGCCCCCTCCCACATTGGTTTTGCAGCGTTACGGGTTACAGGCCTTGCAGAATATCCGCCATGTCATCGGCGTGTTCTTCTTCCTGGGCCAGGATGTCTTCGAAGATCCGGCGTGTGGTCGGGTCTTTATCGCCGATGTACTGGATGATTTCGCGGTAGCTGTCCACCGCAATGCGCTCGGCTACCAGGTCTTCGTAGACCATTTCCTTGAGGCTGTTGCCAGCGACGTATTGGGCATGGGAGTTCTTCGACAGCAGGTCGGGGTTGAACTCCGGCTCGCCGCCCAGTTGCACGATACGCTCGGCCAATTTGTCGGCGTGCTCGGCTTCCTGGGTGGCGTGTTCGAGGAATTCATCGGCGGCAATACTGGCTTTCAGGCCGCTGGCCATGAAGTAGTGGCGCTTGTAGCGCAACACACAGACCAGTTCGGTGGCCAGCGACGCGTTGAGCAGGCGAATGATTTCTTCGCGGTCGGCGTCGTAACCTTCGGTCACAGCGCCGTTTTCGACGTTTTGGCGGGCGCGGCTGCGCAGGGTCGCAACGTCAGTCAGGTGTGCTTCAGTCATCTCAATCTCCTGGTACTAATCCGGTTTTGCGCCACGCTCTGCCGGCGTGATCGCTCCAAGTTGTGAGTCCCAGGCAACGCAAAAAGTTTTATCGGATTTCACACCGCTTGGCCGGACAGCTGCGCTTCCTCCCGCACCCACTGGAAAAACGCGCGAACCGGCGGGTGGCGCTCACGGCCCGGTACGCACAGCGCGCTGTAGCCGGCGCCGTCCACGCTGATTTGCGGCCGATAAGGCACCAGCAACCCGGTGGCAACGCTTTCCGACACCAGGATATTGCTCGCCAGCACCAGCCCCTGGCCGGCAATGGCTGCTTGCAGCGCGTAGTGCTCTTCATCGTATTCGCGCAATTGCGCAGTGTGGGCCAGCCACGACTCCCCGGCTTTTTCGCACCAGGCTTGCCAACCCAAGGCGTATAGCTCGGAGTTGTGCCAGCGCACGCTGATCAGGGTGGGCACCCGGGTCGCGGCCAGGGCGACCTGTGCGGGCGAGCCGTACACCGCAAAACCCTCATCGAACAGACACTGGCCATAAAGGTTGGGGTAGTCGCCGAGGCTGTAGCGGATCGCCAGGTCGACGCTGGCGTCCTGCTGCAAGTCGATCACTTCGCACTGGGTATCCAGGCGCAAGTTGATGTCCGGGTGGGCGGTATAAAACCGCCCCAGACGCGGCACCAGCCACAGCGCGGCAAACGCCGGCGTAGTGGACACCGTGAGGTGCCCGGCGCTGCGTTGCGGGCGCAAGGTGTCGAGGCTTTGCGCCACATCGAGCAGGGCGCCATGCACGCTGTGAAACAAGCGCTCGCCAGCGTCCGTCAGGCGCACCTGGCGTGGCAGCCGCTCGAACAGCGGCACCCCCAGCCAGGTTTCCAGGCTGCGAATCTGATGGGACACCGCCGTCGGCGTTACCGACAGCTCCAGGGCGGCGGCCTTGAAGCTCAACAGGCGCGATGCCGACTCAAAGGTGCGCAGGGCGGTCAGGGGCAGCGAGGCGAACATGTGGGCTCCATGGATGAAACTAATTCATCTTGATCAACTATTGCTCATTTGTCGGGGAGGGCGCTCGTGCCTAGATTTGCGGGCATGAGCGGCGACCATCCTGGTCGTCCGAGTTTAGTCCGTGAAGGTTGTGACAGATGAAAAAAATGTTAGTGATTCATTCAAGTCCCCGTGGCGAGCGTTCCCACTCCCGGCGCCTCGCCGAGTCGTTTATCGAGGCCTGGCAAGCCGCTAATCCGGACGCTCAATTGACCCGACGCGAAGTCGGTCGCGCCGCGATTCCCCATGTCAGTGAAGCCTTCGTGGCGGCCAATTTCTACCCCGAGCCGCAGTCGCTGCCCAAGGTGATGAAGGCCGACCTGCAATTAAGCGACGAACTGGTCGGTGAGTTGATCGAGCATGAGCTGCTGGTCATTTCCATGCCGCTCTACAACTTCGGCGTGCCCAGCGGGCTCAAGGCCTGGATCGATCAGATCGTGCGTATGGGCCTGACGTTCGATGTCACCCAAGACAGCCAGGGCATTGCGCAGTATCACCGTCTGCTGACGGGCAAGCGCGCCCTGATCATTACCAGTCGCGGCGGCAACGGCTTTGGCCCGGGCGGCGAAAACGAGGCGATGAACCACGCCGATCCGCACCTGCGTACGATTCTGGGCTTTATTGGCATCGACGATATCCAGGTGATCGCCGCAGAAGGTGAGGAGTCGGACAAAAGCGTGTTCCAGCGTGCCTGCGAAGAGGCCGAACGCCAGCTGCATGAGCTGGCAGGGCAGTTCTAAAAACGCCAGGGCGTCATGGGGCGGTCATGTCGATTGGTCTAGGATAGTTTCATCAACGCCCCGACCAGGATACTTGCGCCATGCCCGACCCCCTCGCTACGCGTTACCCCCTGGTGCTGGTGCCTGGCATGCTCGGGTTTGTGCGCCTGGGGTGGTTCCCGTATTGGTACGGCATCGTCCCGGCGTTGCGGGCTGGTGGCGCGCAGGTGTTTCCCGTTCAGGTGGCACCGCTGGATTCCAGCGAGGTACGTGGCGAACAGTTGCTGGCGCAGATCGAGCAGCTGCGCCGCGAAACCGGTGCCGACAAGGTCAACCTGATCGGCCACAGCCAAGGTGCGTTGACCGCGCGCTATGCAGCGGCCAAGCGCCCGGAGTGGGTCGCTTCAGTGACCTCGGTGGCCGGCCCCAACCAGGGTTCGGAGCTGGCGGACCATATCCACGCGCATTACCCCATCGATGGCTTCATGGGGCGGATCATGAGCGCGTTGTTTCACCTGGTGGCCTGGGTCATGAGCCTGCTGGAAACCGGCTATCGCGGCCCGCGTTTCAAGGCGAACCTGCACGCCTCACATCTATCGCTGACCAGCGAGGGCGTGGCGCTGTTCAATCGCCAATACCCCCAAGGCTTGCCCGAGACCTGGGGCGGGCAGGGCGTGGAGGAGGTCAATGGCGTGCGCTATTACTCATGGTCCGGCACCTTGCAGCCGGGCAAGACCGATCGCGGGCGCAATGTGCTGGACGGTACGAACCGCAGCTGCCGATTGTTCGCTCGCAGTTTTGTCCGCGAGAAGGGCCAATGCGACGGCATGGTCGGGCGCTACAGCTCGCACTTGGGCACGGTGATCGGCGATGACTACGCCCTGGACCACTTCGATATCGTCAACCAGTCCATGGGCCTGGTGGGCAAGGGCGCGGAGCCGATCCGGCTGTTTGTCGAGCATGCGCAGCGCTTGAAGGCGGCCGGCGTCTAGCGCACCGGCGTGGTCCAGCGCTCCGACAGAATGACCCCGCCCAAGGTCAGCAGGCCACCCACCAAGTGGTACAGCGCCAACTCTTCCTTGAGCACTAGCGCTGCAATCAGCGCGGTAATCAACGGCAGCAGGTTGAAAAACAGCGTGGTACGGCTCGGGCCCAGGGTTTTCACCGAATGCATCCACGCCAGCGGCGCGAGCATCGAGGCCAGCAGGCATGCGTACAACACCAGCGGGATATTCGCCCAGCCAAGGCCCGCTTTGACCGAAAACACAAACAGCGGAAACAGCACCACCACCGCCACCAGCACCTGCAAATACAGGAGCACCAGCGGCGGCAGGCGCAGTTGCCATTTTTTCAGCAGGGTGCTGTAGACCGCATAGGCCAGGGTGGCGACCAGCATCATGGCGTCGCCCACATTGACCCCGTGCTGCAGCAGTGCGCCGAGGCTGCCGGATGACACCACGACCACCACGCCGGCGAACGACAGCACGGCGCCGGCCAGCGCGCCAAAGGTGAGGCGCTGGCCGAGGCTGATGATCGCTGCCGTCAGCGCCATCAAGGGCATCAGCGAGAGGATGATGCCCATGTTGGTGGCGCTGGTCAGCGAGGCGGCGTAATACGCCAGGCTCTGGTAAACGGCCATGCCCAGCACGCCGAGGATGACGATTTTGCCCAGGTTCGGGCGGATCTGCGCCCAGTGGGCGATCACCGGTTTGAGCATGAACGGGGTGAACAGCAAGGCCGCCAGCAACCAGCGGTAAAAGCCGATTTCTGCAGGGAAAATCGAACCCACGGCCAATTTGTTGACCACGGTGTTGCCGGCCCAGATAAAGATGGCCAGCAGGGGATACGCGTATTGCATCGAAAGAAACCAGGTGTATTGATGAGGCCGGATTATCCCCTGTCTGGATCGAAGCCTATACTGCGATCCAGACAAGCGACCTTTGTATCCAGACAACATGGCCAGACACACCGTACGCCTCCCGGATTTCCCCCGCCTGCCCAGCCCGGCGTATTTCCGCTATTCGGATTTTGCCCCGGACACCGAGTGCACGCCGCACCAGCACTTCTGGGGCTCGCTGGACTACTCGGCCAGCGGCGTGATGCGCATGGAAGTGGCCGGCAGCCGTTTCATGTCGCCGCCGCAATACGCGGTGTGGGTGCCGCCGCACACCGAGCACAGTTCGTACAATGCACACGCTATCGTCTATCACTCCGTGGGCCTGGCGCCCGAGCTATGCGAGCAACTGCCGCAGCAGCCGTGCACCCTGGCGATCAGCAATATCCTCAAGGCCATCCTGCGCGACTTTGCCCTGCGCGATGTGAATATCCCGCAAAGCGACGCCGACCGGCGCCTGGCCGAGGTCGTGGTGGACCAGCTCAAGCAGGCGCGGATTCACGATTGCTTCCTGCCCTACGCCCGCCATCCCGGGCTGCTCGGGGTGCTTGAAGGCATGCAGGCCGACCCCGCCGACAACCGCCCCCTGGCGCACTGGGCCGAGCACGTGCATGTGAGCGAACGCACCCTGGCGCGGCAGTTTGTGCGGGAATTGGGCATGAGCTTCGGCGAATGGCGCCAGCGCCTGCGCTACCTGGCCGCCATCGAGGCGCTGGACAGCGAGCGCAGCGTGCAGCACGTGGCCTTCGACCTCGGCTACAGCAGCGCCTCGGCCTTTATTGCCATGTTCCAGCGCCATGCCGGCTGCACGCCGGAGCAGTACCGCCGGGCAAATATTCGTGGCCGGTGAAGATGTAACAGGCTTTGACTACACTGCTCGATAGGCCGTGCCGCCCGGCACGGTAACCGGGAGAAAACTCCATGAAGATGCTGCGTATTCCGCTGTTGATGATGGGCCTGCTGCTGTGTTCCCAGGGGTTTGCCGCCACCGCCCAGCAAAATAAAATGACCACCTGCAACGCCGAGGCCACCACCAAAACCCTCAAAGGCGACGAGCGCAAAGCGTTCATGAAAACCTGCCTGTCAGCCCCGGCGGCCAACGATGCCAAGCCCCTCACCCCGCAGCAGCAGAAGATGAAGGATTGCAATGCGTCGGCGAAAACCCAGGCGCTGACCGGTGATGCGCGTAAAACCTTTATGAGCACTTGCCTCAAAGGTAACTGATCACGCGAATCTCCGGTGGGAGCGGGCTTGCTCGCGAAAGCGGTGGGTCATTCAACACATCAGTGACTGAACGACCGCTTTCGCGAGCAAGCCCGCTCCCACACTGACGGTGTTCGCAATTCAGACCACTCGCTTGATTCCTTCAAGGCTGGCAGACTGCCCATCCTTTAGCGCCGTTCGTTTTGAGGCTGTATGCCAACGTTTTCTCAGCGTCACGTGATATTGCTGGCCAGCTACATCATCATCTTTGGCGGGTTGCTGCTGGTACTGCCGCTGAAATTGCTGCCAAGCCTGCTGGCCGGCCTGTTGGTCTATGAGCTGGTCAACATGCTCACTCCGCAGCTGCAACGACTGATCGAAGGCCGACGTGCGCGTTGGCTGGCGGTAGCCTTGCTCGGTACCCTGATCGTCAGCGTGCTGGCCCTGATCTTCGCTGGCGCCATCAGCTTCCTGCTCCATGAAGCGGAAAACCCCGGGGCCTCCCTCGACAAATTCATGGGCGTGGTCGACCGCGCGCGCGGCCAGCTGCCGCCGTTTCTCGATGCCTACCTGCCGGCCAGCGCCGCCGAGTTCCGCGTGGCCATCGGCCAGTGGCTGAGCAAGCACCTGAGCGAGCTGCAACTGGTCGGCAAAGACGCCGCCCACATGTTCGTCACCCTGCTGATCGGTATGGTGCTCGGCGCAATCATCGCCTTGCAGCGCGTGCCCGACCTGACCAAGCGCAAGCCCCTGGCCGCCGCGCTGTTCGACCGTCTGCACCTGCTGGTCCAGGCGTTTCGCAATATCGTCTTCGCGCAGATCAAGATCGCCGCGCTCAACACCGCCTTCACCGCCGTGTTCCTCGCCGTGGTACTGCCGCTGTGTGGCATTCACCTGCCGCTGACCAAAACCCTGATCGTGCTGACCTTCCTGCTCGGCCTGCTGCCGGTGATCGGCAACCTGATGTCCAACACCCTGATCACCATCGTCGCGCTGTCGCTGTCGATCTGGGTGGCGGTGGCGGCGTTGGGGTACCTGATCGTGATCCACAAGGTTGAATACTTCCTCAACGCGCGGATCGTGGGCGGCCAGATCAGTGCCAAATCGTGGGAACTGCTGCTGGCGATGCTGGTGTTTGAAGCGGCATTCGGCCTGCCGGGTGTGGTGGCAGGGCCGATTTACTATGCCTATCTCAAGAGTGAGCTGAAGCTCGGCGGGATGGTTTAAGGCATGTTTGCCTGGGCGGGCCTCATCGGGAGCAAGCCCCCTCCCACATGTACTGTGTTTGCACCTGTCGACTTGTGAACACAGTCAGTGTGGGAGGGGGCTTGCTCCCGATGAAGTCACCACAGTGTTTCAGCTAAAACTCAACTGCCGTAGCGCTTGCTGGCCTCAATCGCCAAGCCGCTGCCGATGCTGCCAAAGATATTCCCTTCCACATGCCGCGCATTCGGCAGCATCGCCGCAATGCTGTGGCGCAGTGCCGGAATACCGCTGGAACCGCCGGTAAAGAACACCGTGTCCACCTGCGCCACGCTCACCGAGGCATCGCTGAGCAATTGCGTGACGCTGTTGCGCACGCGCTCCAGCAAGCCATCGATGGCCGATTCAAACAGTGCCCGGCTCAGTTCCACGCTCAACCCTGGTTCAACCCGGTCCAGCAGCACATGGCGGCTGTCTGCGTGGGTGAGCTGGATCTTGGTTTCTTCCACTTCCATTGCCAGCCAGTGGCCAGCCCGCTGCTCGATCAGCTTGAACAGGCGGTCGATGCCGCCGGTGTCTTCGATGTCGTAGCGCATGCTGCCCAGGGCCAACTGGGATTTCTGCGAGTACACCGAGTTGATGGTGTGCCAGGTGGCCAGGTTCATGTGATGGCTGGTGGGCATGTAGGCGCCGCTCTTCATGCGGCTGCCGTAGCCGAACAGCGGCATCATGCCTTGCAGGCTGAGCTGCTTGTCGAAGTCGGTACCGCCGATATGCACGCCGCCGGTGGCGAGGATGTCGTCGTGGCGTTTGTCGTTGTGGCGACGGTCCGGCGACAAGCGCACCAGCGAAAAGTCGGCCGTCCCCCCGCCGATGTCGACGATCAGCACCAGCTCTTCTTTTTCGATGGTGGACTCATAGTCGAAGGCCGCCGCAATCGGTTCGTACTGGAACGAGATGTCCTTGAAGCCGATCTTGCGCGCCACATCCACCAGGGTGTTTTCGGCTTCCTGGTCGGCCATCGGGTCGTCATCGACGAAAAACACCGGGCGGCCCAGTACCACTTCCTCGAACTCACGGCCGGCGTTGGCTTCAGCGCGGCTCTTGAGCTGGCCGATAAACAGCGCCAGCAGGTCGGTGAACGGCATGGCCGTGCCCAATACGCTGGTGTCGTGCTTGATCAGCTTGGAGCCCAGCAGGCTCTTGAGCGAGCGCATCAAGCGGCCTTCGTAGTTTTCCAGGTATTCATGCAGGGCCAGGCGGCCGTACACCGGGCGGCGCTCCTCGAAGTTGAAGAACACCACCGACGGCAGCGTGATTTTGTCGTCCTCCAGCGCGATAAGCGTCTCCTCGCCGGGGCGGATCCAGCCGACGGTGGAGTTGGACGTGCCAAAGTCGATGCCGCAGGCACGGGCTGGGGATGGGTTTTTCATGTCTATCGGGTTCCGGTCGAAAAACGGCCGCGCAGTGTATGCCACTCGCGTGCGGATGCGTAGGCCGACCATCCGTTAAATCGTGCTTGAAAGTGTGGGATTTGCCCCCACATCTGGTGCATACGGCAAGTGCCGATAAAACTCTGACGTACCCCCAGGCCACACCACTCAACAGGTGCAAAGCAGCGCACGTTGTGCCCCGGGCTGTGCGATCTCGATTAAGGATGGTGAAACGCCGATGGATTTCAAAGACTACTACAAGATATTGGGTGTCGAGCCGAGCGCCGATGACAAGGAAATCAAGGCCGCCTATCGCAAACTCGCACGCAAATATCACCCGGATGTGAGCAAGGAAAAAGACGCTGAAGCCAAGTTCAAGGACGCGTCCGAAGCCTATGAGGCGCTCAAAAGCGCCGACAAACGCGCCGAGTACGACGAGCTGCGCAAATACGGCCAGCATGGCCAGCCGTTCCAGGGGCCACCGGGCTGGCAGAGCCGTGGCGGCTTTGGCGGCAGCCAGGACACCGGCGATTTCTCGGACTTCTTCAGTTCTATCTTCGGCTCCCGTGGCGATGCGTTCGGCGGCGGCCAGCGCCGCCCCTCCGGGCGTAAAGGCCAGGACGTGGAGATGCAGCTCTCGGTGTTCCTCGAAGAGACGCTGTCCACCGAGTCCAAGCAGATCAGCTTCCAGGTGCCGCAATACGACCCTTCGGGCAGGCATGTGAGCAACACCACCAAGAGCCTGAACGTGAAGATCCCCGCCGGCGTGGTCGACGGCGAGCGCATCCGCCTCAAAGGGCAAGGCGCGCCAGGTATCGGCGGTGGGCCCAATGGCGACCTGTACCTGATCATCAAGTTTGCGCCGCACCCCAAGTTCGAAGTGGATGGCGAAAACCTGATCATCAACCTGCCCCTGGCGCCGTGGGAACTGGCGCTGGGCACGGAAGTGGCGGTGCCGACCCTCACCGGCAAGATCAACCTCAAGGTGCCGGCCGGCAGCCAGAACGGCCAGCGCATGCGCGCCAAGGGCCATGGTTTGCTGAACAAGGCCGGGCAGCGCGGCTTTCTGTACGTACAACTCAAGGCCGTGATGCCGCCGGTGGGCGACGACGACGTGAAAGCGTTGTGGCAGGAGCTGGCGCAGAAGGCTGCGTTCAACCCTCGTGAGAGCTTCTAAGGCTTAGCAACCCATACCTGTGGTGAGGGAGCTTGCTCGCACTGGAGTGCGAAGCGCTCCCACGATTTTGGGGCCGCTTCGCGACCCAACGCGAGCAAGCTCCCTCGCCACAGGTTGTTTTCTGTTGGTTCTGGATCAGAACAGGAAATACCGCTGCGCCATCGGCAGCACTTCTGCCGGTTCACACCACAGCAACACCCCGTCGGCCTTGACCTGATAGGTCTGTGGGTCCACTTCGATATCCGGCAGGTAGTCGTTGTGGATCAAGTCGGCTTTCTGCACCGAGCGACAGCCCTTGACCACCGCAATCTGCTTCTTCAATCCCAGCGCCTCGGGCAAGCCCGCCGCCAACGCCGCCTGGCTGATAAAGGTCAGGCTGGTGGCGTGCAACGAGCTGCCGAAACTGGCAAACATCGGGCGGTAGTGCACCGGCTGCGGTGTCGGGATCGACGCGTTGGCGTCACCCATCAGGCTGGACGCAATCGCGCCGCCCTTGAGGATCAAGGTCGGCTTGATGCCAAAGAACGCCGGGCGCCACAGCACCAGGTCGGCCCATTTGCCCACTTCGATCGAACCAACGATATGGCTGATGCCATGGGTAATCGCCGGGTTGATGGTGTACTTGGCGATGTAGCGTTTGGCGCGGAAGTTGTCGTTGCCGGGGCCGTCGCCGGGCAGGGCGCCGCGCTGCTTTTTCATCTTGTCGGCGGTCTGCCAGGTGCGCGTGATCACTTCGCCAACGCGGCCCATGGCCTGGCTGTCGGAGCTGATCATCGAGAACGCGCCGAGGTCGTGCAGGATGTCTTCGGCGGCAATCGTTTCGCGGCGGATACGGCTTTCAGCGAAGGCCACGTCTTCGGCAATGCTCGGGTCCAGGTGATGGCAGACCATCAACATGTCCAGGTGCTCGTCGATGGTGTTGCGCGTGAACGGCCGCGTTGGGTTGGTGGAGCTGGGCAGCACGTTGGCGAAACCGCAGGCCTTGATGATGTCCGGCGCGTGGCCGCCACCGGCCCCTTCGGTGTGGTAGGTGTGGATGGTGCGGCCCTTGAGCGCGGCGAGGGTGGTCTCGACAAAGCCGGACTCGTTGAGGGTGTCGCTGTGGATCGCCACCTGCACGTCGTAGTCATCGGCAACGCTCAGGCAGTTGTCGATGCTGGCGGGCGTGGTGCCCCAGTCTTCGTGCAGCTTGAGGCCGATGGCGCCGGCCTTGACCTGTTCGATCAACGGCTCCGGCAAGCTGGCGTTGCCCTTGCCGGTAAAACCGATGTTCATCGGGAACGAATCACTGGCCTGCAGCATGCGCGCCAGGTGCCACGGGCCGGAAGTGCAAGTGGTGGCGTTGGTGCCGGTGGCCGGGCCAGTGCCGCCGCCGATCATGGTGGTCACGCCACTGGTGAGTGCTTCTTCGATCTGCTGCGGGCAGATGAAATGCACGTGGGAGTCGATACCGCCGGCGGTGAGGATCATGCCTTCTCCGGCGATCACTTCGGTGCTGGCGCCGATGGCCATGGTCACGCCGGGTTGGATATCCGGGTTACCGGCCTTGCCGATGGCGTGGATGCGGCCGTTCTTGAGGCCGACGTCAGCTTTGACGATGCCCCAGTGGTCGATGATCAGCGCGTTGGTGATCAAGGTGTCGACGACTTCATGGGCGAGCAACTGGCTCTGGCCCTGGCCGTCGCGGATGACCTTGCCGCCGCCGAATTTCACTTCTTCACCGTAGACGGTGAAGTCCTGTTCGACTTCGACGAACAGCTCGGTGTCGGCCAGGCGGACCTTGTCACCGACGGTGGGGCCGTACATGTCGGCGTAGGCTTGGCGGCTGATTTTCATGTGTGGTTGCCCTGAGAAATTTGTGTTGAATGTGAGACCGCTATCGGGAGCAAGCCCCCTCCCACATTTGTTCCGCGTACATTCTTTGGAATGCGGTCCAGTGTGGGAGCGGGCTTGCTCCCGATGAGGCCCTAAAGGTCGCCCATAATCCGTCCGGCAAACCCAAATACCCGCCGCCCGCCGCTCAAATCCACCAGCTCGACCTCACGACTCTGCCCCGGCTCGAACCGCACCGCCGTCCCCGCCGGAATATTCAGGCGCATGCCACGGCTCGCCGCGCGGTCAAACGTCAGCGCGTCATTGGTTTCGAAAAAATGATAATGCGAGCCCACCTGGATCGGCCGGTCGCCGCTGTTGGCCACGCTGAGGGTGAGGGTGCGGCGGCCGACATTGAGTTCGATCTCGCCAGGCTGGATCTGATATTCGCCAGGAATCATGCAGGTTGCCCCAGGGTCTTGAAGTAGATGGCGGTCGGGCTGTAGCGCCCGTCCGGGCTTTGGCAGTAATCGGGCAGTTCACCGATCTTGGTGTAGCGCAGCGCCTGGTAGAAGGCTTCGGCGCCGGAGCCGGCCTCGGTGTCCAGGTACAGCAGGCCGCGCTTGTGCTGGCGCGCGGCGAGTTCCAGGGTGTTCATCAACTGTTGGCCAAGGCCATGGCGGCGGGCGCTGCTGTGCACCAGCAGTTTTTGCACCTCGGCGCGGTTCAGGCCGTTGGCTTTCTGGCACAGCGCCAATTGCACGCTGGCCTGCACCTGTTCGTCGCGCACCACCACCCACAGCAACAGGCTGGCGTTCTCGATACCGGCGTGCACACCGCCCAGATAATCGCGGGCCTGGGCTTCATCGAAGTCGGCCATAAAGCCCACCGATGCGCCGTGCTGCACCGCGTCCAGCAACAGCTCGATCAAGCCCTGGCGGTAATGGGCAAAGCTTTCAGCATTGACTCGACGCAGTTGCGCAGCACTCATCAATCTCACTCCTTGGGCGGTTCGGCGCCCGGGTTCAAGGCCAGCTGCATAAAGGTCAGGTCCAGCCAGCGGCCAAACTTGATGCCGACTTGGGGCATCTGCCCGGTGGTGATGAAACCCAGGCGTTCATGCAGGTGGATCGACGCCTGGTTGCCGCTCTCGATGGCGGCGACCATCACGTGTTTGCCACAGGCGCGGGCGCGTTCGATCAGCGCTTGCATCAGCAGTGGGCCGAGGCCTTTGCCGCGTTGGTCGCTGCGCACGTACACCGAGTGCTCGACGCTGTAGCGGAAGCCTTCGAACGGTCGCCAGTCGCCGAACGAGGCGTAGCCGGTGACCTCACCGTTTTCGATGCTGACCAGGATCGGATAACCCTGGGCATGCCGTGCACTGAACCAGGCCTGGCGGTTGCCAAGGTCTACCGGTTGTTCGTTCCAGATCGCCGTGGTGTTGAGTACCGCGTCGTTGTAAATATCGCGGATTGCCGGCAAATCGTTTTGAGTCGCGTCACGAATCATGGCCGTGCCTCACGCGATGGGCTGGTGGACGGTGACCAGCTTGGTGCCGTCGGGGAAGGTGGCTTCCACCTGGATATCCGGGATCATTTCCGGGATGCCTTCCATCACTTGTTCACGGCTGAGCAGGGTGGTGCCGTAGTGCATCAGGTCGGCCACGGTGCGGCCATCACGGGCACCTTCCATCAGGGCGGCGGAAATGTAGGCGATGGTTTCCGGGTAGTTGAGCTTCACCCCGCGCGCCAGGCGCCGCTCGGCCACCAGGCCTGCGGTGAAGATCAGCAGTTTGTCTTTTTCCCGTGGGGTCAAATCCATGGTTCAAGGTCCTTCAAAGAACATTCATAAAAACACTGTGGATCCCTGTGGGAGGAGGCTTGCTCCCGATAGCGGAGTGTCAGGCAATGCATCTGTCACTGACCCACCGCTATCGGGAGCAAGCCCCCTCCCACATTTTTGATCTTCATGTGCTCCAGATTCTCGGTGAAACGGCTTCACGGCCCAATACTGCCGGGCGCAGCAGCCGCCATAAATCAATCAACCATCCCCGCGCCAGCAGGGCTTCGCTGGCCAGGCAGCGCGCCACCAGCAAGCCGGGCAGTTGGGTCAGGTCACCGCGCACGGCGTGGGGCAGGGCGCGGCAGGTGTCGAGTAATTCGGGGTCGATATCGCCGGTCAGCAGCAGGGTGGCAAACACCGGTTGCCCGTCCAGGCCGATGGGGGAGTCGAGCAGGCCGTCGTCGCCCACAATGCGCTGGCGCTCATGCCAGAGCAACTGGCCGTCGCGGCGGATATCCAGGTGTGATTGAAAGTGGCCGAGGTCAAAGCGCTCGCCACTCGCCGGGCGGCCGAGGGCGACCACGTCCCAGTAGAACAGGCGCGCATCGCCTTGCAGGTCGATGCGTGTGCTGAGTTCGGCCTGGGCGGCGCTGAACACTATGGTTTCCTGGGGTAGCCATTCCAGCGTGGCGCCGGCTTGTACGCTCAATTCGAGTGTTTGATAGGCCGGGCCGCCGGCGCGGTACCACTTGGCTGCACCGGGGCTGGTCAGTTGCGCCCAGGCTCCCTCGCCGACGTGCGCGCGGATATCCAGGCGGTCGCCACCGGCAATCCCGCCGGGTGGGTGCACGATGATGTGCTGGCACACCTCGGGGCCTTCGGCGTACAGGTGCTTTTGCACGCGCAGCGGGCCGAGGTGGCGGCGCATCACCGGGCGCGTGGTAGCGCCGAAACGCGCGTAGCCGAGTTCCAGCTCGGCGTGCCAGCTAGGGGTGAACAGGGCAGGAGGTACGGGCAGGTTCATGTTTTAGGCTTATCGTTAGGACGCTACAGATTAGATGGTAACCAGCCCGCGTACACCTTCGCTTTCCATATTTTCACCACGGCCTTGCTGGACAATCTCACCGCGAGACATCACCAGGTATTGGTCGGCCAGTTCGGCGGCAAAGTCGTAGAACTGCTCCACCAGCAGGATCGCCATATCGCCGCGTGCCGCGAGTTTCTTGATCACCGCGCCGATCTCCTTGATCACCGACGGCTGGATGCCCTCGGTGGGCTCATCGAGAATCAACAGGCGCGGGCGGCTGGCCAGGGCGCGGCCAATCGCCAATTGCTGCTGTTGGCCGCCGGACAAGTCGCCGCCGCGTCGATGCTTCATCTGTAGCAACACCGGAAACAGCTCGTAGATAAACGCCGGCACTTCCTTGGCCTCGGAGCCCGGGAAGCGCGAGAGCCCCATCAGCAGGTTTTCTTCCACCGTCAGCCGGCCGAAAATCTCCCGGCCCTGGGGCACATAGGCAATGCCTGCGTGCACACGCTGGTGCGGCTTGTAACCGGTGATGGCCTTGCCTTCCCAGTTCACCGCGCCTTCTTTGGACGGTAGCAAGCCCATCAGGCATTTGAGCAGGGTGGTCTTGCCCACGCCGTTACGGCCAAGCAGGCAGGTGACTTCGCCGATCTTCACGTCAAACGAAAGACCGCGCAGGATGTGGCTACCGCCGTAGTACTGGTGCAGCTTGTCGACTTGCAGCATTCTCAAAACCTCCTCGATTCCCCTGAAGGAACGGGTTCAAATGTGGAAACTGGCTTGCCTGCTCCCACATAAAGCGGTCCGCATCAGTTTCAGCGACCGAGGTAAACCTCGATCACCCGCTCGTTTTCCTGCACCTGTTCCAGCGACCCTTCGGCCAGCACGCTGCCTTGGTGCAGCACGGTCACGTGGTCGGCAATCGAGCCGACAAACCCCATGTCGTGTTCCACCACCATCAGCGAATGCTTGCCCGCCAGGCGCTTGAACAGCTCGGCGGTGAACTCGGTTTCGGCGTCGGTCATGCCCGCCACCGGTTCGTCCAGCAGCAACAGTTGCGGGTCTTGCATCAGCAGCATGCCGATTTCCAGGAACTGCTTCTGGCCGTGGGACAGTAACCCCGCCGGGCGCTGTACCGAGGCGCTCAGGCGGATGGTCTCGAGCACTTCGTCGATACGGTCTTTCTGCTCGCCGCTCAGGCGTGCGCGCAGGCTGGCCCACACCGACTTGTCGGTCTTCTGTGCCAGCTCCAGGTTCTCGAACACGCTGAGGGCTTCGAACACCGTTGGCTTTTGGAACTTGCGCCCGATGCCGGCCTGGGCGATCTGTACTTCGCTCATGCTGGTCAAATCCAGGGTTTCGCCAAACCAGGCCTTGCCGTGGCTGGGCCGGGTCTTGCCGGTGATCACGTCCATCAGCGTGGTCTTGCCCGCGCCGTTGGGGCCGATGATGCAGCGCAATTCGCCGACGCCGATGTACAGGTTCAAGTCGTTGAGCGCCTTGAAACCATCGAAGCTCACGCTGATGTCTTCCAGGGTCAGGATGGTGCCGTGGCGGGTGTTCAGGCCAGTGCCGGCGGCCTGGCCAATGCCGATGGCATCACGGCCGCTGCCTGCGTCAAGAATAGGTTCGAGCATGACGTTCCTCATTTCTTCAACAGGCCGATAACGCCCTTGGGCAGGTACAGGGTGACGATGATGAACAGCGCCCCGAGGAAGAACAGCCAGTATTCCGGAAAGGCCACGGTGAACCAGCTCTTCATGCCATTCACCACACCGGCGCCGAGCAACGGGCCGATCAAGGTGCCACGCCCGCCCAGGGCCACCCACACGGCGGCTTCAATCGAGTTGGTCGGCGACATTTCGCTGGGGTTGATGATGCCCACCTGCGGTACATACAAGGCCCCGGCCAAGCCGCACAGCACGGCGCTCAACACCCACACGAACAGCTTGAAGCCACGCGGGTCGTAGCCGCAGAACATCAGGCGGTTTTCGGCGTCACGCAGGGCGGTCAGCACCCGGCCGAACTTGCTTTGCGCCAGGCGCCAGCCGATGTACAGGCTCGCCACCAGCAAGGCGACGGTGGCGATGAACAGCACCGCCCGCGTGCCCGGTTCGGTAATGCCAAAGCCCAGGATGCTGCGAAAATTGGTGAAGCCGTTGTTGCCGCCAAACCCGGTCTCATTGCGAAAAAACAACAGCATCCCGGCGAAGGTCAGCGCCTGGGTCATGATCGAGAAATACACGCCCTTGATCCGCGAGCGGAAGGCGAAGAACCCGAACACCAGCGCCAGCACGCCAGGCGCCAGTACCACCAGGCACAGGGCCCAGAGGAAGTGCTCGGTGCCGACCCAGTACCAGGGCAATTCGGTCCACGACAAAAAGGTCATGAACGCCGGCAGCTCATCGCCCGACGCCTGGCGCATCAGGTACATGCCCATCGCGTAGCCGCCGAGCGCAAAGAACAGGCCGTGGCCGAGCGACAGCATCCCCGCGTAGCCCCACACCAGGTCCAGCGCGAGGGCGACGATGGCGTAGCAGAGGATCTTGCCCACCAGCGTCAGGGTGTAGGCCGACACGTGCAGCGGGTTTTGCGGCGACAGCAGGGAGCATAACGGCAGTGCCAGCAGCAGGATCAGGATCACCGCGCCCACTGCAATCGTCACCTTGGGGCCGGCTTTCTGCGCGGCCGTAAGCATCAATGGCTGGTTCATCAGTCGATCACCCGTCCTTTCAGTGCGAAGAGTCCTTGCGGGCGTTTCTGGATAAACAGAATGATCAGCGCGAGGATCAGGATCTTGCCGAGCACGGCGCCGATCTGCGGTTCAAGAATCTTGTTGGCGATGCCCAAGCCAAAGGCAGCCATTACGCTACCGGCCAGTTGACCGACGCCGCCGAGCACCACCACCAGGAACGAGTCGATGATGTAGCTCTGGCCGAGGTCCGGGCCGACGTTGCCGATCTGGCTCAGGGCCACGCCACCCAAGCCTGCGATGCCGGAACCCAGGCCGAACGCGAGCATGTCCACGCGCCCGGTGGGCACGCCGCAGCAGGCCGCCATGTTGCGGTTCTGGGTCACGGCGCGCACGTTGAGGCCCAGGCGGGTCTTGTTCAGCAGCAGCCAGGTCAGCACCACCACAAACAGCGCAAAGGCGATGATCACGATGCGGTTGTACGGCAGCACAAGGTTAGGCAGCACTTGAATACCGCCAGACAGCCATTCGGGGTTGGACACCTCGACGTTCTGCGCACCGAACAGCAGGCGCACCAGCTGGATCAGCATCAGGCTGATGCCCCAGGTGGCCAGCAGGGTTTCCAGCGGGCGCCCGTACAGGTGACGAATCACCGTGCGCTCCAGTGCCATGCCGATGGCGGCGGTGACAAAAAACGCCACCGGCAGCGCAATCAACGGGTAGAACTCGATGGCCGCCGGCACGTAGCGCTGCATCAGCAGCTGCACCACGTAGGTGGAGTAGGCACCGAGCATCAGCATCTCGCCGTGGGCCATGTTGATCACGCCGAGCAGGCCGAAAGTGATCGCCAGGCCCAGGGCCGCCAGCAGCAGGATCGAGCCCAAGGACATGCCGCTGAAGGCCTGGCCGAGGATCTCGCCGACCATCAGTTTGCGTTTGACCTGGGCCAGGCTGGTTTCAGCGGCGGTGTGCACGGCGGCATCGGTTTCGACGCCAGGGGCGAGCAGCGCTTCAAGGCGCGTGCGCGCCAGTGGGTCGCCGGTGCTGCCGAGCAAGCGTACAGCGGCCAGGCGCACCAGCGGGTCGGTGTCGACCAGTTGCAGGTTGGCCAGGGCCAGGCTGAGGGCGGTGTGCACGTCCTCGTTGGTTTCGGCGGCGACCTGCTGGTCAAGGAATTTGAGTTGCGCAGGTTGTGCGCTTTTTTGCAGGGTCTGCGCGGCCGCCAAGCGGACCTTGGGGTCGGCGGCGAGCAGTTGCTGGCTGGCCTGCACGTTGTCGATCAGGCCGCGCAGGCGGTTGTTCAGGCGCACGGTTTTGGTTTCACCGTTGACCGTGAGTTGGCCTTGTTGCAGGGCGTCCATCAGCTCGATGCGCGCCGGGTCGGGCTGGGCGGCCCAGTCCTGCAGGAGCTTGGCTTGTTGTGTCGGGTTGGCTTTGATGAAGTCTTCGGCGTCGCTGGCGTGTGCGGCCAACGGCAGCAACAGCAGCAAGGCCAGGAAATAGCGGTAGAGGGCAGTGGGCATAAACAAATGTCCTGATCATGCACGGTCAAAGTGTGGGAGGGGGCTTGCTCCCGATAGCGGTGCATCCGTCAGCACATGCAATGCCTGACACCCAGCCATCGGGAGCAAGCCCCCTCCCACATTTTTGATCTGTGGTGGGGCTTAGTTGCTCTTCACCGCATAGTCCGGCTTCTTGTCATTGCCAGGAATGTAGGGGCTCCACGGCTGTGCACGGATCGGCTCGCTGGTCTGCCAGACCACGGAGAACTGCCCGTCGGCCTGGATCTCGCCGATCATCACCGGCTTGTGCAGGTGGTGGTTGGTCTTGTCCATGGTCAGGGTAAAGCCCGACGGCGCGGCGAAGGTCTGGCCGCCCAGCGCTTCACGCACTTTGTCGACGTCGGTGGACTTGGCTTTTTCCGCCGCCTGCGCCCACATATGGATACCCACGTAGGTGGCTTCCATCGGGTCGTTGGTCACGGCTTTGTCCGCGCCCGGCAGGTTGTGTTTCTTGGCGTAGGCTTTCCAGTCGGCGACGAACTTCTGGTTCACCGGGTTCTCCACTGATTGGAAGTAGTTCCAGGCCGCGAGGTTGCCCACCAGCGGCTTGGTGTCGATGCCGCGCAGTTCTTCTTCGCCCACGGAGAAGGCCACCACCGGTACGTCGGTGGCTTTCAGGCCCTGGTTGGCCAGCTCTTTGTAGAACGGCACGTTGGAGTCGCCATTCACGGTGGAGATCACAGCGGTTTTGCCGCCAGCGGAGAACTTCTTGATGTTGGCGACGATGGTCTGATAATCGGCGTGGCCGAACGGGGTGTAGACCTCTTCGATATCTTTATCTGCTACGCCTTTGGAATGCAGGAACGAGCGCAGGATCTTGTTGGTGGTGCGCGGGTACACGTAGTCGGTGCCCAGCAGGAAGAAGCGCTTGGCGCTGCCGCCTTCTTCGCTCATCAGGTATTCCACCGCCGGGATCGCCTGCTGGTTCGGCGCCGCCCCGGTATAGAACACGTTCGGCGACATTTCTTCACCTTCGTATTGCACCGGGTAGAACAGCAGGCCGTTGAGTTCTTCGAACACCGGCAACACCGATTTACGCGACACCGAAGTCCAGCAGCCGAATACCACAGCGACCTTGTCCTGGGTCAGCAACTGCCGGCCCTTTTCAGCGAACAGCGGCCAGTTCGACGCGGGGTCGACCACCACCGGTTCGAGCATCTTGCCGTTTACACCACCCTTGGCGTTGATCTCGTCGATGGTCATCAGCGCCATGTCTTTCAGCGACGTTTCGGAGATGGCCATGGTGCCGGACAGCGAATGCAGGATGCCGACCTTGATGGTCTCGGCGGCCTGTACGGTCCAGGTCAGGCCCATGGCGGCAATGGATGCCGAGAGAGTGAAAGCCTTGATCAAGCTGCGACGCTTCATGGTGCGATCTCCAGAACTCAATGTTGTTGTAAGGGCTGATGCTGGAGACATTGCAAGGGGTGTGCCTAGTCGGTCAGCGGCATGTTCCTGCCGCTTTTGATCCGTACGCAGCGTGGGGTGCGCACCATAAGCAGGCGTGTCGGCAGAGTGGTGCGCGCGGCTGCGCCAGAACGGGGCAGGGCTCTTGCCAAGGCGATTAACTATCTAACGCCCGCCTGCGGCCAAACCCTTGAAAGTGATGCCTGCCTGATGCGCCTCGAGATGGAGAGGCGCGCCAGTGTCTTCACTTCATTCAAAGGCAGGAACATGGACAGTACGGACATTCAACATGACCAGGCTGCAGGGCGCCTACCGCCCCTGGGCCCGGAATTCATCACCGGTAACGATGCGGCCTTTTGGCTGCACATGCAGGTCAGCGACAGGCGCGATCGGGTATACGGCGCAGTGATTCTCAAGCGTGCCGATGGCAGGTATCTGCCGACGGTACCGACGGCGGGTACCGCCGGCGGGTTCCACTTTGGTTCGATCCTGAAAGAGGATGCCAACTTCGATTTACTCGCGCCTGAAGGTTACAGCGTCTATGCGCTGTTCACTTCGCGGGCGGGGCAGTCCAAAGCGCGGACCGCGGAGGTGGCCCATTGGAGCGCTGCACAGCGGCGTCTCGAACTGAGCTTTTTTTCAATGAAAGGTCTGGCGTACGTGATTGAGCGGCGCGACTTCTGCCCGATTTATTATTTGTCGGGGCGGCATGGCTCGCTGATCAAATATGAAAGCAGCGGTTCGCAGGAGGAAAAACATTTCCTGCACAAACTGAACAGCAGCCGGGAATCGGACGAATTTGAAGACTTTATTTTCCTGATCAATGTCACCGCAAGAGTGGGTGTGCTGCGTGTGGTGACGCCGAACAAGGAGCTGGGCGGCAAAGCCGGGCAGATCGTTGAACCCTGGACCCTCAACCAGCCCGTTTCAGAGCTTGCCCAGTCCCGGCAGGCAGAGCCCAGTACCCAGGTCTTCAGGCGTTGGCAGGACGCAATCCGCTCAGCATTGCCGCCCCTGGATGCGCCGACCCAGGCCAGCCATTTTGGCTATCTGCTCAAGGATGATGTGGGCGAGTTCGTGGCGATGTTGCCGGATGCCGCGTTGAAGTCCATTTTTGATAGAGCCCCGCCAAGCATGCGACTGCCCAAGGGCCGACCGAAGTTGTCCAGTGGCTTTTATCTGCAGGGCATTTACGTCTCGTTGGCCAAGCAGGACATTCCACCGGTGGTCGGCGAGTCCTGGTTGGCCCAGAGTTTCTTTACCGCAGCTAGCCTGGCGACGGCGGTCGCCCTGGCCGCCACTGACGAGCCGGACCTTGAGTTCTACCTGCGCGCTGACGATGGCGCGTTGTTGATGTACCGCTGTACCGGCTCTGCAGCACAGGCTCAGCTGTTCGCCAACCGTGGCGCGGACATTGACCGGCGCCTCAAGGACGGCACTTTGAGCCCTTCGGCGTTTGTCCGGCAAGTGGCGGCGGTGGGGACGCTGACGGTGATGGAAACCGGCAGGGTCTGGGACGTGCCCGGCGTGGTGGGGCCGCAATGGCGGGCCTTCGAACATATCCATCAGACGCTGAGCCCGGCATTTGTCACGACCGACGATGCGGCGCGCCACCTGCATTACTTGGCCGGCCGGCTACGCGGTACGTTTCAACAGGCGTTTATCTTGCGACGTCACGATGGCCGGTTTGTGGCTGCAAAACTGCAGGGCGGTGATGAGTGGCGGGCCACGTGGGGGCCGTCATCGCCCACCGGCGACTACCTGACCCGTGTCGAACTGGAAGGTTACCGCGTGGTTGGCCAGTTCAATCGGCCTGAGCCCGATCAGGCCGAGTTGGTTGCCAACTTTCCCCAATTCACGCCCAGGCAATTGGCGTTGCTGGTCAGCATGCCCGGAGTGAACTCAGTCGCCCTCACGATTCACTATTCGCAGATGATCAAGACGCTATACACCAGTGGCCCCAACGGCACCCTGATCAAGTACGGGCTCAGCGTCTCCCGCGCGGAGCTTGAGTTCGGCGAGTATTTGTCGAACGCGCTGCGTAGCGGTGAGATGGTGCCACGGGTACAAGGGTATGACGGCACTCCCGAGGGGCTGATCAAAGAGCTGGTGAAACTCGGTGAGTTGACGGTGCTGCTGGCCGATGACACCTGGTACCGCGTCCAGGGGCGGGTTCCGACTAACTGGGCGCCGGAGTCGCCCTTCACCCCGGCAGCGCCCTTAGATGCGCCGCTGAGCTGGGTCTTCACGGACCTGGCCACCGCCGCCGAATATGCCCATGGCCGTCTGCAGGCGACGCCGGGTGGGCGGCGCGTCGGCTGTATCCTTCAGTTCGGCAGCGAGGCGCAATACGTGGTCAGCGAGCCTTCCACGCCGATACCGGGCAGCAAGTCCCTGTTCGCGTTGTCTCACATCTTAGGCAACGACGGGCCGCCGCAAGGCTTCGCCCTGCGCGCTTGGTACTGCCGCAGCGAACCGGCTGCCGATGGCATCGCCAGCGAGCCCTGGCTCTATGAGTCCTTTATGGCCACTGCCGACTTTGCCCAGGCCATTGCCTCCTTGCGTGCCGCCCCGCAAAGCAACGTGGCGCTCTACGTGAGTACGGCAGACGGCGCGCAACTCGCGTATGACGCGTCAGGCTCAGCCGAGGAAGCCGGGCTCTACAGCGTGCTGCCCGACGGCAGCGTAGGCGATAATGGGCTGGCGGATGAGCTGCAGGCCGGCACACTGGCGCCCCATGACCTGATCCTCAAGATCGCCGACGCCGGTGCACTGTCGGTATTACAGGTGGGCACGCTGTGGGATGTGCCTGGGCTGGTCAGCGCCACCTGGCACGGGTACGCCCTGGCGGTCCGACCGCAACTGAGCCCGGGGTTTCTGCACGAGGAAGACGCTGCGCGCTATGCTCACGTACAGATCGGCAGCCAGCGCGAGCGTGAGTACTGCGGCTATATCCTGCAACGCCCGGACGGCCTGTTCGTGGCGACCGAGCCGTTGTACGCCAGTGATGCCGGGCGGTTTGCCTTGGGGTTTGTCTACCCCCAGGACAGCAAGGGGCGCTCGCTGCTGCCGTCTCGGCACGTGTGGAAGGCGGTGTATGGCTCCAGCCGTGGTGTGTCCTTGATGGAACCCAAGCTACTGTTGCGCCCAGGCTGGACACGGGACGACGCCTACCTGGCAGCGCAAATATTCAGTGCTGATGATATCTACACGTTGATCCGCAATCGCCAGCAGGTTGCGGTCGCGTATCTATCGGTTGCCGAGGATGCGTTGCTAGTCTTTGACCTGGGGGATTCGCCCGCCCTGGCAGCGTTGCGCCAGGCGGTAACGCCCTCCGAACAAGACAGCCCAGTGGCCCGCAACCTCGCCAACGGCACCCTCACCGCAGCGCAATGGATCAGGCAATTGGCAGCGGGCGGTAGTTTACGGGTGATACTGGGCAACCCTTTGTGGGGCGCCCCCGATTTGATCACCGAACATTGGCGCCCGCGCCCGCCGGGTTTGCGGCGCGACCGCCCGCAGCAAGTTGCCTATGGGCAGGTCTGCACCAGCGCCGCTGAGGCCGCCGAGACCTTGCATGTCGGCATGGACCGTGGTGCGCCGACGCAGACCTGTTTCGGGGTCATTCTCAAGCACCGTGAGCACGCTGCCTTTATTGGCACAGAACTGGTGCCGGCCTGGGACAAGGCCGGGCTGTTCGCCTTGAACGGCATCTTTGCGGTCGATGATGCGGGCCAATTCCTCTACCCACCGGGCTATCAGTTGCACGCCTTGTTCTATGGCCGCAGCTGGATGCCGCAGGGCTTGACCACCGCTGAACGCTGGTTGGCGCAGCATTTTATTTCGGCCAGCGACCTTTCCAGTGCGCTCACCCACGCCAAGCGTCAGCGCGAAGCGGGTGCACCGGCAGGCTTGCCGGTGTACATCTCGACCCTCGACCAGGCACTGCTGAGCGTGCAGGCGCCGCTGTCGTCGACGCTGTTCAACCCGATCCGCCAGCCTTCGGGGGCTTTCGAGGATGTGCAGACCTTGATCGCCAGCGGGCAGTTATCCGCCGTCGGGTTCGTTAACGAGGTGGCGAAACTGAGCTGGTTGAGTGTACTGGTCGCTAATGAATGCTGGGCGTCGGTGGGCAAAGTGGACACCAGCCGTACACCCTGGAGTGCGTTTTCCAGGTTTATGCGCCGCGCCTTGAGCCCCTTGTTCAGCAGCCAGGCCGATGCCGTGCGTTACGCCTACCAACAACTGGGCACACGGCGCGACCAGCGCTACGGTGGCCTGGTATTGCAACGCAACGGCAAATTCGTCGCGACCCTGGCGATACCGGTATTGAGTGAGGACTTCGATCCCGAGGTGATTCTGCCCGGCCTGGAGGTCAGCCAGGCGCTGCTGGCTCCGGGCTGGAAGATGGTCGGGCGCTACCGGTCACGCGCCGCCCAGGTGCTGCCGTTCTGGCTGGAGGCCCAGGAGAATGCGACGTACCAGAATCTGTTCTCCACCAAGACCCTGGAGACGGCTCTCAAGTCAGGCCACCTGTGGACCCACGAATACCTGCTGACACCGGACGGTTCACTGATCGGCTTCAGCACCCATGACGCCGAGCGCAGCCTGATGAACAGCACGCAGCGCGACGAAGCGATGCAGGTGCTCAACCAGTTGGAAACGGCCCTGGCGCCCAACGCGCTGGCGGCCCATGACCCCTATGGCAATGCCGTCGAACAGCAAGTACGTGCGGGGCGTAAAACCCCGACCGAATGGGTCAATCAGTTGGCGCGGGTGGGGACTTTGCAGGTGCTCGAGGGCGGTGCGTTATGGGGGATTGCGCGGCGTGTACGCGTGGGTTGGATGCCCGGCGTGGCGTACATTGCGCCCGAAGAAATCCTGCATGCCGTGGCGGATCGGGCGTTGAGCCCGGTGTTCAAACATGCCGACGACGCCGCACGCCATGGTCACGCATACGCCGAGCAACGCGCACGGCTGAGCGTTGGGCTGATCCTCCGGTCATCCGATAACGGCCACTTCGTCGCGTGTGCGCCGATCAAGGGCGATGATCTGCAATTTCGGTTTGATCGCGCCTTCCTGCGCGGCCAGTTGCCCACCGGCTATAGCCTCCAGGGCCTCTATCTGCGCTTGCCACAACAGGCCGCGCCGGAACTGCCGCAAGGCGAGGGCTATGCGCAACTGCCTGCACCGGCTGTGGTGCTGGAAGCGCTGAGTTTCCTGCGGGTGCTGACGGCACCGAGCGAGCGTTTCCTGCCGTTGTATGTGTCCTGCCCCGACGGCTCATTGGTGCGTTTTCGGGCGACGCAGTTGGACCCCGACTGGACCTCCGCCACTCGGCAGGCGGCGTACCTTGAGCGCCTCAAGCGGCGTGGCAGCATTGACGCTTATCTGTTGAAGCTGATCGAGTCCGCCGAGGTTCGCGTGCTCGACAGCAGCCCGTTCTGGGATGGGCTGCTACCCAGGGTCATGCGTGTGGCCCAGGGCTTGGCAGGGTTCGATACACGCCTGGCCCTGGGGCCGTTGTGTGCTCACCCGGACGATGCGGCGCGCTTGGTGTGGCAGCGTTTTGCGCCACGTAAGGCGAACCCCTGGCTGGGCGCGATCCTGGGTAATGGCGACAGCGACACGTTTATTGCCGTGCAACCGGTGGCGGACCCGGGGCCGTCGGTGGCGGTAGGGCTGCGCCCGCAAACGCTGGCTTACCAAAGCCTGTTCGAAGGCATCATGAACCTCGGTTATCCCAGCACCTCCACCCGCTACCCGGCGGGTTACAAGGTCATGGGCGTACAACAGTTGTACAAGCTCGACACCCAGCGCCAGCGCCTGGCGGATCGCTACGAAGAGGCCCTGGCCCACAACTTTATCGCCCAGCCGGAAATTCGCGGCTTTATCGAAATGCTGCGCCAGGACCGCGTGGCCGGTGCGCGCTATTACCTCACTCCGGTACAGGGCGGGCTGGTCGTGTATGAACCCAGCTATCACCTGGACGAAAGCCAGTTGTTACTCGATGACTGGATCGACGAGGTCACGGGTGCCGTGAAGGTTCTGCCGAGTGAGGTGATCCGCCGGCTGGCGACGTCCGGCCAGTTGAGCATTCTTGAAATTGACCATTTCTGGCAGCCGCGCAGCCAGGTAGCGCGCGGGCTGTTGCAGGCGCTCAAAGAGGCCGATGAGCGCAGTTAACGTTTGCGCATCAACCCGATAAAAAACAACCCGCCGATGGCTGCTGTTGCCACGCCGATGGGCAAGTCTTCCGGGGCGATCAGCGTGCGTGCCGCCACATCGACCCACACCAGGAACAGGCTGCCCAGCAACGCACACACCGGCAGCAGGCGGCGATGCTCGGCACCCACCAGGCGCCGGGCAATGTGCGGCACCATCAGCCCGACAAAGCCGATGGAGCCGCTGATGGACACCAGCACGCCGGTCATCAGCGAGGCGATCAGAAACACCTTCAGCCGCACATTGCGTGCGTTCAGGCCGAGGGTCACGGCGGTCTGTTCACCGGCCATCAGCGCGTTCAACGGGCGCGCCATGCCCAGCAGCAACACCAGCCCGAGCAACACCGTGACGCTCGGAATGCTCAGTAACTCCCAGCGCGCCAGCCCCAGGCCGCCGAGCATCCAGAACATCACCGCCGACGCCGCGCGATGGTCGCCCATGAACAGCAGCAGGTTGGCGGCCGCCATCATCACGAACGACACCGCCACGCCGCACAACAGCAGGCGATCACTCTCCAGCCGGCCACTGCGACTGGCCACCGCCAACACCACCAGCATGCTCAGCAATGCACCGATAAACGCAGCGATGGGCAAGGTCAGCAGGCCGATGATTTCACCCACATGCAGCACGACGATGACGGCACCCAGGGTCGCGCCGGAGGTGACGCCCAGCAGGTGCGGATCGGCCAGCGGGTTACGCGTAACCGCCTGCAATACCGCGCCGATCAACGCCAGACCGGCCCCCACCAGCGCACCAAGCAACATGCGCGGCACACGGATCAGCCAGACGATATGCTCCTGCCCGGCCGGCCAATTTACCTCGCCGACGCCAACCGCCTTGTACAGCACGATGCGCCACACCACGTCCACCGGCACCCGCGCCGGGCCGAAGCCCAGGGAGAGCACGCAGGACACCAGCAACACCGCGCCGAGGGCGGCGAGCAGCCAGGCGTAGCGACGGGTAATCATTCGCCGTGGAACCCCTTGGCCAGGGTTTCCACCGCCAGCACGTTATCGATGCCCGGCGTGGCCTGCACGTAGGGGATCACGATAAAACGCTGGTTCTTGATCGCATCCACCCCTTGCAACGCCGGGTTGTTGAGCAGGAACTGTTGTTTCTGCTCGGCGGTGATTTCGCTGTAGTCGACGATCACGATCACCTGCGGGTTGCGCTCCACCACGGTTTCCCAGTTGATGCGGGTCCAGCTGGCGTCGACGTCGTCGAGAATATTGCGCCCACCGGCGGCGTCGATCAGCGCCTGGGGCATGCCCAGGCGGCCGGAGGTCATGGCGCGGTCTTCGCCACTGTCGTAGAGAAACACCCGTGGTTTGTCGGCTGGCAGGTCGTTGCGCACCTCGGCCACCTGCGCCTGCATCTGCGCAATCAAGGCATTGGCGCGGTCCTGCACGTCGAAGATCTTGCCGAGGTTGCGCAGGTCGTTGTACGTGTCGTCCAGCGTGGCGGCGGGGCGCTTCATCACGAAGGCGCAGGATTCGGTCAGCTCATACACGTTGATGCCCAAAGGTTGCAGGGTATTGGGCGTGAGGTCGCCACCGACGCGCATGCCGTAGTCCCAGCCGGCGAAGAAGAAATCGACGTTGGCATTGAGCAGGGTTTCCACCGACGGGTACTTGCTCGCCAGCTCCGGCAGGCCGTCGAGGATCTGGGCCATTTCAGGGGTTACCGACTTCCAGCCGGTCACGCCGCTGTAGCCGGCCATGCGTGGCTTGAGGCCGAGGGCGAGCATCATCTGGGTCATGTTGATGTCGTGGCTCACCGCGTGTTTCGGTGCCTCGGCGAAGGTCACTTCACGGTTGCAGCTTTGGATTTTCAGCGGGTATTGGGTCGCTTCGGCAAACGCCTGAGAAGCGCCGAGCAGCGCAGCGAAAGACAGCAGATAGCGCAGGATCATGGTTGGGTTATCCAGGTGATTCGGGGGTGGTCGGCCAGGGGGTGGGTGTCGATCAAGGCTTCGACGCCAAACACTTCGCGCAGCAGCTCGGCGGTGAGCACTTGGTGAGGCGTGCCGCTGGCGACGATGCGCCCGTGGTCGATCACGTAGAGGCGATCACAAAAGGCGGCGGCCAGGTTCAGGTCGTGGATGCTGGCCAGGGTGCCGATGTTCAGGCGCTTGACCAAGCGCAGCAACTCCAGCTGATAGCGCGGGTCGAGGTGGTTGGTCGGCTCGTCGAGGATCAGCAGTTGCGGTTGCTGGGCCAGGGCGCGGGCGAGAATCACGCGCTGCTTTTCACCGCCCGACAGGGTGGCGAAGGCATGGTCTTCGAAGCCCTGCATGCCGACCGATTCGAGCACCGTTTGAACACGCTGCTGGTCGTACAGCGTGTCGCCATCGAACAAGCCTTTGTGCGGCGTGCGGCCCATGGCGACCACTTCGTCCACGCGCAGGCCAAAGGCATCGGGGAACTCCTGCAGCACCACGGCGATGCGTTGCGCGCACCACTTTGCGGTCTGCTTCCACACATTTTGATGCGCCAGCAACACCTCACCCTGGGCCGGTTTGCTGAACCGATAGGCGCAGCGCAACAGGCTGGTCTTGCCGCTGCCGTTGGGCCCGATCAGCCCCACAAACTCCCCCGCACCGACCTGCAGGCTGGCGTTGCGCAGCTGGAAGTGGTGATGGCAGGGGCCGTGACCCGGAGGGGTCCAGCCGAGTTGGGTTAGGGTGAGTGAGGTCATCAATATTCTCAAGTCCAACACAGGTCAAATGTGGGAGGGGGCTTGCCCCCGATGCGGTGTATCAGTAAAAAATGCACTGGCTGACACACTGCTATCGGGAGCAAGCCCCCTCCCACATTTTGATCCGTGTTGTGTCAGTTAAAAGGTGTAGTCCGCCGTGACGAAGAACGAGCGCGGCTCGCCCAAAATCCACTGTTGGCCGTCGTTGTATTGGCTCACCGCATAAGTGCGGTCAAACAGGTTGTTCAATTGCAGGCCAAAGGTGGTGTTGCGCGCGGCCTTCCACGACACGTTGGCATCGACCACGGTGTAGCTCGGCAGCTCTTTCTGGTTGGCCATGTCAGCGTAGCGCGCGTCCACATAGCGCACCCCGGCGCCCGCCTGGATAGCGTCGGTCACGGCCTTGCTCACCCACACATTGGCGGTGCGGCGCGGCACGTCCACAGGGCGATTGCCGTCGCGGGACACCTGCACACCGTCGACGTCCTGGTTGAAGTCGTCGTACTGCGCGTGGACGATGGCGGCGTTGGCCTGCAGTTGCCAGGCGTGCGGCAGTTGCAGGTCGAGGCTGGCTTCCAGGCCACGGGAAGATTGCTGGCCGACTTGCTGCTGTTGATCGGGGTCGCCCGGTACGTCGGTGAGCAGCTTTTTCTTGACGATGTGGTACGCCGCCAAGGTCCATTCGCCGCGCTGGTCCCAGAAGGCTTGCTTGATGCCGATCTCGGTCTGCTTGGCGGTGGCCAGGTCGAACTGCTGCTGGCCCGGGCTCAAGGAAATCAGGCCGCCGACGCCGTCGGTGCTGGTGGCGTACTGGCCGTAGATCGAGGTGTCCGGGGTGAGCGCATACACCAGGCCGGCCTTCCAGTTGTTACCGGTGAGGGTCTTGTCGCTCTGGCTGCCGTCGCGCAGGTTGTCACGATCAATGTGTGCGTAATCGCGGCGGATGCCGGTGATCAGCGACAGTTGGTCGGTGAGCTGCAGGCGGTTTTCGGCGAAGCCGGCGACGGTTTTGGTGGTGCTGGCGAACAGCGGTTTGAACGGGTCATTGCTTGCAAACTGCCCAGGTGCCGGGTGGTTCACGTCGATGGGTTGGCCGCTGGGGAACGTGTCTTCAAACGGCGAGTTGCTGGCCAGGCGGAAGCGGATGCGGTTGTATTCCACGCCGGTCACGGTCTGGCTGTCGAGGCCGAACAGCGTGTGTTTGAAGGTGAAGGTCTGGCGGTCGCCGACCTGTTCCTGGTTGTGCTTGATGCCGTAGTTGCCGCTGCGGGTCAGTTCGCCGTTGGTGAAGGTGTAGTTCTCGGCGTTTTGCCAGCGACGCTGGTTTTTCAGGTAGAACAGCTCGTTGGTGGCGCTGACGTTGTCGTTGAGTTGCCACTCGCTGGTCAGGCGCGTCCACTGGTCGTTGTAGTGCTGGATGTCGTTGCTGACGTTGTAGTTCTTGTCGCGCAGGCCCTTGTGCAACTGGCCGTTGATCAGCGGCGTGCCGAAGTAGTTTTGCGGGCGCTGGTCGCCGTAGTCGCTGGCCAGGGTGAAGCTCAGGTTGTCGGCTGCTTGCCAGCGCAGGGCGCCGCTGACGAAGTCGCTGCTGGAGTCGCCGCGGTCGATAAAACCGTTGCTGCGCAGGCGGTTGAGGTTCAGTCGGTAGCTCACCGTGTCGGTCAGCGAGCCGCCGCTGTCCAGGGCTTGCTGCTGGCGATCATAGGAACCGTAGCCGAGGCGAATATGGTTTTCGATTTCGCCGCTGAAGGGCTTTTTCGGCACGGTGTTGACCACCGCACCGGTGGCGCCTTCGCCGTACAGCACCGAGGCCGGGCCTCGCAGCACGTCCACGCGCTCCACCGACCAGGTGTCCACCGGGAAGGTCGAGGTGCCCATGCCCATGTACATGCGGTTGCCGTCGTACAGCTGCATCACCGAGCCCTGGCCGGTAAAACCACGGGCCGACAGCGAGGTGCCGCCGTCGCCTGGCGAGCCGGTGCGGCTGATGCCGGTGGCGCGGGAAATTGCATCCTGCACGCTGGCATCGCCGCGTGCGCGGATCTGCGCGCCGGTCTGGCTTTCGACACTGCCCGGGGTTTGCAGGGCCGTGAGGTTCAGGCGCGAGCCGGCGGTGGTCGGGGTGTGCAGGTCGACGTGTTCATCGTCCACGGCAGGCGCGGTCACGGGGCTGGCGGGCAGGGTCAGGGCCTGTGCGCTGGTGTGCAGGGCGAGCAGGCACACGCCCGACGCTAGGTACTTGTTCATCGGTCGATCAATCTTCTTGGCGAGGTACTCGCCGCAGGGCGCGGCGAGCAACGATAACGCAGAAAGTGTTATAAGTTAACACTTATTGGCTGCGGGGCAAACGTCGCGCAAGGCTACAGAAGCCCTCTGGCTTGGGCATCTCGCCTGTTTCATGCAGAACCTGAAGCGGATTCACCTTGGTTGAAAAACCGCGCCAGCACCAGGCGATCCAGCGCCCACACGGCAATCAACGAGGCGCCCACCAACGGAAAAATGATCGCCAGTGCGAGCATGATCACCATCGCGGTCTTCCACTTGGGCAGGTCATGGCGCAACGGTGGAACCCCCAACCCGCCTGCGGGGCGGCGTTTCCACCAGATCACCACGCCACTGACGGCGCTGAGCAGAATCATCAGGCAGATCAGCAGCACGATCAGCTGGTTGACCCAGCCGAACATCTTGCCCTCATGCAGCATCACGCCGGTTTCGGTGGCGCGCGCGACCGTGTTGTAGTGTGCCCAGCGCACATCGGCCAGGACCTTGCCGGTGTACTGGTCCACATGCAGTGTGGCGTCGTTGCGTGGGTCGTTGGCGAACACCGAGACGGTGAACACGCCCTCGGCGGTGGTGGGGAAGGTGATGCTGTAGCCGGGCTCGACCTTGCGCGCGTCGGCCAGGTCGACCACCTGTTGCAGGCGGATCGTCGGTGCGGCCGGTGCCGAATGCATGGCGCCGTGGTTCATGTGTTCAGCGTGGTCGCCGGACATCGGCATTGGCGTGTTTTCCATGGCCCAGGGCACGGTCTGCTGGCTGGCGGTGTTGAGCACTCGCGCCTGCTGATCGGACTGCGGCACGTTGTTCCACATCGCCGCCGGGAAGGTGTTCCACAGGTCAGCGTATTGCTTGCCCCAGAAGCCGGTCCAGGTCATGCCACTGAGCAGCATCACCAGCAAAAACGCCGCGCCCCAGAAGCCGACCACCGCATGCATATCACGCCAGAACACCCGGCCACGGCTAGTGAACCGAGGCCACAGCACACCCGCCGACGACTTGCCGCGCGGCCACCACAGGTACACGCCCGACACCACCAGCATCACGCCCCAACCGGCGGCGAGTTCCACCAGGCGATCGCCGACGGTGCCGATCATCAGCTCACCGTGCAGGGCACGGGCGATGGATTGCAGGTTGTATTTCGCGTCTTGCTCACCCAGTACGGTGCCGCGATAGGGGTCGACGAATACCGTCACTTCACGCCCGCCCTCGTGCATCACGAATTGCGCGCTGCTGGAGGCGTCGGCAGGGGGCAGGTATTTGCTGATCTTGCCCTGGGGGAAGGCGGCCTGGGCGCGTTGCAATTGCTCGTCGGCGCTCAGTGCGTGCTCGGCGCTTTGCACCGTGAGCAGGTTGCCGTACATCAGCGGGTCGAGTTGCGGTTTGAACAGGTAGATGATGCCGGTCAGGGCCAGCAACACCATGAATGGGGCGACGAAGAGGCCGGCGTAGAAATGCCAGCGCCAGGCCAGGTTGTAGAAGGAAATTTTTTGGGTGGTCATCAGGGGGCTCCGCAAAGCTTTAATTTTTTTGTGTCAGTTAGGCCGCCATCGGGGGCAAGCCCCCTCCCACTTTTGAATATATTCACAAATCAAAATGTGGGAGGGGCGGTGCGACGATTCGACTTGCCCCCAATGCTTTTAGAAGCTCATATCGACTTTGGTCCAGAGCGTGCGCCCCGGCTCCTTGATGGCTTGCGGGTCGTTGGCCGGGTAGCCGAACCCGGCGTTGCCGGCCAGGTTCAGGTGTTCGGCGTAGGCCTTGCCGAACAGGTTGTCGACGCCGGTGCTGACCTTGAAATTTTTGTTGATGCGGTACGCCGCATTCAGCGAGAACACGCCAAAGCCGCCGCTCTTGTCGAAGTCCTTGCCGACCACATTGCCCTTGTTCTGGTCGATGCGGTTTTGCGCGGCGACCACCCGCCACAAGGCACCGGCGCTCCAGTCGTCCTCGCTGTAGGTGAGGCCCAAACGCGCATCCAGCGGCGGCATCTGCGGCAGCGCCTTGCCGTCGCTGCTGTTCTTGCCCCAGGCGTAGGCCAGCGTCGCGTCGGCCTTCCAGTTGCGCGTCAGCTTGTAGGCTGCGCCGAGTTCACCGCCCATGATTCGTGCATCCACATTGCGCGCCTGGGAGGTGGTACCCATCATGCCGGGCCGGTAGTCGAACAGAATGAAGTCCTGCACCCGGCCGATATAACCCGAGGCCCAGGCTTCGAGGTCGGCGCTTTTGTATTGCGCGCCCAAGTCGAGCTGGGTGGTCTTTTCCGGCTTCACGCCATCGAAGGCATTCACCGAACCGACCGCGCCGGTGTCAGGCGAAAACAGCTCCCAGTAATCCGGGAAACGCTCCGCGTGGCCCAGCCCGGCGTAGAGCGTGGTGGGGCTGTCGGCCAGGTCGTGTTCATAACGCACAAAACCCGACGGCAAGGTGTCGGCGCGGGTGTCGTTGGCGGTCGGGTTGGCGCGGGTGCTCATGCCGGAGCCGGTGGTTTGCCGGAAGTCCCTGGCCGAGGCGCGGTCCAGGCGGGCGCCGGTGATCAGGCGATCACGCTCGGCGGTGTACCAGGTCAGTTCGCCAAAGGCGCCGTAGTTGTGGAAGTTGGCATCCTTGGTGCGCGGCAGGTTCTTGTAGGTGTCGACGCCCATGCTGCTGCGCTCGCGGTGCTCGTTGGTCTGCGCATCCAGCCCGCCGATCAGTTGCACATCGGCCCAGCGCCACGTGGCCTTGATGCGCGCGCCCAGGGTGCGGCGGTCGACGTTGGCGGCCATGGGCCCGGCCATCATCCCGGTGCCCGACGGCGTGCGCAGGCTGTAGTTGTCCATCACATGGTCGGCGTAGTTGTAGTAGACCTGGGCCTCGACCTTGTCCAGCACCTCGCCGATGTTGGACTTCTCAAAACGCAGCCCCAGGCTCTCGCGCAGGAACTGCGAGCCGTCCATGCCGCGCCCGGCGTAGCGTGCCTCGCCATCGCCACGGCCGGCGGTGAGTTCCAGCAGGGTGTCGGCGTCGGGGGTAAATCCGACCGCCACATCGCCATTCCACTTGTCGTAGCGCGAGGCGACGGTGTGGTTATTGCCGTCCTTGTAATCGTCAGCGTGCGCCTGGTTGCCGATCACCCGCACGTAGCCCAGCGGCCCGCCGGCAGCGGCATCGATGACTTTGTCGAAACGCCCGTTGGAGCCTGCCAGCACACTGGCATTGACCCGCGTGCCCAGCTCGCCGAACTGCTCCGGCTCACGCTCGAACAGCACCGTGCCGGCCGACGCGCCGGGGCCCCAGAGCACGGTTTGCGGGCCTTTGATCACGGTGAGCTTGTCGTAGGTTTCCGGCGAGATGTACGAGGTGGGCGCGTCCATCCGTCCCGGGCAGGCGCCGAGCATCTGGCTGCCATTGGTAAGGATATTCAGGCGCGAGCCAAACATGCCGCGCAGTACCGGGTCGCCATTGGTGCCGCCGTTGCGCACCAGCGCGAAGCCGGGGATGGTTTTGAGGTAGTCGCCGCCATCGCTGGCGGGCACCGGTTGGCGCGGGTCCTTGGGGTTGGTGACCACGGTCAGCGGTGAGCTGGGGGCGACCGCCGTGATCACGGTGGGGCTCAGCTCATGCTCGGCGTGTTCATCGGCCTGAGCATGGGGGGCAAGCAGTGCGCCGCATAAAGCCGCGAGCACGGGGGTACATCCCAAACGGGTGTCAGCAGAAAACCTGGACATGACAAATTCCATCAATCATTCGTAAACAACACGGCCAGCAGCCTGCGGCTGTCTGTCTAAAGTCGGCCGGGGTGAAGTAACGGTGTCAGTGCTTACGAGGCGATGGGCGGCGCGCGGCTGCGGGCGCCGGGGAAGATGCTCTGTCGGGCATGGCCCAGGCGCGTGGCGGGGGTGAGGGCATTGGCCGGCGGCGGGGTGCTGAGGGTGAAGGTTGAAATGCCGCCAGGCAGGGCGGGGCAACTGTAGAGCAGGTCGCAATAGCCGCACTTGGACCAAAGGGCGTGGTGTTCGTCAGGGGCTTTGGTGTGATGGGAACCGCCATGCTCGCCCGGTATGTCCATGGACATTTCCATCGGCATACCGGCGTGATGGTCCATCGGCATCGCTTGGGAAATCAGCGGACCGATAAAGATCATCAGCATGGCGAACAGGCTGATCCAACTGCCACGCATCACGCGCGGGTGTGGAACTGGCCTGGCGCGAGGGGCGCCCATCGAGTGTTGGCCTATTGGGCGTGCTTATGCTCGTGGGTGGCCATTGGCGGCACTTTCTGTACCGACACTTCGACCTCGACCTTGCCGGCTTTTTCGAAGGTGAGGGTCAGCGGGAACTGTTTGCCGTCGGCCAACAGGCTGCGGTCTTTGAGGCCCAGCAACATCACGTGATACGCCATGGGCGCGAAGGTCAGTTCGCCCTTGGCCGGTACGGCTACGCTGGGCACCTGTTGCATCTTCATCAGGTCGCCCTGCATCACATGCTCATGCAGCTCGGCCTTGTCCGCCACGGGGGTGTCGACGCTGAGCAAGCGGTCCGGGGCTTCACCGGTGTTATGAATCACAAAATACGCCGCCACAGTCGGCGCATTCGGCGGCAACTCCTGGGACCAGGGATCGCTGACCAGCAGGTCGCCGGCCTTGTAGTCCTCGGCATTCGCAGCACTGAACACCGGCAGCAACAACGCAGCCAGAAGCAGGGAAGATTTAAGCATGGCAGTTCTCCAGAACGGTTCTAAACGCAGTTCACTTGCGAAGAAGATCAGACCGTTGGAGAGGCGCGGGGGTTGAGGCTCGGCCATTGCTGGCGCGGGGTGGGCGGTTGTAGCGAAGGCGCCGGTAGATTCTGGAACGCGTCGAACCGCGTCACATATAACTGCGGCACATGCCCCGGCAACGCCACCACCGGCGCCGATCCCGAGCAACACCAGCAATGCTGCATGGTGGAGTGCTCGTCTTGCTGCGGCGCTGGAATCTCCAGCGTGCCCAGGGCAATCGCCTTCAAGCTGGCGCCATTGGAGGAACAGAAGCTGCCCCACAGCAATTGCTTGACCGGGTCATCCGCCTGCTGCATTGCACTCGCCATCGGCATGGCAAATGCATTGAACAGCACTGCAAGGCAGGCGATCCAGGCAATTGCAAAGCGTTGACGGGCCATGGCGGACAATCCGTAGGGTTAAACGATCAGGGGGGGTATTTAGCCTGATCGGCGGGGATAAGTAAAAAGGGCTGCTGTGGTTTGGTGTCGCAGTGACGGGTTTGAGGATAGACGGGGAATTGAGTGGATGCCGACCTTCAAGGCAATACACATCAAATGTGGGAGGGGGCTTGCTCCCGATAGCGGCGGATCAGTCAACATATCAGTGACTGGCATACCGCAATCGGGAGCAAGCCCCCTCCCACATTGTATGGGTGTTGTTCAAAGTGACTGGATGGCCTGTAAGGCCGCCGCCACTGTGGTGAATTCTCGATCCACAGCGGCCAGCACCGGCCGCTTCAACACCAACACCGGCACGCCAAGCTCCCGCGCCACTTCGAGCTTGGGCTCCGTCGCCGTACTACCGCTGTTTTTGCTGATCAGCACATCAATCTGCCGGCGTTCAAACAACGCGCGCTCGTCATCAATCAGAAACGGCCCACGCGCGCCGATCACTTCACAGCGCGCATTTCCCGGATACACATCCAGCGCGCGCAAGGTCCAGAATTGATCGGCGGGAATTTCATCAAGGTGCTGCAACGGCTCGCGGCCCAAGGTGAACAGCGGCCGCTTGAAGGGTTTCAGTGCTTGGATCAACTCAGCCCAATCACCCACCTCACGCCAATCGTCTCCCGCATGCGGCTGCCACGCCGGTCGGCGCAATGCCCAGCAAGGGATGCCGCTCAACCGTGCAGCCTCTGTGGCATTGCGGCTGATCTGCGCCGCGTAGGGATGGGTTGCGTCGAGAATCAGGCCAACCCCCTCAGCCCGAACAAACGCCGCCAATCCCTCAGCTCCGCCGTAGCCGCCAACCCGCACCTGGCAGGTGAGGTCGGTAGGCACGCGTCCAACTCCCGCCAAACTGTAGATATGCTGCGGGCCAAGGGTGCGCGCAATGGCCAACGCTTCCGTCACGCCGCCCAGCAACAGGATGCGTTTCATAGCGGCTTGACCACTTCCAGCAGGGTGATCGGCAGCGCCTGGCGCCATGTATCAAACTCGCCCAATGGCAGCGCCTGGGCCACATGAATGCGCGTCAGTTCGCCGCCGTGTTGGGCGCGCCAGTTCATCAGGGTCATTTCGCTTTGCAGGGTCACCGCGTTGGCGACCAGGCGGCCACCGGGGCGCAGGCGCTCCCAGCAGGTGTCGAGTACGCCGTCGCGGGTGACGCCGCCGCCGATGAAGATGGCGTCGGGAGCTTCCAGGCCGTGCAACGCGTTCGGGGCCTTGCCGCGAATCAGTTGCAGGCCGGGCACGCCGAGGGCGTCGCGGTTGTGTTCGATCAGGCCCTGGCGGCCTGCATCGGCTTCAATCGCTAACGCACGGCAGCTCGGGTGTGTGCGCATCCATTCAATGCCGATCGAGCCGCTGCCTGCGCCCACGTCCCACAGCAGTTCGCCGGGCATCGGGGCGAGGCGGGCGAGGGTCATGGCGCGTACATCGCGCTTGGTCAGCTGGCCGTCGTGCTTGAAGGCCGAATCGGGCAGGCCCGCCAGACGTGACAGGCGCGGTGTTTCGCTGCAAGCCAGGCAGTCGATGGCGACCACATTCAAATCGGCGACTGAGGCGTGTTGCCAATCAGCCGCCAACCCATCGAGACGCTGCTCGTCCGCGCCGCCCAGGTGTTCAAACACGCTCAAGCGGCTGGGCCCGAACCCGGACTGCGCCAGGAGCGAGGCAATCGACGCAGGGCTGCTGCCATCGTTACTCAACACCAGCAAGCGCACGCCGCTGGCCAGGTGCGCATTCAGCGCCGCCAGTGGCCGCGCCACCACGGACAGCGTCACCACTTCCTGCAACGGCCAGCCCAGCCGCGCCGCCGCCAGCGACACCGACGAAGGCGCCGGCAAAATCAGCAGCTCTTCAGCCGCCACCTGGCGCGCCAAACTGGCGCCCACGCCATAGAACATCGGATCGCCGCTGGCCAGCACGCACACCGGCGTACCGCGCTGCGCCAGCACCGGGGCCAGGGAGAACGGGCTCGGCCACAACTGGCGCTCACCCCGGATACACACCGGCAGCAGGTCCAACTGGCGCTGGCTGCCTATAATCCGGGTGGCGCGCAACAGGGCATGCCGGGCATTCCTGCCCAGCCCCTTGAAGCCGTCTTCACCGATGCCTACAACCGTCAGCCAGGGCGACATATCAATTCCTTGAACGACATCCGACGGGCAGGCTTTTCATGCCGCCGGACAAAGCAGGCATAATACCGCGCCTTTACCCATCAACCGGTAGCCCCGTGAACCCAACGCCCGCTCTGAATACCTTGCGCCCCTCGGCTTGTCCGGGGTTGCTGCGTATCGTCCAGGCGTTGGATGGCGGCATTTGCCGGATCAAACTGGCGGGCGGCTCGATCACTGCCGCCCAGGCCCATGCCGTGGCGGACGCCGCCCAGGCCTATGCGGGCGGAGTGATCGAGGCGACCAACCGCGCCAACCTGCAGATTCGCGGGATCGGCGCTGAGCAGGACGCCTTGATCGCCAAGCTCCTGGCCGCCGACCTGGGCCCGAGCAACGCCGCCGGCGACGACGTGCGCAACCTGATGCTCAGCCCCAGCGCCGGTATCGACCCGCAGATGCTGTTTGACACCCGCCCGCTGGCCGATGAAATCCTCGCCACGCTGCAAAACCATCCGCGTTTCCATGCGCTGTCGGCCAAGTTCGCCGTGCAATTGGATGGCGGTGAGGCCCTGGCGATGCTCGAACATCATCATGATGTGTGGCTGTCGGCCTTCGTGCGCAATGGCGAGACGCTCCTCGCGTTCGGCCTGGCCGGGTGCCCGGGGTTGGATGCGCCGTTGGCGGCGGTGCCATTGGCGCAAGGCCATGCCCTGGTGGTGGCGGTGCTGGAGGCGTTTCTGGACCTGGCGAGCCCTGAACAAACGCGCATGCGTCATCTGGCTGTGGACAGTGTGTTGAGCCGCCTCAGCCTCCCGCTATTGTCGGCCGATGGCTTCAAACGCCCGCCCAGTGGCGCCCTGCTGCACCTTGGCACTTATCCACAGGCACAAACGAACCAGTTCTACGTTGCCGCCATCGCACCCTTGGGCCGCCTGGACTCGACAATGCTCACCGGCATCGCACGGTTGGCCAGCGACCACGGTGACGGCACCTTGCGCGTCACCCCTTGGCAAGGCGTGTTACTGCCCAACGTCGAAAAGCCTCATGCCGTCAGCGTGCGCCTGGAGCAGCTGGGCCTCCTCTGCTCCCCCGACCAGCCGCTGGCGCGCATGACCGCCTGCACCGGCTCCAGCGGTTGCGGCAAAGGCCTGGCCGACACCAAGGCGGACGCCCGGCAACTGGCCGCGCTGGCTCCAGGCGTCGACGTGCACCTGTCCGGCTGCCCGCGTTCCTGCGCCGCCGCGCACGTGGCGCCCGTGACCTTGCTGGCGGTGAGCCCCGGCCGCTACGACGTCTATTTTCGCGATGCAGCCCATCCGGGTTTCGGCCGGCTGCACGCACGCACTCTTTCTATTGAAGCGACGGGCGCCTTGCTGCGCGCTCGCCCACGGAGCAACACCGATGATTGATTACATCCGCGACGGTCAGGAGATCTATCGCAACTCCTTCGCCATTATTCGCGCGGAAGCCAAATTGGACCGCATCCCGGCCGATCTGGAAAAACTCGCGGTGCGCGTGATTCATGCGTGCGGCATGGTCGACGCGATCGACGGCCTGCAATTCTCCGAAGGCGCAGGCAAGGCCGGGCGCGATGCGCTGGCCGCCGGTGCGCCGATCCTGTGTGATGCGCGGATGGTTTCCGAGGGCGTGACCCGTGCGCGTTTGCCGGCCAACAACCAAGTGATCTGCACCCTGCGCGACGACAGCGTGCCGGCGTTGGCGCGCCAGCTGGGCAACACCCGCTCCGCCGCTGCGCTGGAGCTATGGCGCCCGCACCTGGCAGGCAGCGTGGTGGTGATCGGCAACGCGCCGACCGCCTTGTTCTATCTGCTGGAAATGCTCGATGCCGGTGCGCCGAAACCGGCGTTGATCCTCGGCTTCCCGGTGGGGTTTGTCGGCGCTGCCGAATCCAAGGCGATGCTGGCGGCCGACAGCCGTGGCGTGCCGTTTGTGATCATGCAAGGCCGCCTGGGCGGCAGTGCCATGGCCGCCGCGGCGGTCAATGCGCTCGCCACGGAGATTGAATAATGCAGGCACGCGGACGTTTGATCGGCTTGGGCGTGGGCCCCGGTGACCCCGAACTGATCACCCTCAAGGCCCTGCGCCTGCTGCGCGAGTCGCCGGTGGTGGCGTACTTCGTGGCCAAGGGCAAAAAAGGCAACGCCTTCGGCATCATCGAAGACCATCTGGTGCCCCAGCAAACCCTGATGCCGCTGGTGTACCCGGTGACCACCGAGGCATTGCCGGCGCCGATGTCCTACGAGCAAGTGATCAGCGATTTCTACGACGCCGCCAGCGTCGACGTTGCGGCGCACCTGGACGCGGGCCGCGATGTGGCGGTGATCTGCGAAGGCGACCCGTTCTTCTACGGCTCCTACATGTACCTGCACGACCGCCTCGCCGAGCGCTACGAAGCACAGGTCATCCCAGGCGTGTGCTCGATGCTCGGCGGCGCCTCGGTGCTCGGCGCGCCGCTGGTGTATCGCAACCAGAGCCTCTCGGTGCTCTCGGGCGTGCTGCCCCATGAGGACCTCAAGCGTCGCCTGGCGGATGCCGACGCGGCGGTGATCATGAAGCTGGGCCGCAACTTCCCCAAGGTGCGCCAGGTGCTGGAAGAACTCGGCCTGGCCGAACGCGCGCTGTATGTGGAACGCGCCACCATGGCCAACCAGAAAATCGTGGCGCTGGATCAGGTCGACCCGTCGTCCTCGCCGTATTTTTCGCTGATCATCGTGCCCGGTGAACGGTGGCAAGGTTGATGCGCCCGGCGATTGTCATCCTCGGCCAGGGCAGCCTGGCCACTGCGCGCACGCTCCAACAGGTGTACCCCGGCGCCGTGATTCACGGCCTGGCCGGCCGAGTGGAAGGCGCCGACCAGAGCTACAGCGAATTCGGCGCAACCCTGCGTGGGCTGTATCAACAAGGCACGCCGCTGATTGCGCTGTGCGCCGCAGGCATCATCATCCGCACCCTGGCGCCGCTGTTGTTGGAGAAGGGTGAAGAACCTGCTGTGTTGGCCGTGGCTGAAGACGGCAGCGCGGTGGTGCCCTTGCTGGGTGGCCTCGGTGGCGTGAACGTGATGGCGCGGGAAATTGCCGCGGCACTCAAGGTTGCCGCCGCGATCACCACCAGCGGTGAGCTGCGTTTTGGCACGTGCCTGCTCAACCCGCCTGCGGGCTATCAGTTGGCGGACCTGGAGCTGGGCAAGCGCTTTGTCTCGGACTTGCTGGCGGGCGAAAGCGTACGTATCGAAGGGGCCGCGCCGTGGCTGGAGCAGGCCAACCTGCCGCAGGATCAACAGGCGCGCCTGGCGATTCACGTGGGCAGCGCCGAGCGCACACCGGCGGCCAACGAATTGCTGATTTACCCTAAGACCGTGTGCGTCACCTGCAAACCGGGCACGGACCTGGCGCAGCGTGTACGCACGGCTTTGCACGACGCGGGTATCGCGGTGCAATCGCTGGCATGCCTAAAGGCCAGCGACACGCAGATGGCCGACGCATCGCTGCATGAAGCGGCCTTGGCCTTGGGCGTGCCGCTGCGTTTTGCCCGCGTGGAACACGATGCGGATATCTCGATCAATGTCGCCGAACAGCCCCTGGACCTGACGCAGGTTGGCCGTGCCCGTGGCCGCCTTGCCGTGATCGGCCTGGGCCCTGGCGCCGCCGAGCTGATGGTGCCGGCGGTGAAGGCCGAGCTGGCGCGCTGCACCGATGTGCTGGGCTACGAAACCTATGTGCGCATGGCCGGGCCGTTCCGTGACGATCAAGTGCAGCACTGCACCGACAACCGTGAAGAAATGCAGCGCGCCCGCCACGCCTTTGAACTGGCTGCCCTTGGGCGTTCGGTGGTGGTGGTGTCGTCCGGCGACCCGGGCGTATTCGCCATGGCTGCGGCGGTGATCGAGGCGCTGCACGAGTCCAGCGACCCCGCCTGGCATCAGGTCGACCTGGAGATTTTGCCGGGCGTCTCGGCCTCCCTGGCCACCGCCGCGCAGGCCGGTGCACCGTTGGGTCACGACTTTTGCGTGATGTCGCTGTCGGACAACCTCAAGCCTTGGTCGATCATCGAAAAACGCCTGGACCTCGCCTCCCAGGCCGACCTGGCGCTGGCGTTCTACAACCCGATCTCCCGTTCGCGGCCCTGGCAGCTGGGGCGCGCCCTGGAAATCGTCGCCTTGCACCGCACGCCTGAAACCCCCGTGGTACTGGGCCGCGACATTGGCCGCCCGGGTCAGACCTTGCGCGTCACCACCCTGGGGCAACTCACCCCGGAGCAAGTGGACATGCGCACCATGGTGCTGATTGGCTCGTCCACCACGTGCGCGTTCCCGCGTGCCGGTGGCGGTGAGTGGGTGTACACACCTCGCTGGTACGGCGAAAAACCTGCCGGCTGAAAACGGCCCGCAGCACGCAAGAAAGCTCCGAGTGACACCGGGTGAAAACCTGCTGTCGCCCGGGGCTTTTTCTTTTTTTGTCGATGAATGACGGAAGGCGCACAGGTGCGCCGCGTTATTGCTGGCGCGCGCGTTTACAGGCGGCTTGGCAAGCGATGTTTGTCGTCTGGAAAGCCCACCGACCAGTGGACTAGTGTGAGGGTGAGCCCCATGTGGGGTGGTTGTGGAGAGCAGAAAATGGAGCGACATCACAAAAGGATCATCAGTGCAAAAAGGCGCAAGTTGATTGCCGCCTACAAACTGCCGGGGGCGCGGGGTATCAGCCCCTCTTTGCCGTTGGGCACTGAGGATGATTGCAACGCAGCGGTGGTGAACAACGGCGTTATCGCGTTTATCGAGGGCATGTCCGCGTTGAACCGCGAGTACATCCGCAAGAGTTACCTGCTTGCCAGTAGCTATGTCAGCGATGTGTTAAAGGTGCACCGCGGCACGGAGGCGTGGTATGACGAATTTATCAAGGTGATGGTCAGCCTGGGCTGGTTGCCGTTGCGTAGCCGCTTTGAGCGGGTCAAGCATTCGGGCAAGGGCCTGACAGTACAGCTGGCAGCGCTGAATATCATTACCGCGATGCTGGCATCGACCGCTCTGGCCGGGCCATTGCTGAGCGCCTTGCCCAAATTGGCGGCGGACGCGCTGGAGGCGATGAAGCAGCACCCGGCCTCATTCGACCTGTTCAAGCGCAACAGCACGGTGTTTCAGGGCGGTGATTTTGGCCTGGCGTCCTGCACTGAAAGCGCTGGTGAAGTGACGATGGTGCTGGTGACCTACAGCTCCCACGGCGTGGGCAAGCAAGTGGGGCTGCCGTTTCTGGAGTGGGACAGCGCTTCATTCGAGGCCTTCAGCGGGCAGACCTGCCTGGTGCTGAATACCTCGGTGGTCAACGAGAAGACCCTTCAACTGATGCGCGAAAGCGCCGGTGACAAGGTGCAACTGGCTATCGCCAAGTACCGGATCTAGGGCACCAGATAGCCACGCACGCCGGTAAAAATGATTTGCGCAGCGAGGGCGCACACGAACAACCCCATCAACCGGCTGACAATCTGCAAGCCCTGGTCGCCGAGAATACGTTCGATACGGTTGGACAAGTACAGCACCACGCCCACCGTGAGGCTGGCCAGGGCGATGCTGAGGATGGCAGTGAGCTTGTCATCCCAGTGAGGCTGGCTGACCCCCATCACCAGCAACGCACCGATGGTGCCGGGGCCGACGGTGAGGGGGATGGTCAGCGGTACGATGGTCACGTCCTGCTGCACGTTGTCGGTCTGCACGGCCGACTTGCCCTGGGCCATGCCCAGGGCGGAAATAAACAGCACACTGCCGGCGCCGATGCGAAACGCATCCACGGTGATACCGAACACACTGAAAATCACCCGGCCGAACAGGTAGAGCAACACGCTCGATACCAGCGTGGCCAACGCGACTTTCCAGGCCAGGCGCCGCCGCTCCTTGCTGGAATAGCCACGGGTCAGGCTGATGAAGCAGGACAGCACAAAGAACGGGCTGTAGAGCACCAGCATCTTCAGGTAAACGCTGAATAACACGTGGAGCATGGGGGAGGCTCGCGGGCGGGAAAAGTGTTGAGAGTCTATCAGGCGACAGGGTTCAAATGTGGGAGGGGGCTTGCCCCCGATAGCGGTGTATCAGTCGCACATTGGTTGGCTGACAGATCGCAATCGGGGGCAAGCCCCCTCCCACATAGGGCAGTATTTCAGTTCAGGAAGACGCATGCTCCGGCCGCTGCTGACGCTGCGCCACCCAGAACTCCACCAGCTCACGCAGCTGCGACAACTCCACCGGCTTGGCCATGTGCCCGTCCATTCCGGCCTGGCGCGCGCGTTCCTTGTGTTCCGAGAGGATATGCGCCGTGAGCGCCACCACCGGCGTGCGAATACGTTGATGGCTGACTTCCCACGCGCGCAATTGCTGGGTGGCCGAGAAGCCATCGAGAATCGGCATTTCACAGTCCATCAACACCAGGTCATAACGCTGGGCCTTCATCGCCTCCAGCGCTTCCTCGCCATTGCTGGCGGTGTCCGGGTTGAGGTTGAGCTTGCCGAGCATGCCGCGGATCACCTTGGTGGAAATGCTGTTGTCTTCGGCCACCAGGATGCGGAAGTCGCTGGGCACGGTGACCGCCGCCGGTGCGCTGATGACTGCACGGGGCGCCACGGCGCCTTTGCTGCGCTGGGTCAGTTCGTCGGCCAGGGTGGTCTTCAGCGTATAGCCCGCCACCGGTTTGGCGAGGATGCGTTTGATCCCGCAGTTACGCGCGATGATCTTGCTCGGTGCGTTGCTGATGCCGGTGAGCATGATCAACAGGATGTCGTGGTTCAGGCTTGGGTCTTCCTTGATCTTCGCCGCCAGTTGCATGCCGGTCATGCCGGGCATGTTCTGGTCCAGCAGCACCACGTCGAAGTAATCGCGCAGGTGCGCCTTGGTGCGCAGCAGCGCCAGGGCCTCTTTGCCCGAGGGCACGGCGCTGACGTTGAGGCCCCAGGCCGTGCATTGCTGCACCAGCACTTTGCGGCAGGTGTCGTTGTCGTCCACCACCAGCACGCGGGCGCCCTTCAGCGGGCCGTCGAGGTCGCAGGTGGGGTGTTCCAGGCGCTCCGGGTCCAGCGGCAGGGTCAGCCACAGGGTGCTGCCCTGGTGGGCGCCGCTCTTGATGCCGAACTCGCCGTTCATCAACAGGATCAGTTGGCGCGCAATCACCAGGCCCAGGTGGCCGCTCAAGCGCGTGGCCGAGAGGAAGTTCTTGCTGTGCAGCTCGCTGTGCAACAGGGCATCGCGCTCGGCGGCTTCCATTGGCAGGCCGCTGTCCTGTACGGCAATGCGCAGACGCGGCTTGGTGCTGCGGTCGTCGAGCGCGACTACGATCAGCACTTCGCCTTCATCGGTCTTTTTCAGGGCATTTTCCAGCAGGCTCAACAGGGCCTGGCGCAGGCGCGTGGGGTCGCCGCTGATCACGCGGGGCACCTGGGGCTGGATAAAGCTGATCAGCTCGACGTTCTGCTGCTCAGCCTTGGCGCGGAAGATGCTCAGGCAGTCTTCGATCAGCGCATTGAGGTCAAATTGCACGTCGTCCAACTCGATCTGCCCGGACTCCAGCTTGGAGATGTCGAGGATCTCGTTGATCAGGGTCAGCAGTTCGTTGCCGGCGCTGTGGATGGTCTGCACGTAGTCGCGCTGCTTCACCGACAGCGGCGTGCCCAGCAGCAGCTCGGTCATGCCCAGCACGCCGTTCATGGGGGTGCGGATTTCGTGGCTGATCTTCGCCAGGAATTCGGCCTTGGCGGCGATTTCGGCATTACTGGCCGCCAGGTCCCGGCTGAGGCTGAAGCGGGCTTCGACGATAGCGCGCTGGCGTTCGCCCAGGGCCAGGCTCATCAACAGGCCGCTGATGCAGATAAAGGCGAGCAGGGTGATGATCAAGCCTTGTGGCGACACCATCGTCAGGCCCAGAAGGGCCGGAAGGATGATCAGCGTGCCGATGTTAAACACCACCATGGCCGCCACGAACAGCCGCGCCGGTCGGTAGCCTTTCTGCCAGTGACAGCCCGAGACAAACAGCATGCTCAAGCCGGCCAGCGCCACCAGGGCGTAGGTGATGATGTTCAGCGGCAGGGTGTTGACGAACAACAGCAGCAGGCCGCACAGCACGATGAACAGAATGTCGACCATCAACAGCTTGTTCAGCGGATGTGGGCCCAGGGGCATGAAGAAACGGTAGGCAAACATCAACCCACACGGCGCGGTCAGCAGCAGCGCGAGGTAGGCGCCCGGCGTCTGGATCGCATGCCAGTTCGGCAGCCATGGGCCCGCCAGGTTGAGCAGCAGGACCAGGCTGAGCATCAACAGTATTTCGCAGGCCGCCAACCACAGGCTGCTGCGTGAGCGGTGGTAGGCGAAACGCGTGATGTTGTGCAGGATCAGCATCAGCAGACAGCCGAACAGCAGGCCGTAGATGAGCGTCTGGGTCTGGTTGGCAGCAGCGATCACCGCCGGTTCCAGCGTGATGTAGGGGCGCAGCTCGTGTTCCGACACCAGGCGCAGGTACACCTCAAGGGGCTTCTGGCTCTGGGGCATCGGCAGCATGAAGTCGCTGCTGGGCAGCGGTCGTTCCGCCTGGGGCTGGCGGGTGCCGGTGCTTTGTTGTTCCAGCAGGGTGTCGCCGTCAAGCACATAGAGGCTCAGGTGCGACAGGTCCGGGGCGAACACCCGCAGCACTTGTTCGTGCTTGCCGGGTTGCAGCTTGAAACGTACCCACAACGCACCGTCCGGCGCCGCGGCGGTAATGCGGTCCAGTTCGATGGGGCTGAATTGATTGGTGTAGCGCGAAGAGCGGATGTCGCTCAGTTGCAGGTCGGCCTGTTCATCAAGCAATACTGCCCAGCCACTGCCTTGCGCGGCGGCCTGGGCCGGGAACAGGCAGAGCAGCGTCAGCAGACTGACAGTAAAACCTATGGCGATCCTGAGCCAGCGCACGGCGAAATCCCTTCGTAGGTTGATTCACGGGTTAACTATGCGCGGGGAGGTCTGTGTACGGCAAGGGCCAGAGGCCCTTGCCTAACCGAACGGATAGCGTCTGTCGTGCTGCTTACTGGCTCTCGCCACGTTCACGGGCAATGGCGCGATAGCCAATGTCGGTGCGGTAGAAGCAGCCTTTCCAGTCGATTTTCGCGGCCAGTTTGTACGCCTGTTGTTGCGCGGCGTCGACACTGGCACCCATCGCGGTGGCGCACAATACACGGCCACCTGCGGTTACAACTTTGCCATCCTTGAGCGCGGTGCCCGCATGGAACACTTTGCCTTCCAGCGCAGCCGCCGCGTCCAGGCCTTCAATCACATCGCCCTTGGCGTAGTCGGCAGGGTAGCCACCGGCCGCCAGCACGATGCCGACGCTCGGACGTGGGTCCCACTGCGCTTCGACCTTGTCCAGCGCCTGGGCCAGTGCGGCTTCTACCAGCAGCACCAGGCTCGACTGCAGACGCAGCATCACCGGTTGGGTTTCCGGGTCGCCGAAGCGGCAGTTGAACTCGATGACTTTAGGGTTGCCGGCTTTGTCGATCATCAGGCCCGCGTACAGGAAACCGGTGTACACGTTGCCTTCATCGGCCATGCCGCGCACGGTCGGCCAGATCACCAGGTCCATCACGCGCTTGTGGACGTCAGCGGTGACCACCGGGGCCGGGGAGTAAGCCCCCATGCCACCGGTGTTCGGGCCGCTGTCGCCGTCGCCGACGCGTTTGTGATCCTGGCTGGTGGCCATCGGCAGTACGTTCTTGCCGTCGACCATCACGATGAAGCTGGCTTCTTCGCCGTCGAGGAACTCCTCGATCACCACGCGCGAACCGGCGTCACCAAATGCGTTGCCGGCGAGCATGTCGCGCACCGCGTCTTCGGCTTCCTGCAGCGTCATCGCCACGATCACGCCCTTACCGGCGGCCAGGCCATCGGCCTTGATCACGATCGGCGCGCCTTTTTCACGCAGATAAGCCAGGGCCGGCTCGATCTCGGTGAAGTTCTGGTAATCGGCCGTCGGGATCTTGTGGCGCGCCAGGAAATCCTTGGTGAAGGCTTTCGAACCTTCCAGCTGGGCAGCGCCAGCGGTAGGGCCGAAGCAGTCCAGGCCACGGCTGCGGAACAGGTCCACGACGCCAGCAACCAACGGTACTTCCGGGCCGACGATGGTCAGGGAGACATTCTTTTCAGCAAAGTCTGCCAGTTGCTCAAGGGCCAGCACGTCGATGGCGACGTTCTCGCACTTGGCTTCAATGGCGGTGCCGGCGTTGCCGGGGGCTACGAATACTTTCTGGACGCGAGGGTCCTGGGCAACTTTCCAGGCCAGGGCGTGTTCACGGCCACCGCTGCCAATGATCAAAACATTCATTTCAAAAACCTCGAATTCTGTAAGGCGCTAACGTGGCGCCGGACTCGTGTGGCGAGCGGGCTTGCCCGCGTCGGGCTGCGAAGCGGCCCCAACACCAAGCACCGCGGGCTGACTGATAAACCCTGTGCTTCTTGAGGGGGGCTGCTGCGCAGCCCAACGCGGGCAAGCCCGCTCGCCACAAGAAGCCCCCTTCCACATTTGGATCAGTGACGGAAGTGACGCATGCCGGTGAAGACCATCGCGATGCCGGCTTCATCAGCGGCGGCGATCACTTCAGCATCACGCATCGAGCCGCCCGGCTGGATCACCGCGGTAACACCGGCTTTCGCGGCGTTGTCCAGGCCATCACGGAACGGGAAGAACGCATCAGACGCCATCACTGAACCCACGACCTGCAAACCGGCGTGCTCGGCCTTGATCGCAGCGATACGCGCCGAGTTCACGCGGCTCATCTGGCCGGCGCCGACACCGATGGTCTGGCGGTTCTTGGCGTAGACGATGGCGTTGGACTTAACGTACTTGGCCACTTTCCAGGCGAAGATCAGGTCGTTGATTTCTTGCTCGGTCGGGGCGCGCTTGGTCACGACCTTCAGGTCTTCGCTGCCGATCATGCCGATGTCGCGGCTCTGTACCAGCAAGCCGCCGTTGACGCGCTTGTAGTCCCAGGCAGCGGCACGCTCAGCCGACCACTCGCCGCAGGCCAGCAGGCGCACGTTGGCTTTGGCGGCCACGATGGCGCGGGCTTCTTCGCTCACGCTCGGGGCGATGATCACTTCAACGAACTGACGCTCGACGATGGCCTTGGCGGTCTCGGCGTCCAGTTCACGGTTGAAGGCGATGATGCCGCCGAACGCGGATTCGGTGTCGGTGGCGTAGGCCAGTTCGTAGGCCTGGCGGATGCCGCCTTCAGCGTCCGGGCTCACCGCCACGCCGCACGGGTTGGCGTGCTTGACGATCACGCAGGCTGGCTTGACGAAGCTCTTCACGCATTCCAGCGCGGCGTCGGTGTCGGCCACGTTGTTGTAGGACAGCTCTTTGCCTTGCAGCTGGGTCGCGGTGGCGATGCCGACTTCGGCCGGTTTGGCTTCCACGTAGAACGCCGCGCTCTGGTGCGGGTTCTCGCCGTAGCGCATTTCCTGGGCCTTGATGAACTGGCTGTTGAAGGTGCGCGGGAACTGGCTGCGGCCTTCGGTGCTGAGGGTTTCAGCCGCCTGGTTCACGGTGCCCATGTAGTTGGCGATCATGCCGTCGTAGGCGGCGGTGTGTTCGAACGCCTTGAGCATCAGGTCGAAACGCTGGGCGTAGGTCAGGCCACCGGCTTTCAGGCTTTCGAGCACCTGGGCGTAGTCGCTGGCGTTGACCACGATGGCCACGTCTTTATGGTTCTTGGCAGCGGAACGAACCATGGTCGGGCCGCCGATATCGATGTTCTCGATGGCGGTCGGCAGGTCGCAGCCTGGCTTGTTGATGGTCGCTTCGAACGGGTAGAGGTTAACAGCCACCAGGTCGATCGGCTTGATGCCGTGCTCGCTCATGATGGCGTCGTCGATACCGCGACGGCCGAGGATGCCGCCGTGGATTTTCGGGTGCAGGGTCTTGACCCGACCGTCCATCATTTCTGCGAAACCAGTGTAGTCCGCCACTTCCACTGCGGCCACGCCGTTGTCCTGCAGCAGTTTGAAGGTCCCGCCCGTGGAGAGGATTTCCACGCCCAGGGCTTCCAGCTCCCGGGCAAATTCGAGGATCCCGGTCTTGTCGGAGACGCTGATCAAGGCGCGGCGGATCGGCAGGCGGGTAGTCTGGTCGGTCATTTCAATTTCCATCAAAAGCAAAGGAGTCAGCAAAAAAGGCGACCGGTTTTACGCGGGCGCCTTTCTGGTTTGATTGAATGCTTACAGCAAATCGTACTGCTTGAGCTTTTTGCGCAAGGTGCCACGGTTGAGGCCCAGCAGCTCACTGGCTTTGGTCTGGTTGCCCTTGACGTAGTTCATCACGCTTTCGAGCAAGGGCGCCTCGACTTCGGAGAGCACCAGGTTGTACACGTCCGTGACGGAAGCGCCCTCAAGGTGGGCGAAATAATTGTGCAGCGCCTTCTCGACACTGCCGCGAAGGGTCTGACCTTCTTCGCTCGGCGTGTTGAGGTGCTGTTTCAAATTGACGTTGTCGCTCACGGGTGTTGTTCCACTCACTAAAGTCTCGGTCATCATCGTCATGCGGCCACCCCTTCTCCGTCCCCTGCTCTCAGGCTCTTGTCTCGTTCGGCAAAAAACTCACGAACGGCGGTGACCTGTGCTTGCGTTTCATCCAAACGATTGAACCCGGCGCGAAACTCCCTGGCGCCCGGCAGGGTTGCGAGATACCAACCCACATGCTTGCGAGCAATGCGCACGCCCATCACGTCCCCATAGAAGGTGTGAAGTGCAGCCAGATGCTCAAGCAGAATACGTTCCACTTCGACCAACTCCGGTGCCGGCAAGACTTCGCCGGTACGCAGAAAGTGGTCGATCTCACGAAAAATCCACGGCCGCCCCTGGGCCGCGCGGCCAATCAACAAGCCATCGGCACCGGTGGCGTGCAGCACGCGCCGGGCTTTCTCGGCTGAATCGATGTCGCCATTGGCAAACACCGGCATCGACACCGCCTGCTTGATCGCGGCGATGGTGTCGTACTCGGCTTCACCGGTGTACAGATCGGCGCGGGTACGGCCATGCACCGCCAGCGCTGTAATGCCTGCCTGTTCGGCGATCTTCGCCACCGTCAGGCCGTTCTTGTTGTCCCGGTCCCAGCCGGTACGAATCTTCAGGGTGACCGGCACATCCACTGCGGCGACAACGGCCTGCAGGATCTCGGCAACCAACTGCTCATCTTTCAACAGCGCAGAACCGGCGGCCTTGTTGCAGACCTTCTTGGCCGGGCAGCCCATGTTGATGTCGATGATCTGTGCGCCCAACTCCACGTTGGCCCGGGCCGCATCCGCGAGCATCTGCGCATCACCGCCGGCGATCTGTACCGAGCGGGGCTCGGGATCACCTTCGTGGATCATGCGCATCCGCGATTTGCGGGTGTTCCACAAGCTCATGTCGCTGGTGACCATTTCCGAGACTACTAGACCCGCGCCCAAGCGCTTGCACAGCTGACGAAAGGGCTGGTCGGTGACGCCCGCCATAGGGGCGAGAATCAAGCCGTTCTGCAATGTGTATGGGCCGATGCGTACCGCCGACATAGGACTTCCCTGTTGTGGGGCCGGATCATTAGAGTTCGAAAAAGGGTTGGCATGATACCCGCTCTCGATGACTGGATAAAGGCTGAATTGGATAAAATCTGAACAGTTATTTCTTTATCGCTGCCGGTTTGGTTGCGTGGGGCGAAGTCAAGAAACCGACGTCAAGCCTCAAGGTATGAACCGATTCACTCGGGCGAGTGAAAGCTCAGGCTGTAATTCACGGCTTTATTGCCGGGGTCGAGAATATCCAGGGAGATATGGATCGGGGTCTGCGAGGGCATTTCGCTTACGCCGGCCAGTTCACCGCTGAGGTATTCGGCGGGCTTGAAGCGACGACTGGCGATCAGGCCGCCGTTCAAATCGGCAAAACGCAGCTCCAGCAGCGGGAAGGGCTGGGAGAAGGTGGCGCGGTTGTAGATGATTGCATCCACCACCAGCGCGCCGGCAAATTCCGGGTGGCTGCGTACCACCAGGTTGCTGCTCTTGATATGGGCGATATCGACCCGCGACGGCACGGTGCAGCCCAAGGTGGGGCACAGTTCCTGGAACCACGGGCGATAGGCATCCTGGCGGGCGAGGTCGTCGAACTGGTAGGCGATGTACTGGCCGGCGAGGCCGGCGGCGGCGATCAGTACCAGCACGATCCAGATCAGGCGACGGCCCCAGCCAGCGGGGCGTTTCTGCGCGTAGAGGTGCAGCGGGTCATCTTCCAGGTCCTGGAGCATGTCGTCGTGAGCACTGGCCTCGGCGCGGGGGCGCTTGCGGCGGGGCTGCGCGCGTTCCTCGGGTTCCGGGGCTTCTACGGCGTGGGTCAGCGGCGTGAACGGTGGGTCTTGATCGTCGTCATCCACGGTTGAGCGCAGCGGCGGTTCGTCATCGATATCGTCCGCGTGGAATGACATGGACGGTTCGGTGCGCGGCTGCGTCGGCTCGGGCTCGTCGTCAGTGAGTTGGCCGCGCTCTTGCGGTGGTTCGCTGAACAGGCTGGCCGCCCATTTTTCTTCCTCGGCCTTGACGGTATCGCGGCTGGCACTGAGGGCGTCGTCTTTTTGCCGGCGGTCGGCGTTTGCCTGGCGACGCTCGGAGGTCAGCGGTTGGGTGTGCTGAATTTCGCGGCGTTCCAGTTTGGCGAGTTCTTCGTCCAGGTCCAGGTTGTCCAGGTCCAGCTCTTCGGCGGTCCACTGTTTCTGGCTGATTGCGCGCGGTGCCTCGGGGATCGGCTCGGCAATGGCCGCCTGCTCAGGTTCTGACGCGGTGGCCTGGGCCCGCTGCTCGAGCAACTGGCGCACCGCGTTGAACACTTGCAGGCACGAGCCGCAGCGCACCACGCCGCGGGCCACGTTCAATTGAGCGTGGCTGACGCGAAAGCGCACTTGGCAATGTGGGCACTGGGTGACGAAACTGTCGCTCATGCGGCTATCCGATTCAGGCAAGCGCTCATTCTAGCGCCGACGCCCGCTGATGCGCACCCAGCCGTCACGGTTGGCGATCGGGTCCAGCTCGAAATCCTTGGCATAAGCAGCAGCCACGTCTTCGCCCTGTTCGGCGAGGATACCCGACAGCGCCAGACGGCCGCCCGGCTTGACCAGGCTCGACAGCTGCGGCGCCAGGGACACCAGCGGCCCGGCGAGGATGTTGGCCACCAGCACATCGGCCTGCACCTGGGGCAATTGCTCCGGCAGGTAGAGCGGGAATTTGCCTTCAGGAATGTTGTTGCGCCCGGCGTTATCGCGGGAGGCCTCCAGGGCCTGCACGTCGATGTCGGTACCCACGGCTTCCTTGGCGCCCAGCAGCAGGGCGGCAATTGCGAGGATCCCCGAGCCGCAACCGAAGTCCAGCACGTGGCTGTCGGTCAGGTCCTGGCCGTCCAGCCATTCCAGGCACAGCGCGGTGGTGGGGTGGGTGCCGGTGCCGAACGCCAGGCCCGGGTCCAGCAGCAGGTTGACGGCATCCGGCTCGGGGGCTGCGTGCCAGCTCGGCACGATCCACAGGCGCTGGCCGAAACGCATCGGCTGGAAGTTATCCATCCAGCTGCGCTCCCAGTCCTGGTCTTCGATCACTTCGCTGTGATGCTCGGGCAGCGGGCCGCCGGTGAGCAGTTCCATATGGGCCAGCACGGCGGCGGCATCGGTGCCGTCTTCGAACAGGGCCAGCAGGTGGGTGTGGGACCACAGTGGGGTGGTGTTGAGTTCTGGCTCGAAGATCGGTTGGTCTTCGGCGTCCATGAACGTTACCGATACCGCGCCGACTTCGAGGAAAGCGTCTTCGTAGGTTTCGGCTTGTTCTGGGCTGATGGCGAGACGGACTTGCAGCCAAGGCATGGCGGGCACCTTTGAAAAAATTGAATGTGCGACGGGTGGGTCGCGAAAGCGCGCAAGTTTACGCGAGCGCACCGCAGAAGACGACTGTACTGACTGAACACGGATCAAATGTGGGAGGGGGCTTGCTCCCGATAGCAGTGTGTCAGCCTCATCATCTGTAACTGATCCACCGCTATCGGGAGCAAGCCCCCTCCCACATTTGCACTGTGTACCTCTTCAAAATAGAGGGCCCACAAACAACAAAGCCGCCCTAAGGCGGCTTTGTTGGGTGGAGCACTTACTGGTTGGCCAGCTTGTGTTCCAGGTAGTGAATGTTCACACCACCTTCGCAGAAGCCTTCATCACGAACCAGGTCCCGATGCAGCGGGATGTTGGTCTTAATGCCGTCTACCACGATTTCGTCCAGGGCGTTGCGCATACGGGCCATGGCCTCGTCGCGGGTGGCGCCCCAGGTGATCAGCTTGCCGATCAGCGAGTCGTAGTTGGACGGAACCTTGTAGCCGCTGTACAGGTGCGAATCCACACGTACGCCGTTGCCGCCGGGCGCGTGGAAATGCTTGACCAGGCCAGGGCTTGGGATAAAGGTTTTCGGGTCTTCGGCGTTGATCCGGCACTCAAGCGAGTGGCCGTGAAGCTTCACGTCGTCCTGGGTGAAGGACAGCACGTTGCCGGCGGCGATGCTGAGCATCTCCTTGACGATGTCGATACCGGTGACCATCTCCGAAACCGGGTGCTCTACCTGCACACGAGTGTTCATCTCGATGAAGTAGAAACGACCGTTCTCGTAGAGGAACTCGAAAGTACCCGCGCCACGGTAGTTGATGTCGATGCACGCCTTGACGCAGCGAGCCAGTACTTCCTGACGCGCGGTTTCATCCAGGCCCGGTGCCGGGGCTTCTTCCAACACCTTCTGGTGACGGCGTTGCAGCGAGCAATCGCGGTCGCCCAGGTGGATGGCGTGGCCCTGGCCGTCGGACAATACCTGCACTTCCACGTGACGTGGGTTGGTCAGGTACTTTTCCAGGTAGACCATCGGGTTGCCGAACCAGGCGCCCGCTTCGGAGCGGGTCTGCTTGGCGGCTTCGATCAGGTCTTCTTCCTTGTGCACCACGCGCATGCCGCGACCACCACCGCCACCGGCGGCCTTGATGATCACCGGGTAACCGACTTCACGACCAATGCGCAGGGCGGTTGCCTCGTCTTCCGGCAGTGGGCCGTCGGAGCCAGGCACGGTTGGCACACCGGCTGCGATCATGGCGTCCTTGGCCGAGACCTTGTCGCCCATCAGGCGAATGGTTTCGGCTTTAGGGCCAATGAAGGCAAACCCGGATTTTTCCACCTGTTCGGCGAAGTCGGCGTTTTCCGCGAGGAAGCCGTAGCCCGGGTGGATGCCATCAGCGCCGGTCACTTCCGCGGCGGCGATGATGTTCGAGACTTTCAGGTACGAGTTCGTGGCCAGTGGCGGGCCGATGCAGATGCTTTCGTCCGCCAGTTTCACGTGCATCAATTCGGTATCGGCCGTCGAGTAAACAGCGACGGTCTTGATGCCCTCTTCCTTACAGGCGCGCAGGATACGCAGCGCGATCTCGCCGCGGTTGGCGATCAGGACTTTTTGCAGTTTCTTCGCAGGTTTCAACATCGAAGGCGCTCCGCGGTTCAAACGATGGTGAACAGCGGCTGGTCGTACTCAACCGGCTGACCGTTTTCTACCAGGATGGATTCGATGACGCCGGCTTTCTCAGCAGTGATGTGGTTCATCATCTTCATCGCTTCAACGATGCAGATGGTGTCACCCACTTTCACGGTTGCGCCGACTTCAACGAAGGCTGGCGAGGTCGGTGCCGGGGTGCGGTAGAAAGTACCGACCATTGGCGACTTGACCACGAAACCGTTCAGCACTGGAGCAGCTGGCGCGGCAGGTGCAGCGGCAGCAGCAGGTGCGGCGGCCGGAGCAGCAGCCGGAGCCGGTGCTTGCATCTGTGGCGCGTAGAACTGTTGGGCCGGGGTCTTGCTGTGGCGGCTGATCCGTACGGATTCTTCGCCTTCCTTGATTTCCAGCTCGTCGATGCCGGACTCTTCCAGCAGCTCGATCAGTTTCTTAACTTTACGGATATCCATGAATCATCAACTCCCAAGGGTCGGTCAGGGGCGCTTGGCCGGTTGTTCAAGTTGTTCCAGGGCGGCCTCCAGGGCCAGTCGGTAACCGCTGGCGCCAAGGCCGCAGATCACACCTACCGCTACGTCGGAGAAGTAGGAGTGATGGCGGAAAGCTTCGCGTTTGTGCACGTTGGACAAATGCACTTCGATGAATGGGATGCTCACCGCCAGCAACGCGTCACGTAATGCAACACTCGTGTGCGTAAAAGCGGCGGGATTGATCAGGATAAAGTCCACGCCTTCGCCACGCGCGGCATGGATGCGATCAATCAATTCGTACTCGGCATTGCTTTGCAGGTAGAGCAGATGGTGGCCGGCTTCACGGGCCCGGCGTTCCAGATCGAGGTTGATCTGTTCCAGGGTCACTGCCCCGTAGACGCCCGGTTCACGGGTGCCGAGCAGGTTCAGGTTGGGTCCGTGAAGAACCAGTAAGGTCGCCATCGGCTGTTCCTTGTTATTGAAGTGGGTACGTCAGAACCCGGCGACTATGCCGCAAAGCCTTTGTGACTGTCCAGTTCTATGCAGTAGGCAGCACGATTAGCGAGGATAGCGCAAAGTATGTGACCAAGTTGTCCGGTCTGGTCATTGGCAACACTTTTCTGAAAACACCGGAGGGTAAATGTGGGAGGGGGCTTGCTCCCGATAGCGGTGGTTCAGTTACAGATAGTGAGACTGACACCCTGCTATCGGGGGCAAGCCCCCTCCCACATTTGATCTCCATTGGATTCTGGATGTTCATTGGTCGGCTCAGACGCGGAAGGCCTGCACCGCCGTATTGAGCTGCCCGCCCAGCACCAACAGGTGCTCGCCCTGACTGCGCCCCTGGCCAATGCGCAGCAGATTATCCTCACCCAGCTGATGAATCCGCTCGCTGTTGTCGCGAATTTCACTCACGGCGCCACTTTGCTGGGCCGTCACATCGGCGATGCGCACCGCAGTGTCGGAAATGGTCTGGATCGCACCGACGATTTCATCCAGCGCACCATCCGCCGCCTGGGCCTGCTGGGCGGTGGCTTCGGCGTGTTCGACCTGCGCGCGCATGCCTTGCACCGATTGGTGCGCGGCGCTTTGCAGGCCGGCGATCAAGGTCTGGATTTCTGCGGTGGCACCGGCGGTGCGCTGGGCCAGGGAACGGACCTCATCGGCGACCACGGCAAACCCTCTGCCGGCCTCACCGGCGCGGGCGGCTTCAATTGCTGCGTTGAGGGCCAGCAGGTTGGTCTGGTCGGCAATGGCGCGAATCACTGTCAGTACGCCGCCGATGGTGGCCGATTCTTCGGCGAGTTTTTCGATCATTTGCGCGTTTTGCTGCACTTCGCCCACCAGGGCGTGCAGCCCGGTCAGGCTCAGGCCGATTACGCGTTGGCCGTGCTCCACTGCCTGGCCCGCGCTGCGGCTGGCACTGGCGGCCTGGCTGGCATCGCCGGCCACTTGCTGGATGGTCGCTTCCAGTTCGCCGAGTGAATCGCGGATCTGCGCGGTGTCGCCGGCCTGACGCTCGGCGCCATCGTGCAAGCCGCTGCTCAGTTCAGCCAAGGCGCGGCTGCTGCCGGCGACCTCCTCGGCATTCCCGCGAATGGTGCCCACCAGGTCGACCAAATAGGCGCGTAAACGGTTGAGAGAGGCTTCGATATCGCGCAATTCGCGGTTGGTCTTGCCCAGGGCAATCGGCTGGCCGAAGTCGCCTTCGGCCCACGTCGACAGGGCCGGTGCGAGGTTGGTGAGCACGCGGGCCAGCTTCCTTTGCAGGGTGTCGATCAGCAGCGCGATCAGCAGAATCAGGCCGATCATCACCCCTTGCATCAGGCGCACTTCGCCCTGGATCTTGCCGTGTTGGGCGCGTACTACCGGTTCCAGCCCGGCGATAGCTTGTTGCACTGCGTTGATTTTCAGGTGCGTGGCGGCGGCCAGGTCGGCGCGTTGCTGGATCTGCTCGCGGGTGCGCTTGAGTTCGGCAGGGTAGCGGGTGAGCAGGCTGTTGAGTTCGCGCTTGAGGTCGACGCCGCTGTCCTGGGCTTCGGTCTTTTCGCTGTTTTCCAGGCCCATCAAGGCCGAAAAATCATCCGCGCTGGAGTCGGCGCTGGCCTTCACGCCCAGCAGCGGCAGTTGCTCCAGCAGGTCGGCCTGGCTGCGGATAGTGCTGACTTCGCGCTCCACATCGTCCGCCAGCTCCGCGCGGCCGCTGCTCACCAGTTTGTCGCGGGCCAGCGACAGCCTGCCCAAGTGCTGGGAAGCCGTCAGCAGCGGCGGCAGGTAGCGCGCCGCTTCCGGGGTATTAACGCCGGTGGCGTACTGGCTCAGTTGATCCAGGTTGGCGCCCAGTTCACGCTCGGCTTGCAGCAGCAAGGCTTGTGGGTCGCCGGCCAATTTGCCGGCCGCCAGCAGGTCGGTTTTGCTGAAGGTGTCCAGGTCCACCAGGCTGGGGCGCAGGTTCTGCGCGAGGTCGGCGGGCAGTTCATCCAAATGCTGCAGCAGGCTTTCCTGGCTCTGGCTGGCACTGCTCAAGCGCAGGGCGTCGCCGCTGGCCAGGTAGTCGTCGATATTGCGCGCGGCCTGGTTCTGGAAGGTCTGGGACAAGCCCAGGTAGCGCTCCATCAACAGATAAGGGCGTTCCAGGGCCTTTTGCGACCACCAGAGCGTGGCCCCGAGCGCCAGGCACACGGCCACCAGCAGAAGGGTATTGAGATTGGTCAGCAGCTTCAGGCGCATGCGTGGTTTCAACCGACAGCAAAAGGTAAGTGCCTGAAGTTATTGCGTTTGCGTTACAGAGTTATGACGGAATCAGTGGATTCCGGTGAAAAGGTGGCACTTTGCTTTGATCCCAATGCGGCTTGCACGCGGTTGCGTCCGGCGTTCTTGGCGCGGTACAGCGCCTCGTCGGCCTGGGCCGCCATCATCAGGCTGTCGGAACCGTCACACAGCTCGACCAGGCCAGCGCTGAACGTGCACCACAGATCCTGCGGCTGGGCCGGGTAGTGGATTTCGGCGAAGCGTCCGCGGATTTCGTCTAGCACCTTGCAGGCCGACTCCAGGTCGGTGTCGGGCATCACGATGGCGAACTCTTCGCCGCCGTAGCGCCCGATGAAGTCGGTCTTGCGCAAACGCTGCTTGAGAAACAATGCCAGGCTCTTGATTACGCGGTCGCCCATGGGGTGGCCGTGGCTGTCATTGACCCGCTTGAAGTGGTCGATATCCAGCATGGCAAAGCTCAGCGGCTTGTTTTCACGGCGTGCGCGGAAGCTGCAGTCTTCGAGCAATTGCAGAATGTGGGTGTGGTTGTACAGGCCGGTCAGGCTGTCGCGCACCATCCGCGCCTTGAGGTTACGCGCCCGCGCCGCGCGGTTGCGCACGGTGGTGATCAGGTGGCGTGGCTTGATCGGCTTGGTGAGGAAGTCGTCGCCGCCTTCGCTCATGGCGTCCAGTTGCTTGTCCTGGTCGTCCTCGGCCGACAGGTAAATGATCGGCACGCTGACATATCGGTCGTTATGGCGGATCACTTTGGCCAGTTCCGTGCCGGTACAGGCGGGCATATACATGTCGAGGATGATCAGGTCGGGCTGGAAATCCGCCAGCTCGGCCATGGCCTGGATCGGCTCGATCAAGGTGCGCGTGACGATGCCGGCGCTGTTGAGCAGCCGTTCGGTGTGCAGGGCCTGGGCGCGGGAATCGTCGATGATCAGCACTTTATAAGGTTCGTACTGCGCGACGCAGGTCAGTACTTCGATCTTTTCCAGCAAACTTGAGGCTTCCAGCGTTCCGGTGAGGAACTCCTGCCCCCCGGCGCGCACGGCGGCCAGGCGTGTTGGGGTGTCGGTTTCATGCAGGCTGAAAAACAGCAGCGGCAGCTTCTGCTCCAGGCCTTCCTGGGCTTGGGCGGCGAGTTTGAGGCCCAGGCCGGTGCCGCAGAAATCCACGTCCATCACAATGGCCGACGGCAAGCGTTCGGCCATCGACGCATGAAAAGCCGCCACGCTGTCCAGGGACTGCGCGCTCATGCCAAAGAATTCCAGCTGCTTGGCCAGGCGCTCGGCGCGGTCGTGATCGGCGAGCATCACATAGATCGGCTTGCGCATCGGCGGCAGGAATGTTTGTTCCAGCTGGTCACCCTGGCGCAGGCCGGTGCGGGACAGGCGTTGCATCAGACGATTGAGTTCGGTGATCAACTGGCTGCTCAGGCGGCCGCGATTTTCGTCCACCGCCTTCAGCGATTCACCGATGTGCCGCGCCAACTGGCCGTGTTCCGGCTGTTCGAAGCGCTCGGCAAAACGCAGCAGGCGCAGGTTGGCTTCGCTGAGTTCGGAAAGGTCGGCGCCAGACCATTCGCTGCGTTGCAGGCGCTGCCAGATCTCAAGAATTTGACGTGCCTGATGAATTACCCGCTGGGCAAAATGCTGCTTGAGACGCTCACGGCTGGGGTCTTCTGGCTCGGTCATATCCTGACTACTAGTTAGGGTGCATGCTGAGGTCGAACTGATGGCTCTATGCTAGCACCTCTTTTGAAGTGGATGAGTGTCATACGTCAATAAACTGCGTGCCCCTGATATTCAGTTACTGACCTGGTGGTCGCGCAGCGTAAAAAGCGTGCATCCTTTATAGTCGAGAACCTCGCCTACGCCAGTTTGGTGAAAAGCCCCGCATGGGTGGGCACGATGGGGTAGGGTTGTGGTCGGAGTGTTTGAACGCACGCCATCAATTCAAGTGCATGAACTCAAGTGATTGAAAGGATATCGCCATGCTGGACTGGAAAAACCGTGCAGGCAGTGCCAAAGGCCCCGCCCCTGAGCCCAAGTCGGCCAACCGCAGCTATTTGCGTACACTGCTGATGAGCCGAGCCTTGCTCAGCGTGCTCGGCCTGTACCTGTTGGTCACCGGCGCCCTGGGTTGGTACTGGAGCGAAGAGCCGGCGCTGTTCCCGGTCCAGCAAAATGCGCAGATTGCTGCCGAAAAAGAAGGCAAGCAGATGGTGGTGGGTTTCACCACCGTCGAAACCCTCAAGACCGTGGTCGGCACCTTGCTGAACAAGCCGGGCGGCTACATTTCCAACGACCGCTTCCCGCCAGGCCTGTGGATGGACAACATGCCGAGCTGGGAATACGGCGTGCTGGTGCAGGTGCGTGACCTGACCCGCGCCCTGCGTAAAGACTTCGCCCGCTCCCAGTCGCAGTCGGCCGAAGATGCGGATTTGGCCAAGGCCGAGCCGCGCTTCAACTTCGACAACAAGAGCTGGGTGCTGCCGTCCAGTGAGTCGGAGTACCAGGAAGGCATCAACTCCCTGAGCCGCTACGAAGCACGCCTGTCCGACCCGAACCAGCGCGGCGCGCTGTTCTATGCGCGCGCCGACAACCTCAACAACTGGCTCGGTGACGTCGCCACCCGCCTGGGTTCGCTGTCGCAACGCCTGTCGGCCAGCGTCGGTCGGGTCAAATTGAACACCGCACTGAAAACCGAAGCCCTGGCGCCGGGTGAAGTGCCGCAGGTCGATGAAGAAGTGGTGGAAACCCCATGGATGCAGATCGACAACGTGTTCTACGAAGCGCGTGGCCAGGCGTGGGCCTTGTCCCATCTGCTGCGTGCCATCGAGGTTGATTTTGCCGACGTACTGGCCAAGAAAAACGCCACCGTCAGCGTGCGCCAGATCATTCGTGAGCTGGAAGCCTCGCAGGAGCCCGTCTGGAGCCCGATGATTCTGAACGGCAGCGGCTTCGGCGTACTGGCGAACCATTCGCTGGTGATGGCCAACTACATTTCCCGGGCCAACGCTGCAGTGATCGACTTGCGTCAGCTCCTCAACCAGGGTTGATGATGGACGCGATTCAAAAGGAGGCCGCGCACCGTGCGGCCTCTGATGCCGAACTGATCTGCTGGGTCGACGAGCAGGACACCCTGCTCGGCCACCTGGTCAGGTCCGACCTGCGCCAGCGCGGCCTGATTGGCCGTTGCACGTTTATCTTCCTGTTCAATTCGGCCGGCGAGCTGTGTGTGCACCGGCGCACCCTGAGCAAAGCCATGTACCCCGGTTTCTGGGACACAGCGGCGGGCGGGATGGTTGCAGCGGGGGAGTCGTATGCCGTGTCGGCAGCCCGTGAGCTGGAAGAAGAGCTGGGCGTTGGCGGGGTGGAATTGATCGAGCACGACCATTTCTACTTCGAAGATGGCGACAGCCGGCTCTGGTGCCGGTCCTACTCCGCGACCTGGGACGGGCCCCTGCGCCTGCAGCCTGAAGAGGTCATGGAAGCGCGCTTTTTACCGATCGACAGTGTCCTGCGGGAAGCTGAACAAAAGCCTTACTGCCCGGACGCCCAAGAGGGCTTGCGGCGCTATCTGGCCTCGCGTCGCTAAAGTTGCATAAATTGGCGCCATTTGGCTCTTAGCAAGTCGGCTTTTTGCCGTTACACTGCGCGACTTTTCACCCGGACCGCCTTGGCGGCCCGGTAGCGCTGCCCCTGCCTGAGTGGGGCTTCGCGGTCGGTTAACCGCCTTGGCGCAGACCGATCAGTCTTTGTCCTCCCAAGAGGATTGCCGGTGGCCAAAAAAGCCGCATCCTTCGCCGCCCTTGGTGGCCTGGTATTTTCCACCGATGCAGGTCGACACTGCCCGGACTGTCGTCAGCCCGTGGATTCGTGTACCTGCAAACAGACCCTGATCCCACAAGGCGACGGTATTGCCCGCGTGCGCCGCGAAAGCAAAGGCCGTGGCGGCAAGACGGTGACCACTATCACCGGCGTGCCCCTGGCCGAAGACGCCCTCAAGGAGTTGGCCACCACGCTGAAAAAGCGCTGTGGCACCGGTGGCGCGTTGAAAGACGGGGTCATCGAAATCCAGGGCGAGCACGTCGAGTTGCTGTTGGCCGAGCTGATCAAGCTCGGTTACAAGGCCAAGAAGTCCGGCGGCTGAAAGCCTCTTCCCAACCTGTGTCTAAACTCTGTCCTGCGAGTGGGGTCTACCTCCTTCACAGGCAAATCGTCATTTTCATTCTTTAGACTGCGCCAGCCTCCGCTTGAGGTGGCGCCTTCGCCTTCATTTATAGGGGACTTCGATGTCCGTACGACGCACACGCAAAGACGATGGCAGCCAATGGACAGTTGCGGACAGCCGCAGTGTTTACGGGATCCGCCATTGGGGGGCCGGGTATTTCGCGATCAATGAAGCCGGTCGCGTAGAAGTCCGTCCGAACGGCCCGAACAGCACGCCGGTCGACCTGTACGAGCAAGTCGACGAGCTGCGCAAAAGCGGCCTGTCCTTGCCGTTGCTGGTGCGCTTCCCCGACATCCTGCAAGACCGTGTGCGCCAGCTGACCGGTGCCTTCGATTCGAACATCGAACGCCTGGAATACCAGAGCAAGTACACCGCGCTGTACCCGATTAAGGTGAACCAGCAGGAAGCGGTGATCGAGAACATCATCGCCACCCAGAACGTGTCCATCGGCCTGGAAGCCGGTTCCAAGCCTGAGCTGCTGGCCGTACTGGCCCTGGCGCCCAAGGGCGGCACCATCGTCTGCAACGGTTACAAAGACCGTGAGTTCATCCGCCTCGCGCTGATGGGCCAGAAGCTCGGCCACAACGTGTTTATCGTGATCGAGAAAGAATCCGAGGTTGAGCTGGTGATCGAAGAGGCTGCCAGCCTCAAGGTCAAGCCGCAGGTTGGCCTGCGCGTGCGCCTGTCGTCCCTGGCTTCGTCGAAATGGGCGGACACCGGCGGCGAAAAATCCAAGTTCGGTTTGTCGGCGGCGCAGCTGCTGTCGGTGGTCGAGCGCTTCCGCGCGGCGGGCCTGGACCAGGGCATCCGCCTGCTGCACTTCCACATGGGTTCGCAGATTGCCAACCTGGCCGACTACCAGCACGGGTTCAAAGAAGCCATTCGTTACTACGGCGAACTGCGCAACCTCGGCCTGCCGGTGGACCACATCGACGTGGGCGGCGGCCTGGGTGTGGACTACGACGGGACGCACTCGCGTAACGCCAGCTCGATCAACTACGACATGGACGACTACGCCGGCGTGGTCGTGGGCATGCTAAAGGAATTCTGCGACGCGCAGAGCCTGCCGCACCCGAACATCTTCTCCGAAAGTGGCCGTTCGCTGACCGCTCACCACGCCATGCTGGTGGTGCAGGTCACTGACGTCGAGAAACATAACGACGAAATTCCGACCATCGAGAACAAGGAAAGCCTGCCGGAAACCGTGCAATGGCTGGTGGACCTGCTGGGCCCGACCGACATCGAGATGGTCACCGAAACCTACTGGCGCGCCACCCACTACATGAGCGACGTGGCCACCCAGTACGCCGACGGCAAACTGACCCTGGCCGAAAAAGCCCTGGCCGAGCAATGCTACTTTGCCGTGTGCCGCCGCCTGCACAACTCGCTGAAGGCCCGCCAGCGCTCGCACCGCCAAGTGCTGGACGAACTCAACGACAAGCTGGCCGACAAGTACATCTGCAACTTCTCGGTCTTCCAGAGCCTGCCGGACACCTGGGCCATCGGCCAGGTACTGCCGATCCTGCCGCTGCACCGTCTCGACGAAGAGCCGCTGCGCCGCGCGGTGTTGCAGGACTTGACCTGCGACTCCGACGGCAAGATCAAGCAGTACGTCGACGAGCAGAGCATCGAAACCAGCCTGCCGGTGCACGGCTTGAACGAAGGCGAGGACTACCTGCTGGGCATCTTCCTGGTCGGTGCTTACCAGGAAATTCTCGGTGACATGCACAACCTGTTCGGTGACACCGACTCGGTGAACATCTACCAGCGTGAAGACGGTTCGGTGTACAGCGCCGGGATCGAGACCCACGACACCATCGAAGACATGCTGCGCTATGTGCACTTGTCGCCCGAGGAGTTGATGACGCACTACCGTGACAAGTGTGCGAGCGCCAAGATCAGTGCCAGCGAGCGTACGCAGTTCCTGGATGCGTTGCGTTTGGGCCTGACGCGGTCGTCCTACCTGTCCTCGTAATATCGGCTGACAGCGATCTGAAAGGTGGGAGCGGGCTTGCTCGCGAAAGCGGTACATCAGTGAAACTTGTGTTAACTGACGCACTGCTATCGCGAGCAAGCCCGCTCCCACATTTGGATGTGTGTTTGGTAGTACCTTCTTTATGAGGGATGGAAAATGTCGAGCAAATACCTGCAAGCGATCACCCTGGCATTGGCTGCATTGCTTGCCGCCTGCTCCCCCATCAAAGTCCTCAACGCACTCACCCCCTCCAACACCTTCACCAAAACCGCGTCCATCGCCTACGGCGACGACCCCCGTCAGAAACTCGATGTGTACCGCCCCGTAACTGCTCCGCAAAACGCGCCGGTGGTGGTGTTTTTCTATGGCGGCAGTTGGAACAGCGGCGCCAAGGAGGACTACGCTTTTGTCGGCGAAGCGCTGGCCTCGCGCGGCATTGTGGTGGTGGTCGCCGACTACCGGCTTTACCCGCAGGTGCGTTACCCCGCGTTTCTCCAGGACGGCGCCAAAGCGCTGGCCTGGGCCCATCAGCATATCGCCGACTACGCGGGTGACCCTACCCGGCTCTATGTGATGGGCCACAGCTCCGGTGCCTACAACGCGTCAATGTTGGCGCTGGATGCGCGCTGGCTGAATGAGGTGGGTTTGGCGCCGTCGATACTCAAGGGCTGGATCGGCCTGGCCGGGCCGTATGACTTCCTGCCGATTGAAAACCCTGATGTGAAACCGGTGTTCTTCTTCCCCGATTCACCGCCGGAGTCGCAACCGATCAACCATGTCAGCCGCGATGCACCGCCAAGCCTGTTGATCGCCTCGACTGACGACAGCCTGGTCAACCCCACCCGCAATACCGGTGGGCTGGCGAAAAAACTGCGCGAGGCCGGCGTGCCCGTCGAAACGTTCTACTTCACCAAGACCGGCCACGCGACCTTGGTGGCGTCCATTGCCAAGCCGTTGCGCTGGCTGGCGCCGGTGCTGGATCGCGTCACAGCGTTTATCCAAGCCACTGGTCCTGGCGGTTCAATCGCCAGGCAATCGCCCACAAAGTAAGGCTGCGCAGGGCCATGAACAGCAGGAAGGTTGTCCACAGCCCGTGGTTGCCCAGCCCCTGCAAGGCCCAGGCGAATGGCAGCGTGAGCAGCACCGTCAGCAGCATCCCGTTGCGCATTTCCCGCGCGCGGGTGGCGCCGATGAACAGGCCGTCCAGCAAGTAGCTCCACACGGCGATCAGCGGCAGCAGCGCCAGGTAGGGCAGGTAGAGGTCGGCGGTTTCGCGCACGCTGGGGATGTCAGTCTGCATGGCGATAAACAAGTGTCCGGCGACGCTGAACAGCAGGGCAAAGCCAACGCTGGCGATCAGCGACCAGCCGCCGGCCACCACCAGCGAGCGGCGCAAGGCTTGGCGGTCATGGGCGCCGATGGCGTGGCCGCACAGCGCTTCGACCGCATGGGCCAGGCCGTCCAGCGCGTGGGCGGTCAGCAGCAGGCCATTGAGCAGCAGCGCATTGGCCGCCACGGTGGCATCGCCCAGGCGTGCGCCCTGCACCGTGATCATGAAAAATACCGACTGCAGCGCCAGGCTGCGGATAAAGATGTCGCGGTTGACCGCCAGCAACGGGCGCCAGCTTTGCCAGCGTTTCAAGGCGGCCCAGGCGATATGCCCGGGGTAGGCGCGCAAGGCTTTTTGCGTCATGGCCAGGCCGAGCAGGGCGCCGGTCCATTCCGCGATGACGGACGCACGCGCGGAGCCGACCACGCCCCAGTCCAGGCCGAGTACGAACCACAGGTTCAACGCGATGTTGACCAGGTTGGTGGTGAGCAAAATCGCCAATGGCGCACGGGCGTTTTGCGTGCCGAGGAACCAGCCGACCAGGGCATAGCTGGCCAACGCCGCGGGCAGGCCGAACAGGCGAGTGTGGAAGAACTCGCGGGTCAGTTGGTTCAGTTCCGGCGATGGCTGCATCCAGCCCAGCGCCAGGTGGCTCAGGGGAATACCCACGGTGCCCAGCAGCATCGCCAGCCCCAACGCCAGCAACAAGCCTTGCAACAGGATCTGCCTCAACGCCGCGCCGTCGCCGCGCCCGGCGGCCTGGGCGGCGAAGCCGGTGGAGCCCATGCGCAGAAACCCCATGGCCCAGGCCAGGAACGTATACAGGCTGGCCCCGACCGCCACGGCGCCGAGCTGGTGGGCGTGGGGCAGGTGGCCGATGACCATGCTGTCGACCAGGGCCACCAGTGGCACCGAGATGTTTGACAGGATCATCGGCGCGGCCAGGGCCCAGACGCGGCGGTGGGTCGAGCGGTGGCGCCAATCGGTGAGCAGGGAATTCATGCAGGCTCCTTGGGAAGTGGCATTGTACCCATCCATCAGCCACACAACAGAACCAATGTGGGAGGGGGCTTGCTCCCGATGGCGGTGTGTCAGCTGAGTTATTTGAAACTGACCCACTGCCATCGGGAGCAAGCCCCCTCCCACATTTTGATCTTGAGTGTTTGTGGGATTGTTCCTGGCTTTAAACCGCCCCAGAACCAAACCACCCTCCGTCGGTCAATGTGACCAGCACCGCATCGGCCCTCAACAGGCTGATATATAGTTCATCCCTCGGACCCCTCTCACTACGAGTGCCCCATGCTGAACAAAGGACTGATCCTGGCTTGCGCGCTGGCCCTGCTGAGCGCCTGCGATTCTTCCGATAAACCCGCTGCCCCGCCCGCACCCACCGTGGCGACAGCACCGAAACCGGCCAAGGCGGCGGTGGACGTAGCGGCGCTCAAGCAGCGTTATGCCGGGCGTGAGTTGACCGTAGTGGACGTGTCCGAGGTGCAACTGGACGGCGCCAGTACCTTGTCCGTGAGTGTTTCGATTCCGTTGGACCCGGACCAGAAGTTTGCCGACAAACTCCATCTGGTGGACAGCAAGTCGGGCAAGGTCGATGGCGCCTGGGAGCTGTCCGATAACCTGATGGAATTGCGCCTGCGCCACCTCGAACCCCAGCGCAAGCTGGTGCTGACGGTGGACCCCGGGGTGAAGGCGGTCAACGGCAATACACTCGCCGCCGAGTACAGCGCCCGCCTCGAAACCCGTGACCTGCAAGCCACCGTTGGCTTCGCCAGCCGCGGCACCTTGCTGCCAACGCGCCTGGCCGAAGGGTTGCCGGTGATTGCGCTGAACGTCGACAAGATCGACGTCGAGTTCTTCCGCATCAAGCCTGAATCCCTGCCGTCGTTCCTCGCGCAGTGGGGGCGCAACACCAGCCTGCAAAGCTATGAATCCCGCGAGCTGCTGCCCCTGGCCGATCTGGTCTATGGCGGCCGTTTCGACCTTAACCCCGCGCGCAACACCCGCGAAACCCTGTTGCTGCCGATCGCCGGCCTCAAGCAACTGCAGCAACCCGGTGTGTACCTGGCGGTCATGCGCGCCTCGGGCACCTACAACTATTCGCAACCGGCCACGCTGTTCACCTTGAGTGATATCGGCCTGTCGGTGCACCGCTATGCCAATCGCCTGGATGTGTTCACTCAAGCGCTGGAGGGCGGCAAGGCGCTGGACGGCGTCGACCTCGAAGTGCTGGATGCCGATGGCCGCGTGTTGGGCCAGGGCAAGACCGAAAAAGGTGGCCACGCTGAGTTGCCATTGCCGAAAAAGGCCCAGGTACTGCTGGCCAAACAGGGTGAGCAGACCAGCCTGTTGCGCCTCGACAGCGCGGCACTCGACCTGGCCGAGTTCGACATCGGCGGCCAACCGTCCCACCCATTGCAGTTCTTTGTGTTCGGCCCGCGCGACCTGTATCGCCCAGGCGAAACGGTGCTGCTCAATGCGCTGCTGCGCGACAAGGACGGCAACGCAGTCAAGCCGCAACCGGTGAGCGTCGAAGTGCGTCGCCCGGACGAGCAAGTCAGCCGCAAGTTCGTGTGGGACGCCGATGCGTCCGGCCTCTATCAATACTCACTGCAACTGGCTGGCGAGGCGCCGACCGGGCGCTGGCAACTGGTGTTCGACCTGGGTGACGGCAAGCCGCAATTGTATGAGTTCCTCGTCGAAGACTTCCTGCCCGAGCGCCTGGCGCTGGAACTCAAGGGCAGCGACACGCCACTGAGCCCGGCGGATAACCCGGTGATTCAGGTCAACGGTCGTTACCTCTACGGTGCCCCGGCGTCGGGTAATCGGGTCAGTGGCCAGGTGTATGTGCGCCCGCTGCGCGAGGCGGTCAAGGCCTTGCCGGGTTACCAGTTTGGCTCCGTCACCGAAGAAGAGCTGAGCCAGGATTTCGAGCTGGACGAAAGTGTGCTCGACGCCAAGGGCCAGCAAGCGCTGACCCTGGAAAGCAAATGGGCCGATGCCAAGTCGCCGCTGCAACTGATCGTCCAAGCCAGCCTGCAAGAGTCCGGCGGGCGGCCGATCACGCGGCGTCTGGTGCAGCCGATCTGGCCGGCCGAGCAGCTGCCGGGCCTGCGCGGGCTGTTTGACGGCAAGGAAACCAATGGCGATGGCCCGGCGGAGTTCGAAGTGCTGGTGGCCAATCAGGACGGGCAGAAACTTGCCGCGCAAAACCTCAAAGTGCGACTGGTGCGCGAGCGCCGTGACTACTACTGGAACTACTCCGACAACGACGGCTGGAGTTACCACTTCAACGAGAAATTCCTCAACCTCGACGAACAGACCCTGAACATCAAGGCCGGCGACACCGCCAAGGTCAGCTTCCAGGTCGAGTGGGGCCCGTACCGCGTCGAAGTCGAAGACCCGCAGACCGGTCTGGTCAGCAGTGTGCGCTTCTGGGCCGGTTACCAGGCCCAGGACAACACCGAAGGCGGCGCCGTGCGACCGGATCAGGTCAAGCTGGCGCTGGATAAACCCGCCTATGGCGACGGCGATACCGCCAACGTCACGGTTACACCGCCGGCTGCCGGCAAAGGCTATCTGCTGGTGGAGTCCGCCGAGGGCCCGTTGTGGTGGCAGGAAATCGACGTGCCAGCCGAGGGCAAAAGCTTCGCCGTGAAGCTTGACCCGAAATGGTCGCGCCATGACCTTTACGTCAGTGCCCTGGTGATTCGCCCCGGCGAGCGCAAAGCCAATATCACCCCCAAACGCGCCGTGGGCCTGCTGCACCTGCCGTTGGATCGCACCCAGCGCAAGCTCGGCCTGACCCTCACGGCGCCGGAAAAAATGCGTCCCAAGCAGCCGCTGACGGTGAAGATCGCGGCTAAAAATGCCGATGGCAGCGTGCCCAAACAGGTGCATGTGCTGCTGGCCGCAGTGGACGTGGGCATCCTCAACATCACTGAATACCCGACGCCGGACCCGTACTCCAGCCTGTTTGGCCGCAAGGCCTACGGCGTGGACCAGTTCGACATCTACGGCCAGTTGATCGAAGCCGGGCAGGGCCGCCTGGCCAGCCTGGCCTTCGGCGGTGATGCGGCGCTGGCCAAGGGCGGCAAGCGCCCCGACACCAGCGTGACCATCGTGGCCCTGCAAAGCGCGCCAGTGACCTTGAACGAGCAGGGCGAGGGCGAAGTCAGCGTCAACATCCCGGACTTCAACGGTGAGCTGCGCCTGATGGCCCAGGCCTGGACCGATGATCGCTACGGTATGGCCGAGGGCAAGACCGTGATCGCCGCGCCGCTGATTGCCGAACTGTCGGCACCGCGGTTCCTCGCCGGTGGCGACCAGACCACCTTGGCGCTGGACCTGTCCAACCTGTCGGGCAAGGCGCAGAAACTCGACGTGCAACTCAGTGCCGAGGGGCAATTGGAGTTGGTCAACAGTGGCGCGCAAACCGTCGAGTTGAAACAAGGCCAGCGCACCACCTTGCGTATCCCGGTAAAAGCCTGGGGCGGCCTGGGGCAGGGCAAGGTCAAAGTCAGCGTGAATGGCCTGGACCTGCCGGGTGAAAACCTGCCGCCGTTCAGCCGTGAATGGACCCTGGGCGTGCGCCCGGCCTACCCGGCGTTGCTCAAGCATTACCGCGCGGTGCTGAAAAACGAGCCCTGGAGCCTGCCCGCCGGCACCCTGGACCAGTTTGATGCCTCGGGGCGCCAGGCACTGTTAAGCCTGTCCAGCCGGCCGCCGCTGAACCTGGGCGCGCAGATCAGCGCACTCAAGGCTTACCCCTACGGTTGCCTCGAGCAAACCGCCAGTGGCTTGTACCCGTCACTGTATGCCGACGATGCGTTGCTCAAGCGCCTGAGCATCAAGGGTGAGCCGGACGCCGAGCGTAAACGCAAAATCGAGCTGGGCATCGAGCGCCTGCTGGGTATGCAGCGCTACAACGGCAGCTTTGGTTTGTGGGGCGCCGATGGCGAAGAGGAATACTGGTTGACGGCGTATGTCACCGACTTCCTGCTGCGCGCCCGCGACCAGGGTTTCGCCGTACCGCCTGAAGCCTTGAAGAAAGCCAGCGAACGCCTGCTGCGGTATGTGCAGGAGCGCAACCTGATCGAGGTCGACTACAGCGACAACGCCGACCACACCCGCTTTGCCGTGCAGGCCTACGCAGGCATGGTGCTGGCGCGCAGTCAGCAGGCGCCGTTGGGGGCGTTGCGCAGTCTGTTTGATCGACGCAGCGAGGCCCGTTCCGGGTTGCCGTTGGTGCAGTTGGCCGTCGCCCTGCAAAAGATGGGCGACCAGCCGCGTGCCGATCAGGCCTTGCTCGCCGGGTTGGCGGCGCAGCGCACTGCCGATCAATGGCTGGCCGACTACGGCAGCCCGCTCCGGGACCAGGCGATGATCCTGGCCTTGCTCGAAGAAAATGACCTGGCCAAGGGCTCGCGCGAGGAGCGTTTGTTCACGCTCTCGGACCAGTTGGCGGCCAGTCCGTACCTGTCGACCCAGGAGCGTAACTCGCTGTTCCTGGCCGGGCGCCTCGGCTTCGCGAAGCCTGAGTCGAACTGGCAGGTGTCGCTCACAGGCAGCGGCGGCGTGCATGAGTTGAATAACCAGCAATCGACGCTGGAGCTGGAAGGCAAACTGCTGTCGAGCGATCTGGCCTTGAGCAATCAGGGCGACACGCCGGTGTATCAACAACTGACGATTTCGGGTTATCCACAGGTGCCGCCGGCAGCGGGGGGAGACAACCTGAGCATTCGCCGTGAATACCTGGGCATGAACGGCCAGCCGTTGAACCTGCGCAGCCTCAACAGTGGCGACCTGGTGTTGGTGCATCTGGCGGTGAGCGCCAAGCAGCGTGTACCAGATGCCCTGGTGGTGGACTTGCTGCCGGCGGGCCTGGAGTTGGAAAACCAGAACCTGGCGCAAAGCGCCGCCAGCCTGGAAAACGCCAGCAGCCAGGTCAAGGAGTGGCGCGAGTCGATGCAGAACTCGACCCTCAAGCATCAGGAGTTCAGGGATGATCGCTACGTGGCGGCGCTGAATCTGCAAGGGGACGGCACCACGCACCTGCTGTACCTGGCGCGTGCCGTGACCCCGGGGACGTACCGAGTACCGCCGCCGCAGGTGGAGTCGATGTACCGGCCAAACTGGCAGGCAGTGGGCGAGACCCCAGCGGACCTGGTGATCAAAGGCCGCTGATAGCTCAAGTTGGAATGGGGGTTAAATGTGGGAGGGGGCTTGCTCCCGATGGCGGTAGGTCAATTGTTGCAATAAGTCACTGACACACCGCTATCGGGAGCAAGCCCCCTCCCACAGGGGAACTGTGGTGTTTGGGGGGGTTAGTGGACCACCCAGCTGAGGAGCCACAGGCCGAGCATCAACCAGATAATCCCAAAGACGATCGACGCGCGCATAAACGCGCGCACGGCCGAGTATAGGAACAGCAACCCGACGATCAGGGTAATGATGCTGATGATCGAGGTGTCCATGCCCAGCGCCCGGGACATGCCGTCGACAAAGTCGCCGCCGGCGTTGGAGAGTAAATTGAACAGCCCGCTGAAGAACTCGACGATGTAGTGGATGATCGAGCCGAGTGCGTGACCCAGCCATCCGAAAAAGTCTGCTTGCATAGGTGTGTCTCGATGAAGGAGTGGACGAAATTGCCAGCACTGAGCCTTTGGTCGTTTATCAACAAGGCGAGTTCCCTACCAGCATAGAGGTTTGCCCGTTTGAGTTTTGTATTAATGACTCGGTTTAGTAGGGGAGGGGGCTTGCCCCCGATGGCGGTATGCCTGTGAACGCTTTGGCAACTGACCCACTGCCATCGCGGGCAAGCCCCCTCCTACAGTTATTGCGCTGGGCCTTGGGAAGTGTGTTGCTGGTGATTGCCCTGCTGTGGCTGGCCGATCGCATCTGGCCGCTGCCCCTGCCCAAGGACGACCTGGCGCGGGTGGTGCTGGCCGAGGATGGCACGCCGTTGTGGCGGTTCGCCGACGCCAACGGGGTGTGGCGGTACCCGGTGCAAACCCGCGAAGTGTCGCCGTATTACCTGGACGCATTGCTCACCTACGAAGACCGCTGGTTCTACCAGCACCCTGGCGTAAACCCGTTGGCATTGGCGCGCGCGACGTGGCAGAACCTCACGGGCGCGCGGGTGGTGTCCGGCGGCAGCACCTTGTCGATGCAGGTCGCGCGTTTGCTTGACCCGCATTCCCGGACGTTCCACGGCAAACTGCGCCAGCTCTGGCGCACGGCGCAGTTGGAGTGGCACCTGTCCAAGGAGCAGATCCTCAACCTGTACCTCAACCGCGCGCCGTTTGGTGGCACTTTGCAGGGCGTGGCGGCGGCCAGTTGGGCGTACCTGGGCAAGTCCCCGGCACAGTTGACTCACGCCGAAGCCGCCCTGCTTGCGGTACTGCCCCAGGCGCCGAGTCGCCTGCGCCCCGACCGTCACCCGCAACGCGCCCAGGCTGCACGGGACAAAGTACTGCGCCGCCTCGCCGAGTTCCACGTGTGGCCGCAGTCAGCGGTGGATGAAGCCCTGGAAGAGCCGCTGCTGCTGGCCCCGCGCCTGGAACCGAGCCTGGCGCCGCTGCTGGCGCGGCGCCTGAACCGCCCGGATAGCCCGCCGCTGATCCGCACCACCCTGGATGCCAGCCTGCAACGCCGTCTCGAAGACCTGCTGCTGGGCTGGCGCGCACGCCTGCCGGAGCACACCTCCGCTGCGATCCTGGTGGTGGAGGAGGAGAGCATGGCCGTGCGCGCCTACCTCGGCTCGGTGGATATCAACGACGCCAAGCGCTTCGGCCATGTGGACATGATCAGCGCGCTGCGTTCGCCGGGTTCCACCTTGAAACCTTTCCTCTATGGCATGGCCCTGGACGACGGTTTGATTCATTCCGAATCGTTGCTGCAGGACGTGCCACGGCGCTATGGCGATTACCGGCCGGGCAATTTCTCGATGGGCTTCACCGGCGCGGTGCCGGCGAGTACGGCGCTGTCCAGCTCGCTGAACCTGCCGGCGGTGCAATTGCTGGAAGCCTACGGACCCAAGCGCTTCGCCGCGCAGATGCGCATCGGCGGCGTGCCGTTGGCCTTGCCGGCGTTGGCCGAACCCAACCTGGCGCTGATCCTCGGAGGCGCGGGCAGCCGCCTGGAGGACCTGGTCAGCGGCTACAGCGCGTTCGCCCGCGACGGCAGGGCGGCGACCCTTCGATTGCAGCCGGACGATACGCTCAGAGAGCGGCCATTATTGTCGCCCGGGTCCGCCTGGATTGTGCGGCGCATCCTCAGTGGCCAGGCACGGCCTGATCGTGACCCGCGCGCCGAGCTGGTGCAGCGCCCGGTGTTGGCCTGGAAAACCGGCACCAGCTACGGTTTTCGGGATGCCTGGGCGATTGGTGTGGGGCCGCGTTACTTGATCGGTGTGTGGATCGGTCGTCCTGACGGTACGCCGGTGCCGGGGCAGTTCGGTCTGGCCTCGGCGGCGCCGTTGATGTTGCAGGTGCACGATGTGCTGGCCAACCGTGATAGCCAGCGTGGTATCAGTTCCCCGGTCAAGCCGGTGCCGGCCAATGTCGGGGTGGCGGCCATCTGCTGGCCGCTCGGCCAACCCATGAGCCGCACCGACCCCAATTGCCGCCGCCAGCGCTTCGCCTGGACGCTGGATAACACCACGCCGCCGACCTTGCAGGCACTGGATCAACCGCTGAGCGTGGGCTTGATGGAAAACGTCTGGGTCAACGCCAAGGGCTTACGGGTTGACGCCCACTGCCCCGGCGCAGTGCCGAGACACATCGCCCTGTGGCCCGCACCCCTGGAGCCCTGGTTGCCCAGGGCGGAGCGGCGTGACGCGCGCATTCCGGCCGCCGACCCCGATTGCCCGCCACCGGCGCTGGCGGCGTCTTCGCCGCTGTCGATTGTTGGCGTCCGTGAAGGCGACCAACTGCGCCTGCCGGCGGCCAGCCAACAAGCGCTGCGTTTGAAACTCTCCGCCCTGGGTGGCAGCGGCCGGCGCTGGTGGTTTCTTAACGGCGCGCCGTTGGGGGATAGTGCGAACCAGGAATCTATCAACGCCAGTTTCGAGCATTTGGGGCGCTATCAGCTCAGCGTGCTCGACGAAGCCGGCCAGACCGCCCGGCTCGAATTCAGCGTCGTCGATTAAGGCCTCATCGGGGGCAAGCCCCCTCCCACCTTTGATTTGTGAACACAGTCAAAATGTGGGAGGGGGCTTGCCCTCGATGAGGCCCCAAAGCCCACCACTGTATTCACTTGCCTTCAACCCCGATCCCCCCGAAGCTATGCACATTCAGGTCAGCCTTGCTACCGGCGGCTGCCGGGCGCAGGCCGCGCTGGTCAAGTTGCTCGCCCACGGCCTGGCGAATGCGTTGCTCGGTGAGGTCGCTCTTGATACGCGGGTCATCCGGGC
>NZ_WKCB01000040.1 GCF_021606685.1 Pseudomonas syringae
CTCCTACCTGATAAGCCCACTGCCCCTGGCACGCCCATGGACCTTGTCATCGCCCGGCCCGAAGGCCTCTACTGCCCCGCCGGAGATTTCTACATCGACCCCTGGCGCCCGGTGGAGCGTTCGGTCATCACCCACGCCCACGGTGACCATGCCCGCACCGGCAACCAACATTACCTGGCGGCCGCTCCCGGCGAAGGCATCCTGCGCTCGCGCCTGGGCCAGGACATCAACCTGCAAACCCTGGGCTACGGCGAAAAACTCGTGCACCACGGCGTGACCCTGAGCTTCCACCCCGCCGGGCACGTACTCGGTTCGGCCCAGGTACGCCTGGAATACCAGGGCGAAGTCTGGGTCGCGTCCGGCGACTACAAAGTCGAACCCGACGGCACCTGCGCGCCCTTCGAACCAGTGCGCTGCCACACCTTTATCACCGAATCCACCTTCGGCCTGCCGATCTACCGCTGGCAACCCCAGGCGCAGATCTTTGCCGGGATCAACCAGTGGTGGCAGGCGAATATCGCCGCCGGCAAGGCCAGCGTGTTGTTCTGTTACTCATTCGGCAAGGCCCAACGCATCCTGCATGGGATCGACGCCAGCATCGGCCCGATCCTCAGCCACGGCGCGGTCGAGCCGCTGAACCGGGTGTACCGCGAGGCCGGCATCTACATCCCCGAAACCCTCTACGCCGGTGATTTCAAAAAGACCGACCCGCTGCTGCGCCAAGCCCTGATCATCGCTCCGCCCTCTGCCGGTGGCAGTAGCTGGATCAAGCGCTTTGGTGATTACAGCGACGCCTTCGCCAGTGGCTGGATGCGCCTGCGTGGCACGCGGCGGCGGCGCGGCGTGGACCGCGGCTTCGTGCTGTCGGACCACGCCGACTGGCCTGGGCTGTTGTGGGCCATCGAGCAGACCGGCGCCGAGCGGGTGATGGTCACCCACGGCTCCGTCGGCGTATTGGTGCGCCACTTGCGGGAAAAAGGCCTGGATGCCCAGGGCTTCACCACCGAGTACGGTGATGACGAAGAGGAAGCCACGGCATGAAAGCCTTCGCCGAGCTGTACGCCAACCTCGACGCCACCACCTCCAGCAACGCCAAGCTGGCTGCGCTACAGGCGTATTTTGGTGAGGCCGCGCCGCAAGATGCGGCCTGGGCCGTGTACTTTCTGTCGGGCGGGCGGCCGCGGCAATTGGTCCCCACGCGCCTGCTGCGTGATATGGCCACCGAGGCGTCCGGCATCGAGCCCTGGCTGTTTGAAGAAAGCTACCAATCGGTGGGCGACCTGGCCGAAACCATTTCCCTGCTCCTGCCGGAATCGACCTACACCTCCGAAGACGGCCTGGCCGTGTGGCTGGAGGAAAAACTCCTGCCTTTGCGCGGCGTGCCTCCGCTGGAATTGGCTGAGCGTCTACCGGCGCTGTGGGCACAACTGGACCAGCCGAGCCTGATGGTGTGCATCAAGTTGATCACTGGCAGCTTTCGCGTTGGGGTGTCCAAGCTTCTGGTGACCCGCGCGCTCGCGGCCATGGCTGATTTGGACAGCAAGCGGGTGGCGCAGCGGCTGGTCGGCTACACCGATCTGTCGAATCGCCCTACACCTGAGGGCTATCTCAAGCTGATCGCCGCCGAATCATCCGACGAGCATGCGCAACGCGGAGGTCAGCCCTATCCGTTTTTTCTCGCTCACGGGTTGTCGCAACCGCTGGAACAATTCGACACCCTGCTCGGCTCGCCCAGCGACTGGCAGGTGGAATGGAAGTGGGATGGCATTCGTGCCCAACTGGTCAAACGTGAGGGCCGGTTATGGATCTGGTCGCGTGGCGAAGAGTTGGTGACTGAGCGGTTTCCCGAGCTGCATAGCCTGGTCAGCGGCCTGCCCGACGGCACCGTCATCGATGGCGAAATCGTCGTGTGGAAGGACGCCGTGCAACCGTTCGCCCTGCTGCAACAGCGCATTGGCCGCAAGACCCTGAGCAAAAAGGTGCTCGAGGATGCACCGGTCGCCCTCCTGGCTTACGACCTGTTGGAACACCAGGGCGACGACTGGCGCAACCACACCCAGGCTGAACGTCGCACGCAGCTTGAACAGGTGATCGCCGAGTGCAAGCAGCCCGTGCTGCTGCCCTCGCCCCTGCTGACGGGCGAAACCTGGCAGGACCTCGCACAGCAACGCGAAGCCTCACGCCAGCTAGGCGTGGAAGGCATGATGCTCAAGGATCGCAAAGGCCTTTACGGCGTGGGCCGCACCAAGGACATGGGCCTGTGGTGGAAGTGGAAAGTCGACCCGTTCAGCGTCGACGCGGTGTTGATCTACGCCCAGCGCGGCCACGGTCGCCGCGCCAGCCTCTACAGCGATTACACCTTCGCCGTGTGGGACGGCCCACCTGGCAGCGAGCGCACGCTGGTGCCGTTCGCCAAGGCCTATTCGGGGCTGACCGATGAAGAGATGCGCAAGGTCGACGCCATTGTGCGCAAGACCACAGTGGAAAAATTCGGCCCGGTCAGCAGTGTGACGCCAAGCATGGTGTTCGAGCTGGGGTTCGAGGGGATCGCCCTGTCCAAGCGGCACAAGAGCGGGATTGCGGTGCGGTTTCCAAGGATGTTGCGCTGGCGGCAGGATAAGGCGGTGGAGGAAGCCGATAATTTGGGCACATTGCAGGACCTGCTGGCCTGAGATAAATCCCCTGTGGGAGGGGGCTTGCTCCCGATAGCGGAGGGCCAGTCAATACCTCTTTAACTGAGCCGCCGCATTCGCGAGCAAGCCCGCTCCCACATTTTGATCTGCATCACATCCAAAACAGTGCACTCATTTGGCGATGCCCATTTTCGGGCATCTCCTACACTCAAATTTCCCTCGTCTCACCTTTTAAAACGCTCATTCGGAACTATGGTGCAGAAATTGCTACTTGTGATCCGTCTGACACCGTTCAGTAACAGTCCTAAACGCGCCACAAGCGCTTATCTTGGTTTCCAGGGATTACATAATGAAAAAAGCATTGCTGACCCTTTCTGCACTGGCTCTGTGCATGGCCGCCGGTACCGCCTTGGCCAAGGAATACAAGGAATTGCGTTTTGGTGTCGATCCGTCCTACGCGCCGTTTGAATCCAAAGCGGCCGACGGCAGCCTGGTGGGCTTCGATATCGACCTGGGCAATGCGATCTGTGCCGAGCTGAAAGTGAAGTGCAAGTGGGTCGAAAGCGACTTTGACGGCATGATTCCAGGCCTCAAGGCCAACAAGTTCGACGGCGTGATTTCGTCCATGACCGTGACCCCGGTGCGTGAAAAGGCGATCGACTTCTCCAGCGAACTGTTCTCCGGCCCTACTTCGCTGGTGTTCAAGAAAGGCGCTGGCTACTCGACGCCTGAGTCCCTCAAGGGCAAATCCGTGGGCTACGAGCAAGGCACCATCCAGGAAGCCTACGCCAAGGCGGTGCTGGACAAAGCCGGTGTGACCACCAAGGCCTACGCCAACCAGGACCAGGTTTACGCTGACCTGACGTCGGGCCGCCTCGACGCCTCCGTGCAAGACATGTTGCAAGCCGAACTGGGCTTCCTCAAGTCGCCGGCCGGTGCCGGTTACGAAGTCAGCGCCGCCATCGATGACCCGTTGCTGCCATCGAAAACCGCGATCGGTATCAAAAAAGGTAACACTGAGCTCAAGGCACTTTTGGATAAAGGTATCAAAGCGTTACACGATGATGGCACCTACGCCACCATCCAGAAGAAACACTTTGGCGATCTGAACCTGTACAGCGGCAAGTAATGCCCGAGGCGCCCCTTCACCCAAGGGGCGCTTTTTTATCGCCATAGGTCCTGATTTATGTTCGAAGAACTGTTGCAAACCCTCGGGCTGAGCGCGCTCAGTTTGAAGGGTTTCGGCCCGCTGTTGCTGCAAGGCACCTGGATGACCATCAAATTGTCGGTGCTGTCCCTGGCCGTCAGCGTGTTGCTGGGCCTGCTCGGCGCCAGCGCCAAACTCTCCAGCCTGCCCTTCCTGCGCATCCCCGCCCAGCTCTACACCACGTTGATTCGCGGGGTGCCCGACCTGGTGCTGATGCTGCTGATTTTCTACAGCCTGCAAACCTGGCTCACCGGCCTTACCGACTTCATGGAATGGGAATACATCGAGATCGACCCATTCAGCGCCGGGGTGATCACCCTGGGCTTTATCTACGGTGCGTATTTCACCGAGACGTTTCGCGGCGCGATCCTCGCCGTGCCCCGCGGCCAGCTGGAGGCCGCCACCGCCTATGGGCTCAAGCGCGGCCAGCGGTTTCGCTACGTGACCTTCCCGCAGATGATGCGCTTTGCCCTGCCGGGCATCGGCAACAACTGGATGGTCATGCTCAAGGCCACCGCGCTGGTGTCGATCATCGGCCTGGCAGACCTGGTCAAGGCCGCCCAGGACGCTGGCAAGAGCACCTACCAACTGTTCTATTTCCTGGTGCTCGCCGCACTGATCTACCTGTTGATCACCAGCGCGTCCAACTTTGTCCTGCGCCGTCTTGAACGTCGCTACTCCGCAGGCTCCCGGGAGGCAGTGCGATGATCGAACTCTTGCAGGAATACTGGCGCCCCTTCCTTTATAGCGACGGCCAGCACATCACCGGCCTGGCCATGACGATGTGGCTGCTCAGCGCCGCTCTGGTGATTGGTTTTCTGGTGTCGATCCCGCTGTCCATCGCCCGGGTATCGCGCAAACGCCTGGTGCGTTGGCCGGTGCAGTTCTACACCTACCTGTTTCGTGGCACGCCGCTCTACATCCAATTGCTGATCTGCTACACCGGCATCTACAGCATTGCCGCCGTGCGTGAACAACCGCTGCTGGATGCGTTCTTTCGCGACGCGATGAACTGCACCATCCTGGCCTTCGCGCTCAACACCTGCGCCTACACCACCGAGATTTTCGCCGGTTCCATCCGCAGCATGGCCCACGGCGAAGTCGAGGCGGCCAAGGCTTACGGGCTCAGCGGCTGGAAGCTGTATGCCTACGTGATCATGCCGTCGGCGTTGCGCCGCTCGCTGCCTTACTACAGCAACGAAGTGATCCTGATGCTGCACTCGACCACCGTGGCATTTACCGCGACCATCCCCGACATTCTAAAAGTGGCGCGGGACGCCAACTCGGCTACCTTCATGACGTTTCAATCGTTCGGCATCGCCGCGCTGATCTACCTGACCGTGACCTTTGCCCTGGTCGGTCTGTTTCGGCTGGCAGAGCGCCGTTGGCTGGCGTTTCTCGGGCCGAGTCACTAAGGAGATCGTATGCGTCATCAGGTGCATGAACTGATCGCGCCCGTGCCCGGCACGGCGCGGCAGATTCACAGTTTTCACTTTGGCCCGCAGCAGGCCCAAGGCAAGATTTACATCCAGTCCTCGCTGCATGCCGATGAGCTGCCGGGCATGCTGGTGGCCTGGCACCTCAAGGTGCGTCTGGCCGAGTTGGCGGCCGCTGGGCGGTTGTTGAGCGAGATCGTGCTGGTGCCCATTGCCAACCCGGTGGGCCTGGAACAGGTGTTAATGGATATCCCGCTGGGCCGCTATGAGCTGGAGAGCGGGCAAAATTTCAATCGCCGGTTTGTCGACCTCAGTGAAGCGGTCGGCAATCAGGTTGAAGGCCTGCTGGGCGATGATCCGCAGCACAACGTCGAACTGATCCGCGCCGCGCTGATCACCGCCCTGGCGGCACACACCGCCGACACCCAGCTGCAATCCCAGCGCCTGGTGCTGCAACGCCTGGCCTGCGATGCCGACATGGTGCTGGACCTGCATTGCGACTTCGAGGCCGTGGCGCACCTGTACACCACGCCCGAGGCGTGGCCGCAGGTCGAGCCGCTGGCGCGCTACATCGGCTCGGAAGCCAACTTGCTGGCCACCGATTCCGGCGGGCAATCCTTCGATGAATGTTTCACCCTGGTGTGGTGGCAATTGCAGCAACGTTTCGGCGCGCGCTTCCCGATCCCCATGGGCAGCTTTTCAGTGACCGTCGAGCTGCGTGGCCAGGGCGACGTCAACCACGGCCTGGCCCGCCTCGACTGCCAGGCGATCATCGATTACCTGATTCACTTTGGCGCGATCAGCGGCGACGCGCCGCCCTTGCCCGACCTGCCCTACCCGGCCACCCCGCTGGCGGGCGTCGAACCGGTCGCCACGCCAGTCGGCGGCCTGCTGGTGTTCACCGCGCTGCCCGGTGAGTACCTGGAAGCCGGGCAACTGATCGCGGAAATCATCGACCCCATTACCGACCGCGTAACGCCCGTGCACTGCCAGAAGGCCGGCCTGCTTTACGCCCGTTCGCTACGCCGGATGGCCACTGCAGGGATGGTCATCGGCCATGTCGCAGGCACCGAGGCCTACCGTAGCGGCTACCTACTTTCGCCTTGAGGATGCACGCCCCATGTACAAATTGACCGTTGAAGGCCTGCATAAACGCTATGGCGACAATGAGGTGCTCAAAGGTGTTTCGCTCAAGGCCAGGACCGGTGACGTGATCAGCCTGATCGGCGCCAGTGGCTCGGGTAAAAGCACCTTCCTGCGCTGCATCAACTTCCTCGAAACCCCCAACGACGGCGCCATGACCCTCGACGGCCAGCCGATCCGCATGGTCAGCGACGGCAGCGGCATGCGCGTCGCCGATGACGCCGAACTGCAACGCCTGCGCACGCGCCTGGCGATGGTGTTCCAGCACTTCAACCTGTGGAGCCACATGAGCGTGCTGGAAAACATCACCATGGCCCCGCGCCGGGTGTTGGGTTGCAGCAAGAAAGACGCCGAAGACCGCGCCCGGCGCTACCTCGACAAAGTCGGCCTGCCCGCACGCGTGGCCGATCAATACCCGGCGTTCCTGTCCGGCGGCCAGCAGCAACGGGTGGCCATCGCCCGCGCCCTGGCCATGGAGCCGGAGGTCATGCTGTTCGACGAACCGACCTCGGCGCTTGACCCGGAGCTGGTCGGCGAAGTGTTGAAAGTGATCCAGGGCCTGGCCGAGGAAGGCCGCACCATGATCATGGTGACCCACGAGATGAGCTTTGCGCGCAAGGTCTCGAGCCAGGTGCTGTTTCTGCACCAGGGCCTGGTGGAAGAGCAAGGCGCGCCGGAGGATGTGCTGGGCAACCCCACAAGCGAGCGTCTGCAGCAGTTCCTGAGTGGTAATTTGAAGTAAACCTTTGCGACGCCTGGAGGGTCTGTGGAATAGGCCCTCCAGAGCGTTCGCAGCCGCATGGCAAAACCCCTCGACTTCGCTAAACAGTGGTTCAAGGCCAAGGGCTGGAAGCCGTTCGCCTTTCAGAAAGACGTCTGGGCGGCGGTCCGGGATGGCCGCTCGGGCTTGCTGCATGCCAGTACCGGCGCGGGTAAAACCTATGCCCTGTGGTTTGCCGCGCTCAATCGGTTTGCCATTACCCGCCCGCCGGCCACCGGCAAACGCAAGGCGCCCGCCGAGCCGCTGACAGTACTGTGGATTACCCCCATGCGCGCGTTGGCCGCCGACACCGCCCGCGCCCTCGAAGCACCGCTGGAGGCCTTGCAGATTCCCTGGAGTGTCGGCCTGCGCACGGGTGACACCAGCAGCAGCGAACGCGCGCGCCAGACCCGACGCCAACCCACCGCACTAGTCACCACCCCGGAAAGCCTGACCCTGATGCTCGCCCGCGCCGACAGCGAAGTGAGCCTGGCGCACCTGCGCATGGTCGTGGTGGATGAATGGCATGAACTGATCGGCAACAAACGCGGCGTGCAGCTGCAACTGGCGTTGGCGCGGCTGCGGCGTTGGCATCCGGAACTGATGGTGTGGGGGATTTCGGCGACCCTGGGTAATCAGTCCCATGCATTGGAGGTATTGGTCCCACAAGGCGACGGGATCAATGTGCAGGGGCAAACGGCCAAACAGCTGAAAGTCGACACCTTGCTGCCGCCCATCGCCGAGCGCTTTCCGTGGGCCGGGCACATCGGTTTGAAGATGCTGCCGCAAGTGGTGGCCGAGGTGGAAAGCAGCAGCAGTTGCCTGGTGTTTACCAACACGCGGGCGCAATCGGAAATCTGGTACCAGGCGCTGCTCGATGCCCGCCCGGATTGGGCCGGGGTGATTGCCCTGCACCATGGCTCGCTGTCGCGCGAAACCCGTGACTGGGTTGAGCGCGCACTCAAAGACGGCCAGCTCAAGGCGGTGGTGTGCACCTCCAGCCTGGACCTGGGGGTGGATTTTCTGCCGGTGGAGCGGGTGCTGCAGATCGGCTCGGCCAAGGGCGTCGCGCGCCTGATGCAACGTGCCGGGCGCTCGGGGCATGCGCCGGGGCGGCCATCACGGGTAACGCTGGTGCCGACCCACAGCCTGGAGCTGGTGGAGGCTGCAGCAGCGCAGGACGCGATAGCCCAGCGACGTATCGAAGCACGGCAATCGCCGCACAAACCACTGGACGTGCTCGTACAGCACTTGGTCAGCATGGCCCTGGGCGGTGGTTTTACCCCTGAGGCGTTGCTGACGGAGGTCCGTGGGGCGTGGGCCTATCGCGACCTCACCGATGCCGATTGGGCCTGGGCCCTGGGGTTTGTGCGCCATGGCGGCCTGTCGCTGACCGCCTACCCCGACTACCGCCGCGTGGAGCCGGACGAGCATGGCATCTGGCGCGTCCCCGACGCCCGCCTGGCGCGCCGCCATCGCATGAGCGTGGGCACCATCGTGAGTGACGCCAGCATCCAGCTGAAATTCTGGAGCAAAGGCGGTGGCGGCAAGAACCTGGGCAGTGTCGAGGAAGGCTTTATCGCGCGGCTCAAGCCGGGCGATGGCTTTTTGTTCGCCGGGCGCTTGCTGGAGTTGGTACGGGTGGAAAACATGACCGCCTACGTACGCCGCAGCACGGCTAAAAAAGCCGCCGTACCGCGCTGGAATGGCGGGCGCATGCCACTTTCCAACGAGCTGGCGCAAGCCGTCGTGGAACGCTTCGACGCCGCCGCCCACGGGCATTTCGACGGCCCGGAGATGCAGGCGGTGCAACCTCTGCTGCACACGCAGTTGCGCTGGTCAGGCTTGCCGACGCGTGATCACTTGTTGGCCGAAGCGCTGAAATCGCGCGAGGGGTGGCACCTGTTCCTCTACCCGTTTGCCGGGCGCCAAGTGCACCTCGGGCTGGCAAGTCTGCTGGCCTGGCGGGTCAGCCGGAACCAACCGGTGACCTTCTCGATCGCCGTCAATGACTACGGTTTGGAGCTGCTGAGTGCCACCGAGGTGGATTGGCCGTCGTGGCTGAACGATGCGCTGCTGAGTCCGCAGAACCTGCTGGCAGATGTGGTGGCCAGCCTGAATGCCGGGGAACTGGCGCTGCGCCGCTTTCGCGAGATTGCGCGTATCGCCGGGCTGGTGTTTGCCGGCTACCCGGGCGCGCCAAAAAGTACGCGCCAGGTGCAGGCCTCCAGCGGGTTGTTTTTTGAGGTGTTCAAGCAATATGACCCGCAGAACCTGTTACTGGCCCAGGCCGCTGAAGAAGTCCTGCGCGACGAGTTGGATATTCATCGGTTGGAAGAGACCTTGCGTCACCTGTCGGCGCTGAAACTGGACCTGCATCGGATCGAAAGGCCTACGCCACTGGCATTTCCGCTGCTGGTGGAGCGTATGCGTGAAAGCATGAGTTCGGAAAAACTCTCGGAGCGCATTGCGCGGATGGTCAAGGACCTGGAAAACGTCGCGGATAACGGGAAGCGCTGATGCACTGCACACTGATGCTTGAGGGCGAAGAGCTATGGTTGCTGGCGGACAAGGCGGTGTACTGGCCGGCGCGCCAGTGCCTGTTGATCGCCGATGCGCATTTTGGCAAGGCTTCGGCCTATCGCAGCCTGGGGCAGCCGGTGCCGCAGGGGACCACCACCGCAAACCTGCAGCGCCTGGATCGGTTGCTGGCCGCGCTGCCGTGCGCGCAGTTAATCTTTCTCGGCGACTTCCTGCATGGGCCCGGCTCGCATGCCAGCGGCACCCTGAGTGCCCTGAGAAGCTGGCGGGCGCGTAACCCTGAGCTGCCGATGACATTGATTCGCGGCAATCACGACAAGCGCGCGGGCGATCCGCCTGGCGACCTGAGGATTGAGGTAGTCCCCGAGCCGCTGCTGATGGGCCCTTTCGCCCTGCAGCACGAGCCGGACGCCCACCCCAGCCATCATGTGCTGGCGGGGCATGTGCATCCGGTGTATCGGCTGCGCGGCAAGGGCCGCCAGAGCCTGCGGCTGCCGTGTTTTCAGATTGGCACGCGGGTCAGCTTACTGCCGGCGTTCGGCGCATTTACCGGCGGGTTTGCAGTAGAACAGCACAGTGACCATCGAATCTTTGTGATCGGCGACCACGAGGTATGGCCAGTGCGTTGACTGGTTTGCCAGATCTGTCGCAGATCAGCTTCTGTGGCGAGCGGGCTTGCCCGCGTTGGGCTGCGTAGCAGCCCCAAACCAGACGCGGAGTTCTTTCAGGAAAAATGCAGTGACGTTACTGGGGCTGCTTCGCAGCCCAACGCGGGCAAGCCCGCTCGCCACAACAAGCACGCTCGCCACAGGCGAAGTGCGTGTTTTTAGGCAACAGGCGCCGGTGGTGGCTCGTCCGGCAGGGTCGGCTCACCGGGTTCGGTAGGCTGTGGGTAGTCCGGCTCAGGTTGGCCGGGAATGCCGCCCGCGTAGGCGGGATCGGCCATCAGGGACCAGGCCAGAACGCCAATCTGGTTGGGTTCAAGCCGGGCAAGTTCTGCGCTGATTCGCGGGTCGATCTTCATAAGGTACTCCTCAAGCGTGGCTCGGCGCGTTTTACACGCGCCGAGGCAGTACACCTAGATAGAGTCACTTTCCGCAGACTAATTCCCTTTACGCGTAAGACCTTTCGATCAAGCGCGTGGGAGTGTGACGCCGCGCTGGCCCTGGTACTTGCCTGCACGGTCCTTATAGGACACTTCACAGGCCTCGTCGGACTGCAGGAACAGCATCTGCGCCACGCCTTCGTTGGCATAGATCTTCGCCGGCAACGTGGTGGTGTTGGAGAACTCCAGGGTCACGTGGCCCTCCCACTCAGGCTCAAGTGGCGTCACGTTGACGATGATGCCGCAGCGCGCGTAGGTGCTTTTACCCAGGCAGATGGTCAGCACGTCACGGGGGATACGGAAGAACTCCACGGTGCGCGCCAGCGCGAAGGAGTTTGGCGGGATGATGCAGACGTCGCTCTTGACGTCGACGAAGCTTTTTTCGTCGAAGTTCTTAGGGTCGACGATCGCCGAATTGATGTTGGTGAACACCTTGAACTCATCGGCGCAGCGTACATCGTAGCCGTAGCTGGAAACGCCGTACGAAATCACGCGCTCATCGCCTTCGCCGCGAATCTGGCGCTCAACGAACGGTTCGATCATGCCGTGCTCTTGCGCCATGCGGCGAATCCACTTGTCCGATTTGATGCTCATGGCGGGTGTCCTGAATAGCGAGGTGGAAAAATTCTGTTGGGCATCTTACCGGGGCCGGCGTTGGGGTTCAAAGGCCACGGGGCTTTTGTTGATGAATGCCCTGACGAATGCACCTGCTGTTAAAGCCGCAGCCAGCGGGGCCGGGACCCAGGCCGCCGCCGCCAGTGACTGTAAATACCACCGCCAGTCACGAAAATAGAGAAACCTTAGGAAATACCATTGGCACGTTCCGGAAAAAGGGTTAAGGTGGCGCCACTGTGCTGCTTGTGTCACTGAGAATCTCTACACGATATGTTGAATTTCGATCCAACCATCTCCAAGAATTTTTCCTGCTCTTTGCACTCAGTCTCGGCCAGGGCTTTTCCTGAGTCGCAGTTAACTTTGTCCAAGGAGATACACCATGTCTAATCGCCAAACTGGTACCGTTAAGTGGTTCAACGATGAAAAAGGCTTCGGCTTCATCACTCCACAATCCGGTGACGACCTGTTCGTTCACTTCAAAGCTATCCAATCCGACGGCTTCAAAAGCCTGAAAGAAGGCCAACAGGTTTCTTTCATCGCTACCCGCGGTCAGAAAGGCATGCAAGCTGAAGAAGTTCAAGTTATCTAACTTGTACTGACTTAGTCGAAAAGACCCCGCCCTTAAAAGCGGGGTTTTTTTATGCCTGGGATTTGGCCCCAACGCCAACGTAATGCCAGGCACAAAAAAATGTGGGAGGGGGCTTGCCCCCGATGGCGGTGGATCAGTCGATACTTACATTGACTGACACACTGCTATCGGGGGCAAGCCCCCTCCCACATTCAAGCATTCAAGCTGCGTCGCTTATTGGAACAACGACTCACTCGACAAGCCATTCTTCTCCAGGATCTCACGCAAGCGCTTGAGCCCTTCCACCTGGATCTGCCGAACCCGCTCACGGGTCAGGCCAATCTCCAGGCCTACGTCCTCCAGGGTGCTGCTCTCATGGCCACGCAGGCCGAAGCGGCGAATCACCACCTCACGCTGCTTGTCCGTAAGCTCAGACAACCACTGGTCAATGCTTTGGGAAAGATCATCGTCCTGCAGCAGCTCGCATGGATCTGTAGGGCGATCATCCGTCAGGGTGTCCAACAGGGTTTTATCCGAATCCGGACCCAGCGAGACATCGACCGAAGACACGCGCTCGTTCAAGCCGAGCATGCGCTTGACCTCGCCCACCGGTTTTTCCAGCAGGTTGGCGATTTCTTCGGGCGAAGGTTCATGATCGAGTTTTTGTGTCAGCTCACGTGCTGCCCGCAGGTAGACGTTGAGCTCCTTGACCACATGGATCGGCAACCGGATCGTGCGGGTCTGATTCATGATCGCCCGTTCGATGGTTTGACGGATCCACCAGGTGGCGTAGGTCGAAAAGCGGAAGCCCCGCTCAGGGTCGAACTTCTCCACTGCCCGGATCAAGCCCAGGTTGCCTTCCTCAATCAAGTCCAACAGGGACAGCCCACGATTGACATAGCGACGGGCGATTTTCACCACCAGGCGCAGGTTGCTCTCAATCATGCGCTTGCGCCCGGCCGGGTCGCCCTTTTGCGACAAGCGCGCAAAATGGACTTCTTCTTCGGGGGTAAGCAGAGGGGAAAAGCCGATTTCATTGAGGTACAGCTGAGTCGCGTCGAGCGCCCGCGTGTAATCAATGTATTTGTGCTGCTTTAACGCAGTGGAGTTCTTGGATTTGGTGCGAACTGAAGGTACTGCAGGTCCCTCATTCGACATCGATTCCGTAGCGATACCGGTTTCCATAAGGAGAACCTCATCGTCGATGTCAAACTCCGGCGCTTCTTTACTGAGAGCCATTGTTATAGTCCTTTGGTGAGTTCGACCTCAAGCTCAAGCGACGCCTTTATCCTTGGCAACGCTGGAGCCTGTTCCTTCTACGTGAGGGAACAGGCTGTGCAACACATCAACGACGAGGCAGGAATTGCAGCGGATCTACAGGCTTCCCTTGACGGCGAATCTCAAAGTGCAGTTTCACCCGGTCCGTACCAGTTGATCCCATTTCGGCAATTGTCTGTCCGACCTTGACCTGCTGCCCCTCCCGAACCAACAGCCTACGGTTATGACCGTAAGCACTGACGTAGGTATCGCTGTGTTTGATGATGACCAGCTCGCCGTAGCCCCGTAAACCACTCCCGGCGTACACCACCGTCCCATCAGACGCAGCTAAAACAGGCTGTCCCAAATCCCCGGCGATATCAATGCCTTTATTCAAACTACCGTTTGAAGAGAATTTTCCAATCAACACGCCGTTTGAAGGCCACCCCCAACCGGTCGGCGCAGGCCCTGCGGGCGGCAGCGGTGCGGCGGACGGCTTGCTCGCAACCGTCGGCGCAACGGTACCTGCAGGCCGGGTAATGATCGTGGTGCGGCTCGAAGAAGAAGGCGAAGATCCAGTGTTTGTCACAACTGTCGTAGGCGTTGAACCGGTGCGCCCATCGAAGCGAATGGTCTGACCCGGATGGATGGTATATGGCACGGGAATATTGTTACGAGCTGCGAGCGCCTTGTAATCCCAGCCATAGCGGAAGGCAATCGAGAACATCGTGTCGCCCTTGCGAACCACGTATTGGCCCGTGGTGACCGTCGGCTTTTGCGGCACCGAACTGTTACGGTCGACGACCCGCGCGCCACTGCTTGGCGAGCTGGAGCACGCCGCCAACAGGGAACTCAAGACAAGGCCAAGCACCAGTCGCTGAAAGCTTGTTTTACTCATACGCTGCGCAAGACCTGTGAGACTCACCCGCCGCTCCCTTTGTGGTGGCTGAACATGAACGCCTGTATCAGGCTTGAAATATGTCGCAAGTATAACTGGGCATTGGCTTTTTACCGGCACGCGACTGAAACGAAACATTCAGTATGTTGAATACCGGCGCCAACCCTGTTGATTCGATAGACCCCGCCGTAAGACACATCCTCACTGGCAGAATTCACTGCCCGCCGATAAATGATCAGGCCAGCGGACCGTTGAGCAACGGCACGAATCGCACAGCCCCGAGCACGTACCGGGAAAAGCCGTCGTCTTCACGGATAATGAGCATCAATTGTTGCACTTCGCCGGAGCCCACCGGGATGACCAGGCGCCCGCCCGGGGCCAGTTGATCGAGCAACGCTTGCGGAACATCGGTGGCCACCGCCGTGACGATGATGCCGTTGTACGGCGCCAGCGCCGGCCAGCCTTCCCAGCCATCGCCCCAGCGAAAGACCACGTTGCGCAGGTTCAACTCCACCAGGCGCTCCTTGGCACGGTCCTGCAGCACCTTGATGCGCTCGACCGAGAACACCCGCTCCACCAGTTGCGCCAGCACGGCCGTCTGGTAGCCGGAGCCGGTGCCGATTTCCAGCACCTTGTCCAACGGCCCCGCCGCCAGCAGCAGCTCGCTCATGCGCGCCACCATGTAAGGCTGGGAGATGGTCTGGTTGTGGCCGATGGGCAGCGCCGTATCTTCATAGGCTCGGTGGGCCAAGGCCTCATCGACAAACAGATGCCGCGGCGTGCGCCGGATCACTTCCAGCACCTGGGCGTTGGACAAGCCCTCTTCGTACAAGCGCTGGATCAAACGCTCACGGGTACGCTGGGAGGTCATCCCGATGCCGCGACGCAACAGGTCGTCTTGTTCACGCGCCATCAGCTCAGGCCCTCCAGCCATCCATCGAGACCACTGAAGGCATCACTGAAGGTGCGATCAAGTTGCAACGGGGTAATCGAAACATAACCTTGCATTACCGCGTGGAAGTCCGTGCCAGGGCCGCCGTCTTCGGCGTCGCCCGCTGCGGCGATCCAATAGCCTTCCTTGCCTCGCGGGTCGACCACCTTCAACGGCGGCTTCGCGCGGGCGCGATGGCCCAGGCGCGTCAGCTGGATGCCACGAATATGGTCCAGAGGCAGGTTGGGAATATTGACGTTGAGCACCGTGCGCGGCGGCAGCACCAGGGAACCATGGGCCTCCACCAGCTTGCGCGCGAAATAAGCGGCGGTGGGCAGGTTATCCAATTGGCGTGAGGCAAGGGAAAAGGCAAACCCGGTACGCCCCAGGAAACGCCCTTCGAGCGCGGCGGCCACGGTGCCGGAATACAGCACGTCGTCGCCCAGGTTGGCGCCGAGGTTGATGCCCGACACCACCAGGTCCGGCTCCTGCTCCAACAGGCTGTTGATGGCCAGGTGCACGCAGTCGGTGGGGGTTCCGTTGACGCTGATAAAGCCATTGGCCAGGACTTGCGGGTGCAGCGGACGGTCGAGCGTCAGCGAACTGCTGGCGCCGCTCTTGTCCTGGTCGGGGGCGACCACCACGCACTCGGCATAATCCTGCAGCGCAGCATAGAGCGCGGCAAGCCCGGGTGCGGTGGCACCGTCATCGTTTGATATCAGAATACGCATGGGTTGTCCGTCTGCCCCACCGGCACCAGATCAACAAGCTCGCGCACCAATACAGTGGCGAAGCATCCGGCCGGCAGGACGAATTCCAATTGCAGAATGTCCAGCGACGGATAATGCCACGTCAACCCGCCAATGGGCAGTCGCAGAATGCGACGTTCCTGGCTCATGCCGGCATTCACCAGCCAATCGCGCAGATCGGCTTCACTGGCGGCAACCGATTGCTCAAGCGCATGGGTTGCACCGGTGGCCGGCGAATCGCCCTCGCCCCACTGCGGGCCGGTGGGGTGCAGGTCCAGGATCGCCAGGCGTGGGTCGCTGCACTCGGCCTCCCCCGCCGGGAAAAAACTGCGGCTATCGGTAAACGCCAGCAGGTCGCCAACCTGGGCGCGCTGCCAGGATCCATCGGCCACGCGCGCCGCCAGCACCTTGTTGAACAGGTAGCTGCGCGCGGTGGACAGCAGCCGCGAACGCACATTGCGCTGCTCCGGCAAGGCTTTGCGCGCGGCCCATTCACGGGCATCGACAACATTGCCACCGTTATGGCCGAAACGCTGGGCGCCGAAATAATTGGGGATGCCGTGTTGTGCAATCAGTTGCAACCGCGCGTCGATGGCGGCGGTATCACCGGCCAGCTGTGTCAGACGCAAGGTGAAACCATTAGCCGAATGCGCGCCACGTTGCAGCTTGCGTTTATGGCGGGCGGTCTTGAGGATCTTGAGCGTATCGTTTTCTGCTGCGCTCATGTCCGGGTCGGCCTTGCCCGGCAGTTGCACACTAAACCACTGGCGGGTCAACGCCTGGCGATCCTTGAGCCCGGCATAGCTGACGGTGCGCAGCGGCACGCCGGCGGCCTTGGCTATCCGACGCGCAGCCTCTTCGGTATTCAGACCGCGCTTCTCAACCCACAACCACAGGTGCTCACCCTCACCGGTCAGTGGAATATCCAGCACTTCATCGACCTGGAAATCTTCGGCGGTAGCCTTCAGTACCGCGCTGCCCAGAGCCTCGCCATAGGCCCGTGGGCCCAGCAGTTGCAGGTCATTCATGCGCGCAGCAACAAGGCGACGGAGTGCACCGCGATGCCCTCTTCACGACCGGTAAACCCGAGCTTTTCGGTGGTGGTGGCTTTCACGTTCACTTGATCCAATTCAATTTGCAGGTCTGCGGCGATCAGCGCGCGCATCGATTCGATATGGGGCGCCATTTTCGGCGCCTGGGCCACGATGGTGTTGTCGACGTTGCCGACCTTCCAGCCCTTGGCGTGGATCAGGCCAACCACATGGCGCAGCAATACCCGGCTGTCCGCGCCCTTGAAGGTCGGGTCGGTGTCCGGAAAATGCTTGCCAATATCACCCAGCGCCGCAGCGCCGAGCAAGGCATCGCTCAAGGCGTGCAACACAACGTCGCCGTCGGAATGAGCCAGCAACCCATGGTGGTGTGCAATGCGCACGCCGCCCAGGGTGATGAAATCGCCTTCAGCGAAACGGTGCACATCGTAGCCGTGGCCAATACGCATAAAAAAACGCCCCGATTTAATTCAGGGCGTGATTCTACCTACTTTTGCCTCACATTAACCGAGCAAAGCACGACCATGGTGTCGCAAATGGTCCTCGATGAAGCTGGCGATAAAGAAGTAGCTGTGGTCATAGCCGGGCTGCAGGCGCAGTTCCAGCGGGTGGTTCGCCGCCTTGGCCGCTTGCACCAGGGCGTCAGGCTTGAGCTGCACCGCGAGGAAGTCGTCGCGGTCGCCCTGGTCGACCAGCAATGGCAGTTTTTCCGAGGCTTCGCTGATCAGCACGCAGGCATCCCATTCGCGCCACTTTGAGCGCTCTTCACCCAGGTAACGGGAGAAGGCTTTCTGCCCCCATGGGCAATCCATCGGGTTGTTGATCGGCGAAAACGCCGACACCGACTGATAACGCCCCGGGTTGCGCAAAGCACATATCAGCGCGCCGTGGCCCCCCATGGAGTGGCCACTGATACCGCGCCGATCGGATGCGGGGAAATGCGCTTCAACCAACGCAGGCAATTCCTGCACTACATAGTCATGCATCCGATAGTGCTTGGCCCAGGGTTCCTGCGTGGCATTCAGATAGAAGCCAGCGCCGAGGCCGAAATCCCAAGCGTTGTCCGGGTCGCCCGGCACACCGGGGCCGCGCGGGCTGGTGTCGGGTGCGACGATGATCAACCCCAACTCGGCGGCCATGCGCTGGGCGCCGGCTTTCTGCATGAAATTCTCATCGGTGCAGGTCAGCCCGGACAGCCAGTACAACACCGGCAACTTGCCGCCCTGCTCCGCTTGCGGCGGCAGATAGACGGCGAAAGTCATGTCGCAACCAAGCACATCGGAGTGATGTTTATAGCGTTTATGCCAGCCGCCGAAGCTCTTCTGGCACGACAGGTTTTCCAGACTCATGGCCGACCTCAGAAGTGGATGACGGTACGAATGCTCTTGCCTTCATGCATCAGGTCAAACGCCTTGTTGATATCTTCCAGACCCATGGTGTGGGTGATGAAGGTATCCAGCGGGATCTCGCCGGTCTGGGCCATTTCCACGTAGCTTGGCAATTCGCTGCGGCCGCGTACGCCGCCGAATGCCGAACCGCGCCAGACGCGACCAGTCACCAGCTGGAAGGGGCGCGTGGCGATTTCCTGGCCGGCACCGGCGACGCCGATGATCACCGACTCGCCCCAGCCTTTGTGGCAGCACTCAAGGGCGGCGCGCATCAGCTGGACATTGCCGATGCACTCGAAGGAAAAGTCCACACCGCCGTCGGTCAAGTCAACGATCACGTCCTGGATCGGGCGGTCGTAGTCTTTCGGGTTGATGCAGTCGGTGGCGCCCAGTTGCTTGGCGATTTCGAACTTGGCCGGGTTGATATCAATGGCGATGATACGGCCAGCCTTGGCCTTGACTGCGCCGATGATGGCCGACAGGCCAATACCGCCGAGGCCGAAGATGGCTACGGTGTCGCCCGGCTTGACCTTGGCGGTGTTGATCACCGCACCGATACCGGTGGTGACGCCGCAGCCCAGCAGGCAGACTTTTTCCAGCGGCGCTTCTTTAGGAATCTTGGCCACGGAAATTTCCGGCAGCACGGTGTACTCGGAGAAGGTCGAGGTGCCCATGTAGTGGAAAATCGGCTGGCCTTTGTAGGAAAAGCGCGTGGTGCCATCAGGCATCAGGCCTTTGCCCTGGGTGGAGCGGATGGCCTGGCATAGGTTGGTTTTGCCCGACAGGCAGAATTTGCACTTGCCGCATTCCGGGGTGTACAGCGGGATCACGTGGTCGCCGACGGCAACCGAGGTCACGCCCTCGCCGATGGCTTCAACCACCGCACCGCCCTCATGGCCGAGGATCGACGGGAAGATGCCTTCCGGGTCAGCGCCCGACAGCGTGTAGGCGTCGGTATGGCACACGCCAGACGCGACCACCCGCAACAGCACTTCACCAGCCTTGGGCATGGCGACATCCACTTCAACAATCTCCAAAGGCTTCTTGGCTTCGAAGGCTACAGCGGCGCGGGACTTGATCATCCGGGGTTTCTCCATCGGGTTAAAAACTGAGAAGGAGAGTGTAAAACATGGCTCACTGATTAATAATCCGGACAAAAGCAAAACTTTATTGCTGTACAGGGATAATCACCATGCTGGAAAACCGCTGGGAAGGCATTGATGAGTTCGTCGCCGTAGCCGAATGCTGCCAATTCACGGCAGCGGCCGAGCGGCTGGGCGTGTCGTCGTCGCATATCAGCCGGCAAGTCGCGCGCCTCGAAGAACGCCTGCAAACACGGTTGCTGTATCGCAGCACCCGACGCGTCACGCTGACGGAGGCCGGCCAGACCTTTTTGCAACACTGCCAGCGCTTGCAGGATGGCCGCGAGGAAGCCCTGCGCGCCGTGGGCGACCTGGCCAGCGAACCCAAGGGCATGTTGCGCATGACGTGCGCGGTGGCGTATGGCGAACGGTTTATCGTGCCGCTGGTGACACGCTTTATGGGCCTGTATCCGCAATTGCGGGTGGACGTGGAGCTGAGCAACCGCCAGCTGGACCTGGTACATGAGGGCCTCGACCTGGCCATTCGCCTGGGGCGCCTTGCCGACTCGCGCATGGTCGCCAGCCGCCTGGCGCCACGCCGCATGTACCTGTGCGCATCACCCTCCTACGTTGAACGGTATGGCCGCCCACACAGCTTGTCGGAACTGAGCCGGCACAACTGCCTGATCGGCAGCTCGGATATCTGGCAACTGGAGCAGGACGGGCGGGAGTTTTCCCAACGAGTACAGGGAAACTGGCGTTGCAACAGTGGGCAGGCAGTGCTGGATGCCGCACTCCAGGGCGTCGGCCTGTGTCAGTTGCCTGACTACTACGTGCTGGAGCACCTGAAAAGCGGGGCCCTGGTGTCGCTGCTCGAGGCGCACCAGCCGCCGAACACGGCCGTTTGGGCGCTTTACCCGCAACAACGCCATCTCTCGCCCAAAGTACGCAAACTGGTCGACTTCCTCAAAGACGGGCTGGCACAACATGCCGTCTACACCGCCATATAGATAACGCCTGGTCATCCGCCGTTTGCCTGCCAATACACACAGATTTCATTGCGTGAAGGCCAACAGATGACCACCCAAACCCCACAGATTCAACGCACCAACCACTTTATCCGCAAGGTACTGGCCGACTTCCCCGTGCCCAGCGAAATTGCTGACCGGTTGATCCGCGAGCACGCCCAACCGTTCTGCGACGAAGAGCTGGACCCTGACACCACGCTGCTGACGACTATCGAATACAACACCGATAACCCCGACGCGCCTTTCACCGGCGCCATCGTCCAGTCGATGACCCTGACCGAAGCGATGATCGCCAATGCCCCCGAGCCCCCTGGTGGCCTGGTCAATTTCACGGACTTTTCGCTGACCGCGCCGTATTTCACCATCGTCCCCGAGTTGCCGCGCCTGATGGATAACCGCATCCCGGCGATGTTCAACGAAGAGTTCATCGCGGCCGGCTGGATTCCACCACGGCGCTATGAGGCGATTTACCTGCACAGCGAGCCACAGGCTTATGGGCCGAGCACCCAACTGAGCATCTCCCCGCAAACCTTTCGCAACGCGGTGCAATCGAGCAATTTCGAGCAGGTTTACAACGAGGCCATCACGGCGTTCTGGGACAAGCACCAGGAAAACTACAAAACCCTGATGCGCATGGCCTTCATCCAAGGCTATCTGAATCAGTTCGAAGAATTCACGCTGACCGATGAAGAGCGCCGGCTGGCGGCGCGAGCAGCGGGAGTCAACGCCGGCAAGGATTTCAGCGACTTGTCCCTTGAAGACCTGCAGGCGCCCTACGTGCTGGATAAAAATCTTTCGCTGCGCCTGCTGCGTATCCATCACAGCGAAGCCACCGACATTCTCACCATCACTGACAACCAGAGCCAGATCACCCTGCTCTACATTCCGGGCAACTCGTCGCCCTTCCACGGTTTTATCAATCCGGCATCAATGCGCTCGTGGCTGGTGGGCGCGGCCAAGACGGCCACTCAACGCAAAGCCCTGACCAACCATTTCGAACCCGAAACCGTCGACGCAGGCCTGATCTACAGTGGGGTCGAGGAAGCCTTGGTGGGAATGACCGCCTTTCCCGGCCCCGCCCCGACGTCTGGCCTTTTCAATAGCCTGCTGCCAAACGCCTATTGGGATCCGGAGCAATACATCAACAACCCCATGTACCCGGCGCTGAGCGGCAACCCTTTCGACTATATAACCCGACAGGTGAAGGCACGTATCAGCAAGTTGATGGCGCGCACCCTCGTTTCGCCCCTCGACACCAAGAAGGCGAATACCCTCGACGCCCTGGAAAAAGGCTGTTTGCTGGCGATCCCCCTGGCCCTCGCCATGCGATCAGCACTGCTTGCAGAGTTTTGTTTCCTGACCCAGGGCCTCACCGAGATGGCAATCGGTACCGACGACATACTCACAGACAAACCCAAAGGCGCGGAGCGGATCATCTTCGGCGCCCTGAACGCATTGCCCGTGGCGATCCACGGCCTTGGCACCCAGGCCGCCACCCTCAACAGCTTGCGCAGTCAGCTAGGCAAGGCTGTTCGACAGGCGAGCGGCAATATCAAGGTCAGCATCGTCTCCAGCAGTTCGACGCCGGTCCCGGATCCGGGTCGAGTGCTGAGCACCTGGCCCCGCCCTACGGGCCTGCAAACCGTGAAGATACTGGGCAAATCATTCATTACCTACCTGACGCCCGATGAAAGCGGTTTTTTCGAACTGTTCATGAATGACCCAGAAACCCCCTTGAACATCCACGCAACCGGGCTTTACGCCATCCAGAGCGCCGATCTGCACTGGCGGGTAGCGGGACTGAGCGGCGGCGGTGCATTCCGCAACAGCTGGCAGCGCATTTACCGGTTTTTTGGCGGCCCTGCCCATTCCAGCCTTTTCAATGCCTATGAAATGCCCAGCCCGCTGCGCGAGGCCGTGGCGAGCATGATGAGCGACCACAGTTCATTTTCCGCAGACTTCGAACCGCTTGGAAGCCAACAACAGCCACTCAGGGATGCACGCAACCTGTTCTTTGAGAAAAGAAACAAACTGGCCGAAGACGCGACGACCTTCTTTAACAACCGCACGTCATCCCCCGTACGGCCGGTATTACCGACCTTCGGCCTCGACGAGTCCCAAACCAGCATCATCCACAAACTCTTCAGCGTCAGCGATGGGCTGGTGCTCGGCGAAAGCCACGATGCGCTGTCGAGCAAGGCTTTTCTGATGGACAACATGCAGGCGCTGGCGCGCGAAGGGGTCAAGCGGATCTATTTCGAGCATTTGCTGACGGACGTTCACACGCCGCTGATCAAGCTGTTCTACCGTTCCAGGACGGCAGCCATGTCGAATGAATTGATAAGCTACCTGAGGGGCATTTATCCGCCCCGCAGCGACAGCCATTACTCGTTTTTGAATATTTTGATCAAAGCCAGGGAGGCAGGGATCAAGATCCAACCCATCGACTGCACCGCCAGTTACATGGTCAGGGACATGACAGACGCCAATGGCACGCTGCGCCAACGCATGATGAACTTCTTTGCGACCGAGGTGATCAAGTGGGTCCAGACCACCAAAAGCCATCCAGGGAAATGGGTCGCGCTGGTCGGTGACAGCCACACCAACAATTACCGGGGCGTCCCCGGCTTGGCCGAGCTGACCGGTAGCATCGGCCTGCGAGTAGAGGACGCGCGCGTCGGACAGCGACTGGGGATCGAAGCCGACCCCGGCCGAACCTCCAGCATGGGAATTGGCAAAGGCGATGCGACGGTGAAGGCCGACTTTGTATTGCGGGTTGATACCACATCATTGCAAAAACCCGCGCTCGTGCTCCCCGGCCCATCGCACAGCCTGGCGGTCAAATCGCCCCAGGCACAGCTGAGCAAACCGGGGCAGTTCCAATTAACGGCGGCCACGCCCACCACGGCTGCGCAGATTCTCTACCGATCACGGCGCGGCAACATCCAAACCTTCGAGGTCACTCAAACCGCAAAGCTGTTTTCCATCAGCGCGCCAGGCTGGTCAATCGACCAAAAGCCCTTCAGCAGCGTGCAAGCCTTGGTGGATGCACTGAAAACCAGGCCCGGCGTGGAGCAGGTAACCGACTGACTCAAACAGGCTGGCTGGCCCGACGCTGACGCAGCCATTCAAGGTCTTCCGGGCGGGTGACCTTGATATTGTCCGCACGGCCTTCGATCAGGCGCGGCGCGTGCCCGGCCCATTCCATGGCGGACGCCTCGTCGGTGATCACCACGTCGGAGACCAGGCTGTCGGCCAGGGCCTGATGCAAGGCGCCCAGGCGGAACATCTGCGGGGTATAAGCCTGCCAGATTTCGCTGCGGTCGATGGTTTCGACTACTCGGCCCTGCTTGTCGGCGCGCTTGAGGGTGTCGCGCGCCGGCACCGCGAGCAGCCCGCCAACAGCATCGCCGGCCAGCTCATCGAGCAGCTTGTCGAGGTCGTCGCGGTTGAGGTTGGGCCGCGCGGCATCGTGGACCAGCACCCAATCGTCATCACTGGCGCCCTGTGCGTGCAAGTACAACAAAGCGTTCAGCACCGAACCCGAGCGCTCTGCTCCACCATCCACCCGCACGATACGCGGGTCGGTGGCGCACGCCAGGGTTGGCCAATAGGGATCATCCACAGCAACGCTGACCACCAGCCCCTTGAGGCCTGGGTGATCGAGGAAACAGCCAAGGCTGAGTTCAAGAATAGTGCGCCCGCCCAGTTGCAGATATTGCTTGGGACGGTCTGCGGCCATACGGGCACCGACGCCCGCGGCAGGAATCACGGCCCAGAAGGCCGGTGACGGAATACTCATTGGGCCAACTGGTAGAGGGTTTCGCCCTCCTTGACCATGCCCAACTCATGACGAGCCCGCTCTTCAACGGTCTCCGTACCTTTTTTCAACTCAAGCACTTCGGCATCGAGGACGCGATTGCGCTCCAGCAGGCGTTCGTTTTCGGCATGCTGATCGGCAATTTGCTGGGTCAGGTCTTTTACCTGCGCAAAGCTGCCATTACCCACCCATAGGCGGTATTGCAGGCCAGCCAGCAACAAGAGCAAGACGAGGAACAACCAATTGGGACTGCGCATCGAATATCGGGTATCCAGTGAAAAAAGACAGCCATGCAAAACTTTTACAGCAACTGATAGCACGAAGCCTGGAAGACCCAGGCTTGTGCTTGATAGCCATCAGATTAGCGTTGAAATGTTCACTATCGTGAACTTTCCGACGCAATCCGCCGACTTTCTACCATTTACAGATTAGCCGCGAAACTCACCGCGACCGTTGTACTTGGCTTTGCCGGCCAGTTGCTCTTCGATACGCAGCAATTGGTTGTACTTGGAAACGCGGTCGGAGCGGCACAGCGAGCCGGTCTTGATCTGGCCAGCCGAGGTGCCCACGGCCAGGTCGGCAATGGTCGAATCTTCGGTTTCGCCGGAGCGGTGCGAGATCACGGCGGTGTAGCCCGCGGCCTTGGCCATCTGGATGGCTTCCAGGGTCTCGGTCAGGGTGCCGATCTGGTTGAACTTGATCAGGATCGAGTTGGCGATCTTTTTGTCGATGCCTTCTTTCAGGATCTTGGTGTTGGTCACGAACAGGTCGTCGCCTACCAACTGGATTTTCTCGCCGATCTTGTCGGTGAGGATTTTCCAGCCGTCCCAGTCCGACTCGTCCAGGCCGTCTTCGATCGAGATGATCGGGTAGCGCTGGGTCAGGCCCTTGAGGTATTCAGCAAAACCTTCGGAGTTGAACACCTGGCCTTCGCCGGACAGGTTGTACTTGCCGTCTTCATAGAACTCGCTGGCCGCGCAGTCCAGGGCCAGGGTCACGTCAGTGCCGAGCTTGTAGCCAGCGTTGGCCACGGCTTCGGAGATCACTTTCAGTGCATCTTCGTTGGACGCCAGGTTCGGTGCGAAACCACCTTCGTCACCTACCGCAGTGCTCAGGCCACGGGCCTTCAGTACAGCCTTGAGGTGATGGAAAATCTCGGTGCCCATGCGCAGGCCTTCGGAGAAGGTCTTGGCGCCAACCGGCTGCACCATGAATTCCTGGATATCGACGTTGTTATCGGCGTGCTCGCCGCCGTTGATGATGTTCATCATCGGCACCGGCATCGAGTACACACCCGGGGTGCCGTTCAGGTTAGCGATGTGCGCGTACAGCGGCAGGTCCTGGTCCTGGGCAGCGGCCTTGGCAGCAGCCAGGGACACGGCGAGGATCGCGTTGGCGCCCAGGCTGCCTTTGTTTTCGGTGCCGTCGAGCTTGATCATCGCGTGGTCCAGGGCTTTCTGGTCCAGCGGGTCCTTGCCCAGCAACAGGTCACGGATCGGGCCGTTGATGTTGGCTACAGCCTTGAGGACACCCTTGCCCAGGTAACGGCTCTTGTCGCCATCACGCAGTTCCAGCGCTTCGCGCGAACCGGTGGAAGCACCGGACGGCGCGCAGGCGCTGCCGATGATGCCGTTATCGAGAAGCACGTCGGCTTCGACGGTGGGGTTGCCACGGGAGTCGAGAACTTCACGACCTTTGATGTCGACGATTTTTGCCATTGTTGTAAACACTCCAAAGTTGACGAAAACGACGCAGCTGAAGGGAATCTTATGACCGACCGCAAGGGTGGAACAACGGGGCAGGCTTGCAGGCGACAAGGCTCAGACCCGTGGGCCTGAGCATAAAGCGTGGGAAAGTCTACCGGAGAAACGACGCTTACGCGGTCTCTACCGTCGGAAAACTCTTGACCAGTTCGTCCAACTGCTTGAGCTGGGCCAGGAAAGGCTCCAGCTTGTCCAGGCGCAGGGCGCATGGGCCGTCGCATTTGGCGTTGTCCGGGTCCGGGTGGGCTTCCAGGAACAGGCCCGCCAGGGACTGGCTGAGGCCGGCCTTGGCCAGGTCCAGCACCTGGGCACGCCGCCCACCGGCTGAATCGGCGCGACCACCGGGCATTTGCAGCGCGTGGGTCACGTCGAAGAACACCGGGTATTCGAACTGTTTCATGATGCCGAAACCGAGCATGTCCACCACGAGGTTGTTGTAGCCGAAGCTCGAACCACGCTCGCAAAGGATCAACTGGTCGTTACCCGCTTCCACGCACTTGTTCAGGATGTGTTTCATTTCCTGGGGCGCGAGGAACTGGGCTTTCTTGATATTGATCACAGCGCCGGTCTTGGCCATGGCGACCACAAGGTCGGTCTGGCGCGACAGGAAGGCCGGCAACTGGATGATGTCGCACACCTCGGCGACCACGGCAGCCTGCTCAGGCTCGTGGACGTCGGTGATGATCGGTACGCCGAAGGCTTGCTTGATGTCCTGGAAGATCCGCATGCCTTCTTCAAGGCCTGGGCCGCGATAGGAGGTCACGGACGAACGGTTGGCCTTGTCGAAGCTGGCCTTGAACACGTAAGGGATACCGAGTTTCTGGGTAACCTTTACGTACTCTTCACAGACCTGCATCGCCATGTCACGGCTTTCCAGCACGTTCATGCCGCCGAACAGCACCATGGGCTTGTCGTTGGCAATCTCGATGTCGCCTACGCGAATGATCTTCTGGGCCATCAGGGTTACGCCTTCTTCTGATGTTGCGTCAGTGCTGCTTTGACGAAACCGCTGAACAACGGGTGGCCGTCGCGCGGCGTCGAGGTGAACTCAGGGTGGAACTGGCACGCCACGAACCATGGATGATCCGGCGCCTCGACCACTTCAACCAGCGCGCCATCACCGGAGCGACCGGAGATTTTCAGGCCAGCCTCTTTGATTTGCGGCAGCAGGTTGTTGTTCACTTCGTAACGGTGACGGTGACGCTCGACGATCACGTCCTTGCCGTAGCAATCGTGAACCAGCGAGCCCGGCTCCAGCAGGCAATCCTGCGCGCCAAGGCGCATGGTGCCGCCCAGGTCGGAGGCCTCGGTGCGGGTTTCAACGGCGCCGGTGGCGTCTTCCCACTCGGTGATCAAGCCCACGACCGGGTGGCCGCTTTTGCTGTCGAACTCGGTGGAGTTGGCGTCTTTCCAGCCCAGCACGTTACGGGCGAACTCGATAACGGCCACTTGCATGCCCAGGCAGATGCCCAGGTACGGCACCTTGTTTTCACGGGCGTACTGCACCGCCGTGATCTTGCCTTCCACGCCACGCAGGCCGAAACCGCCTGGTACGAGGATCGCATCGACACCTTCGAGCAGCGCGGTGCCCTGGTTCTCGATGTCTTCGGAATCGATGTAGCGCAGGTTGACCTTGGTACGGTTGCTGATACCGGCGTGGCTCATCGCTTCGATCAGCGACTTGTACGCGTCGAGCAGCTCCATGTACTTGCCGACCATGGCGATGGTGACTTCATGCTCAGGGTTGAGCTTGGCGTCGACCACGGCTTCCCACTCGGACAGGTCCGCGCCATTGCATTGCAGGCCGAAACGCTCGACCACAAAATCGTCCAGGCCTTGCGAGTGCAGGATGCCCGGGATCTTGTAGATGGTGTCGGCGTCTTCCAGCGCGATCACCGCACGTTCTTCAACGTTGGTGAACTGCGCGATCTTGCGACGCGAGGAAATGTCGATCGGGTGGTCCGAGCGGCACACCAGCACGTCTGGCTGCAGGCCGATGGAACGCAGTTCCTTGACCGAATGCTGGGTAGGCTTGGTTTTGGTTTCGCCAGCGGTGGCGATGTACGGCACCAATGTCAGGTGCATCAGCATCGCGCGCTTGGCGCCGACTTCGAAACGCAACTGGCGAATGGCCTCGAGGAACGGTTGGGATTCGATGTCACCCACGGTGCCACCGATCTCGACCATCGCCACGTCGGCATCGCCTGCACCCTTGATGATGCGGCGCTTGATTTCGTCGGTGATGTGCGGGATCACCTGGATGGTTGCACCCAGGTAGTCACCACGGCGCTCTTTGCGCAGCACGTGCTCGTAGACACGGCCAGTGGTGAAGTTGTTGTTCTGGGTCATGGTCGTGCGGATGAACCGCTCGTAGTGGCCCAGGTCCAGGTCGGTCTCGGCGCCGTCATGGGTGACAAACACTTCACCGTGCTGGAACGGGCTCATGGTGCCCGGGTCGACGTTGATGTACGGGTCCAGCTTGAGCATGGTGACTTTAAGCCCCCGCGCCTCCAGGATGGCCGCCAACGAAGCGGAGGCAATGCCTTTCCCCAATGAAGAAACAACACCGCCCGTGACGAATATGTAGCGCGTCATGAAAAACCCTAGAAGTCTGCGTTAAAGCGGTACGAGCCGCCGGGGAAAGCGAAGGAAGGCCGAAGCCCCCGATCACCTGCATTAATCACAGTGCACCTTTCAAAAAAACCGCCGCGTTGTGACAGACCAGCAATGAAACACCGGTACGTTGATCGCTACACATTTTTTGGAATCGCCCAGCAAAGACTGCTTGGTAATCGGCAACTGCTGCGATTCAGGCGAATCCACAGAAGTTGTATCAAGAAGGGAGCGTAGTCTACCGGAAAGGCTCTATCAGCTCAAACCTTGATCGCAGGTCTGTGGCATCCAATGTAGCTGCCAGCCTCCCGACGGCATCGGCCATAGCCCTGCAAGGCTTGGGACAGCCAGCAATTGCTCGCCCTGGTAGAGCAGCGGCAATCTGCCACGGATGAACCCCGGCAACCCACATTCATTCAGCAGGCGCTTCAAGTCGCGCCGACCTCGACCTGGCACTTCGATGATTTCACCGCCTTGTCGATAACGCACTACCAGCGGGCCTTCAGGGGCCTTGCCGATAAATCTCAACTGACCATTACCGGGTAACTCTAGTGGGTTTTGCGGATCGGACCAGCTCAGCGTTGCGTCGGAAAATTCCGCGCTGCTGGAGGGCAGCCACCAGATGCGCGCGCCGCAACGGTGTAACTCGCCATCGGCCAGGCGCCATGAAGGCTGTGCGTCGTTCCTGGCGTCACGCAGCGAATACCAGCTGGCCCAGTGGTCGGTGTCGGGCAGACGAGTCAGTGGCGCCAGCCAATGGCGCAGGGCATTGCGTTGGCGAGCGTCGGACAGTTCGCGCAATGGTGCGAGCGCCAGTGACGGCAACGGCAGCCAGGGAAACGCCGAAGGCTGGTCGGCTGCGTGCAGGTCCAACACTGCCAACTCGTCCAGCAAGCCCTGGGCTTCGCTCAGGTGTTCGGCGGTACGGGCCAAGCCCGGCACAGCTTGAGGCCAGCGCTCGGTCAGTGCAGGGAGTACCCGATGACGCAGGTAATTGCGCGAGAAGCGTGGATCGGCGTTGGAGGGGTCTTCGATCCACTTCAATTGGTGTTCACGGGCATAGGCTTCCAATTCAACGCGTGAGACGTCCAACAGCGGCCGCACCAGGTGCCCAGCCGCCAGTGGGCGATGCGCGGGCATCGCCGCCAACCCGCGCACCCCGGCGCCACGCAACAGGCGAAACAACAGGGTTTCAGCCTGATCGTCACGATGCTGGCCGGTCAGCAGCACCTCCCCTGCCCCAACCACCTCGGCAAACGCCTGATAACGCGCATCGCGGGCGGCGCGCTCAAGGCTGGAGCCCGGCTGCACCTGCACGCGCATGATCCGCAAGGGTACGCCCAGGCTGTCGCACACCACCTGGCAATGACTCGGCCAGGCATCGGCGACCGGTTGCAGGCCATGATGGACATGCACAGCACTGAGGGGCGGGAGCGTTGCGGTTTTTGCCAGGGCGGCCAGGAGGTGCAACAGGACGGTGGAATCAAGCCCACCCGAGAATGCGATATGCCAGGCCGGGGCGTTGCGCCAGGGGGCAAGGTTTTGCAGGAGTTTGGCGGCTAAAGGGGGCTTCATGAAAAAATACCGCCATCAATCTGGAATGCGATAAACCAGCATACACAAAGCAAATGTGGGAGGGGGCTTGCTCCCGATAGCGATGGGCCAGTCACCAGACAGGTTGACTGACACTCAGCAATCGGGGGCAAGCCCCCTCCCACATTGATACTGCTGCGACGTTAGAGGCCGTAGCTCATCAGACGCTCATAACGACGGGCCAGCAGCGCTTCGTTATCCAGCTTCTTGAGCATCGCCAGTTGCGAGGCCAACTCACCACGGATGGTCGCGGCAGCAGCGGCCGGGTCACGGTGGGCGCCGCCCAATGGCTCAGCGATCACTTTGTCGACGATACCCAGGCCTTTGAGGCGATCAGCCGTGATGCCCATGGCTTCAGCGGCGTCCGGGGCTTTTTCGGCGGTTTTCCACAGGATCGACGCACAACCTTCCGGCGAAATCACCGCGTAGGTCGAGTACTGCAGCATGTTCAGCTGATCGCAGACGCCGATGGCCAGTGCACCGCCAGAACCACCTTCACCGATAACGGTGGCGATGATCGGGGTTTTCAGGCGGGACATCACACGCAGGTTCCAGGCAATCGCTTCGCTCTGGTTACGCTCTTCGGCGTCGATGCCCGGGTAAGCACCCGGGGTGTCGATGAAGGTCAGGATCGGCATCTTGAAACGCTCGGCCATTTCCATCAGGCGGCACGCCTTGCGGTAGCCTTCAGGACGCGGCATGCCGAAGTTGCGGCGCACTTTCTCACGCACTTCACGGCCTTTCTGGTGACCGATCACCATCACCGGCTGGTCGTCCAGGCGAGCGATACCGCCCACGATGGCCGCGTCGTCGGAGAAGTGGCGGTCGCCGTGCAGCTCGTCGAACTCGGTGAAGATATGCTGAATGTAGTCCAGGGTGTACGGACGGCGCGGGTGGCGAGCCAGGCGCGCGATCTGCCAACTGGTCAGCTTGCCGAAGATGTCTTCGGTGAGCGTGCTGCTCTTGTCTTGCAGGCGAGCGATCTCATCGCCGATGTTCAGCGAATTGTCATTGCCGACCAGGCGCAATTCTTCAATCTTGGCTTGCAGGTCAGCGATCGGCTGTTCGAAATCAAGAAAATTCGGGTTCATAAGCGTCCGTCTTGGGTCGACGGCCAAGGAGCCCCTGGCCAGCCGGTTGTCTATTCGCGCCCTACATTAAGTGAGAGGCGCGGTTAGGTCGAGATTAAATGTTCAGTCGAGGTCAGACATATCTGACCGTCAACGGTATTGGAGGAAGACGTTGTCTCGCCCGAACTGGTCACGCAAAGCTTGAATCAAGCCATCTGCGGGATCAATTCGCCAGGTCTCGCCAAACTGCAACATGGCCTTGGCGTCGTTGCCGGTGTACTCCATGGTCACCGGGCACGCGCCACGGTGGCGCTTGAGCAGGTCACCCAACCAGCGTAGCTGATCGCCCTTGAGGGCCTCGGTCTTGACCTTGAGGCGCAGGCTTTCGGCCAGGTTGGTGCGCGCATCTTCCATGCTCATCACCCGCTTGATCCGCAGGCGCAGACCACCGGAGAAGTCATCATTGCTGACCTCCCCTTCCACAACCACCATGGCGTCGGTCTGCAACAGCGACTGCGCAGAATGGAACGCATCGGCAAACAGCGACGCTTCGATGCGGCCCGAACGGTCGTCGAGGGTGATGAAACCCATTTTGTCGCCCTTCTTATTTTTCATCACCCGCAGGGCGATGATCATGCCGGCGACGGTCTGGGTATCGCGCGCCGGTTTCAGGTCAATGATGCGCTGACGGGCGAAACGGCGGATCTCGCCTTCGTACTCGTCAATCGGGTGACCGGTGAGGTACAGGCCCAAAGTGTCTTTCTCACCTTTGAGGCGCTCCTTGAGGGTCAGCTCCTTGGCCTTGCGATGGTTGGCGTACACATCGGCGTCTTCTTCGACGAACAGCCCGCCAAACAGGTCGGCGTGGCCGCTGTCGTGGGTGCGGGCGGTCTGTTCGGCGGCCTTGATCGCTTCTTCCATGGCCGTCAGCAACACTGCGCGGTTACGGTCGATGTTCGCCTGGTAAGCCTTGGGCTCATCATGGAAATACGGGCCGAGACGATCCAGTGCGCCGCTGCGGATCAAGCCATCAAGGGTACGTTTGTTGATGCGTTTGAGGTCAACCCGCGCACAGAAGTCGAACAGGTCCTTGAACGGCCCATGCTGACGCGCTTCGGTGATGGCTTCCACCGGGCCTTCGCCCACCCCCTTGATTGCCCCCAGGCCATAGATAATGCGGCCTTCGTCATTCACCGTGAACTTGAACTCCGAGGCGTTCACGTCCGGCGCATCGAGGCGCAGTTTCATGGTGCGCACTTCCTCGATCAAGGTCACGACCTTGTCGGTGTTGTGCATATCCGCCGAGAGTACCGCCGCCATGAACGGCGCCGGGTAGTGGGCTTTCAGCCAGGCGGTCTGGTACGACACCAGGCCATAGGCGGCGGAGTGGGACTTGTTGAAGCCGTAACCGGCGAACTTCTCTACCAGGTCGAAGATGTTACCGGCGAGGTCCGCGTCAATATTGTTGGTGGCGCAACCTTCGATGAAACCGCCGCGCTGCTTGGCCATTTCCTCAGGTTTCTTTTTACCCATGGCCCGACGCAGCATGTCTGCGCCGCCGAGGGTGTAACCGGCCATGACCTGGGCGATCTGCATCACCTGTTCTTGATACAGGATGATGCCGTAGGTCGGCGCCAGTACCGGCTTGAGGCCCTCGTACTGGTAGTCCGAGTGCGGATACGCCAGCTCGGCGCGTCCGTGTTTGCGGTTGATGAAGTCATCCACCATGCCCGATTGCAGCGGGCCCGGACGGAACAGGGCCACCAGTGCGATCAAGTCTTCCAGGCAGTCGGGCTTGAGCTTCTTGATCAGCTCCTTCATGCCGCGCGACTCAAGCTGGAACACCGCCGTGGTCTCGGCCTTTTGCAGCAGGGCGTAGGTCGGCTTGTCGTCCAGCGGGATAAACGCGATATCCAGCGGCGCTTCGTCAACCTTCGCGCGTTCGCGGTTGATGGTCTTGAGCGCCCAATCGATGATCGTCAGGGTCCGCAGGCCGAGGAAGTCGAACTTCACCAGACCGGCGGCCTCCACGTCGTCCTTGTCGAACTGGGTGACCAGGCCGTCGCCCGCTTCATCGCAATAGATCGGCGAAAAGTCGGTCAGCTTGGTCGGCGCGATCACCACACCACCGGCGTGTTTACCGACGTTACGCACCACGCCTTCAAGCTTGCGCGCCATGTCCCAGATTTCGGCGGCCTCTTCATCGACCTTGATGAAGTCGCGCAGGATCTCTTCCTGCTCGTAGGCTTTTTCCAGGGTCATGCCGACTTCGAACGGGATCATCTTCGACAGACGATCCGCCAGGCCGTAGGACTTGCCCTGCACGCGCGCCACGTCGCGGATAACCGCTTTGGCGGCCATGGAACCGAAGGTAATGATCTGGCTTACCGCGTTGCGGCCGTATTTCTCGGCCACGTACTCGATCACGCGGTCGCGACCGTCCATGCAGAAGTCGACGTCGAAGTCGGGCATGGAAACCCGTTCCGGGTTCAGGAACCGTTCGAACAGCAGGTCATATTCCAGCGGGTCGAGGTCGGTGATCTTCTGCACATAGGCCACCAGCGAGCCGGCACCCGAGCCCCGGCCCGGGCCTACCGGCACGCCGTTGCTTTTGGCCCACTGGATAAAGTCCATTACGATCAGGAAGTAACCGGGGAACCCCATCTGGATGATGATATCCAGCTCGAAATTCAGCCGATCAACATAGACCTGGCGCTTGGCTTCGTAATCTTCGGTAGTGTCCTTGGGCAGCAGAACGGTAAGACGTTCTTCCAGGCCGTCGAACGAGACTTTGCGGAAATACTCATCGATGGTCATGCCATCGGGGATCGGGAAGTTGGGCAGAAAGTGCTTGCCCAGCTTCACTTCGATATTGCAGCGCTTGGCGATCTCGACAGAGTTTTCCAGCGCTTCAGGCAAGTCGCTGAACAGCTCGGCCATCTCGTCGGCACTTTTGAGGTACTGCTCTTCGCTGTAGTTCTTGGAGCGGCGCGGGTCATCCAGGGCCCGGCCTTCGCCGATGCACACGCGGGTTTCGTGAGCCTCGAAATCTTCCTTCTTGATAAAGCGCACATCGTTGGTCGCCACCAGCGGCGCGCCCAGCTTGTCGGCCAGGGCCACGGCGGCATGCAGGTGCTCTTCATCATTGGGGCGGTTGGTGCGCTGCACTTCCAGGTAGAAGCGGCCTGGGAAGACCTGCATCCATTCGCGCGCCAGTACCTCGGCCTCCTGCGGGTTGCCGCCGAGCAGTGCAATACCGACCTCGCCCTCTTTGGCGGCCGACAGCATGATCAGGCCTTCGCTGGCTTGGGCGACCCACTCGCGCTCGATGATGATCGAGCCGTTGCGCTGGCCGTCGATGAAACCACGGGAAATCAGTTCGGTCAGGTTGCGATAACCCACGCCGTTCATCGCCAACAGGCTGATGCGGCTCAGGGGGTTATCCGGGTCTTTGTTCGACAGCCACAGGTCGGCACCGCAGATTGGCTTGATACCGGCGCCCATGGCGTTCTTGTAGAACTTGACCAGGGAACACATGTTGTTCTGATCGGTCACCGCGACTGCGGGCATGTTCATGCCCACCAGGGTTTTGACCAGCGGTTTGATCCGTACCAGGCCGTCGACCAGGGAATATTCAGTGTGCAGGCGCAGGTGAACAAATGAAGCCGGCATAGTGATCCTGTCTTGATACATGGAAACAACAAGGCCCGGGATTGTACCGGGCCTTGGCAAAAACATCAGCCTCGCGACTACACCTCGCTGAGGCTCTCGCGCAGCTCGTAGGCCTGACGTACAGGGGCGAACGAGCGGCGATGGATCGGCGTGGGGCCAAGGCGCGCCAGAGCTTCCAGATGAACGGGCGTCGGGTAGCCTTTGTGCCCGCCGATGCCATAGCCGGGATAGATCAGTTCGAACGCCGCCATTTCACGGTCGCGGCTGACCTTGGCCAGGATCGACGCCGCAGCGATGGCGGGCACCTTGCTATCACCCTTGACCACTGCCTCCGCCGGCATCGCCAGTTTCGGGCAGCGGTTACCGTCAATCATCGCCAGCTTGGGCGTGATATGCAGGCCTTCAACCGCGCGCTGCATGGCCAGCATGGTGGCGTGGAGGATGTTCAACTCGTCGATTTCTTCGACTTCGGCCCGGGCGATATGCCAGCTCAGGGCTTTTTCACAGATCTCGTCGAAGAGCTTTTCGCGGCGCGCTTCGGTGAGTTTCTTCGAGTCGTTGAGGCCGAGGATCGGACGGTTCGGATCGAGGATCACCGCCGCCGTCACCACCGCGCCACACAACGGGCCGCGCCCTACTTCGTCAACCCCGGCCACCAGCTCGTGGGTCTGGGCAACCAGGCTGAAATCCAGGCCCATTTGCGTGCTCATAACGCTTCCTGTTTGTGACCGATCAAACTCAATACGGCGTCGGCCGCCTGGTTCGAGGCATCGCGACGCAGGGTACGATGAATCTCGTCAAAACCACGGGTCTGCTCTTCGCCGCCGTCGATCAAGGGTAGTAGGGTTTGCGCAAGGGCCTCGGGCGTTGCATCGTCCTGCAACAACTCCGGCACCAGCAGGCGTTGGGCCAGCAAGTTGGGCAAGGAAATATATGGGCTTTTGACCATGCGCTTGAGAATCCAGAACGTCAGCGGCGCCAGGCAATAGGCCACAACCATCGGGCGCTTGTACAGCAAGGCCTCAAGGGTGGCAGTGCCCGACGCGATCAACACCGCATCACAGGCCGCCAGGGCCAGGTGCGACTGACCATCGAGCAGGCTCAATGGCAGGTTGCGCCCTTCGAGCAAGGTTTCGATCTGCGCGCGACGCTGCGGGCTGGCGCAGGGCAACACGAAGCGAACGCCCGGCTTCAAGGCCAGGAGGCGCTCGGCAGCATCGAAAAACACACTGCCCAGGCGGCCGACTTCGCCGCCACGGCTGCCCGGCATCAACGCGACGAGCGGGCCGTCGGGCAGGCCCAGTTCGGCACGCGCGGCCGCGCGGTCGGCCTGCAGGGGAATGGTGTCGGCCAGGGTATGCCCGACAAACCGCACCGGCACACCCTTCTCTTCGTAGAACCTGGCCTCGAACGGCAGCAGGGTCAACATCAGGTCGCAGCCTTCACGGATTTTCAGCACGCGCTTTTGCCGCCACGCCCACACGGACGGGCTGACGTAGTGCACGGTTTTGATCCCGGCCTGACGCAACTTGAGTTCGATGTTGAGGGTAAAATCCGGCGCGTCGATTCCGATAAAGACGTCAGGCTTTTCTTCGATCAGAGTCTGAATCAGCAACTTGCGGCGAGCCAACAGCTCACGCAGTCGACCCAGCACCTCGACCAGCCCCATGACCGACAAGCGCTCCATGGGGAAGTACGACGTGAGGCCTTCAGCTTGCATCAGGGGGCCGCCCACGCCGATGAACTCTACCGCGGGATGCCGGGCCTTGAGGGCCCGCATCAGGCCTGCGCCGAGAATATCGCCGGAAGCCTCCCCGGCCACCAGCGCGATACGCAGATTAGCCATGATCAGCGCGTAATGCCGCGAGTCGACGCCTGGATCGAGTCACGGAACACCGCGACTTCCGGGAACAACGCTGCCGGCTCGTCCAGCTGGGTCAATGCCTGGCTCACCGTCAGCCCTTGGCGGTACACCACCTTGTAGGCGCGACGCAGGGCCTGAATCGCCTCTTCACTGAAACCACGACGGCGCATGCCTTCGAGGTTCATGCTGCGTGCTTGCGCAGGGTTACCGAACACCGTGACGAACGCCGGCACATCCTTGCCGATGGCGGTGCCCATGCCGGAAAAGCTGTGGGCGCCGATATGGCAGTACTGATGCACCAGGGTGAACCCGGACAGAATGGCCCAGTCATCGACGTGCACATGGCCGGCCAACGCGGTGTTGTTGACCAGGATGCAGTGGTTGCCGATCACGCTGTCGTGGCCGATATGCGCGTAGGCCATGACCAGGTTGTGATCACCCAGGGTGGTTTCGGCGCGATCCTGCACGGTGCCACGGTGAATGGTCACGCCTTCACGGATGATGTTGTGATCACCGATTACCAGGCGTGTTTCTTCACCCTTGTACTTCATGTCCGGGGTGTCTTCGCCTACCGAGGAGAACTGGTAGATACGATTGTGTTTGCCAATGCGGGTCGGACCTTTGAGGATCACGTGTGGCCCGATGACAGTCCCCTCGCCGATTTCCACACCTGCGCCGATGATCGACCAAGGGCCAACCTCAACGTCGGCGGCCAGTACGGCCGACGGATCGATGATTGCGCGAGGGTCAATCAAACTCATAGTTTGCGTTCCGCGCAGATGATTTCAGCGGAGCACACCGGCTTGCCATCCACCGAGGCCTGGCATTCGAACTTCCAGATCTGGCGCTTGCAACTGATGAACTTGGCTTCCAGGATCAGTTGGTCACCCGGGGTGACGGGGTTGCGGAAACGCAACTTGTCGGAACCCACGAAATAGTAAAGCGTGCCATCGGCAGGCTTGAGGTCGAGCATTTTGAAACCAAGGATACCGGCAGCCTGGGCCATCGCTTCGATGATCAACACGCCCGGCATGATTGGATGCGCGGGAAAGTGACCGTTGAAGAACGGTTCGTTGATGCTGACATTCTTGTAGGCACGAATGCGCTTTTCCTCAACATTGAGGTCCACTACACGGTCCACCAGCAGGAACGGGTAACGGTGAGGCAGGTATTCGCGAATCTCGTTGATGTCCATCATTTCGGGGGGAAGCCTGTAATAAAGATTGGGGGCGGGCGGACTAAAAGCCCGCCCCGCTAGCAAATCAAGGAGGCAGTCTAGCGGCTGTGCACACTTGATATGGAAATGGTATCAGCCTTCTGATGAAGCATTACCGCCAGGGGTCACGTCTCCAACACGCTTTTCCAGCTGTTTGAGGCGTCGAGCCATGTCGTCAAGCTGCCTCAACCGTGCTGCACTCTTGCGCCACTCAGCTGCGGGCTGCATGGCGGTACCGGACGAATAGGCACCCGGCTCGGTAATCGAGTGGGTCACCATGGTCATGCCGGTGATGAAAACGTTGTCGCAAATTTCGATATGCCCCACCAGCCCAACGCCACCGGCGAGCATGCAATGCTTGCCGATCTTGGTGCTGCCGGAGATCCCCACGCAGGCCGCCATGGCGGTGTGATCGCCAATCTGTACGTTGTGGGCGATCTGGATCTGGTTATCGAGCTTCACGCCGTTACCAATCACGGTATCGGCCAAGGCCCCGCGATCGACTGCCGTGTTGACACCGATTTCCACGTCGTCGCCGATCAATACGCCGCCGACCTGGGCAATCTTGTTCCAGATGCCTTTCGCGTTGGCAAAGCCGAAGCCTTCGCCCCCGATCACGGCGCCGGACTGAATAACCACCCGCTCACCGATACGCACATCGTGGTACAGGGTCACTCGGGGGGCCAGCCAGCCATTGGCACCGATTTCGCAACGTGCGCCGATAAAGCAATGCGCACCGACCGTTACGCCGGCTGCAATGCGCGCACCGCTCTCGATCACCGCAAAGGCACCGATGCTGGCCGCAGGGTCAACCTGGGCATCCTCAGCGATGACCGCTGACGGATGAATACCAGCAGTTGCCTTGGGTTTCGGATCGAACAGGTGCGACACCCGCGCGTACGCCAGGTACGGATCGGCCACCACCAGCGCATCCCCGGCAAACCCTTCGGCGTCAGCCGCTTTCAGCAATACGGCTGCAGCCTGGCTGTCGACGAGGTATTTACGGTATTGGGGGTTTGCGAGGAAGCTCAACTGAGCTGGGCCAGCCTCTTGCAAAGTGGCTAGCCCAGTAATTTCCTTCTCCGGGGAGCCACGCAAGGTGGCCCCCAGGAACTCGGCCAACTCGCCGAGCTTGATAGTCGCGGTCATGGCTTACTTCAGCTGGTTCATGCGCTCGATCACCTGACGGGTGATGTCGTATTGAGGCTTGACGTCGATTACCGCGCCACGCTCGAACACCAAGTCAAAGGCACCTTTCTTGATGACTTCTTCCACAGCGCTGTCGAGTTTCGGTTTGAGCTGTTTCAGCATTTCGCGGTCGGCAACGGCCTTGGCTTCGTTCAGCTCCTTGGACTGGAACTGGTAGTCACGGGCCTTTTGCTTGAATTCAAGCTCCAGACGCTCACGCTCGCCTTGCTGCATCTTGTCACCACCGGCTACCAGACGATCCTGGATGCCCTTGGCGCTGCTTTCCAGCGTTTTGAGCTTGGTCAGTTGCGGACCAAATTTTTTCTCGGCATCGACGGCGTACTTCTTGGCCGCGTCGGATTCCAGCAACGCCATCTGATAGTTCAGAACGGCAATTTTCATTTCGGCGAAGGCCGGGGTGGCTACCAGCACAGTGGCCAGCAGAACCAATTGAGTCAACTTACGCACGATGTACTCCTACAGAATCCGTTGTCGTTATCTTGGGTCAGACGCTTAGAACGTCTGGCCGAGGGAGAATTGGAAAATCTGGGTTTCAGCGTTATCCGGTTTCTTGATCGGCATGGCCAGAGCAAAGCTCAATGGGCCAAGCGCAGTCACCCAGGTCACACCCACACCCACGGAGCTTGCCAGGTTGCTCAGGCTCACGTCGTTGCACTGGGTGTTGGACTTCAAGCCGCTCGGGTTGGTGATCTGATCGCACTTGGAATCAAACACGTTACCCACGTCCCAGAATACCGACGTACGCAGCGAACGCTGGTCCTTGACGAATGGCAGCGGGAACAGAATCTCCGCACCACCCTGGATCAACACGTTACCACCGAATGGCAGCGGGTCGTTGTCGGAGTCCGCAACGGTACCTACGTTACCCGTTTGACGAACACCACGGCTCGGCGTACCACGCGGGCCCAGGGTGCTGTCTTTGAAACCACGTACGGAGTTGAAGCCACCCGCATAGTAGTTCTCATAGAACGGCAGACCGTCGGTGGAACCATAACCATCGCCATAGCCCAGTTCAGTGTGCAGGCGCATGGTGTAGTTGTCGCTCAACGGCGTGAACAACTGGCCGCGATAATCGAGTTTGAAGAACGACAGGTCGCTGCCTGGCGTGGTGGTTTCCAGGGTCAGGCTCTGAGAGTGACCACGGGTTGCCAGTACACCTTTGTTCAGGGTCGACTCAGACCAGCCGGCAGACGCTTTGAAGTTCAGGAACTTGTCACCTTCACGGCGGGTAAAGTCGAAGATCTCGTCCACGGTGTACACACCGGTCTTGATCTCATCCTGCTGTGCGGTCAGGCCGAACGTCAGACGCGATGTCTCGCTGATCGGGTAACCGATGTTGACACCGGCGCCGAGGCTGTCGATCGCATAGCTTGCAACGTCAACGTCGAGGTCTTTGTAGTCGGTGGTGCGGTAGAAGGCGTTGTAGCCCAGGCTCACACCGTCTGCAGTCCAGTAGGGGTCGGTATAACCGAAGTTATATCGGCTCTGGTATTCGCTTCGGGTCAGGCCGATGGAGACACGGTTACCGGTACCGAGGAAGTTGTTCTGGGTGATCGAACCACCGAGGATCAGACCGGCGCTCTGCGCGAAACCGACGCTGGCGGTGATGGAACCCGATGCTTGCTCCTCCACGGCGTAGTTCACGTCAACCTGGTCATCCACACCCGGTACGGCCGGGGTTTCGACGTTCACTTCCTTGAAGAAGCCCAGGCGCTCAAGACGGGTCTTGGACTGGTCGATCAGGTAAGTCGACGCCCAGCCACCTTCCATCTGACGCATTTCACGACGCAGCACTTCGTCCGCAGACTTGGTGTTGCCACGGAAGTTGATGCGGTTCACATAGGCACGCTTGCCCGGGTCGACGACGAACGTGATGTCCACGGTGTGGTCATCATCGTGCGGGGTCGGTACGCCGTTGACGTTGGCGAAGGTGTAGCCCTCGTTACCCAGACGGCGGGTGATCAGCTCGGACGTGGTGGTCATCAGCTTGCGCGAGAACACTTGGTCTTTCTGCACCAGCAGCAGCGCTTTGACCTGGTCTTCAGGCACTTTCAAGTCGCCGCTCAGCTTGACGTCGCGAACCTTGTACTTCTCGCCTTCGTTGACGTTGACCGTGATGTAGACGTGCTTCTTGTCCGGAGTGATGGACACCTGGGTCGAAGCGATATCCATGTTGATATAGCCACGGTCCAGGTAGTAGGAACGCAGGCGCTCCAGGTCACCGGAGAGTTTTTCACGGGCGTACTTGTCATCGTTCTTGAAGAACGACAGCCAGTTGGTGGTCTTGAGTTCGAACAGGTCGATCAGGTCTTCATCAGCGAACTTGGTATTGCCCACCACGTTGATGTGCTGAATCGCCGCAACGGTACCTTCGTTGATGTTGACCTTGAGGCCGACACGGTTACGAGGTTGCGGGACCACTTCGGTTTCCACGGTCGCGGAGTAGCGGCCCTGGGCAACGTATTGGCGTTGCAGTTCGTTACGCACACCTTCAAGGGTGGCGCGCTGGAAGATCTCGCCTTCGGCCAGGCCGGATTGCTTCAAGCCTTTCATCAAGTCTTCAGTCGAGATCGCCTTGTTACCTTCGATCTCGATACTGGCGACGGACGGTCGCTCGACGACAGTGATGACCAGGACGTTGCCTTCGCGACCCAGTTGGATGTCTTGAAAGAAACCGGTTTTGAACAGCGCACGAGTGGATTCCACCAGGCGACGGTCATCAGCCTGTTCCCCAACGTTCAACGGCAAGGCACCAAAGACGCTACCCGCGGAAACCCGCTGGAGGCCGTTGACGCGAATATCGGAGATGGTGAAGGACTCGGCGTGAACTTCGGCGATCATCAATACGGTGAGAACCGCAGTTAGCAGCAGACGTTTCATGAAGTCCTTTCTTATTCCAACTGGCAATAAACAAACTGCCGCAAAATGCGGCAGATTCGCAATTCAGCGAAGCGTTACAGTCGACCCAGATCGTTGACAAGGGCTAACAACATCACCCCGACCACCAAACTGATACCGATCTGTATCCCCCAACCCTGCACCCGATCCGACAAGGGGCGACCACGCACCCACTCGACCAGATAAAACAACAGATGCCCCCCATCCAATACGGGGATGGGCAGCAAATTCAGAACACCCAGGCTAATACTCAGATAAGCCAGGAAATTCAGGAAATCCGCGACACCCGACTGGGCAGAAGCGCCCGCCACTTTAGCAATGGTTATCGGTCCACTCAAGTTTTTTACCGAGAGCTCGCCGAACAACATTTTCTTGAGCGATTCGAGGGTCAGCACGCTCATGGTCCAAGTACGTTTTGCACCCTCGCCAATCGCTGCCAACGGCCCGAAGCTGACCTCGCGCACCATCGAAGGTGGCCACTCGGGACTCTTGACGCCGGCACCCAGGTAACCCCCGGCCGCCTTGGCTTCCCCACGAACGGACAGGGTCACCGGGACGTCGATTTGAGCACCCTCGCGCTCAACTTTCAGCACAATTTTGGTATCAGGACGTACACGTACCAGGTCGACCACTTGCTGCCAGTCAACCAACGCCTGACCATCGAGAGCCAGCAGACGGTCGCCGGTTTTCAGACCTGCGGCCTGCGCCGGCCCTTTCGGGTCCAGCTCGGCAAGTACCGGTGGCAGCGAAGGACGCCACGGACGAATGCCCAGGGATTTAATCGGGTCAGGCTCGTCAGCGCCCTTCAACCAATGGTCGAGGGCCAACTCACGCGGGGTTTCGGCGCTGGAGTCCTGCTCACGCACGACTACATTGACGGTACCGCTCTCGCCTAGGCGACGAACCAACTGCAAGTTGACCGCGCCCCAGCCGGTGGTGGGCTCGCCATCAATAGAAACAATTTCCTGCCCAGCAACCAGACCGGCCTTGGCCGCGATACTGTCGGCTTCGACCGCGCCGATAACCGGGCGCACCTGCTGGCTGCCCAACATGGCCAGGACCCAGAAAAACACCATCGCCAGCAGGAAGTTGGCGATCGGGCCGGCGGCAACGATCGCGATACGCTGACGAACGGTCTTGCGGTTGAACGACTGGTCCAACTGATCAGCCGGGACCTCGCCTTCGCGTTCGTCGAGCATCTTGACGTAGCCACCCAGCGGGATGGCCGCGATCACGAACTCGGTGCCGCGGCGGTCGTGCCAGCGCAACAGCGGCATGCCGAAACCGACGGAAAAGCGCAGTACCTTGACGCCGCAACGACGCGCGACCCAGAAGTGGCCGAATTCGTGGAAGGTAACCAGTACACCCAGAGCAACCAGGGTGCCGACAATCATGTAAAGCGCACTCATCTAATTTCTCCGCATTCCAATCCAGTGCCTCAAGGCTCAAACACGCCCACAGACTAACGCGCGTTGCGGCTCAGCCATTGCTCGGCCAGGGCCCGGGCTTTCGTATCAGCCTCGAATACCGCCCCCAGATCATTTACCGCCACCACAGGCTCAAGCGCCAGAACGTCCTCGATGATACTCGCGATCTGCGGAAAGCGGATGCGCTGTTCGAGAAACGCCGCCACAGCCACTTCATTGGCCGCATTGAGCATCGCCGGCGCACTATTACCCGCCTCCGCCGCTTGCCGTGCCAGACGCAGGCAGGGAAAACGCTGCTCGTCCGGCGCCTCGAAGTCCAGCCGCGCGATAGCGAACAGGTCCAGTGGCGCCACACCCGAATCAATACGCTCCGGCCAAGCCAGGGCATTGGCGATGGGCGTACGCATATCGGGGTTACCCAACTGCGCCAATACCGAGCCGTCCACGTAGTCGACCAGGGAATGGATCACACTTTGCGGATGAATCACGACCTCAACCTGATCCGGCCGGGCATCGAACAGCCAGCACGCCTCGATCAACTCCAGGCCTTTGTTCATCATGCTTGCCGAATCGACGGAAATCTTGCGCCCCATGGACCAGTTGGGGTGCGCGCAGGCTTGGTCAGGCGACACATGCTCCAACTCAGCCAGCGGAGTTTGCCGGAACGGGCCGCCGGATGCCGTCAGAAGAATCCGGCGTACACCCACCTGGCTCAGCCCACGGGCGAAATCACCGGGCATGCACTGGAAGATCGCATTGTGCTCGCTGTCGAGAGGCAGCAGTACCGCGCCACTTTTGCGCACGGCCTGCATAAAGAGTGCGCCGGACATCACCAGCGCTTCTTTATTGGCCAGCAGGATCTTCTTGCCAGCGTCGACGGCGGCCAAGGTCGGGCGCAGGCCGGCAGCGCCGACAATGGCAGCAACCACGGTGTCCACCTCGGCATCGGCCGACACCTGGCACAAGCCCTCCTCCCCTACCAGCACTTGAGTGGCCAGCCCGGCAGCCCGCAGGTCTTGCTGCAGGCCCCGCGCGGCGTCAGCCTCTGGCACTACGGCAAAACGCGGCGTGTGGCGAACACACAAGGCCAGCAACTCGCTCAAGCGGGTAAAACCGGTCAAGGCAAACACCTGATAGCGGTCCGGATGACGGGCGATTACATCCAGGGTGCTCAACCCTACCGAGCCGGTTGCCCCCAGCACGGTCACTTGTTGCAGGCGGCTCACGAAGCGGTCATCCAGAGCAGGACGGCGAAAATCGGGATTGCCGCCGTCAGACTGTCAATGCGGTCCAGCACGCCGCCATGCCCCGGCAGCAGGTTACTGCTGTCCTTGATCCCGGCCTGGCGCTTGAACATGCTTTCGGTGAGGTCACCCACCACCGAGATGAAGACGACGACTGCCGTGGCCAACAGCGCCAGGAAGATCTCCTTCACCGACCAGTGACGCACCATACCCACCACCAACGTGATCAGCAGCGTCAACGCGAGGCCGCCGTATACGCCTTCCCAACTCTTGCCTGGGCTGACCGCCGGGGCCAGCTTGCGCTTGCCGAACGCGCGGCCGGAGAAGTAGGCACCGATATCGGCGCCCCAGACCAGCACCATCACCGCCAGGATCAGCCAGTTACCCATCGGGTAACGCTTGATATCCACCAGCCCTTGCCAGGCCGGCAGCAGGATCAACAAACCAATCACCAGCTTGCAGGCCACACTGGACCAATGCGCGCTGGTTTTCGGGTACGTCAGCACCAGGAATGTCGCCAGCGCCCACCACAATACCGCCGCGCCCAACACCCAGGGCGCAACGTCCGGCAGGATGTACATCAGGAACAGCAGCAGCGCCACGACAGCGGCATACGCCACACGCGGCAATTGAGCATTGAAGCCCGCCAAGCGTGCCCATTCCCAGGCGCCCAGGCTCACGACCAAGCCAATAAACAGCGCAAAGCCGGAACCCTCGAGCAGGAAAAACCCACCCAAGGCGATCGGCAACAGGATCAGTGCTGTGATGATTCGTTGTTTAAGCATTAAACCCGGGCTCCAGCTTCGATCTGCTCGCTCGTTTTACCGAAGCGACGCTGACGGGAAGCGAAATCGGCCAGCGCAGTGCGCATGGCATCGTGTTTGAAGTCCGGCCAGAACAGGTCGGAGAAGTACAACTCGGTATAGGCCAACTGCCACAGCAGGAAGTTGCTGATGCGGTGCTCGCCACCGGTACGGATGCACAAGTCCGGCAACGGCAGGTCGCCAGTAACCAGGCAGGTTTGCAACAGTTCGGGCGTGATGTCGTCCGGGCGCAGATGGCCGGCCTGCACTTCGCGGGCAAGCCGCTGTGCAGCCTGGGCAATATCCCACTGGCCGCCGTAATTGGCTGCAATCTGCAACACAAAACGATCGCTGCCCGCGGTGATGGCCTCGGCCTCGCGCATGGCCGCTTGCAGCTCCGGATGGAACCGCGAGCGATCACCGATGATACGCAGGCTGATATTGTTGTCATTGAGGCGCTTGGCCTCACGACGCAGGGCCTTGAAGAACAGGTCCATCAAGGCACTGACCTCTTCGGCCGGGCGCTGCCAGTTCTCACTGGAGAAGGCAAACAGGGTCAGCACCTCAACCTTGGCTTCGGCGCACACCTCAATCACCGCCCGTACCGCATCGACACCCGCCTTATGCCCGGCAACACCCGGCATAAAGCGTTTCTTCGCCCAGCGATTATTCCCATCCATGATGATCGCGACATGGCGCGGCACCACAGAGGGCACAGTCTGCTTGGTCTTTTCCATGAAGGCGTCCTGACCCCTTATACGGCCATCAGGTCCTTTTCTTTTTCTTCGGTAGCCTTGGTGATCTGGGCCTCGGCATCTTTGGTCAGCTTATCGATATCAGCGACGGCACGACGCTCTTCGTCTTCGCTGATTTCCTTGTCCTTGACCAGTTTCTTGAGGTCACCCAAGGCATCACGACGGATGTTACGCACGGCAACGCGCGCATCTTCAGCCGCGCTGCGCGCCTGCTTGGTGAAGCCCTTGCGGGTTTCTTCAGTCAGGGCCGGCATGGAGATCAGCAGCAGCTCACCCAGGTTGGTGGGGTTGAGGTTCAGGCCGGCGCTCTGGATGGCTTTGTCGACGGCGGCGAGCATGTTGCGCTCGAAGGCCACGACTTGCAGGGTGCGCGAGTCTTTCACGGTGACGTTGGCCACGCCGCTCAGCGGGGTGTCGGCGCCGTAGTAAGGCACCATCACGCTACCCAGGATGCTCGGGTGCGCTTTACCGGTACGAATCTGGCCGAATGCGTGGCTCAGAGACTCCAGGGATTTTTGCATACGCGCTTGGGCGTCTTTCTTGATTTCGTTGATCATTGTTGGCCTTCCTCGATCAGAGTCCCTTCTGCGCCGCCGTGTACGATATTCAGCAGGGCGCCGGGCTTGTTCATGTTAAATACGCGCAGCGGCATCTTGTGGTCGCGGCACAGGCAAATAGCCGTCAGGTCCATCACACCCAGCTTGCGATCCAGCACTTCATCGTAGGTCAGATGATCGAACTTCTCGGCATGCGGGTCTTTGAATGGGTCTGCGGTGTACACGCCATCCACCTTGGTGGCTTTGAGCACCACGTCGGCATCGATTTCAATGGCACGCAGGCATGCCGCCGAATCGGTGGTGAAGAACGGGTTACCCGTGCCGGCAGCGAAGATCACCACCTCTTTGGAGTTCAGGTGGCGCATGGCTTTGCGGCGATCATAGTGATCGGTCACGCCAACCATGGAAATAGCCGACATCACGATAGCCGAGATATTGGCACGCTCCAGGGCGTCGCGCATGGCCAGGGCGTTCATCACAGTGGCCAGCATGCCCATGTGGTCGCCGGTGACCCGATCCATGCCAGCTGCACTGAGTGCCGCGCCGCGGAACAGGTTGCCGCCGCCAATCACCAGGCCGACCTGTACGCCGATACCGACCAGCTGGCCGACTTCCAGCGCCATGCGATCAAGCACCTTGGGATCGATCCCGAACTCTTCCGAGCCCATCAGGGCCTCGCCGCTAAGCTTGAGTAGAATGCGTTTATAGCGAGCCTGATAACCACTGCCCTGCTGAGCCATTGCGAATCTCTCCTGCGGCGTATTTTTTAAAAATTCTTGGCGAGCCGTTTACGGCTTGCGTTCACTCTAGCTGGACGCTGTCACAGCGCCATCGGAACACGGCTTTGTAAGCCAGTTCCGAGGGGAAGCCAAATAAAATCGACCTTCCCATTTGAAAAGAGGCTGCGCGCGTGAGCGGGCAGCCTCTTTTGGGCGACAGTTGAAAACCGTCTTATTGCTTGGCGGCAGCCAGCTGGGCAGCAACTTCTTCAGCGAAGTTGTCGACCGGCTTCTCGATGCCTTCGCCTACTTTGAAGTAAGTGAAGGAAACGATTTCAGCACCGGCTTTCTTGGCCAGTTCGCCAACCTTGATTTCAGGGTTCTTGACGAACGCCTGCTCAACCAGGCTTGCTTCAGCCAGGAACTTGCTGATACGGCCTTTGACCATGTTCTCAACAATGTTTTCTGGCTTGCCTTTGATTTTTTCTTCGTTCAGCTGCAGGAACACAGCTTTTTCACGCTCGATCGCTTCGGCAGAAACTTCCGAAGGCAGCAGGAACTCAGGGTTGCTTGCCGCAACGTGCATAGCGATGTCTTTGGCCAGCTCAACATCGCCGCCTTTCAGAACAACTGCTACACCGATCTTGTTGCCGTGCAGGTAGCCGCCAACCACATCACCTTCAACGCGAGCCAGGCGACGGATGTTGACGTTTTCGCCAACCTTGCCGACCAGTACCAGGCGATCAGCTTCTTGAGCTTCGATCAGCGGAGCGACGTCAGTCAGCTTGTCGTCGAATGCTTTCTTGACGCTGGCAGCCACGAACGCTTTGAAGTCGTCCTGCAGAGCCAGGAAGTCGGTCTGGGAGTTCACTTCCAGCAGAACAGCGGCTTTGCCGTCTTCAACCAGAGCGATAGCGCCTTCAGCAGCGACGTTGCCTGCTTTCTTGGCAGCCTTGATGGCGCCCGAAGCACGCATGTCATCAATGGCTTTTTCGATGTCGCCGCCGGCCTTGGTCAAGGCCTTTTTGCAATCCATCATGCCTTCGCCGGTACGCTCACGCAGTTCTTTAACCAACGCTGCAGTAATCTCTGCCATTTCAAAATCCTCTTGGATAGGTTTTCAACCATTCCACCCGATCAAACGGGCGATCAATTCTTCCCGAATCTCCGTTGTAGGCCGCTGCACGTTACAGTCGCTAGGTTGCGCTGACACAAGGGCGCCCACAAATGGTTTTCGAGGTGGCAAAAAGGGGGCCAAGCCCCCTTTTTGCTTACTGAGTCAACGCCAGGGCGTCAATTACTCAGCGGCTGCTACCGGAGCTTCTTCAACGAACTGCTCGGTACCGCCAGCAACGTGGTTACGACCACGGATTACAGCGTCAGCCATCGAACCCATGTACAGCTGGATAGCGCGGATTGCGTCATCGTTGCCTGGGATGATGTAGTCAACGCCTTCCGGGCTGCTGTTGGTATCGACTACGCCGATAACAGGGATGCCCAGCTTGTTGGCTTCGGTGATCGCGATGCGCTCGTGATCAACGTCGATAACGAACAGTGCGTCAGGCAGACCGCCCATGTCCTTGATACCACCCAGGGAACGATCGAGCTTTTCCAGGTCACGGGAGCGCATCAGCGCTTCTTTCTTGGTCAGCTTGGCGAAAGTACCGTCTTCGGCTTGCACTTCAAGGTCACGCAGACGCTTGATGGAAGCACGGATGGTTTTGAAGTTGGTCAGCATGCCGCCCAACCAGCGGTGATCGACGTACGGCGAACCGCAACGTGCTGCTTCTTCAGCAACGATCTTGCCAGCGGAACGCTTGGTGCCGACGAACAGAATCTTGTTTTTGCCCTGGGCCAGGCGCTCTACGAAGGTCAGTGCTTCGTTGAACATTGGCAGGGTTTTTTCAAGGTTGATAATGTGGATCTTGTTACGCGCGCCGAAAATGTATTTACCCATTTTCGGGTTCCAGTAACGGGTCTGGTGACCGAAGTGCACACCGGCCTTCAGCATATCGCGCATGTTGACTTGGGACATGATAGTTCCTTAATAAGTCGGGTTTGGCCTCCACGTATCCCAATGACCAACCAGCGGCATTCGCCTCCGGCACCCAGGTCATCGTGTCGACACGTGTGTGGATTTAAGCTTTGCGGGGTATCCCCGGAAAGCGGCGCATTTTATACCACAGGAAGGAGAAAAACGAAACACGCAATCGTGGTTGGTGTGTTGTGGGGGTGGGTAAGGTCTTGAAAAGAGCTGAGAAGTACGGGTTTTGGGGGTGTGGGGTTGGGGTGCTGGGTGTATATCCGTTGTTGTGGTTAAGGCGGGTATTGGTTCCGCTCTTACAGCGGGTCACTTTTGAAAAGAGCCCAAAAGTAACCAAAAGGCTCTTGCCCCACCACTCGGCACCTCGCCTCCGGCTCGGTGTGCCCGCCCGCAGCCTTGAATCCGTGGG
>NZ_WKCB01000041.1 GCF_021606685.1 Pseudomonas syringae
GCCCTGTCCCGCCCGCTGTATGAATGCATCCTCACCGGCGTGCCACCGATCCAGAGCGGCATCGTGCACAACAACGTTTCGCGCCTGTCCAACCAGCGCAGTATTTTCCATTACGCCACCGACGCCGGCCTTACCACGGCAGCGGCGGCGTATCACTGGGTCAGCGAGTTGTATAACCGCACGCCCTTTCTCGCCGCTCGCGACCGGCATACCGATGACACGGCGCTGGCGATCCAGCACGGGCATTTCTACTGGAATGACCATTACCCGGATTCACACCTGTTTGCCGACGCCGAAAGCCTGCGGCTCAAACACGCGCCGAACTTGCTGGTAGTGCACCCGATGAATATCGACGACGCCGGCCACAAGCACGGCCTCGACACCCCGCAATACCGCAACAGCGCACGCTCGGCCGACATCATCCTGGCCGATTACCTGCAAGCCTGGCTCGAGTCCGGATACCAGGTGCTGGTGACCGCCGACCACGGCATGAACAACGACCGCTCCCACAACGGCCTGCTGCCGGAGGAACGTGAAGTTCCGCTGTTCGTCCTCGGCGAAGCCTTCAGCCTCAACCCCGACGCCGCCCCGAAACAGACCGACCTGTGCGGCACCGTCTGCGAACTGTTGGGCGTGCCCCACGACAAACCTGTGTGCCGGGAGTTGCTCAAGTGAATGCCATGACCCGCGGCAAATGGCTGGCCCTGCTGTGCCTGGTGCCCTTCGCACTGTTCTTCATCGTGTTCGAAATCGCCCCGCTGGTGTGGGTGCTGATCAACAGCCTGCAAACCGAAGAGTCCGGCTGGGGCGTGGACAACTTCACGCGTATCTTCAGCTCGAAGTTCTACTTGCAGGCGATCCAGTTCAGCCTGGAGATCAGCTTCTACTCAAGCGTTTTCGGGATCATCATCGCCACGCTGGGCAGCTACTCGCTGCGCCGGGTGGATTCACCGCTGCGCAACTTCGTCACCGCCTTCGCCAACATGACCAGCAACTTTGCCGGTGTGCCCCTGGCCTTCGCGTTCATCATTCTGCTGGGGTTCAACGGCAGCATCACCATCATGCTCAAGCAAGCGGGGATCATTCAGGACTTCAACCTGTACTCCAAGACTGGCCTGATCATCCTTTACACCTACTTTCAGATTCCCCTCGGCGTACTGCTGCTTTACCCGGCATTTGATGCGCTGCGCGAAGACTGGCGCGAATCGGCGTCGCTGCTCGGGGCAAACGGCTGGCAATTCTGGCGGCACATCGGCCTGCCGGTGCTCACGCCGGCCCTGCTCGGCACCTTCGTGATCCTGCTGGCCAATGCCCTAGGCGCGTATGCCACGGTGTATGCGTTGACCACGGGCAACTTCAACGTATTGCCGATCCGTATCGCGGGGCTGGTGTCCGGCGATGTATCGCTGGACCCGAACATGGCCAGCGCCCTGGCCGTGGTGCTGGTGGCGCTGATGACCGTGGTCACCGTGGTCCATCAACTGCTGCTCAAGAGGAGCTACCATGTCTCGCGCTGAAGCCGGCCCGGCCTCCGTCTACCACCGCGTGGTGGTGTACCTGTTGTTTCTGATCCTGGTGTTGCCGCTGCTGGGCACGTTCGTTTACTCGATTGCCAGCAGTTGGTCGGCGACTATCCTGCCGTCCGGCTTTACCGTGAAATGGTACGTGCAGCTGTGGAGCGACCCACGCTTTCTGGCCGCGTTCGGCCAGTCGCTGCTGGTGTGCGTGGGTGCGCTGATTCTCTCGGTGGTGTTGATTCTGCCGCTGCTGTTCGTGGTGCATTACCACTTCCCCAAACTCGATGCGCTGATGAACATCCTGATCCTGCTGCCCTTCGCGGTGCCGCCGGTGGTGTCGTCAGTGGGCCTGCTGCAACTCTACGGTTCCGGGCCGCTGGCGATGGTGGGCACGCCGTGGATTCTGATCGGCTGCTATTTCACCGTGGCCCTGCCGTTCATGTACCGGGCGATCACCAACAACCTGCAGGCCATCAACCTGCGTGACCTGATGGACGCCTCGCAACTGCTCGGCGCCAGTACCTGGCAAGCAGCGATCTTCGTGGTGCTGCCCAACCTGCGCAAAGGCCTGATGGTGGCGCTGCTGCTGTCGTTCTCGTTCCTGTTCGGTGAGTTCGTGTTCGCCAACATCCTGGTGGGCACCCGCTACGAGACGCTGCAGGTGTACCTCAACAATATGCGCAACAGCAGCGGCCACTTCACCAGTGCCGTCGTGATCTCCTATTTCTTCTTTGTGCTGGTGCTGACCTGGGCCGCCAATATCTTGAACAAGGACAAAAGCCAATGAGCTTCGTCAGCGTCCAACACCTGCAAAAGGGCTACTCCGGCACGCCGGTGTTCAGTGATATCAACTGCGAAATCGCCAAGGGCGAGTTCGTCACCCTGCTCGGCCCGTCCGGGTGCGGCAAGTCCACCTTGCTGCGCTGCATCGCCGGCCTGACCTCGGTAGACAGTGGGAAAATTCTGCTGGATGGGCAGGACATCGTTCCGCTGAGCCCACAGAAGCGGCACATCGGCATGGTGTTCCAGAGCTATGCGCTGTTCCCCAACATGACCGTGGAGCAGAACGTCGCCTTCGGCCTGCGCATGCAGAAGGTCAACGCAGACGACAGCCACAAGCGCGTGCAGGAAGTTCTGCAACTGGTGGAACTCAAGGACCTGGCCGCGCGCTACCCGCACCAGATGTCCGGCGGCCAGTGCCAGCGCGTGGCCCTCGCCCGCTCCCTGGTGACCCGCCCACGCCTGTTGCTGCTGGACGAACCGCTGTCGGCGCTGGATGCACGGATTCGCAAGCACCTGCGCGAACAGATCCGTCAGATCCAGCGCGAGTTGGGGCTGACCACGATTTTCGTGACCCATGATCAGGAAGAAGCGCTGACCATGTCGGACCGCATTTTCCTGATGAACCAGGGCAAGATCGTGCAGAGCGGCGACGCCGAAACCCTGTACACCGCGCCGGTCGACGTATTTGCCGCCGGGTTTATCGGCAACTACAACCTGCTGGATGCGGACAAGGCCAGCCAACTGCTGCAACGGCCGATCAGCGGGCGCATTGCGATTCGCCCGGAGGCCATCGAGTTGAGCCGCAGCGGCGAGCTTGACGCCCTAGTGCGCAGCCATAGCCTGCTGGGCAACGTGATTCGTTATCGCATCGAGGCCCGTGGCGTGGAATTGGTGGTGGACGTGCTCAACCGCTCGGCGGACGATCTGCACCCCGACGGCCAGCGCCTGGCACTTTCCATCGACCCCAGTGCGTTGTGTGAAGTAGCCTGATGCAACGATTTGATGAGAGAGCGTAACGGATGGCATTGGTAATTTTTGATCTGGACGACACCCTGATCCATGGCGACTGCGCCACCCTGTGGAGCGAGCAGATGGGCCGTCTGGGCTGGGTCGACCGCGAGTCGTTCATGCGCCGTAACGACGAGCTGATGGACGCCTACAGCCAAGGCAAGCTGGCCATGGAAGACTTCATGGACTTCAGCCTGGAGCCGATGATCGGCCGCACCCCGGAAGAAATCGACCACCTGGTGGAGCCGTGGGTCGAGGACGTGATTGAGCCGCTGATCTACAGCGACGCCACCAAAACCATCGCGCGCCATCGCGCAAATGGCGACCGCATCCTGGTGATCTCCGCGTCGGGCACGCACCTGGTCACGCCAATTGCGGCGCGTATCGGCATCGATGAAGTGCTGGGGATTGATCTGGAGGTCAGCCACGGCGTGTACAGCGGCCGCACCGTGGGTGTACTGACTTATCGCGAAGGCAAAATCACGCGGTTGCTGGAATGGCTGGAGCAGGAAGGTGAAAGCCTGGAGGGGGCGTATTTCTATTCGGACTCGCGTAATGATTTGCCGTTGTTGCTCAAGGTGGATCACCCGCAAGTGGTGAACCCGGACCCGGTGTTGCGCGCCCACGCCGAACAGGCAGGCTGGCCAATCCACCACTGGATCTGACTTACTTGAATTGAAATGCAATCAAATGTGGGAGGGGGCTTGCCCCCGATAGCGGTGTTTCAGTGAAGAATATTTCATCTGACACACAGCTATCGGGGGCAAGCCCCCTCCCACATTTTTAACCGCTTTCCACTTCAGCTCAGGCTTTCGTCAATCACCAACACCAGCTTCCCGGAAATCTGATTCGTCGCCAGTGTTTCAAACGCCGCCTCGGCGTCCTTGATCTGGAAGGTCTTGGCCAACTGCGGGCTCAAGCGGCCCTCAACAAACAGCGGCCACACGTGCTGGCTCAGATCACTCAACAGGTCTGCCTTGAACTGATCGCTGCGGCTGCGCAGGGTCGAGCCCAGCAACTGAATACGCTTGCCCAGCACCTGGGCCAGGTCCAGTTGTGCCTCACGGCCGCCCATCAGGCCGATCAACACCCAGCGACCATCCAGGGCCAGTAGCTTGAGATCCAGCGCCGCATAGTTGCCGCCCACCGGGTCGAGGATCACATCGAACGGCCCGAAATCCCGCAGGCCTTCGAGCCCGTCGGTGCGCACCACGCCGCCCTGGGCGCCCAACGCTTCGCAGTAAGCCAGACGCTCCGCCGAGCCGACGCTGACCCAGCAAGGGCTGCCGAACGCATTACACAGCTGGATCGCCGCCGAACCCACGCCACTGGCGCCGGCATGCAGCAAGACTTTTTCGCCGGGCTTGAGGCCCGCCAGTTGAAACAGATTGAGCCACGCCGTGGCGTACACCTCAGGTAATGCTGCCGCGTCGACCAGTGACAAACCCTCCGGCACCGCCAGCACATGCCGCGCATCCACCACCACTTCTTCGGCCATGCCGCCACCGGCCAGCAACGCGCAGACACGATCGCCGACCTGCCATGACGCGCCCGCGCCGACTTCGCTGATCACCCCGGAACACTCCAGGCCCAGCACCTGGCTGGCGCCTGGCGGTGGCGGATACAGCCCCGCACGCTGCAATAAATCGGCGCGATTGAGGCCCGCAGCCGCCACGCGAATGCGAACTTGGCCTACATCGCAGGTCAGGCCGGGTTCTTCCAACCACTCCACATGACCGTCAACGCCTTGCAATGCTTTCACAGTGCCTCCATAGTGAGTCTGGACTGAGCCCGTAGCTGTATCGCCGGGCTTTTTGCATTATGCGACCGGACCATATGGAACCGGCTCCCTCAAAGACGGCCTAATATGCGTTATCAATTGCCCCCGCGTCGAATCAGCATGAAGCATTTGTTCCCCAGCACCGCCCTCGCTCTTTTCATTGGTCTCGGCTTCGCGTCGATGTCGACCAATACGTTCGCAGCCAACAGCTGGGACAACCTTCAGCCGGATCGCGATGAGGTGATTGCCAGCCTTAACGTTGTCGAGTTGCTCAAGCGCCATCACTACAGCAAGCCGCCGCTGGACGACGCTCGCTCGGTGATCATCTACGACAGCTACCTCAAGCTGCTGGACCCATCGCGCAGCTACTTCCTGGCCAGCGATATCGCTGAGTTCGACAAGTGGAAGAGCCAGTTCGACGACTTCCTCAAGAGCGGCGACCTGCAGCCTGGTTTCACCATCTACAAGCGTTACCTGGACCGCGTCAAAGCGCGTCTGGATTTCGCCCTGGCTGAGTTGAACAAAGGCGTCGACAAGCTCGACTTCACCCAGAAGGAAACCCTTCTGGTGGACCGCAAGGACGCCCCTTGGCTGACCAGCACCGCCGCACTCGACGACCTGTGGCGCAAACGCGTCAAGGACGAAGTGCTGCGTCTCAAGATCGCGGGCAAAGAGCCCAAGGCGATTCAGGAGCTGTTGACCAAGCGCTACAAGAATCAGCTGGCACGTCTGGACCAGACCCGCGCCGAAGATATCTTCCAGGCTTACATCAACACCTTCGCGATGTCCTACGACCCGCACACCAATTATCTGTCGCCAGATAACGCGGAAAACTTCGATATCAACATGAGTCTGTCGCTGGAAGGCATCGGTGCCGTCCTGCAAAGCGACAATGACCAGGTCAAGATCGTACGTCTGGTGCCGGCAGGTCCGGCAGACAAGACCAAGCAGGTCGCTCCGGCCGACAAGATCATCGGTGTGGCCCAGGCCGACAAAGAGATGGTCGATGTGGTCGGCTGGCGCCTGGACGAAGTGGTCAAGCTGATCCGTGGGCCGAAAGGCAGCGTGGTGCGCCTGGAAGTGATTCCGCACACCAATGCGCCGAACGACCAGACCAGCAAGATCGTGTCCATCACCCGTGAAGCGGTGAAGCTTGAAGACCAGGCTGTACAGAAGAAAGTCCTCAACCTCAAGCAGGATGGCAAGGACTACAAGCTGGGCGTGATTGAAATCCCGGCCTTCTACCTCGACTTCAAGGCCTTCCGTGCCGGCGACCCGGACTACAAGTCCACCACCCGTGACGTGAAGAAAATCCTGACCGAGCTGCAGAAGGAAAAAGTCGACGGCGTGGTCATCGACCTGCGCAACAACGGCGGCGGTTCCCTGCAGGAAGCCACCGAGCTGACCAGCCTGTTTATCGACAAGGGCCCGACCGTGTTGGTACGCAACGCTGACGGCCGTGTCGACGTGCTCGAAGACGAGAACCCAGGCGCGTTCTACAAAGGCCCGATGGCGTTGCTGGTCAACCGCCTCTCGGCCTCGGCTTCGGAGATTTTCGCCGGTGCCATGCAGGACTACCACCGCGCGCTGATCATCGGCGGCCAGACCTTCGGCAAAGGCACCGTACAGACCATCCAGCCGCTGAACCATGGCGAGCTTAAACTGACGTTGGCCAAGTTCTACCGGGTTTCCGGGCAGAGCACCCAGCATCAGGGTGTGTTGCCGGACATCGATTTCCCGTCGATCATCGACACCAAGGAAATCGGCGAAAGCGCCCTGCCGGAAGCCATGCCGTGGGACACCATCCGCCCTGCGATCAAGCCCGCGTCGGACCCGTTCAAGCCATTCCTGGCGCAGTTGAAGGCTGACCACGACACACGCTCCGCCAAGGATGCCGAGTTCGTGTTTATCCGCGACAAGCTGGCCCTGGCCAAGAAGCTGATGGAAGAAAAAACCGTCAGCCTCAACGAAGTGGACCGCCGTGCGCAGCACTCCGACATCGAGAACAAGCAACTGGTACTGGAGAACATCCGCCGCAAGGCCAAGGGTGAAGATCCACTCAAGGAGCTGAAGAAAGAAGACGAAGATGCGCTGCCGGCAGAAGCTGAAAAAACCAAGCCGGAAGACGACGCCTACCTGGCCGAGACTGGCCGGATCCTGCTGGACTACCTGAAAATCAGCAAGCAGGTGGCCAAGCAGTAAATGATGGCGATTTAATGTGATCGCTCCCCGGAGTGTCATCATATAGACATCATTCTGTCGTGAAATGAAGGACCGCAGGCTTACCGCCTGCGGTCCTTTTTTTTCGACTGAGATCGCCATGACCATGACCGAACAGCTGAATGCATTGGGCTCAATCCTGGCTCAAGGCAGTTTGCACAGCCTGTTCCAACCGATCATCTGCCTGTCCGAACGGCGCATCCTCGGCTACGAAGCCCTCAGCCGGGGCCCGTCCAACAGCCCTTTGCACTCCCCCGTCGCGCTGTTCTCCGTGGCCAGCCATGCGGGGCGTTTGAGTGAACTGGAGATGGCCTGTCGCGAAAGCGCGTGCCGACGCTTCAGCGACCAGAAGCTGCCGGGCAAGCTGTTTCTCAATATCTCGCCGGAATCCCTGATGGAGACGGCGCACCAACCCGGGCGCACCTTGCAGCTGCTGCGCGATGTGGGCATCCCGCCTAGCCAGGTGGTGATCGAACTCACCGAGCAGACACCCACCGACGATTTCGACCTGCTGCAAACCGCCCTGCACCATTACCGCAACATGGGCTTTGCCATCGCATTGGATGACCTCGGCGCCGGCTATTCCAGCCTGCGGCTGTGGTCGGAATTGCGCCCGGACTACGTGAAGATCGACCGGCACTTTATCGACGGCATTCACCAGGACGCGCTCAAGCGCGAGTTCGTCGGCTCGATCCTGCAGATCGCCAGGGCATCCCGCGCCCAGGTGATTGCCGAAGGCATCGAGCTGCCGGAAGAGCTGGCGGTGCTTACGGAGATGGGTGTGGACCTGGTCCAGGGCTACCTGCTCTGCCGGCCTCAGGAGCACCCGCCACAGGAAGCGCGCCTGATGCTGCCCAAGCCGGACAACGCCAATATCGCCCTGAGCGAAGAAGGCAGCGACCTCAGCGCCCTGCTCAACGAACAACCGGCAGTGGACCAGGACACGGCTACCGCCCAAGTGCTCGAGTCGTTCCGCCGCCAGGCCAACCTCAATTCGCTGGCCGTGCTGGATGGACGTGGCCACCCGATCGGCATCGTGCATCGGCACTCGCTGTCGGACGCGTTGCTCAAGCCGTTCGCCACCGACTTGTTCGCGCGCAAACCTATCAGCCGCCTGATGAGCGATGACTTTCTGGCCGTGGAGTTGAGCCAATCCCTGCAGCAGGTCAGTCGCTTGTTGACCAGCCGTGCGCGGCAGCGCATCGAAGAAGACTTCATCATCACGCTCAACGGTGACTACCTGGGGCTGGGCCGGGTCATCGATGTACTCAAGCTGATCACCGAGTTGAAGATCCAGCAGGCTCGCTACGCCAACCCGCTTACCCTGCTGCCGGGCAATGTGCCGATCCAGCAGTGCCTCACGCGGCTGTTGCAGCAACAGCGCGAATCGGTGATCTGCTACGTGGATATCGACAGCTTCAAGCCGTTCAACGATATCTACGGCTATGGGCGTGGGGATGAGGTGTTGCTGTGCCTGGCGCAGTGCCTGAACGACCGGGTCGACCCAAGCCGCGACTTTGTCGGGCATATTGGTGGCGACGATTTTTTACTGGTGCTGGGCCCGCAGGATTGGCGCAAACGCCTCAACCAGTTGCTTGATGACTTCCATACCCAATGCCGCCGGTTCTACCGGGCCGAACACTTGGAGGCTGGCTGTTTCGTGGCGTTGAACCGCCAGGGTGTGCGCCAGGAGTTTGCGTTACTGTCGCTGTCCATCGGCGTGGTGCATTTATATCCACAGGCCTGTGGACAACTCGATGCCAGCCAGTTGGCGGAGCTGGCGTCGCAGGCCAAGCACCATGCCAAGGACGTGGCGGGCTACAGCATCCATGTGATCGACTGCATGGACAGCCTGCCCCAAGCCCTTTAGGCCTCAGCGGATTCCGGGTACTCGTATTCGAACACCCGCACCACTTCCGAGGCGTGCCAGGAGGCGGCAGCTACGCCATCGGATGGCCCGCTGAAACGCCCGAGGCGCTCTACGCATTCAAAGAAACCGGTACGTGGCAAGCGGCTGGCGCCCTGGCTGATCACCAGAGAGCTGCGCAACGGCTGCTCGGCCTTGGCGTCCAGTGCGGCCAGGTGTTCCAGGGCGGCGGCCAGGGTTTGCATGGCCGGCGTGGGGAATTGCAGGCGCTCCAGCAGCGCGCGATACGTCAGCAGATGGCGCTGGCGGCGCGCCTGGTCCAGCTCGTTGAGCAACCCATCCCAGTGTTGACGGCTGATACGTAGGCTCAAGATTCATCCCTCCACCCTGTAATCCCCAATTCCCATGCCAGGCTACGGCGGATGGCCGCATCCGGCTGGCGTTCACCACTTTCGATCAATCCAAGGTACGAGGGGCTGATCCCCACGGTACGCGCCAGGGTTTCGATAGCCAGGCCCTTGGCTTCGCGTAACGCGCACAGGTCGGCGAGCGGACGCAGGTCCTGGGCCGGCGCGGCTTGGGCAGGAGCAGATGGAGACGGTGCGGAGTGTGGCTGACCGGCAGCTTTTAGCAGCGCCTGGTACTGGTCCCATGGCAAAACCGCGTATTCGGGTTCGCCATTGCGTGAAATTATCTGAATATCCATGACTGCCCCGTAGGATAACAACACTTACTGAGTAAGCTCTTTCCTTAGGAGTGTAATCCTAACAGCCACAAAGGTCGCAGGGGATAGGCGTGTCATGCGTTTTTTTGCGGGTTTTCCTTGGCCAGCAAGGCGGGCGTGGCAGGCAGGCGCTCGACCACGGCGAGCTTTTCCGGGCGCTGGGCCTCGCGCCAGGCGCGAAAGGCGCTCAGCTCGCCGTCCAGGGTCTTCATGACCCACGCCAGCACGGCGATGTCATCGAGCATGCCGAACATGGGGATGAAGTCGGGTATCGCGTCAATCGGGCTGAGGAAGTACATCAGCCCCGCCACCACCGAAATCAGCGCCTTGGGGCTGATCGCCCGGTACTCGCCGCGCCAGTACGCCAGGCACAGCGCCTGAAGCAACCTGAGATCGTCCTTGAGTTTACCCAGGCGGTTGCCCTGGCTTGAGCCTTTGGCGGCGACGGCAAATAACAAGGTCGGCAAGCGGCTACGGCCCAGCAGGCGTGCTGCCATGGGCAGGAAACGGGTGAAATTGAAGGGTGGTTTCATTCGTCACTCCAGTTCCATGCGACAGAAAAGGTTATCCACACAAATTGTGGATAACCTTGTGAACAGAGCCTGTTTTCTAGGCTGAAAGCCACGGATTACAAGGCTCGCAGTCAGATCGGGCATTTTTTGCGCACATTAAAAAAACCCAAGATTTCATTGACTTGGCGTTGATGTGCGGCTACCCGTGCTCGAGTCTTATATCAGACTGTTGCCCGCTACGGACGTTCGTTTGGATCTGCACAAGCTCCAATAAGCTGCCACGACAGCTCAAGGGAACAAGGCCCCTTGCCACTTGAACCCAGCCAATCGCAGAAACAACAACGCCCCGTCAAGACGGGGCGTTGGGTGCTCAAGCGCCGATTACTTCTTGGCGGCAGGTGCAGCAGGTGCGTCAGGGGCTTCAGCCTTGGCTGGGTCCTTGATGGCCAGCAGTTCCAGGTCGAATACCAGCACGGAGTTGGCTGGAATCGCCGGGCTCGGGCTCTGTGCGCCGTAAGCCAGGTCGGACGGGATATACAGCTCGACCTTCTCGCCGACGTGCATCAGTTGCAGGCCTTCGACCCAACCCGGGATCACGCCGCTGACCGGCAGGTCAATCGGGCTACCGCGATCCACGGAGCTGTCAAAGGTGGTGCCGTTGGTGAGCTTGCCGGTGTAGTGCACAGTGACCACGTCGGTCGGCTTAGGCTGAGGACCATCGGCTTTCTTGGTGATCTTGTACTGCAGACCGGAAGCAGTGGTGACGACGCCGTCTTTCTTGGCGTTGTCTTCGAGGAATTTCTTGCCGGCGGATGCCGACTCTTCGCTCATCTTGGTCATACGTTCTTCAGCACGCTTCTGCAGTGCGGCAAACGCTTCAACCAGTTCGTCGTCTTTGAGCTTCTGCTCTTTTTTGCCGACGGCATCTTCGATGCCCTGGGCTACTGCTTTGGAATCCAGGTCATCCATGCCTTCTTGAGCAAGGCTTTTGCCCATGTTCAGGCCGATGCCGTAGGAAGCTTTCTGCGCCGGGGTTTTCAGCTCTACGCTGGTCTGCGAATCACAACCCGCAAGTACCAGGCTAACCAGGGCCACCGCCGCCGCCAACCGATGCTGTTTCATGCTATTTCCTTGTTCATGCGCCAAAAGGGCATTCGAATAAAGTCGCGAGCTTATCAGGCGGCCACGACCAATGGCTACCGGCATGTGAGCAGGAAACTTCCGATAAGTTCACGTGTTTAAACGCATTTTCATTCATTATGGAGGCCCGCGATGGATCGTGGGCCCTATGCATGCAGACTGCTGGCTACTTGCCACACCTGCAGCTCAATGGCATAAAAACGCCACAACTCGACAAGGATAGTTATCTTGCGCATTTTTTCCCGTGTTTTAGTGACGATATTCGTCATTTTCGGCCTGACGCTGGCGGTGCTGCTCTACTACACCGTCAACCCCAAACTCCCGGCCTACGTGCCCGTGCAGCAGGTGCACTACCAGGACCAATGGAGTGCCGCCGACCGCCAGACCTACTACTTCACGCCCCAGGGCACCCAAGTGAAGGGTCTGCATTACGACTGGTTCACCGCCCTGGAACTGCCGTTCTCCGAGCAGCGCTTCGCAGCCCCTGAGTACCTGGCGCGCTTTGGTTTTCTGATCGACCCAAAGCAAGTACCCACCACGCAAAACCCCGGCAACTTGCCCGTCGGTTTCACCCGGCACACAAACGCCGGCAGCTCGGTCCAATACCTGGATATCACCTGCGCCGCCTGCCATACCGGCGAGCTGCACTATAAAGGCCAGGCCCTGCGTATCGACGGCGGCTCCGCACAGCATGTGCTGCCCTCCAGCGTACCGACCGTGCGCGGTGGCAGTTTCGGCCAAGCCCTGGTCGCCAGCCTCGCCGCCACCTATTACAACCCGTGGAAATTTGAGCGCTTCGCGCGCACGGTGCTCGGGGACCGATACGCTGCCGAGCACGGCCAATTGCGCCTGGACTTCAAGCAATCGCTGAACGCATTCCTTAAAGTCGCCTGGAACGACACCCATCGCGGCCTCTACCCGACCCAGGAAGGCCCGGGCCGCACCGACGCGTTCGGCCGTATTGCCAATGCCAGCTTCGGCGACGCGATTTCACCGGACAACTATCGCGTGGGCAATGCTCCGGTGGACTACCCGCAGCTGTGGGATATCTGGACGTTTGACTGGGTGCAATGGAATGGCTCGGCCCAACAACCGATGGCGCGCAATATCGGCGAAGCCCTCGGCGTAGGCGCCACTTTGAGCTTTTTCGACAGCGCCGGCCAGCCGCTCCAGGGCGCTGCGCGCTACCCGTCGAGCGTGCGGGTGCGCGACCTCAACCTGATCGAAGAAACCCTGCAACGCCTCAAGCCACCGACCTGGCCCCAAGACCTGTTCGGCGCCGTCGACAAGCCTCTCGCCGCCCAAGGCCGCGCGTTGTTCGCCGAGAACTGCGCCGGCTGTCACGTGCCCACCGTTTCCCAGGAAGGTGGCCGCCCGGTGCAGCACCTCAAGATGCTTGCAGTGGACTACATCGGCACCGACCCCGGCACTGCCAATAACATTGCCGACCAGCGCTACGACCTCAGCGCCCTGCGATGGGACCCGGCGGAACTGGCCAAGCTCAACGTCGAACTGCACCCCACGCCGACCGAGCCGCTGGATCTGAAAAACATCTCGGTGGCCAAGGGCCTGGCCTACGTCACGGCCTTCGTCGAAGACCACGCCTACCGCGCCGCCGGCGTTACCCCGGCGGAACGCCCGCGCATGGACGGCTACGGCCTGCCCATTGGCGTGCGCGAGTTGCGCGCCTACAAGGCGCGTCCGCTGGCGGGCGTGTGGGCCACCCCGCCTTTCCTGCATAACGGTTCGGTGCCGACGATCTACCAACTGCTTTCGCCCCAGGACGAGCGCAGCACCACCTTCTATAAAGGCACCTTCGCCTATGACCCGCGCCACCTCGGGTTTGAAACCGGCGCGTTCAAGAATGCCTTCCTGTTCGATACCAAAATTACCGGCAACCACAACAGCGGTCATGAATTCCGCGCTGGCCAACGGGGCAACGGCGTCATCGGCCGTGGCCTGCTACCGCAGGAACGTTGGGCGCTGCTGGAATACCTGAAAGTGCTGGGCGGCCCACTGGAGCAACAATTGCCATGATTATCCGATCCGAAAACAACCAACGCTCCCTGCTCGCCCGCCTCTGGCTGCGCCTCGGCGCGTTTCTCGGCAAAACCCTGCTGTGGCTGGTCGGCCTGGGGCTGCTCGGCTGGCTGGCCGCAACCGCCTGGTACGCCTGGCAGCACAGCGGCCCGGTGTCCGCCGATGAGCAGATCCCGGCGGGTGAAGCGGCGATGACCCAAGGCATCATCCAGACGGCGGTGCGCATCGTCGACCAGGACCGTGAAGGCACGCGCTACCTGCGTGATGCACACGCCAAGGCCCATGGCTGCGTGAAGGCCCAAGTCAGTGTGCTGCCGGACCTTGACCCGGCCTTGCGCCAGGGCGTATTCGCCGAGCCGGGCAAGACCTGGCAAGCCATGATGCGGCTGTCCAACGGCAACGCCTACCCGCAGTTCGACAGCATCCGCGATGCACGGGGCATGGCGCTCAAGCTGCTCGATGTACCGGGCAAACAGCTACTGGCCGACCAGCAAAGCCGCACGGAACAGGACTTAGTGATGTTCAGCCACCCGAACTTCTTTGTCAGCGATGTGGCGGAATACGCGCAGAACATCGGCGCGCAAGCGGACGGCAAGAAGGTCCTGGCGTTCTTCCCCAAGGTCGACCCGCGCACCTGGCAGATACGCCACTTGTCTATCGCCCTGGCGACCCTGGCACCCGCGCCGGCCAGCCCGACGCAAACCACTTACTTTTCGGTATCGCCCTACAAGTTCGGCGCGGCCAACGCCAAGTTCCGTGTTGCGCCCGACCCGCAAAGCTGCCCGGAATATGCACTGCCCACGCAGAATCAGGACCTGCCGAATTTCCTGCGCAGCGCCTTGAGCCAGCAACTCTCCACCGACCGTGTGCCGGCGTGCTTCGTGTTGCAGATCCAACGGCAGAACCCGCAGAAATTCATGCCGATCGAAGACACCAGCATCGAATGGAAGGAGCACGATGCGCCGTTTGAAACGGTGGCCAGGGTACGGGTGCCGGCGCAGGATTTTGATACGCCTGAACAGAACCTGGCGTGCGACAACCAGTCGTTCAACCCCTGGTTCGGCGTCGCGGCGCATCGGCCCATTGGCGGCATCAACCGCCTGCGCAAAGCGGTGTACGAAGCGGTCAGCGATTACCGCCACAGCCGCAACGCGCCTTAGCCTTGGGTGACGGACGCGGGAAACAGATGCTGCGCGACAAAGTCCACGAACACGCGGATTTTCGGTGACAGGTGCCGGCTGGACGGCCACAACGCCCAAAACTGGCCCTGCTCGCTGCAGGCCTCGTCCAGCACGCTGTCAAGGCGCCCTTCGGCCAAGGCCTGGCGGGCCAGGAAGTCCGGTACAAAGGCAATGCCATGCCCATCGGTCGCGGCCGTGAGCATGGCTTCCATGTTGTTCAAGGTCATCGCGGTGGGCAGACGCAACTGGGTAAACGCAGGGTTGGAGGACAAGGTCCAGTCCATGATTTTACCGGTGGTCGCGAAGCGATAACGCAGGCACTCGTGTTGCTCCAGCTCATGCACCGCCCGGGGCTTGCCCTTGCGCTGAAAGTAACCCGGCGAGGCGCACAGCACGAATCGGAAAGGCCCGAGCCTGCGCGACATCAATGTCGAATCGGCCAGGCTGCCGCTGCGAATCACCACATCGAAGCCTTCCTCGATCACGTCCACCAGCAGGTCATTGAAATCCAGCTCCAGCTCAATCTGCGGGTAGGCGTTTCTGAACATCGCCATGTGCGGCATGAGGAAGCGATAGCCGATGGTGGGCAGGCTCACCCGCAACTTGCCCCGGGGTGCTTGCACGGCATCGCTGAGCATCGCGCGCGCGTCTTGCAGGTCATCGAGGATTTTGCGGCAACGCTCGTAAAACAATTGCCCTTCGGCGGTCAGGCTGACTTTGCGCGTGCTGCGCTGCAACAAGCGCACATTCAGCGAGGCTTCCAGCTTGGCGACGTTCTTGCCCACCGCCGATGCGGAAATCCCCAACGCACGGGCCGCGGCCACAAAGCTGAGCGCTTCGGCGGTTTTTACGAAGGCGATTTCGCCACTGAGGCTGTCCATCCTGGCATTAGATCCTATGGGTTCATTATCAGTGGAATGTAAGCCTGTTTATCTGCGATTGCATCCTCAATAGAGTTATTTAACCACTTTCGAGGACTGCCCCCCATGAACACGCCTACCCGGTCGGCGAAGATTATCCTCGCCGCCATTTGCCTGGCGGCCCTGGTGCTGCCCATGAGCTTCACCGGTGGCGCCGTCGCCACGCCGTTTATTGGCCAGGCCTTCGCGGCCAGCCCCACGCAACTGGCCTGGATCACGAATGCCTTCATGCTCAGTTTCGGCAGCCTGTTGATGGCGGCCGGCAGCCTGGCCGACCTGTACGGGCGCAAGCGCCTGTTCATCGGCGGCATAGGGTTGTTTGCGCTTGCCTCGCTGCTGCTGGCGGGGGCGCCCGATATGCTCTGGCTGGACCTGCAGCGCGCGGTGCAAGGCGTGGCCGCTGCCGCTGCGTTGGCCGGCGGTACCGCGGCGCTGGCCCAAGAGTTTGAAGGGCATGCGCGCACCCGTGCGTTCAGCCTGCTGGGCACTACGTTCGGCGTTGGCCTGGCGTTCGGCCCGCTGTTGTCGGGGCTGCTGATCGAATGGCTGGGCTGGCGCGGGATTTTTCTGTTCACGGCGCTGCTGGCAATCGTTTCGCTGGGGTTCGCCTGGCCGACCCTGCGCGAAAGCCGCAACGCCAACGCACAGCGCCTGGACACCCCCGGCGTGCTGACGTTCTCCGCCTTGCTGGTGGCCTTTACCAGCGCAGTGATCCTGGCCCCGGAGCACGGCTGGGATGCGCCGCTGACCCTGGCGTTGCTGGGCGTGTCCGCGCTGCTGGGCGGGCTGTTTATCTGGGTGGAGACACGCGCCAAGCAGCCCATGCTCGAGTTGCAGCTGTTTCGGTTCCCGCGCTTTGTCGGCGTGCAGATACTGCCCATTGGCACCTGCTACTGCTACATCGTGTTGATCGTGTTGCTGCCGATCCGCCTGATCGGCGTCGAAGGCGCCAGCGCGTTTGACGCGGGGCTCACCATGCTCGCGCTGTCCGCGCCGATGCTGGTGGTGCCGATGCTTGCCGCAACCCTGACGCGCTGGTGGTCGGCCGGGCGGCTTTGCACACTCGGTTTTGTAATGGCGGCGAGCGGCCTGTACTGGCTGAGTGCGCTGACGGGTGCCGCGCACTGGCAGACTCTCGCCGCCATGTTGTTGGTTGGGGCCGGCGCGGCCATCCCGTGGGGCTTGATGGATGGCCTGGCGCTCAGCGTGGTGCCCAAGGAGAGAGCCGGGATGGCAGCCGGTATTTTCAACACCACCCGGGTGGCCAGTGAAGGGGTGGCGCTGGCGATCACGGTGGCGGTCTTGAGTGCGTTGGTGGCGCACCACTTGCGTCTCGCCACCGCCTCCAGCGACGTGTCAGACATCGCGCGGCACCTGGTCATGGGCGACCTGCAGCATGCCGGCCAGATTCCGCTGGAAGTACTGCGCTCGGCCTACAGTGCCGGGTTCAATACCTTGCTGCAGTGGCTGGCGCTGTTCACCTTGCTGACGGCCGTGATCGTCTATGTGTTCCTGGGCCGCCAGGGTGATGTGGCCACCGCGCGTAAAGAGTGCGTAACAACCGGTGCGGCGCCGTAAGGTTTGCGTCGGGTCTATTGAGCAGTTTTCGCCAGGCCTCTACGGTGAACGCCTACCCCATCACGTAGGAAATCACCGTGGAAACCTCAACCCTTGGCATGCTCGTATTGACCCTTATCGCCGTGTTCGGCACTGCCTCGTTTTGCTTCGAGCACCTGGCCACACGCCAGATTCGCAAGAAGAAAAACCGCTAGCGTTCATGCTTGGTTGTCGGGCGCTGGTTCGTTGATCACCAACTCCTCGGGAATTTCGTCCACCCGTGGGTCGAGTACGGCGGCCATGGCCCCCATCGGGTGTTCGGGCATGGCCACGTGGTGCAGCGGCGCGCCTTCCACGAGGTATTCGCCGGTGACGTTCTTGGGCTGCACACGCCAGATCAGCAACAGCGCGCAGGCCGAAAACAACATGTAGAACGCACCGTGGCCGTAGCTGTTCATCAGCGCACCGCTGAGCATCGGCCCCAGGCTGGCACCAATGCCGTGGGTGGCAAGCATCATCGCGCTCAATGGCACACGCCGGGGTTGTTCGACGTTGTCGTTGGCCAGCGCCACCGCCAAGGGGTACAGGGTGAACAGCAGCAAACCGCTGAGAAAGCCGAACACCAACAACAGCGCATACGGCAGTTGCACCAGCCCCCACAGCGGAATCACCACCAGCCCCAAGGCCAGGGCGCAGGCACGAATCAGCCGTGAGCGATCGATGCGGTCCGACAGCCAGCCAATCGGCCACTGGCCGCACAGCCCGGCAAAGATCGACACCGCGACGAAGGTCCCGGCCTGGGCAGTGCTCAGGCCATTGCGCGTGGCAAATACTGGCGCCAGGGCGTAAAACGCGCCGATCATCAGCCCGGTCACGAACACCGTGGTCAGCGCCTGGGGCACACGCTGCCAGAAAAACCCGACCTCCAGCGGCGCCGCCACCAGTTTGGCCGGGTGCAGGCGCTTGGTCATGGTCACCGGCAACAGGCATGCAGCGAAGCAGATGGCGACGATGATCAGCGGTTTGAAGTCCAGCTCCGGGCGCCAGATCAACACGCCCTGCCCCAGCATCAACCCCAGGGACACCGCCACCATGTAGCCGGCGAATACCGCACCGCGCTGGTTGTTTTCGGCCTGCTCGTTCAGCCAGCTTTCGATGACCATGTACTGGTTCATCATCACCAGGCCCATCACGAACCGCAGCGCCAGCCAGAATTCCAACTGCTCGAACAGCACATGCAGCAACACAATGATCGTGGCGACCCCGGCACAGGCCACATATGAGCGCACATGCCCGACCCCGGCAATCATGCGATGCCCGAACTTGGCGCCGCAGACCATGCCGCCGTAGTACGCCGCCGTCAGCGCGCCGATCCACACCTCGTTGATGCCCTGGCTGCTCAGGCGCAGGCCGATAAAACTGAAAAACAGCCCGTTGCCGGTGAGCATCAGAATGGTTGCGCTGTACAGCGCGGGGAACGTCAGGAAGGTCAGGTTCATGGTGGCGGTCGACGGTGAGAGAAGGGTATTCAGCGGCTGGCCTGGGCCAGCAACCATTGGCGAAAACTACGCGCCGCCGGTGGCGGGTTGCGGTGATGGGGTTGCATCAGGTGCAAGCGGCCACGGCTGTGCATGGTGTGGGGCAAGGCCATTTGCAGGCGCCCGGCCGCCAGTTCGCCTTCCAGCAGGCTCTTCCAGCCGAGGCCGACACCGTGCCCCATCACCGCCGACTGCATCAACAGTTGATAGCTGTTGGTGCGCAACGCATGGCGCGGAGTGTGGTAGTGCTCGCCGGCGTCGGCGAACCAGTCGGTCCAGGTCAGCCAGTCGTGGTAGTGGTCCTCGACGATCAGCAACGTGTGGTTATAAAGCAGGTGTTGCAGGTCGCGAATCGGACCGTGGCGCTCGACATAGCCGGGGCTGCACACGGTGATGACCTGTTCGCTGGCGAACACCGGCGACAGCTCCAGACCGTGCGGCGCCGGCAGCTCGTCGAGGTGGTAGAACAGGCCCAGGTCGTATTCGTTCACATCCAGGTGGCTCGGGCTTTCGCTGCACAGGATGCGGATATCCAGGTCGGGATGCTCGCGCTGAAACGCCGGCAGCAGGCCGGCGAGCCAGATAGAGCTGATGGTCGGCGTACTGGCCAGCGTGAGTTGGCGATCGGCACCGCGCCGACGCAACTCGGCGGACTCACGGTCGAGTTCGCGCAACAGCCGCTGGATGGTGCGAAAGTAACGCACCCCTGCCGGGGTCAGGCTCAGCCCTTGGGCCAGCCGGTAAAACAGTGGGCGCGCCAGGTCGTCTTCCAGGCGCTTGACCTGCCGGCTGACGGCGCTTTGCGTCAGATTCAGTTCCTGGGCTGCCTGGGTAAAACTTAAATGGCGGGCAGCCGCTTCAAAGGTCTGCAAGCAGTTGAGTGGCGGAAGATCGACGTTTCGGCGCGACATGAACGGGTTCCAATGGCAGAACGGGCCCAGCTTTACCCAGGCCCGCAGAGATCACGTGGGCAAGCATCCTGCCAGTTGCTCACTCACAGCGCGACCCTGGCCACGCGTTTGCTCCATTGCCGACGGTGTTCCAACTGGCCATTTTGCCAGGCCGTCTGCTCCGCCTCCACGTAGAACCACTCGGCATCGGCGTGCACGCTCAGGCGGCTTTCCACCTCCACGGCCCAGGCATCGCGGCTCACACAGTAGTGCCACTGGATATCGGCGCGGGTCGACAGCGGGTCCCACGGCAGGGTGCGGTATTGCTCGGTGCAACGCTGATCCACCGCCAGGCCGTGATCGGTAAAACGCATCGCGCCCAGGTCGTCCTCGATCTTCACACAGACCTCGCCACTGCCCACGTCCTCGATCAACGTGCGTTTTGGCGCAGCGGCACGCAGGATCTCCAGGGCGGCCGGGGTCGCCGATTGCGGCGCCTCGAACGGGCATTCCACCGCGTCGCCGGTAAAGACCGGGAGTTGCAGACACTGCAGGCTCGGCAGCAAGGTCAGGGTGGTCAGCTCGCGGCTGGGCCACAGCAGGGGGAAGCTCGCAGTGCTCAGGGCCAGGCGCAAACGGTAGCCGGCCGGCAGGCGCATGCCGACGTGGTCCAGGTTCAGGTGCACGTCCATCGGCTCACCCGGCACCACCGGCGTGACCTGGGAAAAGTCCTCGCGCAGCGTGAGATTGAGCACGCCGTAACTGATCTGCGTGACCTGCCCGTCCGGCGCCACCGCATTCAGGCGCGCCACCAATTGCCCGCAGGCGGTGTCGCTGGCCAGGCGCAGTGTCAGCCGCGCATCCCCCAACAGCGCCAGGGGCTCGGTCAGCGGCTGGGAGTCGAAGCACAGTGAGTTGGCGTCATCGCGGCGTTGGTCCGTCGGCCCGTCGGGGCCAAACCAGATGGCGCAGTACTCGCCCTGATGCAGCCCGGTGGTCAGCGGTGAGCACACACTGCGTGCGGTAGCCAACGCCTGCTTGCCGGGCGAGAGGCCGCGCTCATCAAGACTGTAATCGGTCCACTGCACCTGTGGGTCGGGCCACCCCGAGGTCTGCACCCAGATGCCGGGCCGCTCGGCGTAACTGCCCTTGGGCGGCAGAATATCCTGTAGGTAAAAGGTACAGGCGGCGTCATCCATCACCCCATTGTCGATGCCCTTGAGCCAGTGATCCCACCAGCGTTTGGCTTCTTGCAGGAAGCCAATGGCCGGATTGGGCACGGCAAAATGTGGGTACTTGTGAATCCACGGACCGATCATGGCCTTCTTGGGCCCTGGCAGGTGCTCCATCAGGCGCGACACTGTGTTGCGGTAGGCATCGCCCCAGCCGCCAACGGCGTAGACCGCGGCCTTGATCGCCGAATAATCCTCACACACCGAACCGTGACGCCAATAGTCATCGCGGGTCTGGTGTTGCAGCCAGGTTTCGGCGAGCAGCGGCATAGCGTCCAGGCGCTGCTGCCAGAGGGTTTTCCAGTCGTCACCGACCAGCAGCGGGTCGGGCACCGCCGCGCTGAAATTGAGCATGGTCGCGGCCCAGCCAAAGTTCTCCATCAGCAGGTTGCCGCCTTTGTAATGGATGTCGTCGGCAAAGCGGTCATCGGTGGAGCACAGGGTGATGATCGCCTTCAACGCCTCAGGCTGGCGCGCCGCGACTTGCAGGCCGTTGAAGCCGCCCCAGGAGATGCCCATCATGCCGACGTTGCCATCGCACCAGGGTTGGCTGCACAGCCAGTCGATCACTTCGAGGGCGTCTTCCTGTTCCTGCAACAGGTATTCATCGGCCATCAGCCCTTGGGATTCGCCGTTGCCACGCATGTCCACGCGCACACACACATAGCCCTGCCCCGCCATCCATGGGTGGGTCAGCGCATCACGCACGGCAGTGCCGTCACGCTTGCGGTACGGCAGGTATTCCAGGATCGCCGGGAAGCTCTGCGAACCTGCGACGTCGGGCAGCCAGATGCGCGCGGCCAGTTGGGTGCCATCCTTGAGAGGGATCAGGCAATGCTCGATTTCACGGACCTTGTAGGCAAATTCGGTAACGATTTCCATCGGTAACTCCAAACGCATTTATTGCGAACAAACGACTCCCCGCGCTCGGCTGGGGAGCGCCTGGGGAGACACACAGAGGTGAGGGCTTAGCGGGCGAATTGCGGCACAGCGCCGGCGTCCTGGGTGTCGGCCTGCGGAACCGGCGGCTGATTTTTCACCTCCAGCAGCGTGGGGTCCTTGAGCCAGAAGATCAGCGAGGTACTGGCGAGCAACACGAGGATCATCCCGGGCAAACCGCCGAGGTTGGAGAGCATCTTCACCCCGTCGACGCCGACGAAGGCGACCATGACCCACGACACCGTACCGATGATCACGCCCCAGACGATTTTCAGCGTCGGGTTGCCATCCAGGTCGGAATCGGCCGTGACGCCCTTGCTGCACAGGTTGGCGATGACGTCGGTGCTAGAGTCCGCTGCCGTCACAAACGAGATGAAGGCGACGAACAACAGGAACGCGATCATCAGGCCGCTGGCCGGCAATTGCTGGAACATCTGGTAGAGCACATGCTCCACGCCCTGCTCGTTCAGCACGCGGTTGAGGCTGCCATCGCCCAGGGCATCGAAGTACAGGCTGGTGCCAGAGAAGATGCAGATCCAGATCGCGGTGAACAGCGCCGGGTACAGCATGTTGATATGGATGAATTCGCGCACGGTGTAGCCACGCCCGATCTTGCCGAGGAACAACGCGCTCACCGGTGCCCAGGCAAACCACACCGACCAGTAGAACACCGTCCAGCTCTGCGGCCAGGTGTCGCCACTGGCGGCGCCGGTGAACAGGCTGCGGCTGAAGAAGGTGTCGAGATAAATGCCCAGGGACTCGACGCCCAGGCTGAACATGTACAGGGTCGGCCCGCACAACAGCACGAACAACCCCAGGGCCAGCATGATCCAGGTGTTGAACGACGACAGCATCACAATGCCGCGCTGCAAGCCACTGGCCGCCGACGCAACAAAGGTGATCACAATGACTGCGATGATGATCGCCAGGCGAAATGGCGTGGTTTCACCGCCGATGTACTGGCTCAAGCCGCCCGACAGGGTCAGCGCGCCAGTGCCCAGGGACGAGGCCATGCCGGCCACCAGGGCGAACATCGCCAGGGTGTCGATCAACCCGGCATAACGGCGCACCCGCGCCTCGCCGAGCAGGGGCTCGAGCATGGCGCCGATGGAGAAGCGACTGCGACGGTTATAGAACACCAGCGCAAACACCAGCGACGGCACCAGGTAGATCGCGTAGGGGGTGATGGTCCAGTGCAGGAACATCGTCGACATCGCAAAGCTCTTCGCGGCAGCGCTGCCCGCTTCGATCGGCAGGCTGGTGGGCGGGCCATAGAGATGGTAGAGCGGCTCGGCGGTGGTCCAGAACAACACCCCCACCGCCAGCGTGGTGCACAGCGCCACCATGAACCAGCGCCATTTGCTCAGCAATGGCTGGGCGTCTTCACCCCCGATGCGCACCTTGCCCAGCGGCGACAGGTAGACGATTGCGGTCAACACCACCATGGCGAACGAGCCGGCGCTGAACAACCATGAGAAGTTGTTGAGGATCACGCTATTGAGCTGTTTGCTGACCGCAAGAAACGCATTCAGATCGATATAGCTGGCGATCACCGCCGCCAGCAGAATCAGGAACGTTGGCCAGAACACCAACGCACGCAATGGATATTTCATACAGTGCCATCCCCTTGCAGACTATTTTTATTGCCTTGAAAGGCCATTATTTATAGAGAGCGGGCACCGCAGCGTCCTGCTGCCGGTAGCTCGCCTGGAAGTCTTCGCGTGGCTATAGATAACCGTTTAAGCGGCAAGAGGCGCAATCGACCAATGTGCATGGGGGTATTCCCCCACGTCATGACGCACCAGCACAGTTCAGCACGACTCTGCAGTGCACAACACCCGCGCGCAGGAAGGTCAAATCGCAGGCAAAAAAAAGCCCGCTCAATGAGCGGGCTTCTTGTGGTGACCTGGCGTTCAGTGTTCCAGGTTACCGAATATGGCGCAGCGGACGGGACTCGAACCCGCGACCCCCGGCGTGACAGGCCGGTATTCTAACCGACTGAACTACCGCTGCGCGTAACACATAAAGCGAATGGTGGGTGATGACGGGATCGAACCGCCGACATTCTGCTTGTAAGGCAGACGCTCTCCCAGCTGAGCTAATCACCCTTCACTTTCGGTGTGGGCGGCATCATATACCAAAAATTCGCAATGTGTTGATTTAAATGCAATTTATTTGAAATATTTTCTCGAACAACGCGCAACCCCAGTAAAAACGGGCTTCTGGGCGCGCAAACGCGAGTCTATTGCGTTTACTCGATGCTTGGGCCCACAATTAGAAACCATTCTCAATAACACTTGAGCCGCGTCTATGTCAGTGGGTGAACCGCCATTCCAACGGGAAATAACCCAGCTCTACAGCGAGCACCATGGCTGGCTACTGACGTGGCTGCGGCGCAAGCTGGGCTGCCGACAGAACGCCGCCGACCTCGCGCAGGACACCTTTGCCCGCATCCTGAACACGCGCGAATGCGTCGCCGGCATTCGTGAGCCCAGGGCCTACCTGAGCACCACTGCCAGGCGCCTGATCATCGACCAGGCGCGGCGCAAACAGATTGAACACGCGTACCTGCAGGAACTGGCGCTGACGGTGGACGCGCTTGAGGGCTACCAGTCCCCGGAGCAGATCCACACCACCCTCGAAGCCCTCGAACAGATCGCCTTTCTCCTGGAAGGCATGCACGTTTACTCCCGCGAGGCGTTCGTGCTGTATTACCTCGAAGAAATGACCCAGCAACAGATCGCCCGGCAACTCAAGCTGTCGGAACGAACCGTGCGCAAATACCTGATCCAGGCGCTGATGCACTGCGGTCACAGTATGGATACTTGAGCCCCGATGCCCGACGCCCACCAACAGATCGAAGAACAGGCCGCCGAATGGCTGCTGCGCTTGCACGAAGGTGAACTGAGTGACGCTCAGCGCGCGGCGTTCGAAGGCTGGAAACAACAAGGCCCCCACTACGCGGCGGCCGCCGCGCGCATGGAAGCCGTGATCGCCAGGATGCAGGCCCTGCGCGGCAAAAAAGCCCCGGCGCGGGCGGCGTTGAGCGCAGCGTTTGCCCATTCGAAACCCCGGCGCGGCACGCACACGCTGCGTGCCCTGCTGCTGGCGGGCAGCCTGGCCTTGCCGGCGGCGGCGCTGCTGGTCAGCCCATACCCACAACAATGGATGGCCGATGTACGCAACGGCCCCGGCCAATGGTACACCCTGCAATTGGCGGACGGCTCGACGCTGACCCTGAACGGCATCAGCGCGGCGAACCTGCATTTCGACGCCCAACAGCGCCGTATCGAACTGCTGCAAGGCGAGATCCTGGTGGAAGTGGCCCACGACAGTACACGGCCCTTTATCGTGCAGACGCCTCAGGGCACCTTGCGTGCACTGGGCACGCGGTTCGTGGTCAAGCGTGAAGGCGATGTGACGGTGTTGAGCATGCTGCAATCGCGCGTGGCCGCGCAAAGTGCCAACGCCCAACAAACGCTCGAAGTGGACGCCGGCTCGCGGGCGCTGATGAGTGCGAACAGCGTGCGCCTGGCTGGCACTATCGACCCAGCCAGCATCAACGAAGCCTGGCGCCGCCATCAACTGGTGGTGGAGAACCGTCCCCTGCCCCAGGTATTGGATGAGATTGCGCGGCACCGCTCCGGGCACCTGCAATTTGATCGCGCCGCCCTGCAAAACTTGCGCGTGTCGGCCGTCATCCCCCTGGATGACAGCGACCAGGCCCTGCAATTACTGGCGCAGACCTTGCCGATCAAGGTCCGTAACTTCACGCCATGGCTGATCGTGGTAGAGCCCACAACCAACTCCAAAAAATAATTATTCGCATTTGCTTCCGGTTTTTCCGAGGCTGCCCGTCAAGCAAGGTAATTCGACAACTAAAGGATTGCCTCCGCCATGCACACCCCTTCCTACCCTCGCGGTCGCTTTGGCCTGCTGAAAAGTGCGCCGCTGTCCCTGGCCATACTCAGCGCAGGCGTGATGAACGCCAACCTGGCCCAGGCGCAGCCGCTCAACGTCGCCACCCAGGGTTATGACATCCCGGCCGGGCCGCTGGGCAGCTCGCTCAATCGCTTCGCCCAGCAGGCAGGCGTCGCCATCGTGTTTCAGTCCCATGAGGTGGAAGGCCTCAACGGCCCGGGCCTCAAAGGCAACGTGGGCATACAGGAAGGCTTCGACCGCTTGCTGCAAGGCAGCGGCTACCGCGCGGTCAAGGGCGATCAGGGCTATGCACTGCAACCGGCCCCCGTCGCCGGCAACGGCAGCATGGAACTGGGCCCCACCCAAGTCACCGCCAACCAGTTGGGTAACGTCACCGAGGGCAGCGGCTCCTACACCCCTGGCAGCATTGCGACCGCCACCCGCCTGGTGCTGACCCCCAAGGAAACCCCGCAGTCGGTGACGGTGGTGACCCGCCAGCACATGGATGACTTTGGCCTGAACAACCTCGACGATGTGATGCGCCACACGCCCGGCATCACCGTTTCGGCCTTTGATACCGAGCGCAGCAACTACTACGCCCGCGGGTTTTCGATCAACAACTTCCAGTACGACGGCATCCCGTCGACGGCCCGCAACGTGGCCTACTCGGCGGGCAATACCCTGAGCGACATGGCGATCTACGACCGCGTCGAGGTGCTCAAGGGCGCCACCGGCCTGCTCACCGGTGCCGGCTCACTCGGCGCCACGATCAACCTGGTGCGCAAGAAACCGACCGCAACGTTCCAGGGGCATGCCTCCCTTGGCGCCGGCTCCTGGGACAACTACCGCAGCGAACTGGACGTCAGCGGCCCGCTGACCGACAGCGGCAATGTGCGCGGCCGCGCCGTTGCGGCGTATCAGGACAAGCATTCGTTCATGGACCACTACTCGCGCCAGAGCCCGACGTACTACGGCATCGTCGAATTCGACCTGTCACCCGATACCCTGCTGACCGTCGGTGGCGATTACCAGGACAGCCTGCCAAAAGGCTCTTCCTGGTCGGGCAGCTTCCCGCTGATCAATTCCAGGGGCGAACTCAACAACGTCAAGCGCTCGTTCAACAACGCCGCCGACTGGAGCAGTTGGGAGCAATACACCCGCACCGTGTTCGCCATGCTCGAACATGACCTGGGCAATGGCTGGGTGACCAAGCTGCAACTGGACCACAAGATCAACGGTTACCACGCGTTGATGGGCTCGATCCAGGGCGAAGAACCCCAGCCGGACGGCACCGCACAACTCACCTCCGGCAAGTACACCGGGGAAACCGTCAGCGACTCCGCCGACCTCTACGTGAGCGGCCCGTTCGACCTCGGCGGCCGTGAGCATGAACTGGTGCTGGGTGGCTCGATCAGCGCTTCCGAGTGGAAAGGCAAAGGCTATTGGAACCTGTCCCCCAACATCGTCGACTTCAATAACTGGCACGGCCACGCGACGATCCCGGACTGGGGCAAGGCGCAGCTGCTGATCGATGACACTGTGCGCCAGACCGGGGTGTACATGACAACCCGCCTGAACCTGGCCGATGACCTCAAGCTGCTGCTCGGCGGGCGGGTGGTCAACTACCAGGTCACCGGCTACAACCCCAACTACCGCGAGTCCGGGCGCTTCGTGCCGTATGTCGGCGCAATCTACGACCTGAACGACACCTACTCGGTCTACGCCAGCTACACCGACATCTTCATGCCCCAGGAAAGCTACAACCGCGACCGACAGAACAAGCTGCTTGAGCCGGACGAAGGGCAGAACTACGAGCTGGGCCTCAAGGCCGATTTCTTCGACGGCCGCCTGAATGCCAGCGCCGCCTACTTCGAGATCCACGAAACCAACCGCTCGCTGCCCGATGACGACTACAACAACCTCAAGCCGACCCCGACCAACTACGCGTTCAAGGGCACCAAGGCGGTGACCAAAGGTTATGAGCTGGAGATGACCGGCGAACTGGCGCCCGGCTGGCAGGTGCAGGCGGGCTACACCCACAAGATCGTGCGGGATGACAAGGACGAGAAGATTTCCACCTTTGAACCCGAGGACCAGGTCAGCCTGTACACCACCTATAAACTCAAGGGCAACCTGGACAAGCTGACCATCGGCAGTGGCGTGCGCTGGCAGAGCGTCGGCTGGCAAGACGTCTACAACACGCCCCGCCTGCGTAACGAGGAATTCTCCCAGGACGCCTATTGGCTGGTGGACGTAATGACGCGCTACCAGATCACCAAGAACGTGTCGGCGACGCTGAACGTCAACAATATCTTCGACAAGTCCTACTACACCAACATCGGCTTCTATAAGTCGGCGGCGTATGGTGAGCCACGCAACTTCATGCTCAGCACGCGCTGGGATTTCTGACCCGGCCCTAACAAAAACGCCGCCGATCATCGGAAATGATCGGCGGCGTTTTTTGGCGTTTGCACACCCCAGACAGTAAAAAGCCCGCTCAATGAGCGGGCTTCTTGTGGTGACCTGGCGTTCAGTGTTCCAGGTTACCGAATATGGCGCAGCGGACGGGACTCGAACCCGCGACCCCCGGCGTGACAGGCCGGTATTCTAACCGACTGAACTACCGCTGCGCGTAACACATAAAGCGAATGGTGGGTGATGACGGGATCGAACCGCCGACATTCTGCTTGTAAGGCAGACGCTCTCCCAGCTGAGCTAATCACCCTTCGCTTCGGTGTGGCGCGCATTCTACGGAGCGACCCTGGGTCTGGCAAGCACTTTCTTAAATCTTTTTTTTGATAGCTTCCAATGGCTTAGGCAGGGTTGGCCTGAGGCGCTATCAAGAGAATAATGCCCCCCTTTGTATAAAGGAGAGACTCACCCCATGTGGTTCAAGAACCTGCTTATCTATCGCCTGACCCAAGATCTGCCTGTTGATGCCGAGGCGTTGGAAGCGGCCATGGCCACCAAACTGGCACGCCCGTGTGCAAGCCAGGAGTTGACCACTTACGGTTTCGTCGCACCTTTCGGTAAAGGTGAAGACGCTCCCCTGGTTCACGTCAGCGGTGACTTCCTGCTGATCGCTGCGCGCAAGGAAGAACGCATCCTGCCGGGTAGCGTGGTGCGCGATGCACTCAAAGAGAAAGTCGAAGAGATCGAAGCGGAGCAAATGCGCAAGGTCTATAAGAAGGAACGCGACCAGATCAAGGATGAAATCATCCAGGCCTTCCTGCCCCGCGCCTTTATCCGTCGCTCGTCGACCTTCGCCGCCATCGCGCCGAAACAGGGCCTGATCCTCGTCAACTCGGCCAGCCCCAAGCGCGCCGAAGACTTGCTGTCGACCCTGCGTGAAGTGATCGGCACCCTGCCGGTACGCCCACTGACGGTGAAAACCGCGCCAACCGCAATCATGACCGACTGGGTCACCACTCAGAAGCCGGCCGATGACTTCTTCGTCCTCGACGAATGCGAACTGCGCGACACCCACGAAGATGGCGGGATTGTGCGCTGCAAGCGCCAGGACCTGACCGGCGAAGAGATCCAACTGCACCTGACCACCGGCAAAGTCGTGACCCAACTGTCGCTGGCCTGGCAGGACAAGCTGTCCTTCATGCTCGACGACAAGATGACCGTCAAGCGCCTCAAGTTCGAAGACCTGCTGCAAGACCAGGCAGAACAGGACGGCGGCGAAGAGGCCCTGGGCCAACTGGACGCCAGCTTTACCCTGATGATGCTGACCTTCGGCGACTTCCTGCCGGCGCTGATCGAAGCGTTGGGTGGTGAAGAAACCCCACAAGGCATCTAAAGCCCTGCGAAGATCAAAAGGTGGGAGGGGGCTTGCTCCCGATTGCAGTGGATCAGCCAACTCTGCAGGGGCTGACACACCGTCATCGGGGGCAAGCCCCCTCCCACATTTGATTGCATTTGCACTTCAAGAACCTAATAACAAGGACATCCCCATGCGCGCACTCGCCGCCTTGAGCCGCTTCGTCGGCAATACCTTCGCCTACTGGGTGTTGATTTTCGCCGTCGTCGCCTTCCTTGAACCGAGCTGGTTCATCGGCCTGAAAAGCGCCATCGTCCCGCTGCTGGGCCTGGTGATGTTCGGCATGGGGCTGACCCTCAAACTCGAAGACTTCGCCGAGGTCGCCCGCCACCCATGGCGTGTGGCCCTGGGCGTGGTTGCGCACTTTGTGATCATGCCGGGCGTGGCCTGGCTGCTGTGCCAGGCGTTTCACCTGCCGCCGGAAATTGCCGTCGGCGTGATCCTGGTCGGCTGCTGCCCAAGCGGCACCTCGTCCAACGTGATGACCTGGCTGGCCCGTGGCGACCTGGCGCTGTCGGTGGCCATCGCCGCCGTCACCACCCTCCTCGCCCCGCTGCTCACGCCGGCACTGATCTGGTTGCTGGCGTCGGCCTGGTTGCCGGTGTCGTTCATGGAGTTGTTCTGGTCGATCCTGCAGGTGGTGCTGCTGCCTATCGTGCTCGGCGTGGTCGCGCAACGCGTGCTCGGCGAGCGGGTGCGGCATGCGGTGGAGGTGTTGCCGCTGGTGTCGGTGGTCAGCATTGTGATCATCGTCGCGGCGGTGGTTGCCGCCAGCCAGGCGAAGATCGCCGAGTCCGGCCTGTTGATCATGGCCGTGGTGATGCTGCACAACAGCTTCGGTTACCTGCTGGGCTACTTCACCGGCCGCGTGTTCAAGCTGCCATTGGCCCAGCGCAAGTCGCTGGCGCTGGAAGTGGGCATGCAGAACTCCGGGCTGGGCGCGGCACTGGCCAGCGCGCACTTCTCGCCGTTGGCGGCGGTGCCGAGCGCGCTGTTCAGCGTTTGGCACAATATTTCCGGGGCACTGCTGTCGACCTACTTCCGCCGCATGAGCGAGAAGGAAGACCGCCGCGCTGTGGAGAACACCGCGCAAACTTGATCGTTCGAGCCGTTTTAGGCACTCTACCGAGCTTCGCGGGGACGACCCCGCGACGCTGTCGAGGCGCACAATCCGGGGACGACCCCGCCTGAAGAAGCGAGGTCAGCATGTCCTGGATCATTCTGTTTTTTGCCGGGTTGTTTGAAGTCGGCTGGGCCGTCGGCCTGAAGTACACCGACGGTTTCAGCAAACCCCTGCCCACCGCCCTGACGATTGCCGCCATGGCCATCAGCCTCGGCCTGCTCGGGCTGGCCATGAAGGAACTGCCGCTGGGCACCGCCTATGCCATCTGGACCGGCGTGGGTGCCGTGGGCACGGTGATCGCCGGGATTATCCTGTTTGGGGAATCCATGGCGCTGTTTCGGTTGGCCAGTGTGGCGTTGATCATTTGCGGGCTCATTGGGCTCAAGATCAGCACCTAGGCCACTACCGCCATCGGGGGCAAGCCCCCTCACACATTTTGAAGGTGTTCACAAATCAACATGTGGGAGGGGGCTTGCCCCCGATGAGGCCAGCACATTCAACACCTGGCTACCTGACACCCCCGCGCAACCCCCCTACCCGCTCCTGCAACTGCGCAGGTGTCGCCAAGTCAACAGACACCGGCTCCCCCGCCACCAACACCACCCGCGACCAGATCCGGTGAAAGAAGCCCTTGTTCGGGTCCCGGCTGAAGAAACTCCCCCACAACCCCTGCAACGCCAGCGGAATCACCGGCACCGGCGTCTCTTCCAGAATGCGCGTCACGCCGCCGCGAAACTCGTTCATCTCGCCGTCAGCCGTCAGCTTGCCTTCCGGGAAGATGCACACCAGCTCGCCTTCCTTGAGGTAATGGGCGATCCGCGTGAAGGCCTTTTCGTAGATCTGGATATCCTCGTTACGCCCGGCAATCGGAATCGCCCCGGCGGTACGGAAGATAAAATTCAACACCGGCAAGCGGTAGATCTTGTAGTACATGACAAAGCGAATCGGCCGACGCACCGCGCCACCAATCAGCAGTGCATCGACAAACGACACGTGGTTGCACACCAACAGCGCCGCGCCCTCATCCGGGATCAGGTCGAGGTTTTTATGCTCCACGCGGTACATGGAATGGCTGAGCAGCCAGATCATAAAGCGCATGGTGAACTCGGGGACGATTTTGAAGATGTAGGTGTTCACCGCGATATTCAGCAGCGAGACCACCAGGAACAACTCGGGGATCGACAGCTTGGCGACGCTCAGCAACAGGATCGACACGATCGCCGACACCACCATGAACAGCGCATTGAGGATGTTGTTGGCGGCAATCACCCGCGCCCGCTCGTTCTCGGCGGTGCGCGACTGGATCAGGGCGTACAGCGGCACAATATAAAAGCCGCCGAACACGCCCAGGCCGAGAATATCGAACAACACCCACCAGGCCTGGCCGTAACCGAGCACCGCCAGCCAGTCGTTGGCCTGCACATTCTGCGGGAAGCCGCCGGAGTGCCACCACAGCAACAGGCCGAATACGGTCAGGCCAAAGGAACCGAAAGGCACCAGCCCGATTTCCACCTTACGCCCGGAGAGTTTTTCGCAGAGCATCGAACCGAGGGCGATCCCCACCGAGAACACGGTGAGAATCAGCGTCACCACGGTTTCATCGCCGTACAGCCACTCCTTGGCGTAGGCCGGAATCTGTGTCAGGTAGATCGCGCCGACAAACCAGAACCACGAGTTGCCGACGATAGAGCGCGACACCGCCGGGGTCTGCCCCAGGCCCAGGCGCAATGTGGCCCAGGACTCGCTGAAGATGTTCCAGTTCAAGCGCAGCTGCGGCGTAGACGCCGCCGCGCGCGGAATACTGCGGCTGGCCAGGTAACCCAACACCGCCACGCCGATAATCGCCACCGCCACCACCGGTGCGTAATGGGTGGACGACATCATGATCCCGGCGCCAATAGTGCCGGCCAGGATCGCCAGGAACGTGCCCATTTCCACCAGGCCATTACCGCCCACCAGCTCATCGTCGTGCAGGGCCTGCGGCATGATCGAGTACTTCACCGGGCCGAACAGCGCCGAGTGTGTGCCCATGGCAAACAGCGCCAGCAGCATCAGCTCCAGGTGGTTGAACAGAAACCCCGTGGCGCCGACGGCCATGATCACGATTTCGCCGACCTTGATCGCGCGGATCAAGGCGTCCTTGTTGAACTTCTCGCCAAACTGCCCGGCGAGTGCCGAAAACAGGAAGAACGGCAGGATAAACAGCAACGCGCACAGGTTGACCCAGATGGCGCGGTCACCGTCGATGCTGAGCTTGTAGAGAATCGCCAGAATCAGCGATTGCTTGAAGATGTTGTCGTTGAACGCGCCCAGCAACTGGGTGATGAAAAACGGCAGGAAGCGCCGTGTGCGCAGCAAGGTGAATTGTGAGGGGTGGCTCATCGTCCGTGTTCCTGCGTGGCCTGAAGGCTTATAGAGAGTCAGGCCACGACTTTACCTAATCCTGCTTACTTATTCGCTAGCCCCGCAATGCACGGCGAAACAAAAAGCTCACCTTTATAGGCGCCCTGCAGCGTGCGCTTGGCCACGATCAGCCACATCAGCGCCAATGCCATCACCAACACGCTGCCGAATACGCTGAAGAACCCCAGGTGCAGCAGGCTCGCCAGTTTCAATGTGGCCAGGGCGTAAACCCCCAGTGGGAAGGTGAAGCCCCACCAGCCAAGGTTGAACGGGATACCCGCGCGCAGGTAACGCAGGGTGATCAACACCGCGATCAGCATCCACCACAGGCCAAACCCCCACAGCGTAATGCCCGCCACCAGGCCCAGGCCGTTGGCCATTTCACCGACACCCGGCAGGCCGTTGGCGGCAAAAATCGCCGGTGCGTCGCCGCCGAGCAGCAACATGCCAAGGGCACCGGTGCCGATGGGGCCGAGGGCCAGCCAGCTCGAGGCGGCCATGTTGGCGTGGGGCAGTTTATGCAAAGCCATGCGCAGCATCAGAATGGTCAGGATGCTGAACGCCACCGGCAGCGAAAACGCCCACAACACATAGCTGGTCACCAGCATCACCAGCTGTGAATGGGCGTCGGCCAGATGGGGCGCGAGCAAACCACCGCTGGCCGCCGCGACTTCGGCAGCCACCACCGGCAACAGCCAAACGGCGGTCATTTGGTCGATGCTGTGTTCCTGGCGGGTGAACATCATGAACGGGATCAACACACCGCAGGCCAGGGCCATTGCCACATCCAGCCACCACACGGCCTGGGCCAGCGCGATCACGTCGTCGCCCCAGCGGGGCAGGCCGAACAGCAATAAACCGTTGAGAATCGTGGCCAGGCCCATGGGGATGGTGCCGAAAAACATCGACACGGTGGAGTGCCCGAAAATCCGCCGCGCTTCGTGAAAAAACATCACCCAACGCGCGGCATACAAGGCGCTGAACAGAATGAACAAGCCAATGGTGAACAGCCACAAGCCTTCGGCAAGGGTGTGCAGCACGGGCAGGTTGACCGGCAATTGCGCTAGGGCCAGGGCCAGCACGCCGGTGCCCATGGTCGCGGCAAACCAGTTGGGGGTGAACTGGCGAATCACTTCCCGGGGACGGGTCAGGTGGCTCAGGGGTCTGTAGCTGATGGTAGTCGAGCAGGTCATGATGGCAATCCTCTTCCTCGCATGAGGTTGAGCCCATGGTAGAACCTGATCGAATATCTATATAACGGGTAATATCTCTAACTGTTATCTGTTTTACCAATATAAGCCAGGCGCCGCTCTTTCCACAGCAGCCCAGCCAGGGCACCCAAGGCCAACAGGATCAGCACCGCGCCGTAACCATCGGTGGTGGCGATCAAACCCACGCTGCGAATCAAATTGCCCGCCAGCAACGACGGCAGGCAGAACGCCAGGTAGCTCAGCACATAGAAGGCCGACATCAAGCCCGCGCGCTCATGGGGCAATGCCAGTGGCACCACGCTGCGTAACGCACCGAGAAAACCTGCACCAAAGCCGCTGCCGGCGATCAACGTGGCGATGAAAAACAACGGCAGGCTGGCGCTGTGTACAGCGGTCAGGATCAACGCCACACCGAGGGCCAGCAACCCGGCACCCAGGCGCAACACCTTGTCGGCCGGGCGATTGCGCAGGGTGAAAATCATCAGCGCCCCACTCACGGTCAGCACCGCTACCAGGCCACCGCCGATCAGGTTGGAGGTCGAACCGGTGGCTGCGCGTACCAGCGAAGGCGCGAGGGACAGGTAAAACCCACCCATCGCCCACACCGCCACGTCCACCGGCAACGCCAGCCACAAAGCCCGCCGCGCCTGAGGAGGCACGTGCAAGGTCGGACGCAGCGACGCCAGCGCGCCAGGCATACGGCTGACGGTTTCCGGCAGGCGCCATACGTACAAGGCCTGCAACAGCATCAGCAGCAGCAAGGTCCAGTAGATCAATTGGGTCGGCAGCGGCGCAAACTCCACCAGCAAGCTGCTGCCCATCGCGCCGCACGCCATGCCCAGCAACGGCGCCACGCTGTTGACCAGCGGGCCTTGCTGGCGGTCGGTGTCGAGCAGTGCTGCGCCCAACACGGCGGTGGCCATGCCGGTGGCAAACCCTTGCACGGTGCGCGCGGCGAGCAGCCAGGCCACGCTGCTCTCATTGATAAACAGCAACATCGCCAACATATTCAGGGCCAATGCAGCAAAAATCACCGGCTTGCGGCCCAGGTGGTCCGACAGCGAGCCGACGGTCAACAGCGCCGCCAACAGGCTCAAGGCGTAGACGCCGAAGATCAGCGTCAGCATGCCGGCGGAAAAATGCAGGCCTTCCTGATACAGGTGATACAAGGGCGTTGGCGCACTGGAGGCCGCAAGAAACGTGAGCAAGGTGATCGCCAGGAACACCAGGCTGGAACGATGTGAAGTGAGGCTGGACATGGGCACGCTCTGCTAAAGCTAATATTTTGCTTTTGCGGAGTGTGCTACCGGCCAGCGCTTAAAGCAAATTCTTTGTGTTAAGGTCGCAAACATGGCGATAAAAGAAGGCCTCCGCCCGGGGGGCCGTAGTGCCCGGGTACAAGAATCCGTTCATTCGGCCGTACGTGATTTGCTGGAAACTCATGAGCGCTCCAGCGTTACCGTGCCGATGATTGCCGCACGCGCAGGGGTTACGCCCTCCACCATCTACCGGCGCTGGGGCGACCTTGGTGTGCTGCTCGCGGATGTGGCCCTGGCACGCATGCGCCCGGACAGTGAGCCAGCCAACACCGGCAGCCTGCGCGGCGACTTGCAGGCTTGGGCCGAGCAGTATCTGGATGAGATGAGTTCCGAGCCGGGTCGCAACATGATGCGCGACCTGCAGTGCATGGTCACGCCGGGGTACTGCGTGAGCATCTTGAGTGGACAGCTGCAGGCGATTGTCGATCGCTATCCGGACCCGGTGCCACCGAGCGTGGACCATTTGATCAACCTGATCGCAGCGCCCACAGTGTTTCGCATTCTGTTCTCGACCGAGCCGCTGACGGTGGAAGCGCTGCATGGGCTGATCGAACTGGCACTCAATTCCTGACGTTACGCCAATACAAATGTGGGAGGGGGCTCGCTCCCGATAGCAGTGGATCAGTCAGTGCATGAGTGACTGACAGATCGCTATCGGGGGCAAGCCCCCTCCCACATTTTTGACCGCGTACATCCGTTGAGTCAGGTACGCATCCCGCGCCCGCTCACCAGCAGCTTCGCACAGCCGATGTACAGCACCACGGTCGCCACGATCATGAAGGTGATCGCCACGCTGATCTTGATATCCGACACGCCGAGGATGCCGTAGCGGAAGGCGTTGACCATGTGCAGCACCGGGTTGGCCAACGACACGGTCTGCCAGAACGGCGGCAGCAAGGTGATGGAGTAGAACACCCCGCCCAGGTAGGTCAGCGGCGTGAGCACGAACGTCGGGATGATCGAAATGTCATCGAAGTTGCGCGCAAACACTGCGTTGATGAACCCCAGCAGCGAAAAAATCGTCGCCGTCAGTACGACCACCAGAATCGTCAGGCCGAGGTGATGCACTTGCAGGTGCGTGAAGAACAGCGACAGCAAGGTCACGATCACGCCCACCATCAGGCCGCGCAGTACGCCGCCCAGGGTGTAGCCGATCAGAATGGTGTGCGGCGACACCGGCGACACCATCAGTTCTTCGATGGAGCGCTGGAACTTGCTGCCGAAGAAGCTGGACACCACGTTGCCGTAGGAGTTGGTGATCACCGACATCATGATCAGGCCCGGCACGATGTATTCCATGTAGGTGAAACCACCCATATCGCCAATCTGCCGGCCGATCAGGTTACCGAAGATCACGAAATACAGGACCATGGTGATCGCCGGCGGCAGCAGGGTCTGCGGCCAGATCCGGGTAAAGCGCTTCACTTCGCGATAAACGATGGTTTGTAGCGCGACGAGGTTGGGTTGCAGTTCGGAACTCATAACGCCACCTTCGCCAGATTTTTCTCCACCAGGGACACGAACAACTCCTCAAGGCGATTGGTTTTGTTGCGCAGGCTCAGCACTTCGATGTTCTGGGCCGCCAACTGAGTGAACAGCGCGGTAATGCCCATGGCTTTGTCCACCTGGATTTCCAGGGTATGGCTGTCCACCAGACGGCTGGGGTAGCCGAGCAATTGCGGCGGCACCGACAGGTTGTTTTTCAGGTCGAGCAGGAAGGTCTCCACGTGCAACTGACCCAGCAGGTTACGCATGCTGGTGTTCTCGACGATGGTGCCATGGTCGATGATGCCGATATTGCGGCACAGCTGCTCAGCCTCCTCCAGGTAGTGGGTGGTGAGAATGATGGTGATGCCCTTCTCGTTCAGCTCGGTGAGGAAGGTCCACATCGAACGACGCAACTCGATATCCACACCGGCGGTGGGCTCATCGAGGATCAGCAGGCGCGGCTCATGGACGAGCGCGCGGGCAATCATCAAGCGACGCTTCATACCGCCGGACAGCGAACGCGACGGCACATCGCGCTTGTCCCACAGGCCCAATTGGGTCAGGTACTGCTCGGCACGTTCCTTGGCGATTTTTGCCGGGATGCCGTAGTAGCCGGCCTGGGTCACGACGATGTCGAATGTCTTTTCAAACTGGTTGAAGTTGAACTCCTGGGGCACCACACCGATGGAACGCTTGAGCGCCGCCGGGGATTTGTCCAGGTCGTGACCGAAGATATTCACCGTGCCGCTGGTCTTGTTGACCAGGGTCGAGAGAATGCCGATGGTGGTGGATTTGCCGGCACCGTTGGGGCCGAGCAAGGCGAAGAAGTCACCTTCGGCAACGTCCAGATCGATACCACTCAGGGCCTGGAAACCGTTGCCGTAGGTTTTGGTTAGCTGCCGGATGGACAGAGCGGAACTCATATCGGAATACGCACCAAAGAAGGGAACAGAAAGAATAGATGAGGGCGCAGCGCGCATAGTTCAACGGCTGCGCAAGGCAAGCATGGTGCTTGCCTGCGCCGCACAAGTACAGTCGCTCGTATTAATAGTCAGTATTAAGTCAACGCGGTCATCACGGCTTTGCGGTACGCCGGGCGTTGCTGCAGGCGCTGGTACCAGGCCTCCAGATGGGGCATTGCCGGCCGTTCGATGGGCATTTCGAACCAGGCGTAGATAAAGCAGCCCAAGGGGATATCACCCATGCCGAACGCGCTGCCGGACAGATACGGCTGCTCGGCCAGCGCCTTGTCGACGGTACGGAATGCATCGATGCAGGCCTGACGCCCAGCATTGATGCTGTCCCAGTTCTGTTTTTCGGCAGGCGTACGCACGATGCCCCAGAACACCGCCTTGAACGGCTCGGCGATGGTCGAGGTGGTCCAGTCCATCCACTTCTCCGCGTTAGCGCGGGTTTGCAGGTCGCTCGGGTACAAAGCCGACGCATGCTTGGCGCAGAGGTAACGCACGATGGTGTTGGATTCCCACAACACAAAGTCGCCGTCTTCGATCATCGGCACCCGGCCATTGGGGTTCAACGCCCGGTATTGCGGCGTGTCGACCACACCAAAAGCCCCGCCCGCATCAATTGCCTCATAGTCCAGGCCGAGTTCCTCGGCGCACCACAGTGCCTTCCTGACGTTTGATGAATTTTTACGACCCCAGATTTTCAGCATGACCGCGCCTTATTGTTGATGTACATGGCTTGATGAAGGCAGCAGCATACGCCGGTTCATCCGCGGCTTGAATCGCTGTGCATATCGCCCAGCAATTGCGGCATGCCCTCGGCAAACAGGTGCGGGTAACAGCGCTGAATGTGAGCGAAAAAAAATCCCTCGGGCACGTCGCAAAATTGCCCGTGGTCCACCACGTACTCCATCGAACGCTGGCCCTGGCGATTGAACGCGTGAAAGACACTGTCGTTGACCCCATCGAACTCCAACGGCGGCACATCGAACAGCTCGCACAGTTGCTGGTTGAACGCCGGGGTGGCCTTGACCCAACGCCCCTGCAAAAACAGCTCGGTGTAACCATGCATGGCGAACACATCGCTCTTGAGCAATGCGAGCAGGCGGGGCGTCGACAGGTGATTACGCACATCTGCCAAGCCGATACGCGCGGGGATGCCGCAGTGCCGCGCACACGCGGCAAGCAAGGTGGCCTTGGGCACGCAGTAACTCTCGCGGGTGGCCAGGGCGAAGCTGGCGCTCAAGGTGTCTGGGTCACGGCTGAACGTGTAGGGGTTGTAGCGAATCGCCTCACGCACGGCGTAATAAAGACTGACTGCCTGGTCACTTAAATCCGCGCGGGTTCCACGATGTTTTTCGGCGAACTCCACCACCGCAGGGTGGTCACTATCGATGAAGCGGCTGGGACTCAGGTACGTATCCATGAGCGTGATCTCTGGGGTGAGCCTGGAGTTTAACGACAGGTCTGCCACGGAGATAACGACGATTCGGCCAAATGTCGGCGCCTGCTGCCAGATGCTCCCAGTACAACTTGTAACACCCTGATCACCCTGCTTGTTCGGATGCCGACTAAGCTCCCTGGTGGTTTCGCCCCTGGTTTCACGGAGGATTGAATATGCTGTTGTTGTGGATACTGGTTCTGGTGGTCGGCATTGCCTACCTCGCGCACCGCCGCGTCGCCCCCCTGCCCGCGCTGGGTGTGGTCGCCGTCTACCTGCTGGCGATGGGCGCCTGGAGCCACGCACCGGGTTGGCTGCTGCTGATCTTCTGGGTGTTGATCGCCGTGGTGGCCGCGCCGCTGCTGCTGCCGGACCTGCGCCGCCAATACTTCACCAAGCCGCTGTTCAGCTGGTTTCAGAAAGTCCTGCCGCCCATGTCCGAAACCGAACGCGATGCCATCGACGCCGGCACCGTGTGGTGGGACGGCGAACTGTTCAGTGGGCGCCCCGACTGGGACAAGTTGCTGGCCTACCCCAAGGTCCAACTGACCGAGGAAGAACAAGCTTTCATTGACGGCCCTACCGAAGAACTCTGCGCCATGGTCAGCGACTGGGAAATCGGTCAGGCGATGGAACTGCCGCCCGCCGCCTGGGAACACATCAAGACGCACGGTTTCTTCGCCCTGATCATTCCCAAGGAGTACGGCGGCAAGGGCTTCTCTGCCTATGCCCACTCCCAGGTTGCGATGAAACTCGCGACCCGCAGCGGCGACCTGGCCTCCACCGTGATGGTGCCCAACTCCCTCGGCCCGGCCGAACTGCTGCTGCATTACGGCACCGACGAGCAGCGCAACCACTACCTGCCGCGCCTGGCGCGTGGCGATGACATCCCCTGCTTTGCCCTCACCGGCCCGCTGGCCGGTTCCGACGCCGGCGCCATGCCCGACACCGGGGTGATCTGCAAAGGTGAATGGGAAGGCAAGGAAACCCTCGGTCTGCGCCTGAACTGGGAAAAACGCTACATCACCCTCGGCCCGGTCGCGACCCTGCTGGGCCTGGCCTTCAAGGCGCATGACCCGGACCACCTGCTGGGCGAAGAGGAAGACCTGGGCATCAGCCTGGCCTTGATTCCAACTGACACTCCCGGCGTGGAAATCGGCCGCCGCCACCTGCCCCTCGGCGCCGCCTTCATGAACGGCCCCAACTCCGGCAAGGATGTGTTTATCCCGCTGGAATTCCTCATCGGCGGCCAGGAGATGCTCGGCAAGGGCTGGATGATGTTGATGAACTGCCTGTCGGTCGGCCGCTCGATTTCCCTGCCGGCAGTCGGCACCGGCGCGGCCAAGTTCACCAGCCTGGTAACCGGTCAGTACGCCCAGGTGCGCGAGCAATTCAACGTGCCGCTGTCGGCCTTCGAAGGCATCCAGGAAGCCCTGGCCCGCATCGGCGGCAACGCCTGGCTGATGGACAGCGCGCGCATGCTCACCGCCAATGCGGTCGACCTTGGGGAAAAACCCTCGGTGCTGTCGGCGATCCTCAAGTACCACCTGACCGAACGCGGCCGTGAGTGCATCAGCCACGCCATGGACGTGCACGGTGGCAAGGGCATCATCATGGGCCCGAACAACTACCTGGGCCGCAGCTGGCAGGGCGCGCCGATTTTCATCACCGTGGAAGGCGCGAATATCCTCTCGCGCAACTTGATGATCTTCGGCCAGGGCGCGATTCGCTGCCATCCATTCGTGCTCAAGGAAATGGCCCTCGCCGGTCGCGAGGACCATGACCAGGCACTGAAGGAGTTCGACGGCCTGCTGATGCAACACATCGGTTTTGCCGTAAGCAATGCCGCCAGCACCCTGGTGTTGAACCTCGGCGTCGGCCACTTCGAGAAGGCCCCTGGCAACCGCTTGAGCCAAGGTTACTTCCGCGCACTGAACCGCCAGGCCGCCGCTTTCGCCCTGCTCGCCGACCTGAGCATGATGCTGCTGGGCGGTGAGTTGAAACGTCGCGAACGCCTGTCGGCGCGCCTGGGGGATGTGCTGAGCCACATGTACCTGGCATCGGCGGCACTCAAGCGTTATCACGACCTGGATTCGCCGGACCATCTGGAACCGCTGTTCGCCTGGGCCATGGAAGAAAGCCTTGGCGAGTCGGAGCGTGCGCTGGATGAACTGCTCAGCAATTTCCCGAACAAAGTGCTGGGCTGCCTGCTGCGGGTGATCGTGTTCCCGTTCGGCCGTCGCCACACCGGGCCGTCCGACGCGCTGGATGCGCAAGTGGCTGCGGTAATCGGGCGTGCCAAGGGCGATCCGACTCTGGAAGAGTTGCTGGCCGGCTGCTATCGCCCGCAATCGGCAGAAGATCCGGTCGGGGCCCTGCAACAGGCCTACGACCTGCTTGGCGCCAGCCACCCTTTGCAGAAAAAACTCCACAGTGCGCTCAAAAGCGGCCAGGTCAAGCCGGCTGCCGGCGAGCATGCCATTGATGCGGCGCTGCACGCCGGCGTGCTGCAACCGGCCGAAGCGCAAACCCTGCGCGACGCCGAAGCGGCGCGACGCAAGGTGATCGACGTGGATGATTTCAGCAAGGAAGAGCTGCTGCAGGCTGAGGGCACGGTGCGCTGATCCCGGCAACCCTATAATTACGGGCGCTTGAGCTATATACTCTCGCGCCCGTTTTTGCTTTGAGGACTTATCTCGTGTCCAACGTCGTTGCCGATCACCTCGTCTTGCTCGACCACCTGCGCAGCATCCTGGTTGCCGTCGGCGAAGCCGAACAGGTGCCCGAGGAAAGCCACGTCCTGTTCCTGGAGCGCTTCGACGAATTGCGCGCCCTGCTGCCGATAGACCCGATCGAAAGCCAGTACCTGGGCCAGGACCTGATGAGCCAGGTCATCCTGCGCTACCCACAGATTGCCCACTTGGTGCCACGCGACCTGCTGTGGTTCTTCGGCGGTGACTGCCTGCACTTCATGCCCGACGAAGAACTGGACCTGTACCAGGCCCTGGAAGAGCGTCGCCATGAAGCCGAACTGAACGACGAACCGTTCGACTGGAACCAGGAAAAGCAGCTGCTGGCCATGCCCCAGGATCAAAGCAAGCACTGATTTTCAGAACACTACAAAACACAATGTGGGAGGGGACTTGCCCCCCCGGTAGCGGTGCGAGAGTCAGCTCATTTTCAGCTGATACACCGTAATCGCGGGCAAGCCCCCTCCCACAAGTGGTCTGCATTCCTAGCGCCGACGCAATGTCGGCTCCTTCGCCATACACGCCACCAGATAATCGATAAACACCCGCAACTTGGGCGACAGGTACCGCGTCGGCGAGTGCAGCAGCCATGCCTCGCCATGGTAGGACGCTATAAAGTCCCACGCTGGCAACACCTGCACCAACCGCCCCTCCTCCAGCGCATGCCGCGCCGTGAAATACGGCAAGCTGCCAATGCCCACATGCTGCTCTACCGCATCCAGGCGCACGCCGGTGTGGTTCGCCGCATACCGCCCGCGCACACCCACCGTCACCGTCTTGCCGGCCTGGCGAAATTTCCAGCGCGAGTCCCCTGGGGTTTCGCCAAGGTAGATGCAACTGTGTTCCAGCAAATCATGGGGATGATCCGGTGTGCCGTGCTCGGCGAGGTACTGCGGCGTTGCACACAGCAGATGCTCGATAGGCAATAACTGTCGCCCGATCAGCCCTGGCGGCGGGTTGTCGGTAATGCGAATACTCAGATCGACGTTGTCATCGATCAGGTCTACGTGGCGGTCCTCAAGAATCAGTTGCACATCCACTTTGGGGTACCGCCGCAGGAACTCCGGCATATGCGGATGCACCACAAACCGCCCTACCGCCTTGGGCACGCTGACCCGCACCAGGCCCTCGGCCTCATGGGTGAAATGGCCGCTGATGTCCATCACCGAACGCGCCGCGTTGACCATCTCCTGGCAGCGCTTGAACACCTCTTCGCCGCCCTCGCTGAGGCGCAATTTGCGTGTGGTGCGTTGCAGCAGACGTATCGCCAACGCCTGCTCCAGACGCGAAATACTTCGGCTCACCGCCGAGGGCGAAACGCTTAATTGCCGCGCCGCTGCGGAAAAACTGCCGGCTTCCACCACGTTGACGAAAATCGCCATTTCGCCCAGCAGCGACAAAGGAAGATTGATGCTCATAGCGCACAGGTCCATTGATAACTGAGTGGATTATCACCCAACAGCGCACTATTTATACTGCTCGCAGAACTTTGATGCGGATGCAAATGATGACCGAGCGCCTGTTTTTCACCCACGACCACCTGACCGCCGAGCTTGACGTACTGAGCTGTACCGCCCACGAAGAGCACTACGCGGTAATCCTGCAGTCGACGATTTTCCACCCCCAGGGTGGCGGGCAGCCGTTCGACACCGGCTGGCTCGGCGACAGCAAAGTATTGCGTGTCACCCAGGAAGCCGATCGCGTGGTGCACTACGTCCAACAGCCGGTAGCGCTCGGCCCGATCAGCGCGTGCGTCGACGAACCGCGCCGCGCCCTGCACACGCGTTTGCATTCGGCCGGCCACCTGATTGGCAACGTCGGTGAAAGCCTGGGCTGGATGCCGATCAAGGCGCACCACTGGCCGGGTGAAGGCAAGATCACCTTCATCCGTGGCGAAGCCGCACAAGCGATGGAGGCCCAAGCCATTCAACAGCAGGTCAACCAATGGATCGCGGCAGACTATCCTCGCCACATGGCGCTGGCAGACGGCACCCGCACGGTGGGCTTCGGCACGCTGCCCGCGTATGCCTGCGGTGGCACCCATGTGCAGGCGTTGAGCGAACTGGGCGCGGTGACGATCCTCAGCCTGTCGGAGAAAAAGGGCGCGCTGTCGGTGCGTTACACCCTCGACTAAACAGTGGGCGGGCGCTCAGCGCCGCGGGTGTTGGTGGCGATATTTCCTACTCTCGGCTCTCCCATTTCTAAGCAAGGTGATGGTAGTGTGTGAAAATGTTTCTGACACATCGGTCAGAAACCACCTCCTCATCACCTGCAAAGGAATGCCTTCAGCAATGCACTTTCCACTCAAGCAATTGGCGGCTGCCACCCTGTTCGCGGCCAGCCTTTCGGCCATTGCCACACCAGCCTTGGCCAACATCACTGCCGACCAAAGCGCGGCAATCATCAAGCACTTCAATCAAAGCACCGTCACTGACTTTCGCGGTTTCCTCGGCACCCTGGCCAAGGGCGACCTGAGCAAAACCCACGACGTGGGCCCGGCGATCAGCGCCTTCCTCGACAATAAAACCCTGAGCGCCGACCAACAGAATGAAATCCATCGCCTGCTGGGCATCTACACGCGGGTGAAATACGGCAAGGCCGCGCTCGAAACGTTGCGTGAGCTGGTAGAAATCCCGACCTTCAACGTGGACGGATTGGCGCAGTACAACAACCCGGAGTTCATCAAGATCGCGGGCAAGATCCAGGCCCTGGCGAAAGACTTCAACCTGAACTTCCGTAACGTCGACAACCGCGTGTACGAGATTTCCCTGGAAGGCAGCAGCGACGAAGTGGTCGGCATTCACGCCCACGCTGACGTGGTGCCCGTGACGCCGGAAAACTGGGTCCTGAAAGACGGCACCAAGCTCGATCCGTTCAAGGTCACACTGATCGGCGACCGCATGTATGGCCGTGGCACCGAAGACGACAAAAACGGTATCGTCGTCGCACTGTATGCCATGAAAGTCATCAAGGAAGAGAAGCTGCCGCTGGCGCGCAACTTCAAGCTGCTGGTGGACACCACCGAAGAAACCTCCGGCGACGCAATCCCCTATTACTTCGAAAAAAACCCGACGCCGCAGTACAACCTGGCGTTGGATGGTGGCTACCCGGTAGTGATTGCCGAGAAAGGCTACGGCACGGTCATGGCCACCTTCCCGCGCCGCAAGGGTGAAGGCAAAGGGGCGGAAATCATCGCGATGACCGGCGGCATGGCGACCAATCAGATTCCATCGGCCTCCGTTGCCACGTTTGTCAGCGACAAGCCGGCCGAGCTGGCCGCCAGCCTGCAAACAGCCGGTGCGGAGTACGCCAAGCGCAATGGCGGCGATTTCCAAGTAGCGGCCAAGGTCGACGGTAAAGAGGTCAAGCTGACGGTGACGGGCGTGTCGGCGCACTCCTCTGAACCGGAATCCGGTATCAACCCGGTGGCGCGCATGCTTGGGTTGATCCACAGCGTCGACGGCAAGATCGCCCTCAAGCACAACCACATCACCGATGCCGCGCGTTATGCGGCGGACAACTGGGGCCTGGATTACCTGGGCGGCAAGTTGGGCGTCGGGTTCTCCGATGATTTCATGGGGCCGCTGACCACCTCGCTGACCTTTGTCGGGCTGGATGACACAGCGTTCAAACTGGCGGTAAACCTGCGCGTGCCCAAGGGCAAGTCGCCGGAAAAGCTCAAGGCCGAAATTGCCGACAAGTTGAACGCCTGGGACAAGCAGACCAAGGTCAACGTGAGCTTTACCTACTCGATCGCCGAACCGATGTACCGCAACCCGGAAGGTGAATGGGTGAAGGCGTTGTTGGCCGTGGCCAGCGAAAACCTGGGTATGGAACACACGTTCGGTACCTCGGCCGGTGCGACGTCGGTGCATGAACTGCCCAATGGCGTGCAATTTGGCCTGGCGCGTCCGGAGGTGAAGTACACCGGGCACACTGACAATGAGTTCAAGACCGTTGACCAGTTCTTGCTGGACCTGCAGATCGTCACGGAAATGATGAGCCGCATCGGGCAACTGCCCAAGCTCTGATTGACGCTTGAGCCCGCCGCAATGGCGGGCTCAAAGTGTGCGCGCGGTCAGCCCGAAAGGCGCTCGCCGCGTTCAACCATGGCCAGCTCGGGGAACTCAAACAGGAGCGCCTTGTTGCCCCTGCCGATATGCTCCATCACCGCCAACGTAATGTGTTCACGCACCGTCCCGGTCGAAACGAAATACATGGCCCAGGCCTGCTCTGGCGTACAGTGGCCGATCTGTTCCTCAATCTCCTGGTACGCCTTGTCTTCGTCCAACCCCGAGCGGTAGGGGTAAGTGTCTGGGCACATGATTTTTCTCCTCGTCTGGGACGTCATGAAGCCGGAACGGTGCGCAAACAACTGTCAGGTACCACTTTTCACTTTGGTCCAGACACGTGTGCGAATTCGCTCCAGCTTCAACGGCAGCGGCTCAAGCGGTACCAGGGTGGCAAGGGTTTTCTTGTCAGGGTAGATCCAGGGGTTGTCTCGCAGTGTCTGCTCGACAAGTTCAGTGGCGTCCTTGTTGGCATTCGGATAAAGCGTGTGGTTGGAGGTCTTGGCGATCACCTGCGGCTCAAGCATGTAGTTGATGAACGCCAGCCCTTGCTTTGCATGGGGCGCGTCTTTGAGCAGCACAAAATTTTCCGACCACACCAGCCCGCCTTCGCGCGGCAAGCTGTAAGCAATCTTGCGTCCGGTGTTGTTTTTCTCATTGATGGCCTTGGCCATCAGCGCCCCGCTCGCCCACCCGACGACCACACAGATATTGCCGTCGGCAAAGTCGGCGTCGGTTCTGGATGAATCGAAATACAGCACGTAAGGGCGGATTTTCAGCAGCAGCGCCTGGGCCTTCTGGTAGTCCTCAGGGTTCTGGCTGTTGCTTGGCAGCCCGAGATAATGCAGCGCGATCGAGATGATTTCACTCGGAGAGTCGAGCATCGCTACGCCGCACGACTTGAGCTTGCTGATGTTCTCTTCCTTGAAGATCAAGTCCCAGCTGTTCACGGGGGCGTCATCCCCCAATGCCGCTTTGACTTTGTCCACGTCATAACCAATGCCGGTCGTGCCCCACAAATAGGGGACGGCATAGCGATTACCCGGGTCATTGGCCGCGAGCAGTTCGAGCATGTCGGGGTCGATATGGGCAAAATTGCTCAGTTGGCTGCGGTCCAACGGTGCAAGGACGCCCGCCTGGATCAGGCTGGGCAGGACATTTGAGGTGGCGACCACCACGTCATACCCGGTGCGCCCCGCCATGACCTTGCTCTGCATGATCTCGGCACTGTCAAAGGCATCGATGTGGATTCGGGTGCCGGTTGCCTGCTGGAATTCCTTGGGGGTTTCTGGCGCGATCAAGCCGAACCAGTTGTACAGATTAACCCGTGGTTGCGCGGCCTCAACGGGCAGGCTTGCACCTGCACAGACAAACGCGGCAAAAAAAATGGCGCGCAAATGTGATTGACTCATCTAGCTATCCTTGTCAAAACAACAGGCCCTCATGGCCTGCATTCACTGGGGGGTGAATATACCCGGCATCGCTGAATAGTAAATACCTACAAGTACTTAGCTCCGCGCCAAGAATCCCTAACCCTAAAGGGGTAGAACATGTCACTCGATCTTCACAACCTGGCCTGGCATCGGTCAGTCGGCAAACTGATCATGGAGCTCAATCGCCCAGCGTTCTGGAGTTCACTGGTACGCGTCGTCAATGAATATGTGCAGATCGATAACTGGGTGGTTCTGGTGTTCAGCGATCAACACGTGAACGTCCTCTGCGTGACCGAGGTGGCGGATGCGGAGGAAGTCGATGCACTGACGCAACGCTACGTAAAAGGCCTTTATCTGCTCGACCCGTTTTATATCGCCAACCGTGAAAACCCGCAGAGTGGCTTTTTCCATTTGTCAGACATCGCGCCGGAGCATTTTCTGACCACGGAGTACTACCATCAGTATTTCGCCCAATACATCACCGCCGACGAGGTTCAGTACAACGTTCAACTCGACGCGGACAGAACACTGTGCATGTCTTTCGGCAGTAATGTCCGCTTCAGCCCGGAGCAGATCACCACGCTTGAAATCATCAAGCCCTGGGTGATGGCGCTGATGCATCAGCGCATGAGCTATGAGAACGACCTGGACAAGAATCTCAGCGAGCCACCACCATGGTCTGAAGCAATCATTCAGTTGGGCACACAGATAACCACCCGCGAAAAGGACGTGCTGAAACTGCTGCTGAGTGGTTTTTCCAACAAAGAGATCGCCGGCAAATTGTCGCTTTCGACAGAAACCATCAAGGTGCACCGGCGCAATATTTACAACAAGCTGAACATCAAGTCGCAATCCGAACTGTTTGCGCGATTTTTCATGCTGAAACAGGAAGCCCACGCGCTGAGCTGAAGGCGCGTGGCATGCCCAGGAACATGGCCCGGGATAAAAACCCGCACAAACAAAAACGCCGATCATCACTGATCGGCGTTTTCGTTGAATATGGAGCGGGAAACGAGACTCGAACTCGCGACCCCGACCTTGGCAAGGTCGTGCTCTACCAACTGAGCTATTCCCGCAAATGGCGTCCCCTAGGGGACTCGAACCCCTGTTACCGCCGTGAAAGGGCGGTGTCCTAGGCCACTAGACGAAGGGGACACGCTACTGAAACACATGGTGTGTATTTCAGTGCCCAGAGATTAAATCCTAAGATTACGCCCTGGTTTCACTCAGTGCCGCCCGAGGGCAACACTGCTTAAATTTGGAGCGGGAAACGAGACTCGAACTCGCGACCCCGACCTTGGCAAGGTCGTGCTCTACCAACTGAGCTATTCCCGCAATATGGCGTCCCCTAGGGGACTCGAACCCCTGTTACCGCCGTGAAAGGGCGGTGTCCTAGGCCACTAGACGAAGGGGACACACGTACAACATTCACTCCCTACCGCGTTTCGCTGTGTGCTTTACGCTGTAAGTGGCGCGCATTCTATGGATGGATTGAAAGGTCGTCAACCCCCAAGGATAAATTTATTTAAATCAATGACTTCGACCCTGTTTCCGGGCCCTGGCACGGATTCTGCCCGTCCGAGCTTTGGCGCCTATATTCTGGCGTCTGACAAGACGCTATAGTTCGCAGTAGCAAATGATGGCAATGTGCATCCACGCAGGGAGCGCCTTACCTATATAGAAGAAACTACCTGGGCAACTGGTCGATCAACGCTATCCGCCGAATGGCCCAGTCACTACACTCCACTGTAAACCCTATAAAGAGGTCACACCGGTGACACCACTCATGATCACCCTGCTGGTAATAGCCGGGATCGTAATACTGATCGCCATTGGCTACATGAACCACGTGGTGGAAAACAACAAGCTGGAAAAGAAGCGCACCGAGATCGAGCTTAATGATCGCCTGCGCCGTTGCGGTGAAATCACCGAGACATTTCCCGGCCAATTGATGACCCCGGCGCTCAAGCTCTTGCTGACGCGTCTGGAACTCAACGTCAACCAGCGCCTGTTGAACCTCAACAAGACCAGCGCCCCCATCAAAGCGCGCATCACCGAGCTGACTGCACTGGTAGCCCAGGGCGAGTCGATCCCGGTGAAC
>NZ_WKCB01000042.1 GCF_021606685.1 Pseudomonas syringae
ATACAGGCCGACCCAACGGTCCACAGTTGCGAGCTACCGTGGTTTGTCGTGAGAGATTGGGAGTTGAAACCCACAGAGCAACTGCAGCTATCGCCCACCTATCGGCTGGAGCGCAGCGATCAATACCAGCGCGTCGGCCTGGGGACCAATGACGCCGACATCAACCAGACCTACAACTGGCGCGTCGCCAAGGGGGAAATTGGCGAAGGCTCCTTGACGCTCTCCGCCAGCACCGGAATCGAATTGGCAAACGACTGGTCGATCAGGACGCACCTCGCAAAACCACACTTCAGTGCGCGACTGAACAATGCCTTTGTGCACACGGGACAATCGTCAAAGGGCTGGACACAAGCCGCCAGCGCCGACATCGCAGCCTACATTCCAGCCAGCAAGACCGTTGCGGCTTACGTCATCCGCAGTGAATACAAGTTGCTGCGCAGCGATGGCACCCAGCTCGCGGACACCGTCACCTATGTCAACGCGGACCATGTGTACTTTCGAGAGTCGCTGGCGGCTGACGCCGAACCCGGTGATCGCCCTGGCGCCTTAATGCCCGCAGGGCAACCGGTGAGCCAGGAGGTGCCGACCCTGGCACCTCAGGTCGATACGAGCCTAGAGATAACGCTCGATGATTTCGTTGACAACACCCTCGCCCCGTAACTGATCCAGCGCCTTCTGGAGTTTGGCCACCACCTCGTCCGGCACATTTTTGTTCAGCGCCAGATACAGCTCTGCACTGTTGAAGCGCAGCACCGTCTTGAGCCCGGTCACCCCGACCTGGCGTGCCAGATAACGGCCCGCCGGGTCGCCGGTGGCCCACAGGTCGATCTGGCCATCCATCAGCTTTTGCGCATTGTCCTGGTCACGCAGTACCACCAGCGGTTTGAGGCCCTGCTTCTCCAGGGTCTCGGCGATGGCGTCGCCTTTATAGGCACCGATCTTGTAGCGGCGTGCATGCGCAAGGTCGGCCAGCTGGATTTTGCTGTCGGCCTTGGCCAGCAGCACCCAATCATCCGGGCCAATCGGGCCGACCCATTTGAACAGCGCTTCGCGATCCGGCAGGCGCGCCATCACGAATACGCCGTAGCCGGGCTTTTCCAGGGCGAGCTTGTAGATTCGCTCCCAAGGAAAACGCAGGGTCAGGTTGTAGGAAATGCCGGCGCGCTTGAAGGTCTCGCGGACGATGTCCACGGCGATACCTTCGATGTTTTCTTCCTTGGCGAAGTTCTTGCCGTTCCTGGCCATGTTGTAGGGCGGGAAATTTTCCGTCAGCAACACCAGGGTGGCGTCAGACGGTTCTTCGGCGTGGGCCGAACCGGCCAACAGCAGGGAGGTACTGGCGAGGGCGAGCAACAGGGTCTTGAACATGAAGGCTACCGGGATCCATGGCAAGCGCAGAGAGTGCCGCGCGCCCGCCATGGTGTCCAGCAACGTTTAACGAACGACGATACCGCGCGCCGCCATGTAGGCCTTGGCCTCGGGAACCGTGTATTCGCCAAAGTGAAAAATACTCGCCGCCAGCACTGCGCTGGCGTGGCCTTCGGTCACGCCGTCAGCCAGGTGCTGCAGGTTGCCCACACCGCCGGACGCGATCACCGGAATGCCCAGCGCATCGCTGATGGCGCGGGTCACCCCCAGGTCGAAGCCGTTTTTCATGCCGTCCTGGTCCATGCTGGTCAGCAGGATTTCGCCAGCGCCCAGGGCTTCCATCTTCATCGCCCACTCCACCGCGTCCAGGCCAGTCGGCTTGCGGCCGCCGTGGGTGAAGATCTCCCAACGCGGGGTTTCGCCCGGGCCGGAAACCTTTTTGGCGTCGATAGCGACCACGATGCATTGCGAGCCAAAGTGCTGCGCGGCTTCGCCGACAAACTCCGGGTTGAACACGGCCGCGGTGTTGATCGAAACCTTGTCCGCACCGGCATTGAGCAGGTTGCGGATGTCTTGCACGGTGCGCACGCCACCGCCCACGGTCAGCGGGATAAACACCTGGCTGGCCATGCGCTCGACGGTATGCAACGTGGTGTCGCGGCCGTCGACGCTGGCGGTGATGTCGAGAAAGGTAATCTCGTCAGCACCCTGCTCGTCGTAACGACGGGCGATTTCCACCGGGTCGCCGGCATCACGGATGTTCTCGAACTTGACGCCCTTGACCACGCGACCGTTGTCGACGTCCAGGCAAGGGATGATGCGTTTGGCCAGCGCCATGGTCAGTCCTCAGCCGTTGTAGGCGTCGCAGTAAGCCTGGGCTTCGGCGACGTCCAGGGTACCTTCATAGATCGCGCGGCCGGTGATAGCGCCGATGATGCCGGGGGCCTTGGCGTCCAGCAGCGACTTGATGTCACCCAGGTTGTGGATACCGCCGGACGCGATCACCGGAATCTTCGTGGCCGCCGCCAGCGCAGCGGTGAAGGGCACGTTGCAGCCCTGCATCATGCCGTCTTTGGCGATATCGGTATAAACGATGGCGGACACGCCATCGGCTTCGAACTGCTTGGCCAGGTCGATCACCTGCACGGTGCTGATCTCGGCCCAGCCGTCGGTGGCGACAAAACCGTCTTTGGCGTCCAGGCCGACGATGACCTTGCCGGGGAACGCGCGGCAGGCTTCAGCGACGAAGGCTGGGTCTTTCACGGCCTTGGTGCCGATGATCACGTAGCTCACGCCGGCTTTGACGTAGTGCTCGATGGTTTCCAGGGAGCGAATACCGCCACCGATCTGGATCGGCAGGTTCGGGTAGCGCTTGGCAATCGCGGTGACCACTTCGCCGTTGACCGGCTGGCCTTCGAAGGCGCCGTTCAAGTCCACCAGATGCAGACGACGGCAGCCCCCTTCCACCCATTTGGCGGCCATGCTCACCGGGTCATCGGAGAACACCGTGGAGTCTTCCATGCGGCCCTGGCGCAGACGTACGCAAGCGCCGTCCTTGAGATCGATAGCGGGGATAATCAGCATCTGGCAAACCTTATTCGATATTCAGCAATGCTTGGGAAATCAGGGTTTCTCAAGCGACCACAGGTCGCTTTCGATGCTTTCGAACCTTTCTTTAAGGAGCGTCTGCGCGTCGAAAACTGCCCTGTTGTAATAATGCGGAGCCACTTCGGTGGTGAACAGCTCAAGAATCTCGGCAACCTCGAACGAGCCCAGTTTGAGCTCGAAGCGGTCTTCCATGAAGCGCTTGATCTTGAGGGTAGCCTCACTCTCCTGCTCAGGCGTGAGGTTCAAGATCGGCAACTTGGGTTTCTTGGCCATTTACCAGCGACCGTCCCAGGCGGCGAAGTTCTGCAGCAATTGCAGGCCATGGGTATGGCTCTTCTCCGGGTGGAACTGCACGGCAAACCGCGAGCCCTCGGCCAGCGCGGCAGCGAAGTCGACGCCGTAGTGCCCGCCGCCCACCACCTGGCCCGGCTTACCGGCGGCGATGTAGTAGCTGTGCACGAAGTAGAAGCGCGCCATGTCCGGCACTTCGTGCCACAGCGGGTGGTCCACGGTCTGGCGAACTTCGTTCCAGCCCATGTGCGGCACTTTGAGGTGCTCGCCGTCTTCGTGCAGGTCTTTGCCGAAGAACTTCACCTGGCCGGGAAACAGGCCGATGCAGTCGACGCCGTCGTTCTCTTCACTGCTGTCGAGCAGGGCTTGCATGCCCACGCAGATCCCGAGGAACGGGCGGTCCTGGCTGACTTCGCGCACCAGGCTGTCAAAGCCCAGGCGGCGGATCTCGGCCATGCAATCGCGAATCGCGCCGACGCCCGGGAACACTACCCGGTCGGCTTCGCGAATCACGCTGGCATCGCTGGTGATCAGCACCTTGCCGGCGCCTACGTGCTCGAGGGCCTTGGCCACCGAGTGCAGGTTACCCATGCCGTAGTCGATAACCGCGACCGTCTGCATTACAGAACGCCCTTGGTCGAAGGCATCTGGCCCGCCATGCGGTCATCCAGCTCCACCGCCATGCGCAGCGCGCGGCCGAAAGCCTTGAACACGGTTTCGATCTGGTGGTGGGTGTTGGTGCCACGCAGGTTGTCGATGTGCAGGCTGACCAGTGCGTGGTTGACGAAACCCTGGAAGAATTCCTGGAACAGGTCGACGTCGAAGCCGCCCACGGTGGCGCGGGTGTACGGCACGTGCATCTGCAAGCCTGGGCGGCCGGAGAAGTCGATGACCACACGCGACAGCGCTTCGTCCAGCGGGACATAGGCGTGGCCGTAGCGACGGATGCCTTTTTTGTCGCCGATGGCCTTGGCAAATGCCTGGCCGAGGGTGATGCCTACGTCTTCCACCGTGTGGTGGTCGTCGATATGCAGGTCGCCCTTGCTGACGATATCCAGGTCGATCAGCCCGTGACGGGCGATCTGGTCCAGCATGTGCTCAAGAAAAGGTACACCGATATCAAATCGGGCCTTTCCGGTGCCATCCAGGTTGATCGAGGCTTTGATCTGGGTTTCCAGAGTGTCGCGCTCGACGGACGCCTTACGTTCGGCCATCACCAGCTCCGCAAAATCATTGGGCGAAAAAGGCAGCCATTATAGGGGCGCGGGCGCTAAACAGAAACATCGGAGGGGATAAGACTGATGGAGTGTCGGGGATAGACATGTGCATACAACTGCGAACCCAGTTCTGAACACTCTGTACAGCCAATGTGGGAGGGGGCTTGCCCCCGATGGCGGTAGATCAGCCAGCACTCTGCGACTGAGCAACCGCTATCGGGAGCAAGCCCCCTCCCACAAGGTTCATGCGGTGTTAGTGGAACAGTACCGCCGTTTTCTGCAGGGTCACCCACACACCCCACGCCAACGGAATACCCACCACCAGCCACGCAGCAATCGCCAATGGCTTGCTGCCGGCAGAAGCTTTCCACTCCAGGGAAGTGGAGGCATCAGCACCTTTGTCATGCCCCAGCGCCTGTTCGGCGGCCAGTTCGGCGTCGGTCATGAAGTACTTGTCGGCCACCGGGCGCACCAGCAAGTTGCAGATGAAACCCAGCACCAGCAGGCCGGCGAGGATGTACAAGGTGATGTCATAGGCGGCAGCGCGTTCAACGCCGATGCTCAATTGATACTCACGCAGGTAGTTCACCAGCACCGGGCCCAATACGCCCGCCGCCGCCCAGGCCGTCAGCACACGACCATGGATCGCGCCGACCATCTGGGTACCGAACAGGTCGGCGAGGTAAGCCGGAACGGTCGCAAAACCACCGCCGTACATCGACAGGATGATGCAGAACGCCGCCACGAACAGCGCCACGTTGCCCAGGTGGCCCAGGTTCGGGATCAACGCGTACAGGGCAAAGCCCAGGGCGAAGAACACGAAGTAGGTATTTTTACGGCCCAGGTAGTCGGAGAACGACGCCCAGAAGAACCGGCCACCGATGTTGAACAGGCTCAACAGGCCAGTAAAGCCGGCAGCGATGGCCGCAATCGAGGCCAATTGACCGGCGTCCAGTTGCCCGAACGGCACATCCACACCCAGCAACTTGCCGCCGAACACTTCCTGCAGCAGCGGCGAAGCCATGCCGAGGATGCCGATACCGGCCGATACGTTCAGGCACAGCACCAGCCACACCAGACGGAATTGCGGGGTTTTCCACGCCACGTTCACGTGCACGTGACGGTGGGTGATCATCGCGTTATTGGCTTTTTTCGCCGGCGCGGTCCAGCCCTCAGGCTTCCAGCCGGTGGGCGGTACGCGGTACGAAAGTGCGCCGCCGATCATGAACACGAAGTAGATCGCAGCCATCACCAGGAAGCTCTGCCATACACCGACGCTGGTCGGCGAGCCAAAGTGGCCCATCAGCGCCGCGGCCAGGGGTGCACCGACCATCGCGCCGCCGCCGAAGCCCATGATCGCCATGCCGGTAGCCATACCGCGCTTGTCCGGGAACCACTTGATCAGGGTCGACACGGGCGAGATGTAACCCAGGCCCAGGCCGATACCGCCAATGACCCCGGAGCCAATCCACATCAGCCAGATCTGGTGGGTATAGATACCCAGCGCCGAGATCAACAGGCCGCCACACCAGCACAGCGCCGATACTACGCCAGCCTTGCGCGGCCCGGCATGTTCCAGCCAGCCGCCCCAGATCGCTGCCGAGCAGCCCAGGAAGATGAAGAACAGGGTGTAGATCCAGCCCAGCATGGAGATGGGCCAGTCGCATTGGGACGAGAAGACTTGGGCGATAAAGCTCATGTCCGGCGCACAGGCAACGGGCTTGGTGATCCCCAACGCCTTGGACAGTGGCAACCAGAACACCGAGAAGCCGTAGGCCATGCCGATGCAGAGGTGGATGGCCAGGGCGGCCGGTGGAACCAGCCAGCGGTTGAAGCCGGGCTTGGCGATAATGCGCTGCTTGGACAGGAACGCAGGCTGTGCGGCGGTGTGACCTGCCGCAGTGCTAGTGCTCATTGGTGTTTCCCCCAGTTATTAGTATGCGTCCGTCAGGCGCTCTCTCCCTCGGCCTTGCACGCATAGCGTGGCCGTTTTTGTTGAGTGAAGCTCCATTTTGGCGCGACGATACGTCGCAGAAGGCGGACGAACACGCAGAGATTAGCACCTGCGGATGACAGAAAAACCAAACTGATATCACTTTTTTCAGCAAATCTGTTTTTTCTGGCGCCAAAATCCTGTTCTCCTGGCTCTGGATACAATGTAACGATCGCGAACTGACGCAGGCTGCCAGCGCGTTATACTCTGCGGCTTAATTTTGAAATCGACATACAAGGACTCGCCCATGAAAGCGTTCGGCAAAATCCTGGGTCTGGTACTTCTCGGGCTGTTGCTGATCATTGTGGCTCTCGGCTTTGCCCTGACCCACCTCTTCGATCCCAACGACTACAAGGAAGAGATTCGCCAGATTGCCCGCGACAAGGCCCACATCGAGCTGACGCTCAATGGCGATATCGGCTGGAGCCTGTTCCCCTGGCTCGGCCTCGAGCTGCACGAAGCCAGCGTGGCGACCCTGACCGCCCCTACCCAGCCCTTTGCCGACCTGCAAATGCTTGGCCTGTCGGTGCGCGTGCTGCCGCTGCTGCGCCGTGAAGTGCAGATGAGCGATGTGCGCGTCGAAGGCCTGAACCTGCGCCTGAGCCGTGACAAGCAAGGCCATGGCAACTGGGAAGACATCGGCAAGAACGTAAGCGTGGCGACCACCACCGGCACCCCTGCTCCGGTGGAGCAGCAGGCCGAGCCGGAGCCGGAAAAACCGTCAAAACCGATCCGCCTGGACATTGACAGCCTGACGGTGAATAACGCCCGCATCGAATACAACGATGAGCAGACCGGCAAGCAATTCAGCGCCGAAAGCATCCAACTGAGCGCTGGCGCCGTGCACGAAGGCGCAAGCATTCCGGTCAAACTCACCGCCTTCTTCGGCAGCAACCAGCCGGTCATGCGCGTGAAGACCGAGCTTAACGGCAACCTGCGCATCCAGCGCGCGCTCAAGCGTTACCAGTTCGAAGACATGAAGGTGACCGGCGAAGCCACTGGCGAGCCCCTGCAGGGCAAGACCGTGACGTTCTCCACCCAGGGTCAATTGCTGGTGGACCAGGCGGCCAATATCGCCGAATGGACCAACATGAAGCTGTCGGCCAACCAACTGCGCGCGCTGGGCGAACTCAAGGTCAACGACCTGGACAAGACCCCGCAACTGAGCGGCGCTTTGTCCATCGCCCAGTTCGACCTGGCCAAGTTCCTCGACAGCGTCGGCCACCCGCTGCCGCCCATGGCCGAGGGCAGCCTGAGCAAAGTCGAGCTGGTCAGCCGCCTCAAGGGCACGCCGACCAGTGTGGCCCTGGAAGACCTGAACCTGAAACTCGATGGCAGCACCTTCACCGGTCGTGTGGCCGTGGACGATTTCGCCAAGCAGTCGCTGCGGGTACAGCTCAAGGGCGATACCTTCAACGCCGACAACTACCTGCCGGCCAAATCCGAATCTGCCAAAGGCGCAAGCGCCGCACGCCAGGCCGAAGTGCAGAACAGCGAGGCCGGCGCCATGGCCGCTGGTGGTACCACACCGCTGCCGGACGCCCCCACCAAAGGCGCCTGGAGCACTGACAAGCTGCTGCCTCTGGCTCGCCTGCGCACACTGGATATAGACGCCGACCTGGCCTTTGGGCAACTGACCCTGAGCAAGCTGCCGATCCAGAACGCCGCGCTCAAAGCCTCCGGCATCGACGGCCAGCTCAAGCTCGACACCCTCAGCGGCGGGCTCTACAACGGTACGTTCCAGGCCAACGGCACACTCGACGTGCGCCCGGATATCCCGGTATTGGCGCTGCAAAGCCGTATCAAACAAGTGCCGGTCGAACGCATCCTGCAAGCCCAGGGGCAAAACCCGCCGGTGAAAGGCCAGATCACCCTCGACAGCAACCTCACCGGGCGTGGCAACAGCCAGAAGGCACTGATCGACAGCCTCAACGGCACCGCCAGCTTTGTGATCAACAACGGCGTGCTGCTCAACGCCAACCTTGAACAGCAACTGTGCACCGGTATCGCCCTGCTCAACCGCAAGACCCTGAGCAGCACACCACAAGGCAAGGACACGCCCTTCCAGGAGCTCAAAGGCAACCTGACCTTCCGTAACGGTGTGGCCAGCAACCCCGACCTGAAAGTGCGCATCCCAGGGCTGACGGTCAACGGTAAAGGCGACGTCGACCTGCGTGTGCTGGGCATGGATTACCGCGTCGGCATCATCGTCGAAGGCGACAAGCGCGATACGCCGGACCCGGCCTGCGAAGTCGGCTCCAACTTCCAGAACATCGAAGTCCCGTTGCGCTGCCGTGGCCCGCTGGAACTGGGCGCCAAGGCCTGCCGTCTGGACAAGGACGGCTTGAGCCAGGTCGCAATCAAGGCCGCCGGCAACAAGCTCAGCGAGAAGCTGGAAGAGAAACTCGACAAGGTTAACCCGCAGCTGAAAGACGCGTTGAAGGGCCTGTTCAAGCGATGAGAAACGAGCAGTTTTCAGAGGCCGTACTCGACTGGTACGACCGCCACGGTCGCCATGACCTGCCCTGGCAACAGGGCATCACGCCTTACCGGGTTTGGGTTTCGGAGATCATGCTGCAACAGACCCAGGTAAGCACCGTGCTCAATTACTTCGACCGTTTCATGGCCTCGCTGCCGACGGTCGAAGCCCTCGCCGCCGCGCCGGAAGACGAGGTGCTGCACCTGTGGACCGGCCTGGGTTACTACACCCGCGCCCGCAACCTGCAGAAAACCGCGAAGATTGTCGTGGCCGAGTACGGCGGCGAGTTTCCCAAGGATGTCGAAAAGCTCACCGAACTGCCCGGCATTGGCCTGTCCACCGCTGGCGCAATCGCCAGCCTGAGCATGGGCCTGCGTGCGCCGATCCTCGACGGCAACGTCAAGCGCGTGCTGGCGCGCTTTACCGCGCAAGAGGGCTACCCAGGCGAGCCCAAGGTGGCCAAACAGCTGTGGGCCACCGCAGAGCGCTTCACACCCCATGACCGCGTCAACGCCTACACCCAGGCCATGATGGACATGGGCGCCACCCTGTGCACCCGCAGCAAACCCAGCTGCCTGCTGTGCCCGCTGGAAAAAGGCTGCGAAGCCCATATGCTCGGCCTGGAGACTCGCTACCCCATCCCCAAGCCGCGCAAGACCATCCCGCAGAAGCGCACGCTGATGCCTTTGCTGGCGAATGCCGAGGGCGCGATTCTGCTTTACCGCCGCCCCTCCACCGGCCTGTGGGGCGGCTTGTGGAGCTTGCCGGAGCTGGACGACTTCGCCGACCTGGAACACCTGGCCAGCCAGCACGCGCTCGAACTGGGCAAGCACCAGGAACTGCCGGGGCTGATCCACACTTTCAGCCACTTCCAGCTGGCCATCGAACCCTGGCTGGTCCAGGTCGAGGAATCCGCCCATCACGTGGCCGAGGCCGACTGGCTCTGGTATAACCTCGCCACCCCGCCGCGCCTGGGCCTTGCCGCCCCGGTAAAAAAACTGCTGAAGCGCGCGGCCGACGTATTGAATGCAGGAGTGTCGTCATGACCCGCACCGTAATGTGCCGCAAGTACAAAGAACAACTGCCAGGCCTGGAACGCCCTCCGTATCCAGGCGCCAAGGGCCAGGATATTTTCGAACACATTTCGGCCCAGGCTTGGGGTGACTGGCTGAAACACCAGACCCTGCTGATCAACGAAAAGCGCCTGAACATGATGAACGGCGAAGATCGCAAATACCTGGCAGGCGAGATGGACAAGTTCTTTTCCGGCGAGGAATACGCCAAGGCCGACGGCTACGTGCCGCCTGCTCAATAATTGATCAAAAACCGGGGTCGGCACGTAAGCGACGGTAATAATTAAATATTTTTTGAAAACTTGCTTGACGACCCCCTGAAAAACCCGTTTAATGCGCCCCGTTGCCCAGATAGCTCAGTCGGTAGAGCAGGGGATTGAAAATCCCCGTGTCGGCGGTTCGATTCCGTCTCTGGGCACCAAAACATCTAAGCCCCTGATTCCTAACGGTTTCAGGGGTTTTTTGTTTGTGCCGCATTTGCCAAGCCCGCCTCACTGGTACACAAAGGCGGTACACATGGCATCTCACAGCCGTATCATAAACGGGTCAACAGTCCCCCGGTTTCGTGCGCTCATGGCTCAACCCTTCAAGCATCCTCAAAGCGGCGTCTTTTACTTTCGACGACGTGTACCTGACGACCTGCGCCCTGCGTTGGGCCGGGAATACAAACGCTCATTGCAAACCCGAGACATCGGCGAGGCGAAGGGGAGACATGCGGCTGAATGGATAAAGTCCGAGGAAGCGTTTGCCCTCGCACGCGCTCAACTCTCTGGCGCCGAAGTTCTCAGCGCGAAGGATGTGCAGCAGTTGGCCGCTCGCTGGTTTCACCGTGAACTTGACGAACTGGAACAGTCCGGCAAATTCCGAAGGGCGTTAGTGCCCGGTGACGCTGTAGAGCTGGAGACACCATTCGGCTTTGAGCAACATCAGGAATGGTTGAGTATTCGTGAAGCATTGAACGAGGGTGACGAGACGGATTGGCGAGCAGTGATCCTGCCGCACATGCTCCGCGCCCTGAAAGCAGAGAACATCCCAGCCCCCGCCAAGGACTCACCGGCCTTAGACTCGCTCACCAGCGCATTCAAAGAGCACTTGCTCAAACTGTCGGACATTGCCAAGCGGCGAGAGGAAGGGGACTGGAGCACTACGGCAACCGAGCCCTGCGGGCTTCTACGGGGCGAACGTGGGAAAGGCATGGGCGAAGTACCTGCGAGATGTGGCGCAGCTCCAGAGCCCTGCCAGCCCTTCTCACGGTTTCCGGCACACCTTCAAGACGATGAGCCGACAGGTCGGTATTCCAGAAGATGTGCATGACGCCTTGACGGGGCACAACGATGGTAGCGTGAGCAGGGAGTACGGGAGCATGCCGCTTTCGCGAATGGCATCTGAGCTGAAACAATTGCCCAGCCTTCCAGACCTGGCGGGCTCCCTGGGGCTAAGTCTATCAACCCCAACCTGAGCCCCTGGCATACGTGCAGCGCTCATGATCGCCTCGTGAGTGCCCTGGTTACGTAGCTCATGACAGCGGTGCTCCGGCGTCCCGAGAGAGCACCAGGGCCTGTGCGGCAAGGCATCACTTATGACACGGGGGCCAGGGTCGGATATCCGCGAACTGAACATCGTTCGCCCTGGTGCCCGCATCAATGAACTGCGCAGCCTGGGCCACAAGATCCTAACTCACCGCCTTACCCTGACCGACGATCAAGGGCGCACTCACCAGGGCATGGCGCTCTATTACCTCAGCACCAACCCGCCGGCGCAGGTGACAGCATGAATGCAATCACGCTGACTCACACCGAGAACGAACCGCGCGTGGATAGCCGCCAGCTCGCCAATCAACTGGGAGCCAAGCACAAAAACCCGATGGCGCTGATCGAGCGCTACCTGGCGAATTTTGCAGAGTTTGGGGTTGTTCCGTTTCAAACGGAGAAACCCTTGGCCGGAACTGCTGGTGGTAGACCGGAGCGCTTCGCCCTACTGAACGAAGATCAAGCGTTCTTCCTGCTGTCGCTGTCCCGCAATACCGACCGCGTTGTGGAGCTGAAAGCGAGCCTGATCATGGCGTTCCGCGAAGCGCGGTATGGGAACGCCTGCCAGACGCTGGAGGCCCGCAAGAAGGAAGCCAGCAGCAGTGGCCGCCGGTTGGCTCACTGGCGCTATGACAAGCCGGGTGTGTACGCGCACGTTGCTCATCTGAGGGAGCAACTGAGGCTGCCACTCGATTCGGAGGACTTCCGCCCATGACAGCTATGCTCATGATCAGTGACAAACGGTCGATAACTTTTGTTGCAAGCAGTCGTGGTCGTCGGTATGGTTTGCCCGTCGCTGCAAATTCAGCGATCGGGCTTGGCCGCTCGAGGAACGTTAGGCGCAATAGCGCCCCCATTACGATTGCTGGCGCTTTTTTTGTGCCCGCAGTTACGTGTTATGGCGGGTTGCGTGGGGACACCTTCGGGTGTGCCGGGTTCCTAACGTCCCGGTCGGCCAACCCCGCGCAACCTGCCACCCTAATTTGCTTGGCCGCGAACGGTGGCAGTTCCTCAACGTTAGGAGCTACACCGATGCCCACCCTAAGTCCGTCCGCGATTCGCGCCTTTGCTCACCGACGCATGGCTCTGAGCGTCCTCCGCGCAAACTCATCACTTTCTGTTCGCCTCGCCCGTTACAACTCCCACATGACCATTGCACGTTCCCTGGAGTCTGCCGGCGGTGCGCAATGAATACTCTCGCCCGCACCATCCAAGAAATCGCCCACGACACGCTTGAGGATCTCGAGAGCGCCCAGATCGCCCTGCGCAAGGTTGAGGCCGTTCTCTATGCCGCATTGGCAGACAAGGGCACGAGTCAGCACGTCCGCAATCTGGTAGATGTCGCGTGGAACCTAGCCGCTGACGGCGCCAACACCGCCGACTGCAACCGCGAGGCAATTTCCGCCGCTCTGTCCGGGTGCGCTGGCCTGAACGCCGGGGGTGAGCTATGAGCCGCTCCTACAACCGCGCCGGATACTGGGAGCTGGTGGCCGGCAAGCGGCTCTATCTGTTCAACAAGTCCGCGCTGATCGAGGCCGCCCATGGGTTCGGCCTCACCCGCGTGGTCAAGGCACTGGAGGTTGGCGGGGCCCTGGCCAAACGCGACACCGACCGCGATAGCCGAAAAACCAAAAAGTACCGCATCCCCGCCGGCGGATCGGCGCGGCTGTACGTGATCGACCCAGAAGCCATGGACAGCGAAGGTGCCGGCGCATGACCACCAAATCCACCAAGTACGAATGCCCGAGTTCACAGGAACCTATAAACGTGGGGAACAGGGGGAACGGGGGAACAGCCAGTAAAACCGTGGGCTGCGGCCGTTCCCCCTTATTGAATGTTTGGGGAACAGGGGGAACACAAACATGTTTTTGAATATAAGCGTGTCTGCGTTTTCCAGAATTTGGTTATCACCGTTCCCCACAAAAAAACGTGGGGAACAGAAACCCCCTCTGAAAGCCCCGGAAACATTGGCTGTTCCCACTGTTCCCCCGTTCCCCCGATTTTTTTCTAGAGACACATATGGGCAATGGAGCAATCAGGCCGAGGTGACGCCATGAGTCTCCTTTCCGGCTTGCTCGATCACATGCCGCCAGCCATTACAGGTATCGACTCACCAATTTTGGGGAGTCGGCCTCGCCCACGCCTGGTGCTGGCCAACCCTGTCGAGCGCGCTCCCCGACTCATTACAAGCCCACACGCAAGCGCCGCCACTGCCACGCCCGAATGGCGACAAGCCCGTGACCACTACCTCAACCACATCATGGTTTGTCGGAGCTGCTACGCGCCCACCGGCCGCTATTGCACGGCTGGCGCCCACTTGCGCGCCAGCTACGACAACACGCCTATGGAGGCGTACCAATGACGCCCAGCCTTATCACCCGCTTGTGTAACATCGGTATGAAAACCGGCATCAGCGCCGCCACGCAACTCATCACCACCCGGCGAATCTGCCGCGCCATTGCTGACCAGCTCGACGTTATCCGCAGTGAACGGCGAGCCCTACGCCGGCAGGCGGGCAAGTTGAAAGCATTCCTCCCCTTCACCCGGCAAGCCATTGCTGAATTGGAGGAGCGAGCCCAGGAACACCAAGAGGCTGTCCGCAGTGGAGCGTGGAGCGCACTTGCTGGGTTTGGCCAATCACTGATGTTCGACCGTGAGGGGCTGGCGCAGGCGTTGGGCTTCGACCAGATGTGCGACTTGCTCGGCGTCAACCCAGTACATCGCCATCGGGCCAGCGCAGACGGTGACACCAGCCTTCGCGGAGTGGCCTACCTATCCCAACTGGAGAACAGCGCCGACCGCAAGAGTGAGGAATGGGGCGCCGGTGGCCCACTGTATCGCGCCTGCCACGCTGCCATGATCCGATTCATCAGGGAGTGCCCAGAAGACCAACTGCCTGATCCATTCGCCCCTGGTGCGCCGTTCGGCCCAAAGCTGCCACCAGCCCTCAGCATCGTCGGCAACTGACTATTTTCCGCGCCACGTTTTGCGAATCACGAAAACGTGGCGCGACACCGAGCAACACCACCGAGCACCAGCCCACGACCAGCGCCAGCGGCGTATAGAGGAAACATGACTGACCAAGACAGCAACACAACGGGCCAGGCGCCCACGCACCGGGAGCGCTTCGCCGAGGCGTGCGCAGTTCAGATGCTGGAGCGCCATGGATCAGCGGCAGCACACATTGCATACGACGTAAGGGTCACAAATAACGGCCAGAAACACCAAGTTGATGGCCCGTTTCTCACATATGTGGAAGCGGCTATCTCGGCTGAGATCCTGCGCAAGTCATGCAGAAACGCCAGGGCGAGCAGCGCTTGTTATCAGGACCACCCGGCAATTACTCCTCAATTGATAAAAGACTGCCAGGCCAATCGCGCCCGACTGGCCCTGGAACTCAACCTTGCATAAGGAAAATCGACTTATGACATCAAGCACCGAAAAAACTCAAACAGTTATTGTCTCGGGCAGTCTTATCCGAATCACTGGCAAGCGAGAGCATCCCATTTGCACAGAGTCAGGATCATCCATTCTCGGGATGATGGGCTATTTCAGGCAGTTCCCTGGCTTTGAAAGACATATGACGGAGAGCGCATCAAAAGGAGTTAAGTACGCCGTTTTTGTCGGGAATCAAAACGTTAGCGAGGGCGACCTAGACAAGCCAACTGGCCGCGAGGTAATCAGAATTGTTCCAGTGATTGCTGGTGCTAAACGTGCCGGCAGCTTGCAAACAATTGTCGGCGTAGTCCTTATTGCAGTGGCAACGGTAATGACTGGCGGCTTCGCTGGGATCGCTGCCGGTGGTGGCTGGGGAGTGGTTGGCGCAGTCGGTATATCTATGTCGGTTGGCGGCGTCATGGCAATGCTAAGTCCTCAGCCAAAAGGGCTTGGCACCCAGGACGGGGCAAATAATAGAGCGAGCTATAGCTTCAACGGCCCCGTAAACACAAGCGTGCAGGGTAATCCAGTGCCCCTGCTGTATGGACGGATGATCGTGGGCAGTGCGGTGATCAGCGCCGGCATCTACTCCGAGGATCAAATGTAACTGCCCCTGAGAGCCCGCGCTTTGCGGGCTCATTTTGAGCAGAGTGCGCTCAGTATCACGAAGCCTTCCCACGGCCAAAAGGCCGAGTTATAACGAAACATCGCCACAACGCTGTCTCACCACACACAGCGCCCTCTTTCATGGACATCAAATAAGGAAATTCAATGAAAAGGATTGCCAGCGCGCTCGCGATTGCTGCCGCACTTCAAGGTTGCGCCTCAGTACCTATGGGTGATCCTACCCTTGACGCAGAAATGAAGCGTTTCGGCACGCTCCCGGATATGTCTCGGATTTACATCTATCGCAACGAGAATATGGGGGCAGCGATCAAAATGACGGTTACCGTCGACGGCCGAGTGATTGGCGCTACAGCAGCCAATACTTACCTAGTTGCGGAGGTTCCTGCCGGCCCCCACACAATTGGTTCCGACGCTGAAAATCTGACCATGCTGAAGGTGAACGCCCAACCAGGGAAAAACCTTTACGTGTGGCAGGAGGTGAAAATGGGGTTTGGTTATGCCCGGAGCCAACTCCATCTGGTGAAAGAAGCCGAAGGCCGCGAAGGCGTGCTTGAGACCAAACTTGCGGGTTCACTCTAAATCAAAGACAGACGATACGGTCTCACTCAGACCAAATCGTCTGTTTCGCCACATCGCTGGTAACCACTCTGGTAACCACCAAAAGTAACCACATACATAATTGTCATCCACCAAAGCAATTTCAGCCACGGATTCAACGAGCCCAACGTAATCGTGCTATCGCCTTAAATTGGGGGATGCCGACAGACCCCCTCTCATTCCGAGCTTTTGAACCAGGTCTAGTCAGCAACTCCTCAATAGCTGGGCGCTCTGCCTCGTAGATCGCGAATGCGTTCAGGTCAGCATCTAATAAAACCAACTGGACAACATCGAATGGCTGCCTGAGGTCAATGGAGCCCACTCGGCCGACAACTTTTTTCAAATTGGCAACCACCCGCCCTTTTATCTGTATTTGGACCGCCCCCCCTTCCCTTATTTCTGTGGCGTCGTAACCCGCTGTACGCGCCGCGTGCAGATCCAAACCAAGAATCGCAGCAGCTTCGCACTCGGCAATTTCGCCAGTGATACCTAGGGGCTTTCCGGTCAACTGCTGGTATCGGGTGGCAAGTCGTTTGGCCTGCTTCAGAAGTTCAATTAGCTCCACACGGTCAGAGTCAGTCGGTGTGCGCAAGTTGGGTTCGGTCATGGTGTATTGCTCTTAGTTTTTGTCAGCAACATATCTTGGCCCGCGCCCTATCGTTATACGTCTTGGTCGGAAGACCTCACCGTCAAATACTACCCTCGCGCTTAACTGACAGTATTCGGGTTTCTCCAAAAAGATGAGTTGCGTGCCCGAATGTCCTCCCGACCTGAACAATTGCACCTCCCCGGACGAAATTTTGCCAACAGGCCGCGAGCGCTGCCATCTGCCCCTGGCCGGTCTGATCCCAACATTTCTCAACATCGTGACAGACCCCGCACTCGATCCAATGTCAGGTTTTGTCAGGTTCTCGACCTGAAAAAAGGTTAAGTTTTGTTAAGTCGCCAGCGCTGACCAGATCGGGCGGTATCCACTTTGGTATCCACGGTTTACACACCACCCGAACCGGGTACCGCCAGTAAGAGCTGTCATTGGTGCTGATGCGGATGGAGGTCGACCTTTGAGACTACTGATAACATTCGCCTTTCCCTGCGTGCCGTCTCTCTCAAACAAGGAATGTTCCCAATGAGAACCTTATACCTGATGTTTTTATCGATCACCCTTGCCGGCTGCGCAGGCGGCATAGCTAGCGGTACGGCACCTTCAGTGAAGTGGGTAGCTAACTCTAAAACCGATAGCTTTACGGATGTATCCAGCTGCGCTGTAACTGTTGGATCTCTCTACACCTCGAATGGGGTGTTTACCATGACGAACAAGTACTACCCCTACATTGAGGTAGTGAACGGAGACCTCCGAGTAGGTGTGAAAAGCGGCGGCCGCTTCCTGATCCCGGTCGGCGACGTCCAGCTCAGAATCGATCAGAACAAGGCATGGACGATCAGCACCAGCGAAACCCCGCTGGACTATGTGCCCGAGGGCCAGCTCAAAGCGATGCAAGCCTACGCACCGAAAGATCCCCAGCAGCAACAAATAGTGGAAAACGCCTACAAGACTGCGATGGAGGCTACAGCTAGGTCCATGTCGCCGTTTACCGCGTCCACAGGCGAGAAGGCTCAGTCAATTCTCAAAGAGATGCGATCCGGCAAGACGCTTATCTATCGTACTGTTGGCCTGAATCAAGCGGCGTCTACGACCGGGGAATATGTACTGGATCAGTCGCTGGAGGTCGCATTGCGTCAGTGCGGCATCCAATAAGCGCAGGCATCCGGGGTTCTCGCGCATCGTTTCGCGTACCTGGTCAATGCGCGAAGCCCTCCCCAGGTAAGGTTTCACGCAGCCTTCACGCGGCATATTCACGCACTGGGCCGCGTGATGGCCAGGCGGCCTACAGATGCTGTCTAGCCACAACAAAGGCTCGTTTATGACGCATGCTACAACTCGCTAGTGGTAATCAGATCGGGCGGTATCCACTCTGGTATCCACGGTTTGGAAGGTATCAATTAGCGATGAACTGAGGCGCGTTTAATCGCCTTCGGGTTCTCCGTTCTGGGCGGCTGGTCCCGTTGCAGCCAAATCCTCTAATGCCTCTAGCGTCTCCCTGTACAGGCTTTCCAGCCATTTCCACGCTGTTGCTTGAAATAGATCGCGCTGATTCTGAGGGTATTCATTAGCGATGACAGAAAGAGATCCAACCAAACTGAGCCCGCAGAACATTAGGGGCTGTGCCAGCCCCTCATTAGACGGACCAGTAAGAAGTATGTTTTTCCGGCTGAGATACAGCCCCATGTTGTTATCCAGGCTATCCGCGCCTGTGTGAACGTATTGGCTCGCAAGCTTGTATTGCGGCCTTAGAGACTGATACCCAGAAAGCTCCTCCAATTTGGAGAAAGTGATTTTCTTGGTGTCAGGAAGAAGGACTTTTGCCCATCCGTTTTCACGGTCAAAATCGGAGCCATGTTTCTGAATTGCGCGATCAAATGCCTCCTGAAGCTCCGTCATTACCTCGGCTGATATCGGCGGTTCACCAGTAACCTTGCTGTGTGCATTAAAAAACTCAGCTGCTCGTAAACCTAGAACTGACTGGAAATCTTTAAAACGCTCTGACAGCGAGTTATCTGCATTACCCAACAGAGAGAGCACTACGCATGTCTCATGCATAGCCCGCCAGCGGCTGAACCCGCCTTCTGAGTATCCGCCTGAAAGAGAGTTATGGATTTCTCCGGATAGCTGAACAGAACGCGAAAATAAACGAGTCAACACATTAAATTTTACGTCGGATGGCAACTGTCCGTTACGTTGCTCCTCTATCAACTCAGACAGAATTTCTTGGCACATCAACGTGAGACTTCTAAGTCTGCCTAGCGGTTTTCCCCAGGTTACGGACAGCCTTTCGCGGAAACCGGAGAAATCTGAATGGTCTCCGGAGAGCGTCTCCTCGAGCCGCCCCTCCAATCTCTGTTTGAGATTTTCCGCTTCGCGTTGGAGAACGGTGTCTACGTCAGCGGATGATTTCTTCAGCGTCATGTGCCTTCAGCTCTTTAAGGAATGGGTTGGCCGCTTTCGACATCCTGAGCAGATGGTCCCATTTTTTAATCGCTGTTAATACCGCCCCATGCCCTGGCGACAACAACTTGCCGCAGCATGAACACACAGTAAGTACGCACGGTTGGTACGCATTCGGGTGCTTAGCGGCAGCAAGTTCGCACTGAGGTTCGCACGTCTGGTTCGCAACCTCTAACGCGAACCAGGCCGCCAACCTGTTATCAAAAGTTATGGTTGCCAGGCGATGGTTTCCACTGTGGTTTCCACCAAAATCAGGTGTTTTGACTGGCAACCTAGCCGTTGGCTAAACAAAAATCACGGATGTTTTATGTAAAGCGCTACACCAGGCAATGAAGCGCTACATGTAATCACCCCCGCAATGCAATGCTCGCGAAGCTTCAATCTATTCCTATGCTGGCTAGCTGATTGGGGAGCGCTTTAGATCAGCCCTATAATCGAAAGCGCTTAACCAAATCGTCAAGTTCATGACCTAAGCGTGCCAACTCGATACTTGAGGCGGCTGTCTCATCACTAGCTCCAGCGGTTTGTTCAGAGATATCACGCACGTTCAGCACGCTACGGTTGATCTCTTCAGCCACTGCGCTTTGCTGTTCAGCAGCTGAGGCAATCTGTTGATTCATCAACTGGATTGTAGACACCGTGCGGGTGATATTTTCCAGAGATGCTCCGGCACGACGAGTTAACTCAACACTGCTATCACTCAATATACGACTGTTCTCCAGAACGGCGGATACCTCTAGAGTGCCGCTTTGCAAGCTGGAGATTAGTTTTTCAATTTCTTCGGTGGATTGCTGGGTACGCTGCGCCAGGCTACGAACTTCATCGGCAACTACCGCAAAACCTCGTCCAGCTTCACCCGCTCGCGCTGCCTCAATGGCGGCATTGAGAGCGAGTAGGTTGGTTTGTTGTGCAACCGCTTTAATAACATCGAGCACGCCGCCGATTTTGTCGCTTTCCTCTCTGAGATTACTCATAGCCACGGTGGAGTTGCCGACTTCGATAGCCAGGCGTTCGATTTGAGCCACGGCCTCACCAACAACTTTGTCTCCCTCCTGAGCTTGCCGATCTGCGGCGGCCGCGGCGTCAGAGGCTTCTTCAGCATTACGCGCTACCTCTTGCACGGTGGAGGTCATTTCGTTCATGGCTGTAGCAACTTGATCGGTTTCGACTTTCTGGTTATTCACACCCGCACTGGTCTGCTCAGTTACGGCTGACAACTCTTCGGCAGCACTAGCGATCTGTATGACACTAGCGCCGATACCGCCAATCAGTTCGCGCAAGCTGGTGGTCATCTTTTGCAGGCTTCTCTGCAATTGCCCCAACTCATCGCGACGGTTGACCTCTAGATCCTGACTTAAATCGCCTGATGCAATACGATCGACGTCCTTGAGGACATGCTGCAACGGTGTAACGATTTGCCGGGTAATAATCCAGGCCGCGACGGCGCCGAGCAGCAACGCCAGCGCAGCGATACTCGCAAGCAGGGTTTTAGCAAAAGAAGAATCGGCCTCGCGCTTGGCGGATTGCGACGCTATCAACTGCTGCGCAGTATTGAGCAAGATTTCGCCTTGCTCACTCATTCGGGCAAACACTGGAGTCAGGTCGGCTCCCGCTTGGCTTAAAGCACGTTGGGCATCGCGGTACACATTAACTGCGGCTATCTGCTTGTCAATCAGCGCCAAATCGCTGGGAGAGGTCAGATGAGCACGCGCAGTGTCCAAATGCACAGTTAGCTTCTCAAGCGTCTGAAGAATCAACTGGGCACCATCTCCCTTGCGGTTGAGCTCTATTTGCAAACGATGAACGCGCAAGTCCTTGGTCATCTCGGCGACGCGAGCAATACTCTCAATCTTGAGGCCCCGCTCATCAAGACTATTGATTGCTATCCAGCCAGTGAGAGCGAGCAGAGAAGTTAGCGCCAACACCAGGCCGAAGCCAAAACCGAGTTTCGTACCTATACGGATATTGCTGATCCAGTCGAACATACATGCTCCAAGCAGCAGATTGCGTTTACCTACGGATACCTATCGGCTAGCTCACCGCTAGGCTGAGCAACAGAATATTGCGGGATGTGTCACGAGGATCAGAGGCTCATCCCCCTACCTGATCGCCAACGCCAGTTTGCGAAACAAACGCCATGACTGAACCACCGCCAGCGATTTGAATGTCAGATTTCTGCGTGTTGAAATCGACACTCAGTGTAGGAATCAACACTGAGTGTCGAGCGCGCGAAGGTGATGGGGTATGCCTGTCTCTGGTGACCGCTACTTTGACCACGCTTTGACGGAATGTAAGGCAGGCGTCAGACCAAAACCGCGCCGGGTGGGCGTCTGAGGCTTATCGCGTGGCCAGCCCGTCAAACAAGCGCACCTTGACCGCTGATACCCCTGACAGCCCCCAGACGGATACGGCGCTTTCGGCCCGGCTACTTTTACCCGGCTTTTACGGAGTCGCTGGTAAATGTGAGACAGGCATGAGACGGATTCGGCAAGCGTGGCCGCCTGAGAACGCTCATCGGCCAATGCGGGCGGGGCTCACGCATTAGATGCGGGGAAATCCCGTATCACATCGCCAGGCCACTTTGCCGCCGGCAGACGCAAACCACGTAAAGGTGATTCCAGGCATTCGCGGCGCCGGTGCTACGCTCTCTCGAAACACGGAGAGCCACCATGACGGATACCAAACTGATAGCCAGCCTGTTCGACCGCCTCAATCAAAACCAGCTCGCCCTGGGCGCCGCAGTGGAGGAGCTTTCCAACTGGGTCGAACAGCGCGGATCGGCAGACATTGCCATAACGTGCGCGGCGCGCTGGAAACGCTCGACGAGAACCTAGAGGTGCCCTACCGGCGCGACGAAGTGGCACCGCCGGTGATATGCCTGGTGCCGCCGAGCATCGTGCTGGTGGCCCAAGGGGCTAAGCAGATGTGGGCGGGCGGCGAGGGTTTCCCCTACGACACGGGGCGTTTTCTGGTGACGTCGCTGGACCTGCCGGCCAACTCCGAAGTCACCCTGGGCAGCCCGGAGCAGCCTTGCCTGGGCCTGAGCGCGACATCATGGCCTTGCGGGAGCGGGCGGTGGTGTCCTGACGCCGGGCGAGGGCGCCGCTACCTCACTGAACACCACCCCCATCTCGGTCAGCAACTCGGCGCGGGTGGCGGCCGAAGAGTCGCGGTAACCGCTCAGGTCACGGTATGCCGTCAGCGCCTGGGTTGTGGCCAGATCCCTTGTCCCTTGGCGCCATAGCCAGGGCAGCAACTGCAACCGTGCCTTGATCCGGTCAGAGGGGCGGTCGGCCGGCAGCTGGTCGATCATGGCCACCGCTTGGGGCAGCAGTGCTGGCTCGGGCTGTTTCAGGCCCGCTTGCCGGGCCAGGTCCAGAAGCTTGACCAGGGTGCTGATGTCTTCAAGGCTGCGCGGCGTGCCGGCGGCGGGTTCCAGGGCCTGGAATGCCTGCCGGTAGCTGGCGCTGAAGTCCTGGTGGGCTTGCCACTGCAGTTGAGCCACCTGCTGCCAGGCGCTGGCCTGTTCCAGCGCAGATTGCTTGATCGGGCGTTCGGCGAAATAGCGCGCGGTGGGCAGGTCATTACGCTCGCTGGCATCCTTGATGAGCTTTGGCCACAGGCGGGCGCCGTAATGGGTGTTGCCGTCCTGGGGCGCGGCGGCGAGCAGCGCATAGGCTTGGTCCGGGGCGCCAGTGATAGCCAGGCGTGTCATGTTCAGATAGGGCGTCAAGGGCTCTGGCAGCGAGGCTCTGCCGGCCTTGAGCGCCAGCAGGTTGAGCTGGCTGAGGACGTAGCCTTTGCGCGAGTCGCGCAGTTGACCGGTGGCCTCGATCCCTTGGTCGACAAAACCCAGAGCCTGGGTCTTGTCGCCCATTTTCAAGGCCAGCTCGGCCAGGCCGAGCCAGTCGAAGGCGGCATTTTCCCGCTCGCGCGCAAGGGCCTGGGTCACCGGGCCGATCATCCAACTGCGGGTATGCTGCGGGCTGCGCTGCATCGCGTAGATCATCCGGTCGTAACTGTCGAGCTTGTGCGCATACTCCAGCGCCAAAGCAAGCAACGCACGGGCCTGAGTCTCGTCGCCCGCTCCGCAGTAGTGCAGTGCCAGCCACATGAAGGCCCCGGTGCTGGCGGTGCTGTCGCGCTCGGCCTGTTGCCGGGCAATGTCCAGCGCCTGACCCAGCAACGCTTCACGGCGCGCCGCGCTTAGCTGTGGCAGCTCTGCCACTTCCACCAGCCGATAGGGCTGCGAGCCAGCATAAAGACCGGCGATGGTCTTGAGGGCGTCATCGACAAAACCGGCCCTGGCCTGGATCAGCGGCAGTGATGAATCGATATTTTTCTCCTGGCCAGCCTCAAGCAGGACGGCACGGGCCGCCTGATGCCAGTCGTGGCGGGCGATCAGGGCCTCGGCATTGCTGGCATGGGCAAGCAGTGGCAGGCAGGTGAGCAGCAGGGTGGTCAGCGTCCGTGCGAGGGTGTTCAACGGCGGGTCTCTGAAGGTCTAACGAGTAGGGTGGCAGACTAGGTTTTGTACGTAAAGTGCCTGCGCTCGGCCATGCTGCGTTAAAAACCGGCTCGGAATACTCATTTACTCCAGTAAAGTCGGCCGCGACTCCGACCGTTCCTCGCCTGTTTTTGCCTTGCCTGACCTTCGCTCGCCGACTTTTCGTACAGAACCTAGTGTTCATTCGCCAGGGCATTGCTGAGCTGACCGTCGCCGGCAGCCTCGGCGAGGTATGACACTCGCCAGAATTCTGGACAGGCATTGGACGGGCTGAGAGGTCACAGATCATCCAGCTCGGCCTAGAAGGCAAAGCCACCAAGGCCTGGCGTCAGATCGGGTAAACAGCCGGATAGCCGAGTCGTCCAGAAACAGGGGCGAGCCGCGAAAGTCACTTGCGGGACAAGTAGCACACGATCGAACCCGGCAAACGCGGCCATAATCCTTGACCAGCCTTGACGAAATTCTTGACAGGTCTTGACGGATTTATCCAGCGCCGTCAGCGGTTGGCGCTCTGAAAGCCACGCAGTTCAAGGCTTTGCGAGCATTCGGGCTGCCTGACCAGCACCAGCCCAGTCTAAAATTCGGGAAGCGGCCGTCAAGGTGGGTGTTCGATCAATATCCTGGCGCGATGGGGTGGTGAAATACCGGGCCAGAAAAATGCTTAGCGCGCCAGGCAATACTAGACAGGCACTAGACGGATTCCCGACGACAGAACAAGGGTCAGTTGCCCGCAGCCCAAGCAATGCGCCGCTTCCAACATCAAAGATGGCGTGCTGGCGCTAGATGCTCGTCTAGTATTTTCCGGGGCTTCCAGCGACCTGACAGCAGGTCGGAGCAGGTGGTGAACGAGTCGTTCACCCTGGAGCGGAAACCGGTCGGCCTGCCAGCTTGGCGAACCCCCGGATTCCAGGTAGCTGCTCACGTTCCGCTGGTAACATCTGCAGGTCATCGGCTGGCCCCGCTTCATTCCGGCGCCAGCATCAACCGCGCACCGAGGATAGAGCCGTGTCCGTTATTGACTGTGATTATCTACCCGCCGATAAGGTAGCGTTTCCGCCGGAGCTGGCGCTGCTGATTATCAGGAAGGCCAGCGCAATGGCGGCGGCACTCGAGGAGCAGGCGCTCGACCAGCTCACGAAGGACGCCCGGCGTGCCCTTTCGCGGGGAGCTGAGCCAAGGCGAGTCATCAGGGAAATGCGGTTATAGCGCGGCCCGCAGCAACTACTGGGATCTTGGTAGATTTCCCGCACCTGCCCTACCGAAATGGGAGTTCAGCCTAGCCAGGTTAATTGATGGGGATCGCCTTCACGATATTGAACAGCGAGAACATTTTTCCGGCCTGAAGGTACGCGAGAAGTATCAGCACATAGGCCGCCACGACTAACGATACGGCGGACCACTGGCATACGTCCCCCGCCCTCTCGTGCCACTTCAAGCGCTCAGCGAAAAAGTATTGCGCCAGGTAAGTAAGGGCCGTCGCTATACCCGTGGCGAAAACCGCCCAACCAAGCAATGTCATGGTCAACGCAAGAGCCTCAAGCCCTTCAGGCTTTAGAGCAGACCAAGCAGACCCTGCAAACGCTAGCAGCGCCGCAGCGGAGCCCCCTGATACCAGGAAACATGTTTTCAAGGCGTTGGTACTAGCCTCCCAGCCAGACCTGACCATCTCAATGTCCCACTGATGCGAATGCTCGGCATCTTGGAGCTCTGTCTCTGGAGAGCCGGCGTTTTGCATCGCATGCGCTTTGAGCTGTTCTAGATACTTATCCAGCACGTCGACGTTGACGGTCGTAAGCCCTTTTCGCTTATTGTTTTTCAGATCGGTCTGAAGAATTTCGATCGCTTGTTTAGCATCCATTCCAACTGACTCCCATGATTTTGACGAGCTGGATCATATCAGCCGCCGATTCTGGAATTGTCAGGGAGGTGCGCCGTGATGTTGGGTTAGTTCCTCCCGAATCGTCATCACCACCCCGATACGGGGTGGTGCTTGCGCGAGGCGCTGGTAATAACGCCTCTGTGAGGTGGAATCGCCACACGGCGCCAGCACCATCGCCGCAAGAGTTTGACGATGACTCCTCAAAGTGAGGAGTGAGATAATCGGACCACTTTTGAACAGGTCCATCAAAGGAGTGGTGATGATGACCATACCTTTATACACGCAGCGGGTTTATCGAGATGGGGTTACCACTCGTCGGGCATCGACAGAGGAAATCAGCACGGTTTCGGTCGCCGCCGACAGGTTAAAAACAGAGCCGCATTCTAAAAAGAGAGTAGATTTGTGAGTAGATTTATATATCGACCAAAGACAAACCCTTTAAACACGTGACCTGCAGCCAGTTGTTCGATTCCGTCTCTGGCACCACTAATTAGTTTCAGGTGGTGCAAACGTCATCTGAAACACACAAAAAACCCGCCTAGTGCGGGTTTTTTGTTGCCTGAAATTTGACCCGCCTGAAGTGCAATGTCACAACCACTCAAACGCCCAAATCGGCTCACGCTGCCCGCTCAACGGCATCAGGGCCGATACAACGGGAACGCCTCTATCAGCGGCACTATTTCCCGACCCGTCTCTATCGCGCTTTCCGAGGGATCATTCGGTCTTGGAATATTCCTGGCAAAGTGAAAGATGATGGTCTGCCCGGTGGTCGCGTCCTTGTAGTACTTGAAATAACTGATTTCCGAGAATTGCCCGTCTTTGCGCAATGAGGTGGGATAAAACTGCATCGCATAATCGATTCCGGTTTTATTGTCGGTCAGCAGGATCGCGGGCTGGTTCGGATTGTCTTGCTGGTGAAGCTGGATGGCGCGCTTGGCGAGGTCGAGGGGTTTGAAGCGGTTCATCTCGCGAGGTACGACGGTAAAGTCCAGCATTTCATTCCAGGTATCGACACTTTCCTCTGCCGGGAAATACTCCCACAAGCCCGCCTTTTGGAATTTCAGGACGAACGTCTTGCCGCCGAATACCACGGTTTTGGTGTCGGCAATTGACGGGCTGGACATATTGGAGGTTTGCGGCGTGGTGCAGCCGCAGAGCAGGAGGAAGGCGGACAACACAAGTAATGTGGCTTTCATTTCAATCCTTGAAAAGGTACGTCAGTGTATTTTGCGCAAGCCACAGTAGCCCAACGCATCACTGAATACTGCCTCTAACAGGTCACTTCAGCAAAAACACCCTCAACGGATTGTCATTCAAGCGGCCTTCAAACCTCGGCGCCAAATGCTCCAGGGGTGTGCCCTTGAGCAACGCGGCTTGTTTACGCGCCACAATCACCCATGACGGCCGAGGCAATGCATCCAACCGCTGGGCCTCAGAGGCGCCAACAAACACCGGCTGCTCATCGTGATCCAGGTTCATCATGTAGCGCACCGCCCAGGTATCTCGCCCCAGATCGACAAACACCAATGGTCCAGGCTGCGCCGCGCGAAGCGCCTCTACTCGGCTGACAAACTGCCGGGTGTCGAACTGCAAGTCCTTCGACGGCTCCACCACCGCCACCAGCAGTGACCACTGCGCCACCAGCGCAATCAGGCTTAGCCACACCAGCCGCCCCGCCCGGCGCCAGGCGAGCAGCGCCGCCACTTGCAGCAGCACTAGCATGCCAATCAGCAGCGGTAGCGAAACGTCAGGCCAGTAACCGTGCTTCTGCCAGCCGTGCCGGCAGACAAAGACCACAACCACGCACAACGCCGGCAGCGCGGCGATCAGCCCCTCATAGCCTCGACGTACGCCCGCGAGCCAGCCTTGCGCCTGGAGCAGCCCATAGGCGGCGACAGCGGCAAACATCGGCACCATCGGCAAGATGTAATAGGCGCGCTTGAAGTGCGGCACCGACAGGCCAAGCAGGATCATCAAGCCGCAGGCACCCAGCCGCACCACCAGCTGCAGCGGGTCATCGAACCGCTCAGGCCAGCGATGACGCAGCGCAACCATGGTCGCCAACGCCAACGGCACCACGGGGAAGTAACGGTACATACTCAGTTGGAAGTAGAAATAGAACGGCTCGCCGGTTTCATCGAGGCGCCCGCCCACTTGCATCTTGAACACCTCATCGGCAAACGCGTCGCCGCCACTGATACGCGCCAGCTTCACCAGCAGCCACCAACAGGCCGCCAGCAATACCAGACCGACCATGCCGTGAACCAACACCTGCCTGACGCGCTCCCCTGGGCGGCCCAGCGCCCAATACACACAGACCACACCGCAGACCTCGATCAACCCCAGCGGCCCGCGTATCGCAAAACCCAGGACAAACAGCGGGAACACCGCGAGCTGCCGCCACCGCGAGCCGAGCCGCTGCCCACTGTGCAGCAGGTAGAAACTGCCTACGCAAAGCAGCGCCACCATCTGATCCAGGCACACCGAGCGCGACTTTTCGAGCAACTGGGTTGTGAGCAAGGTCAGCAACACCGTGAGCAGAGCCCAATGGCGCTCATACGCAACCAACAACCGATAGATCAGCGCCACCACACCGGCAGACGCCAACGCCGTGGGCAAGATATTGGCCAAATGGTTAGGCGCGCCGAATAACCGGGCAAACATAAAACTGAGAAACGTCGCTGTACCGGGGTAATCCGCGTAAGGCTGCCCATAGGTAGTAGGGAAAAGACTCGCGCCATGGCGAAACATTTCCTGCAGGAACAGCGCCCAACGCCCGTCAAAGCCCTGAGGCTGCTGATCCCAGATGCCCCAGGTAAACAGCACCAACGCAAACAGGAAAATGCCCAAGGTTTCCAGGCGAAAGCGGTTGCGATGATCCATCGATTGACCTGTCAGGTGGGGAGCGCTGGCCTATGGTGCCGAGCGCACTCCTGAATAGCGCCTGAACAGACCTGAACATTCGCGCGTTTACCGACCTGCGGGCCACACCCACTTAGGGATCAGCCGCACGTAAAGCAACTCGCCCATCAACTCGACCAGGGTTTGCAGGATCACCGCCGTCGCTGCCAACCCGCGCACATCTTCCGGCAGCGCCAAGGCCAGGGGCAGCACCATCAGCGAGTTACGCGTTGACGCGCTGAACATCACCGCCCGTGCCGTCAACGCTGGCAATGCGAATAGCCGCGCAGCCAGCGCGCCCAGCAGCGGCGCCAACACCAGAAAGCCGATATACACCGGGATCACCGGCAACAGCAGGTGGATATCGCGCACCACCGAGGTGATTTGCGAGGCAATCACCACAAACAGCACCAGCGCCATGGCCGGTACCGGCAGCCAGGCCCAGGCGGTGTTCCACGCATTGATCAGCGCTGATCTGCGCGCCAGGGAACCAGTGATCACCGCCAGCACCATCGGCACCACGATCAGCAACAGGAACGCCTCGACAAACGGCCCCACCGCCACCACCACGTCGGGTTGCTCGCCCAGCATAAGACCCAGGTACAGCGGCAACAGAATCAACTGCAGCAGCAACAGCACCGGCGTTGCCGCCAACATCAACCGCGAGTCGCCCTTGCCGATATGGGTAAACACCACCACGTAGTCGATACACGGCGTGAGCAATACCAGCAACGCCCCCACCAACAACGCCGGGCGCCCCACCAAGCCACGGGTGAGCGCCCACACCAGCAACGGCACCAGAATGAAATTGGCCAGCAGCAACGCCGACAAAAAACGCTTGTTACCTAAGGCCTGGCGCAGGTCCAGAAACGGGATTTGCAGGAACATTGCGTACATCAGCACTGCGATCGCCGGTGTAACCAGTGCGCCGAGCGTGTGCGCCCCTGAAGGCACAAGCAAACCGAACAGCGCTGCCAGGAGGACCGCGACGAAGTACACAGGAATCTGGTGGTGTTCGAGGGTGTCACGGGTCATGGACGTGCTCAGATCGATCAAAGGTTCGCCAGCCTAAGCATCCAAGCCAATAAGGTCGAGCATCGTGAAAATCCGCGCACCTGTGGCCCGCCAAATTTGCTAGTTTCGATGTCCGATAAAAGCGCGTGCGCCTCCAAGGCCACCCATAAAAAGCGCAAGGACCCAACTGACCATGAACCTGCCGCCCCGCCCCACGCCCGAGCCCTTCAGCGAACTCACTGCCGACAACCACACCATCGGCGGCTTTACCTGGCGCCACTTGCGCACCGACCTCGAACGCCCGGTGGTGATCATCAACGCCGCCACCTCCGTACGCTGCCGCCACTATTCGCGTTTCGCCGACTACCTGTTCGCCAATGGCCTCGACGTGATCACCTACGACTATCGCGGCATCGGCGAGTCCCGTAGTGGTTCGTTGCGGGGCTTCAAGGCGTCGTGGTCGGATTGGGGCTCGCTGGATTTCGAGGCGATGCTGCTGCGCGCGCAGCGCGAGTTTCCTGGCCAGCCGATAGACGTGGTCGGCCACAGCTTCGGCGGCTGCGCAGCGGGGCTGGGCACATCCGGCGCGCTGATCCGACGGATCGTGACGGTGGGCGCGCAATTCGCCTATTGGCGCGACTACGAGGCCAGCCGGCGCTGGCGGATGTTTGCCAAGTGGCACGTGGTGATGCCGCTGGTCACGGCACTGTACGGATATTTCCCCGGCAAGCGTCTGGGCTGGCTGGAGGACACGCCGGCAGGCGTTGTGCGGGACTGGAGCACACCGACGTCCAGATACGAAACGCGACCAAGCGGGCGCGCCCTGGCTGGCTTGCCCTTCAGCCGCGTCAAGGCGCAGATGCTGGCGATCAGCATCACTGATGATCCATTCGGCACTGTGGCCGCGACTGAACGGCTGCTGGGTTACTTCGACGGCTGCGAACGCACTCATCTAAGGATCGCCCCTGAGGAAATCGGCGAAAAACAGGTCGGTCATTTCGCATTTTTTCGTAGCGAATACCAGGATCGGTTGTGGCCGATTGCACTGGCGTGGCTGCAAAACGGCGAGCTGGAGCCCAGCGTCCCGGGTCAACAGTTGGCGAGCTAAATTACCTCACTGAACCTTCATCAATTCCTACAAGATCGCCCTTACTCATCGGAATGCCAGTGAGGGAAATAACTGAGACTCTTCTTCGCCCAACCTTGAGTCCGCTAGCGCGAAGAACCTTATGAAGACAACTCCAGCGCCTTCCATGGGTGACCCACAACTCACCCCCCTTGCTCGCAAGCATCGTCGAGCTCATTCGCACGGCGCGCCGACAAGCGTTGCGCAGCGTAGATACATTACAAGTGCTGACCTGCTGGCAAATCGGGCGCCATATCGTCCAATTTGAACAACAGGGAAATGCACGCGCCATGTATGGCAAAAAACTTTTACCTACTTTGGCAAAAGAGTTAACGAGACATTACGGAAAGGGGTTCGACACAACCAACCTGCGACATATGCGCGGCTTCTTTCTGGCGTTTCCAAAATACGACGCAGTGCGTCGCGAATTGAGCTGGACCCACTATCGCACGCTTCTACGCGTAGAAAATTCCGAAGCCCGCCAGTGGTATATGCATGAATCCGCGTCCCAAAACTGGACCACGCGTGCATTGGAGCGCCAAATTGGCACGCTCTACTATGAGCGATTGTTAACCAGCCAAGATCGCATTGCAGTCAAGACGGAGGCAAATGCCAAGCTCGCAAGCCTGAAGCAAAGCCCCAGGGAGTTCGTTCGCGACCCAGTACTTCTTGAGTTTCTCGGTTTACCCAATGCGGGCGCAATTCTGGAAAGCGATATAGAAAAAGCACTGATTGAACAATTGCAAAATTTACTGCTGGAGCTGGGCAAAGGGTTCGCTTTCGTCGCCCGCCAGCAACGAATCAGTACCGATAGCAAGGATTACTACCTTGACCTTGTTTTCTACAACTACCTGCTCAAGTGCTTTGTAATTTTCGACATAAAACGGGGAGAACTCACGCACCAAGACATTGGCCAAATGGATATGTACGTGCGCATGTACGACGCCCTCAAATGCGGTCCAGAGGACGGCCCGACGGTAGGCATCATTTTGTGCTCTCAAAAAGATGCCTCGGTAGTGCGTTATTCAGTACTGGAGGGCAACGAACAGCTGTTCGCCAGCAAGTACAAACTGGTGCTACCCAGCGAAGAAGAACTGCGTGCCGAACTGGAATTACTGACGGAACGCGCCCTTGGCGAGGACCTGCTGCAGAACCCCTTGGGATTTCCCCCAACCTGCGCTTCAATACCCTACCCAGATCCTGACCCAAGGACGTGAGCCCATGGCTTCGCCGAACAAACAGCAAAAACGTGCCCACCGGGCGAAGGCCAAGGCCAAGCAGAACCGTACCCAGCGCGCCGTCGCCAGCAAGCCGGATGCGTTCGCCGGCGATGACAGCCGTATTGACCTTGAGTCGGTGGACCTGACCGAGCTGTTCGTGGAGATGCGCACCGCTGGCGAAACCAGTCAGCAGGCGCTGTGCGCAGTTTTCCTGGCGCACCCGCTGTTGGCGCTGGTGCTGGAGCAGGAAGGTGAGGAAGAAGCCACCGACTTTATCCTGGCGGCCCTGATCGAGTATCGACAGTGGGCTACCGACAGCGACGATGAAGCCGCTGCACTGGCGTGGATCGAGTCGCCGGAGTTCCAGGCAGATTACGTGGCGGCGTCTCAGGCGCTGACAGATTCGGCAGACTAACGCAGAACCCAATGTGGGAGGGGGCTTGCTCCCGAAGGCGGCGTATCAGTCAAGGAGATGCCGACTGACACACCGCTATCGGGAGCAAGCCCCCTCCCACACTTTGAACTGCGGCGCCATCAGGCACCGCAGTCCATCACATCAGTTAAGTACCGCAGCACCCGCTCTCTGGGCCTTACGACGGCTCGACACCAACAACCCCGCCGCCACCACCAGCAAGCTCAGAACGCCAGTCGCGATGATCTCGACCCGGTGCGCTTCCTGGAACAGCATGATGGTCAATGTGCCGACGATGAACACCATCACCGCGTAGGTCAGGCCGGGGAACAGCCACATCTTGAAGACAATCTTCTCGCCCGCCGCTGTGCGTTTCTGGCGCATGCGCAGTTGCGACACCGCGATCACCAGGTAAACCAGCAACGCGATGGCACCGGAGCTGGCCAGCAGGAACTCGAACACCGCCGCCGGTGCCACGTAGTTGGCGAATACCGCCAGGAACGCCGCGCCCGTCGACAGCAACACGGCCCAGTAAGGCGTGCCGCTCTTGTTGGTGCGCTTGGCCACGGCCGGTGCATCACCGCGACGACCGAGCGAGAACAGCATGCGCGAAGCGGTGTACAGCGCCGAGTTCAAGCAACTGGTCACGGCCACCAAGACCACCAGGTCAACGATCAGCTTGGCGTTCGGGATGCCCATACGCTCGAGCACGGTCTGGTAGGAACCTACCGCCGCCAACGTCGGATCGTTCCATGGCACCAGGGACACCACGATGAAGATCGACAACAGGTAGAACAAGCCAATCCGCCAGATCACCGAGTTGGTGGCCTTGGTGATTTGCTGGCCCGGGTTCTTCGATTCCGCCGCCGCGATGGTGACGATCTCGGTGCCCATGAAGGAGAACATGGTGGTCAGGATCGCTGCCAACACCGCGCCCATGCCGTTGGGCATGAAGCCTTGGGTGTCGAACAGGTGCGAAACGCCGCTGACCTGGCTGGTCGGCAGGAAGCCGAAAATCGCCGCCAGACCGAGGATCACGAAGCCCACAATCGCCACGACTTTGATCAGCGCAAACCAGAACTCGAACTCACCGTAGTTCTTCACGCTGAACAGGTTGGTCGCGGTCAACAGCAGGGTGATGATCAGGGTAAAGGCCCAGATGGCCACATCCGGGAACCAGGCATGCAGGATGGTCGCAGCGGCGTTGGCTTCCAACGGAATCACCAGCACCCAGAACCACCAGTACAGCCAGCCGATGGTGAAGCCGGCCCAGTGGCCGATCGCGCGGTCAGCGTAAGTAGAGAACGAACCGGTGTCCGGCGACGCCACGGCCATTTCGGCCAGCATGCGCATCACCAATACCACCAGCGTACCCGCAGCGGCATAGGCCAGCAGTACGGCAGGGCCGGCGGCAGCAATCGCGTGGCCGGAGCCAACAAACAAACCGGCACCGATGACGCCGGCAATCGACAGCATGGTGACGTGACGCGGTTTGAGCCCCTGTTCGAGGTCATTGGAGCTTTGCGTACTACTCATTGACACACCTTTACGAGGAATTGCGAAAACGGTCCGCCCGGCCCGGGATCTCTCTCGTGAAAAGAAACCAACAGGGCGTTCTTTATTTTTTACGCAAGATTTGCGCCAAAATGTTACAGAGCCGCGATTGACGCGGGCTGCAGCAGCGTCGAGCGACAATCGCAAGTCATTGAGAACAATGGCATTCCGCTATAGCGTTACCGTGCGACTCACTTTCAAGACGGATAAACGCACCATAAACACACACAAAAAGCACGTGACGCTCCATAAGAGGGCTGATATGGACCGTTTGCCCGGTTAACCCTTCCAACCCCCGGCCAAAGCTGGCACCATCGCGCCCTTTTTTACGCGAAGCCTGCGGTTTTCCGGGTTCAAACGGTTGTTCGGTTGTTGATGGCGCGACACGCTGCTGTGCCGATGCGACACCCTGCCGCACACCGCCCGTTTACCGCTGGCCGCGCTGTTGGCTGCCATCAAGACGCTATGCTAGCTTGGCGCCTCGCCAGGAAGGCGGCCCAACAGCGTCGAACGCAATGAACACAATGAGGACCGCACATGGCCGAGGCCACGCCCGCGCTTGAAATCCGCAACTTGCATAAACGCTATGGTGAGCTGGAGGTACTCAAAGGTATCTCGCTAACCGCCCGTGACGGCGACGTGATCTCGATCCTGGGTTCCTCCGGTTCCGGCAAGTCCACGTTCCTGCGTTGCATCAACCTGCTGGAGAACCCGCACCAGGGCCAGATCCTGGTGGCTGGCGAAGAACTCAAGCTCAAGGCCGCGAAAAACGGCGAGCTGATGGCCGCCGACGGCAAGCAGATCAACCGCCTGCGCAGCGAAATCGGTTTTGTGTTTCAAAACTTTAACCTGTGGCCGCACATGAGCATCCTCGACAACATCATCGAGGCGCCGCGTCGTGTGCTCGGCCAAAGCAAGGCTGAAGCCATCGAAGTGGCCGAAGCCTTGCTGGCCAAGGTCGGCATCAGCGACAAACGCCACGCCTACCCTGCGCAATTGTCCGGCGGCCAGCAACAACGGGCGGCCATCGCGCGCACCCTGGCGATGCAGCCCAAGGTCATCCTGTTCGACGAGCCCACTTCGGCCCTTGACCCGGAAATGGTTCAGGAAGTACTTAATGTGATCCGCGCGCTGGCCGAAGAAGGCCGCACCATGCTGCTGGTCACCCATGAAATGGGCTTTGCCCGCCAGGTGTCCAGTGAAGTGGTGTTCTTGCACCAGGGCCTGGTCGAAGAGCAAGGATCGCCACAGCAGGTGTTTGAAAACCCGCTTTCGGCGCGCTGCAAACAATTCATGTCCAGCAACCGCTAACGGAGCAACATGCATGCAGAACTATAAAAAATTCCTTCTGGCTGCGGCCGTCTCGATGGCGTTCAGCGCCACGGCCATGGCAGAAACCTTGAAAATGGGGATCGAAGCGGCCTACCCGCCCTTCAACAATAAAGACGCCAGCGGCAACGTCGTCGGCTTCGACAAAGACATCGGCGACGCGCTGTGCGCCAAGATGAAAGTCGAGAAGTGCGAAGTGTATGTGTCCGACTGGGACGGCATCATTCCCGCCCTGAACGCCAAGAAGTTCGACTTCCTGGTGTCCTCGCTGTCGATCACTGATGAGCGCAAGCAGGCCGTCGACTTCACCGACCCGTACTACTCCAACAAGCTGCAATTCATCGCGCCAAAAGCCACGGCCGACTTCAAGACCGATGCCGCTTACCTCAAGGGCAAAGTGATCGGTGCACAACGCGCGACGCTGGCCGGCACCTACCTGGAAGACAAGCTGCCGGAAACCGACGCCAAGCTCTACGACACCCAGGAAAACGCCTACCTTGATCTGACCTCTGGCCGACTCGACGGCATCCTCGCCGACAAGTACGTGCAGTACGAGTGGCTCAAGAGCAAAGACGGCTCCGCCTACGAGTTCAAGGACGACCCGGTTGTAGAAAGCGACAAGATCGGTATCGCCGTACGCAAGGGTGACCCACTGCGCGAGCGCCTGAACAAAGCCCTGGCAGAGATCAAGGCAGACGGCACCTACAAGAAGATCAACGACAAGTACTTCCCGTTCAGCATCGAATGACCTGAACGGCCTGACCGGCGCGCTCAACTGAGCGCGCCGGCTTTGTGCACTGCCTGCCGCGATATGAAAACACCATGAATTTTGATCTCTACGGATTCGGCCCGGCGCTTGCCGCCGGTGCGCTGATGACCGTCAAACTGGCGCTCACGGCCCTGTGCCTGGGGCTGGTGCTCGGCCTTGCCGGCGCCTTGGCCAAGACCTCACCGTACAAGCCATTGCAATGGCTTGGCGGTGCTTACTCGACCATCGTTCGCGGTATTCCCGAGCTGCTGTGGGTCCTGTTGATTTATTTCGGCACGGTCAACCTGATGCGTGCCCTTGGCGAACTCTTTAGTATCCCCGACCTTTCTCTCAGCGCTTTTGCCGCCGGGGTCATCGCCCTTGGCCTGTGCTTTGGCGCCTATGCCACCGAAGTGTTCCGTGGCGCGATCCTCGCCATTCCCAAGGGCCATCGAGAAGCCGGTGTGGCGTTGGGCCTGTCGAAGTTTCGCATCTTCACCCGCCTGATCATGCCGCAGATGTGGCGTATCGCCCTGCCGGGACTGGGTAACCTGTTCATGATCTTGATGAAGGATACGGCGCTGGTGTCGGTCATCGGCCTGGAAGAGATCATGCGCCACGCGCAGATCGGCGTAACGGTCACCAAGCAGCCGTTCACCTTCTTTATGGTCGCGGCCTTCATGTACCTGGGCCTCACCGTGCTGGCGATGACCGGCATGCACTTCCTGGAAAAACGCGCCGCCCGCGGCTTTGCAAGGAGCACCCAATGAGCGGTGACTACAGCTGGCTGTCGCATTTCGACCTGGGCCTGAACTGGGCCGTGATCATCAAATGGCTGCCCAAACTCGCCCAGGGCGCGACCCTGACCCTGGAGTTGGTAGCCATCGCGGTGATCGCCGGCCTGCTGCTGGCGATTCCGCTGGGCATCGCCCGTTCCTCGCGTCGCTGGTACGTCAGCGCCCTGCCCTACGCCTATATCTTCTTTTTCCGTGGCACGCCGCTGCTGGTGCAGCTGTTCCTGGTCTACTACGGCCTGGCGCAGTTCGACGCCGTGCGTAACAGCGTCATGTGGCCATACCTGCGCGATCCGTTCTGGTGCGCCAGCGCCACCATGACCTTGCACACTGCAGCCTATATCGCCGAGATCCTGCGCGGCGCGATCCAGGCCATCCCGCCGGGCGAAATCGAAGCGGCGCGCGCCCTGGGCATGTCCAAGCCAAAAACGCTGTTCTACATCATCCTGCCGCGCGCCTCGCGCATCGGCCTGCCGGCCTACAGCAACGAAGTGATCCTGATGCTCAAGGCCAGCGCCCTGGCCAGTACCGTGACTTTGCTGGAACTGACCGGCATGGCGCGAACCATCATCGCGCGCACCTACCTGCCGGTGGAGATCTTCTTCGCCGCCGGCCTGTTCTACCTGTTGATGGCCTACATCCTGGTACGCGGCTTCAAACTGCTGGAACGCTGGCTGCGCGTCGATGCCTGCCAGGGACGTTGAAGCACGCTTTGAGGCGCTGGATGCGTTTCTGATCGAGCACCAAGGGCTGTGGCGACCACGGCCCTTTACCCATCGGCAGTTGCCCTGGGAAACCGACCATCCTGAACTCGCCCATTGGCTGCGCCAACGTACGTTGGCCGAGGCCGAAGCCAGTCACAACACGCCCCATGAACTACACGCACCTGCGCCTTTTCCACAGTTGGCCGAGCAGGCCCTGCGTCTCAGCGCTGTGGATAAGTTACCCACGCACCCGCTGGCACCCGCGCGCCATCGCCTGAACGTCGACGTGCCCGGGCGCAAATGGCAACAGATCGAAGCCTTCGGCGCCGCGCTGCAGTTTGCCCAACCGCCCGCACACTGGCTGGACTGGTGCGCCGGCAAGGGCCACCTCGGCCGTCGCCTGCTGCAAACCGGGCAACAGCTGACCTGCCTGGAATACGACCCGGCGCTGGTCGCTGCGGGCCAAGCCCTTAGCGAGCATCACCAACTGCCCGCCACCCATCGCCTGCAAGACGTGATGGCGGCTGTAACGATCAGCCCCGAGCATACGCCCGTCGCCCTGCATGCCTGCGGCGATCTGCACGTGCGCCTGTTGCACCTGGCCAGCGCCGCCGGCTGCAAACAGCTGGCGCTGGCGCCCTGCTGCTACAACCGGATCAACGCCGACACCTACCAGGCGCTGTCCACGGCGGGTAAAGCTTCACGCTTGCAGTTATCCATCGATGACCTCGGCCTGCCCCTCAGCGAAACCGTCACCGCTGGCAACCGCGTGCGCCTGCAACGCGACACCTCCATGGCCCGGCGCCTGGGCTTCGATCAGCTGCAACGGCAACTGCGCGGCTGCGACCAGTATCTGCCCACGCCGTCCCTGCCTGCCGGTTGGCTGGAAAAGCCCTTCACCGACTACTGCCAGGAGCTGGCCATCCGCAAGGGGTTATCCACAGGTGAACAGGATTGGGCGGCGCTGGAGGCGTTTGGATGGCAGCGGTTGGCCGAGGTCAGAAACCTGGAATTGCTGCGTGGTCTGTTTCGGCGCCCGTTGGAATTATGGCTGGTGCTGGATCGGGCATTGTTTCTTGCCGAGAACGGCTACAGGGTCGCGGTGGGCAGCTTCTGTGAACCTGCATTGACGCCGCGCAACTTGATGGTGCTTGCCGAGCGCGATTAAAGGGCAAAATTGTCGCACCACAGCCTGTGGATAACTCTGTTGATGGATTTTTAACAAGACCTGTAGAAATCTGCCTTACAGCACGAAAGCCGACCTGATCATTTTTTGTTCAAAAAATAAAACACAGGCAAAACAGCCAGTTGCGCCGTAATGAGAACGCCTTCATAAAAGGGCTAACCGTCAGCAGTAGCAACCAACCAATTGTGCATAAGCGTTGCGCGTCAAGCTTATAACGCAGCCGCCAGAGGGCTGGTTTTAACGCTGATAAGCCATTGGCACAACCCATTGATGTCGTCGCTGGCCAGGCTCTGGCCCACGTTATCCAACGGGTCCGAGCCAAAAGCCAAGGCTTCGCTGATGGACGGGTCGCGGTGTACGACCTCCAACAGGTTTTCGCCCAGACGCAGCTTGAATGCATCGAGCATTTCCAGGCTGAACGCCGAATGCTCATCCAACTGGTTGATCACAAAGTGGCAACGCGGCGCACAGTTGCGCTCAAGGTAAGGCGCCAGCAAAGCCTCCATTTGATCCAGGGTGCCCAGGCACGCGGCATCCGGCTGGACCACGACCAACACCAGGTCAGCCACATTCAACGCCTGATGCAGGTACACGTTATTCCCGGCGGGGGTATCGACGATCACGGTGTCGCGTTCATTCAAGCCAAAAGAACACAGCTGCTGCGCCAACCATTTGGGCTCACGCGTGAGCCAGCGCCGCAGGTTTTCCTGCTGCTGCATATCGGTATCGCCAAAGGGCATCATCCGGCAGCCGGCGAACCCCGTCTGCAATACCGTTTCCCACTGCCCATTGAGCAGGCTGGTGGGGCCGATACCCGGCAGGTCATGATTTACACCAAAGTGCTGGCGCAGTGCATTTTGAGGGTCGAGGTCCAACGCCACCACCGACTCGCCCAAACGCTGCAACCCGCTGCTCAAGGCCGTAACCAGGGTGCTGCGGCCAACGCCACCATTGACGGACACCAGCGCGACCACATTCGGTCGCGGCGCGTTTGCGTCAAACGGTTGAGGTTGTTCGTTGGCGCAAGGGCCGTTGGCATCGAAGCGCGACCCGTCCTTCATGTTCACGCGGGTGCCATCATCGAAGGGAACAGTGCCGAAAAAGTGCAGCCGCGCGTTGCGCCCTTGAGGGTCACGGGCAACGCTCTTGCCGAACAGGGCAAACAGATCATCAGTACGGCTCATGGCCGGAGCTCCTTCACGGCGCGGTTAAAGACGTGGGAGGTCGGCAAGAAGCAGGGGGCTTACCGCAAGTCTTTTTGTGTGCGCTTGGTTGACACATTCTGTGTCAGGGACGGTGCGCTGTCATTATTTTGATGAATTCTCAACAAGTCTTTCAGACGAGTGGAAAATCGCCAATTTAATGACGACACCTTATTGAAATATGCGCCAAAGTGATTTCATGGTGCCATTGTTTTTTACCCGTTATCACCGCACCATTGCCGCACCTTCAATGCTGCAAGCTTGGGTATTCGCAGTGGCGATACGCTTTAAACTCCCTCGAATTCTGCTCGGTTTTGCCATCACTCTGATGATCGGTAGCGGCCTGCCGGGCTATTTGCTTGCCGATTGGGATTTCAGCCAGATCAGCCGACGCGCCGAGTCGCTCTACGGGCCGTTGGGCGCCGGGCGACAACGCATTGATGCCTGGCAGCAATTGCTGTCGACGCAAAAGCAGATCAGCGAGCTGGAACAGCTCAAAGTGGTCAACTTGTTCTTCAACCGGCAATTGCACTACGAGGAAGATATCGACCTGTGGCATGAGGTTGATTACTGGGCCACCCCCATTCAATCCTTGTGGAAGGGCGCAGGCGACTGTGAAGACTATGCCATCGCCAAATACTTCAGCCTGCGCCACCTCGGCATCGCCGCAGACAAGCTGCGGATCACCTACGTAAAGGCCCTGCGCCAGAACCGCGCGCACATGGTACTGACTTACTATGCCAGCCCCGAAGCCATGCCTCTGGTGCTCGACAGCCTGATGGACCCGATTCTGCCGGCCAGCCAGCGTACGGACCTGTTGCCCGTGTACGCATTCAACGGTGAAGGCCTGTGGTTGACCGGCGCGGCAGGCAACAAAAAAGTCGGTGACACCAAGCGCCTGTCACGCTGGCAGGATGTCTTGAAAAAAATGACCGCCGAAGGGTTTCCGGCCAGTTCGGATAATTAACAGGAGCTACGATGTCACTGTTCAAACAATTGCTGATCGCTATCTGTGTGTTTCTCGTGGTCGCCTTCAGCGGTAGCTTCGTGGTCAGCCTGGAAAGCTCGCGTACGCAGTATGTCAACCAGCTGCGCTCGCACGCCCAGGACGCGGCCACCGCGCTGGCGTTGTCGCTGACACCGAACATCGATGACCCGGCGATGACCGAGCTGATGGTCAGCTCGATCTTTGACAGTGGCTACTACGCCAGCATCCGCGTGATCGACCTGAGCAATGACCAGGTGCTGGTGGAACGTGCCGCCGAGCCGGATGCCAGTGGCGTACCGGCCTGGTTCGTGAAGATGATCGGCCTGGCCCCGGCCGGCGGCGACGCCATCGTCAGCCGAGGCTGGCAGCAGGCGGCGCGGGTCGAGGTGGTCAGCCACCCGATGTTTGCCGTGGCCAAGCTGTGGCAGAGCGCCTTGGGCAGCCTGGGCTGGTTGCTGCTGTGCGGCGCGGCGAGCGCGGTACTCGGGGCATTGTTGTTGCGCCGTCAGCTCAAGCCGCTGGATTACATGGTCGAGCAATCCCACGCGATTGCCCGCCGCGAGTTCCTCAGCTTGCCCGACCTGCCGCGCACCCCGGAACTGCGCCGCGTGGTCCAGGCCATGAACCAGATGGTGGAGAAGCTCAAGGCGCTGTTCCACGAGCAGACCGAACGCAGCGAGAAGCTGCGCGTGGAGTCCTACCAGGACAGCCTGACCGGGCTGGCCAACCGTCGCTATTTCGAGATGCAACTAAGCTCGCGCGTCAGCAACCTGGAAGAGGACAGCTCCGGTTACCTGCTGATGCTGCGCCTCAACGACCTGGCCGGCCTCAACCAGCGCCTCGGTGGGCAACGCACCGACCAACTGCTGCAAGCCGTCAGCCAGCAACTGGTGCGCACCTGCGCCAAGTACCCGGAAACCCACAACCTGATCACCCGCAGCCGTGGTGGTGAGTTCGCCGTGCTCGCCCCAGGCCTGGTGCGTGATGAAGCGCTGCAACTGGCCCAGGAACTGGAAACCACCTTGCAGAGCCTGTACGAAACCGGCGCCACCGACATGCCCACCGTGGCCTATATCGGCTTGGCCCCCTACCACCCCGGCGACGCTTCGGCAGACCTGCTGATGCGGGCCGACCAGGCCCTGGTGCAAGCAGAAGCCAGCAGTGGCCAAAGCTGGGTCTGCCTGGAGCACCAAACGCCCGACACCGTCAGCGATGACCCACACAGCTGGCACACCCTGCTCGACAACGCCCTGAGCCAGGGCCGCTTCCGCTTGTTCTTCCAGCCAGTGGTCAGCAGCAGCGACACCCAGCGAGTGCTGCATTACAAAGTGCTGTCGCGCCTGCTCGACAACCAGGACCAGACCATCGCCGCCGGCCACTTCCTGCCATGGCTGGAACGCTTCGGCTGGACCGCACGCCTTGACCAATTGATGCTCGACCTGGTGATCAAACAACTGGCCCAGCACAACCAATGCGTGGCGCTGAACCTCTCCGCCGCCACCTTGAACGACCCGCAGGCCCTGGAACATATCTTCGAGCGCCTGGCCCAGCACCCGGCCCTGGGACCGCGCCTGTTCCTGGAAATCGGCGAGGAGCAAGTACCCGAGCAAACCCAGCTGGAGCTGATGATCCGGCGCATGCGCAACCTGGGCTACAGCCTTGGTCTGCAGCGTTTCGGCGGTCGCTTCAGCATGATCGGCAACCTGGCGCACCTGGGCCTGGCCTACCTCAAGATCGACGGCAGCTACATCCGCGCCATCGATCAGGAAAGCCACAAACGCTTCTTTATTGAAGCGATCCAGCGGGCCGCCCACAGCATTGACTTGCCGCTGATTGCCGAGCGCGTGGAAACCGAGGGAGAGTTGCGGGTGATCCGCGAGATGGGTGTTGAAGGGGTGCAAGGCCAACTGGTCGGTGAACCGGCGCCCTGGAAGTAAAACGCTGAACCCTCGTGCCTCCTTGAGGTTGATGCCGTGAAGGAGGCGCGCAGGGCTCAGATCAAACCGGTTTCATCGTCATTGATCAGTTCGCTCAACCCACCCAACGCCGCTCGGGCCTGGGTACGTTCCAGGAACTTGGCCTGTGCCGCCGGCGGCAAGTCGGTGATGCGAATCACGCCCTTGGCCGTCAGCACGTGGATCAAGTCGTCCAGCACGCGAATCATCTCAAGGTCACTGCTCTTGAGCTGCTTGAGGCTGTTTTCGATCTGGTCATCGGCGAACCATGCCTGGATCTCATGGTGGTCCGCTGGCAGCGTCTCAGTGGCTTCCGCGTAGGCCTGCGCCTCGACGCGAACCAGTGCGTTGTGTTGATCGCGTTGCACGTAGAACATCAGCGTTCTCCCAATAAAAATCCCTGCAGGCGCCGCGCACGGCGCCCACAGAGATTACACGCATTTTCCCCAAGCCGATGCCAATGGGCGCCAATCCCGAAAGATTGACGCCCCAGAGGATCAGTCGTGGTGCTTGACGGTCAGGTCGCCACCGGCGATCAGGTTATTGATCGCGGCGCTGCCGCTGCCCCAGTTGGCGCCATCGACCTTGATCGTGACATCAGCCGTGCCACCACTGGTGGTGAACGAACCGGTGCTGCTCACGCTCAGCGTCGAGTTGCCCGACGAATCGGTGGTCAACTTCAAGTAGCTCGACAGGTTGTTGTCGTTATTGCCTTGCAGCAAATCGGACAGGTCCAGCTTGTCGCCTTCGCTGTGCTTGAAGTCAGTGATCTGATCAAAGCCGCCGTTGGTGTTGGTGTCGCCTTTGAGCCACACGAAGGTATCGGCACCCGCGCCGCCGGTAAGGATGTCGTTACCCTTGCCGCCGACCAGGATGTCGTTGCCCGCGCCGCCATTCAAAGTGTCGTTGCCGCCCTGGCCGAACAGGATGTCGTTGCCGGCATTGCCGATCAGGCTATCGCCGCCATCACTGGTGCCGTAGATATTCGACGCGTTGGCCAGCGCACCGACGTCCTGCACATGCTCAGTGATGTACTGATGCAAGGTGCGGTCATCGATCTGATCGACCGTGGTCGCCAGCTTCTCGGCAGCGAATGCCTTGAGTGCCGCGCTGCCTTCCTGGCCTTTGTAGCTGATCAGGTCGCCGAAAATGATGTCGTTGCCCGAACCGCCGGAAACGGAGTCGGCACCGGTATCGGCAGTGTGGCCGGTAATGGCATCCGCCAACTTGGCGGTGTCGATATTGGCAACCACCTTGTCGCTATCGAACTGCTTGAGCACGGTGCTATCAATGTCGCTGCCCAGACCGATGGCCTGCACCTCAACCCCGCCTTTGACCGCAGTGGTCAGCGCAGCGTAAGCGGCTTTGGCCATTTCCAACGGATAGTCGTAGTAGTAGCTGCTATTGCCGACAGCCCCGGCCACGTCGAAACCACCGCGGCCGTCGGACACGACATAACCTTCAAAGGTTTTGGTGCCGGACGAGTTGTACGAGTAGACCTTGCCGTCAGTGTCAACGATAACCTGGGTCTTGCCGTAGACCGTTGCGGTGATCGCAGTGGACTGGCCCAGGGTGTAGGTTTTGCTGTTGACCTTGCTGTCGAAGTAAACCGTGTCGCCGTTACGGCTGGTCGCGCCCAGAGCGATGTTGCCGTAGGTGTAGTTGTAGACGTTCGGCGCACCATCGGTAATGAAATACGTCAGGTTTTTCGCACTGGCGTTGCTGGTCGCTTCAGAGCTCTTGAACCAGGCCGTCGCGGTGTTGAAGGCGTCCTGGTAGTTGGTCACGTCAGTCGAGTTGGAGCTCATGCTGTTCAACACAGCCTGCAACGCATCCTTGGCAGCCGCCTGGTCAGCCAGGTTGACCGACACTTGCGATTCGACCTTGGTGTCGAAGTCCACCAACAACACCTTCACCACACCCGAACCGGTCAACTTGGCGTTGGCGATCAAGGTATCGAAGATGGTCGACAACTGGGACTTGATCGAGGTCATCGCACTCGGGCCGATACTGCCCGAGGTGTCGACGATAAACGCGATGTTGTAGTTGGTGCCCGGCGTGGTGATGCCACCTTTGTCGCCCACCACGATGTTGTTGGTCGAGGTAGAGCCGAGGTCGATGGTATCCGCCGCAGCGCCGCCTTCCATGACGGAGGTGTATACCTGAGGCTTGACCGTGATGGTGGTCGTTGCCGCCAACGAACTCACGCTGTTGCCACCCTCATTGTCAGTCACCGACACATCAATGGTGCGATCGCCCAGCGTTGGGTACTTGCTGGTGCTGGAGTACTGGAACGACTCAAGCAGCGTCTTGTAGGTCGCCGCATCCGCCACGCCCGACAGGGTCAGCACGATCTTGCCGCTGACGTCAGTCCCGACGCTGGTCAAAGTGATGCCTTTATACGTCCCCCCCACCGCTACCAGACTGGAGCTCAGCACATCGCCCGAGCTGGCGTTTTTGAGGGTGATGGTCGCACTTTGCATCTGGGTGCTGTCCACGTCAGCGATGGCCACGCTGCCGGTAATCGCAACACCGCTGGTGCCACGTTCGGTGTACGAGGTGCTGAAGCCCGTGGCAACCGAACCGTCGGCAGTGCTGAGGTCCAGGGTTGGGGCGTCGTTGACCGCAGTGATCACGATGCTCACCTTGCCGGTCGTCACCGCCGAAGCGCCAGTGCTCAACTCCGTGGCGGTGGCTTTCACGGTGATGTCGAAGCTGGCGGTCGAATCCTTGAGCGGCGTGACCGTCAGGGTTTTCAGGTTCCAGGTGCTGACATCGTAGAGCGTGCCGCTGCCGTTGGAGGTGATGCTTTGCCCAGTGGTGCCGTCGGTAATCACGGTGCCGGCTGGCAAGCCGCTGATTTCCACCTTGTGCGACTCCGAGCCATCGTTGTCGACAAACGTGGTGGTAATCGGGCTGACCTTGATCGCGGTGTCTTCCAGGCCACGGTTGTAGACGTAGCCGGTGTAATAACCTTCGCCGTTGACGACATGGCTATCGCCCAGCACCGCACCCGCGGCTTTCAATGCTTCCACGCTGGTGTAGGTCTGCAGGCCGCTGTTGCCCAGGGACATCGACACGCCGTTGTTGATCGACACATTGACGTCGTAGTTGCCCGCGCCTGCCTGGTTGTAGTGGTAGATGTCGAGGGTGTAGTAGCCCGACTCGGTCGGCGTGTAGCTCGACCCGGTAATCGCGCTGCCCTTGCTCCACGTCTCGGTGGCAACCAGCTTGCCGCCCACGGTAATTGCCAGGCTGTCGTCGGCCGTACCGGTGAAGGTGTAGCTCTTGCCGGCTTCCAGGTAGATCAGGCCGGAGACTTTGGTCGCAGTGCCGTCGACCACATTGCTGTTGCTGACGTTACTGGTTACACCGGTGGAGGCCGCGCTGGCGGCTGTCTTGGCGTCAATCACACGGATCAGGTCGCTGGAATTGACCACACCGTTACCGTTGGTGCCCAGGTCATTACGCAGAGTGCCGCCGGTCCAGGTTTGAATGACCAAACCAGTCGGCACAGCGCCGAACGCGCCAACCGTCACCACAGGAACGTCCGCCACCGGGTGGATATCCACGGTGATGACCTTGGTGTCGCTGTAGGAATTGCCGTCGGTAGCCTGGAATTTCAGCTGGGTGTAATCGCTCTGCATGTTGCCCACACCTGTGCCCGCGAAGGTGTTGTCACCCGATTCGTTGGCCGCCGGGGTGTAACGCACAGTGTGGTTGTCGAAATCAGCCTGGCTGAACGACTTGCCGGCCGAGGTAGCGGTTTTCAGGTCACTCGCGGTAAGCGCGACCCACACGCCGTTGACGCTGTACTCGATGGAACCGGCCGGCAGGCTGGTGAACACCACTTTCGGGTTTGCGGAGTCCTCGTCGCTGACGCCGAAGGTCGCCCAGGTCAATTCGATCGGGGTGTCTTCGTTGCCCTGGATGTAGCCGTTGCTGGCGATTGGCGTGTCATCGACCAACGTCACGGTCGGCTGGCCAGTGCTGTGTGAGTTGGCGCCGTCAGCGTCGGTCACGGTCAGGTCGATCTTAGGCAACTGGTGACCGGAGTTGACGTAATCCGCGCCCTTCTGCGTCAGCACAACGTTAGTGCCGGACAGGCTGTAGTAGCCATCCGCGTTGGTGCCGCTGGTGAAGGTGATCTTCAACTGGGCGACCGGTGTTTCTTCATCGCTCGCTGTGAAGGTACCGGCTACGGTGCCGACTTTGGCGGTGTCCTCAACGATTGTCGCAGGCGTGATCGCGATCACTGGCGCGTCGTTGTGCAGGTTGACGGTTGGCTGCGCTGCGTTGTGCGAGTTCAGGCCTTCTGGATCGGTGACGGTCAGATCGATTTTCGGCAGCTGGTTACCGGCGTTGACGAAATCTGCGCCCTTCTGGGTCAGCACCACGTTGTTGCCGGAGATGCTGTAGTAGCCGCTCGCGTTGGTGGTGCCGGTGAAGGTGATGGTCAGGCCTGCACGTGGTGTTTCTTCGTCGGTCGCGGTGAAAGTACCGGCGACGGTGCCCACTGCAGCCGAGTTCTCTTCGAGGGTGTTAGCCACGACGGAGATCACCGGCACATCGTTGTGCAGATTGACGGTTGGCTGCGCTGCGTTATGCGAGTTCAGGCCTTCTGGATCGGTAACGGTCAGGTCGATTTTCGGCAGCTGGTTGCCGGCGTTGACGAAATCTGCGCCCTTCTGGGTCAGCACCACGTTGTTACCGGAGATGCTGTAGTAGCCGTCTACGTTGGTGGTGCCGGTGAAGGTGATGGTCAGGCCCGCACGTGGTGTTTCTTCGTCGGTCGCGGTGAAGGTACCGGCGACGGTGCCCGCAGTGGCGGAGTTCTCTTCGAGGGTGTTAGCCACGACGGAGATCACTGGCACATCGTTGTGCAGGTTGACGGTCGGCTGCGCTGCGTTATGCGAGTTCAGACCTTCTGGATCGGTGACGGTCAGGTCGATCTTAGGCAGTTGATTGCCAGCGTTGACGAAGTCAGCGCCTTTTTGCGTCAGCACCACGTTGTTACCGGAGATGCTGTAGTAGCCAGCTGCGTTGGTGGTGCCGGTGAAGCTGATTGTCAGACCCGAGCGCGGGGTTTCTTCGTCGGTTGCTGTGAAAGTACCGGCGACGGTGCCCACAGTGGCGGAGTTCTCTTCGAGGGTATTAGCCACGACGGAGATCACCGGCACATCGTTATGCAGATTGACGGTTGGCTGCGCGGCGCTATGCGAGTTCAGGCCTTCTGGATCGGTGACGGTTAGGTCGATTTTCGGCAGCTGGTTGCCAGCGTTAACGAAGTCCGCACCTTTCTGGGTGAGCACCACGCTGTTGCCGGAGATGCTGTAGTAGCCGTCTACGTTGGTGGTGCCGGTGAAGCTGATAGTCAGGCCCGCACGAGGAGTTTCTTCGTCGGTCGCCGTGAAAGTACCCGCGACGGTGCCCGCAGTAGCCGAGTTCTCTTCGAGGGTATTGGCCACGATGGAGATCACCGGCACATCGTTGTGCAGGTTGACGGTTGGCTGCGCTGCGTTATGCGAGTTCAGGCCTTCTGGATCGGTAACGGTCAGGTCGATTTTCGGCAGCTGGTTGCCGGCGTTGACGAAATCTGCGCCCTTCTGGGTCAGCACCACGTTGT